>JBEBGM010000002.1:0-190107 GCA_040081455.1 Bryobacteraceae bacterium
GGAATGGGCTATGGTGGCGGAGGGTACGGATACCCGGCCTTTGGCGGCTACTCGGCGCAAGCTCCAGCAAACACGCTGGGCCAGCCGGGGGTGGCCGGAGCGGGTGCTGCCGGAACCCAGGCCTCTGGAGCGCCGCCGCAGCCCGCGGCCCGCATTGTTGCCAATCCCTTCGACAATGCGCTGATCATTCAGGCGGACGCACAACAGCTGCAAAATATTTTGAAGATTCTCCAGGATATCGATGTGGCTCCCCGCCAGATCCTGCTTGAGGCAAAGATCTACTCGGTTGCGCTGACCGGTGCCTTCTCAAGCGGCGTCTCCGCTCAATTCCAAAAAGCCACGGGCAGCGGGAACCATTCAATTCTCGGCAATCTTTCCACCAGCGGCGCATCGAGCCTCAGCACGGGATTCCTTGTCGGGCAAAGCCGCGAACTGCTGGCGTTCCTCAGCCTTTCGGAAAACATCGGACGCACACGCGTACTCTCCGAGCCAAGTCTGATCGCCACTGACAGCATCCCTGCCAGCATCACCGTCGGCACTCAGGTTCCCGTGCAGACAGCCACATCGGCAGTCAGCGCAGGCACCAGCACTGTGTCCTCCAGCATTTCCTCCCACAATACGGGCGTCACCATGCAGGTAAACGCGCGCGTGAACCCCAGCGGTGTTGTAACGCTGATCATCAATCAAGAGGTCAGTAAACCCGGTGATGGCGCCGGTACGCTTACCCCGTCCTTCGATCAACAGGTTGTGCAGACGCAAATCACCGTGCAGGACGGCGATACAATCGCCATCGGAGGAATCATCAGCGAAGACAGCAGTTCCTCCACTGTGGGTATTCCCGGGCTCATCCACATCCCGGTTGTGGGCGCTTTGTTTGGTACAAAGAGCTACAGCAAAAGCCGCAGCGAACTCATCATCTTCATGACGCCCCACGTCATTCTGAACGAAAGCGATCTTGTGGAAGCCAGCAATGAATTGAAGGAGCGCGTCAAAAAACTACAGCGGTACGTGAAAGAACTTTAACCTGACGGCTTCATTCCATTACCATTCAGCCCCGGAAAATCGCCATTCAATCCAAGGCTCGACCATCCGGGGCGACCCTCCCCAACTATTACTTTAGGCTTGACTTGACTAGCCGCCTAATGCTATCAAAGTAACTGACTGCGTCCAGGTCTAACTAAGCAGTTGGTGTACCAGGGCAGGGCGGTGTAAATGTATGCCGTCGTTCCCGCGAGCACAGAAAAAACAAAAGAAGTCGAATGAGCTTATACAGAAGAGCAGTCGAGCGGAAGTCAGCCAGTTGTGAAGTCGGCTGGAGCGCTCGTTTTCCGGAAACCAGTCAAATGGTGGAAAGAAATGCGATTGAGGCTCAGGTTGAATAAGAGAACTTCCATCAATTCAATTCAACATTTCACAAGGAGAAGGAAATGGCAGATTTTCGCAAATTAGTTTATGCGGTTGCCTCCGTGGGCCTTTTTGCAGGGCTTTCGGTTTCGGCTAACGCGCAAGGTTTGTTCTGCGACTCCCTCACCGCGGCCCCTCAGATTGTCCGCGCTGAAGGTTACACAGAACTCGTTGGTGACATCACGCTGCGCTGCCGCGCAACGGTTGAAGGCGTCACCACGCCGGCTGGCGTCGCTGTAAAGCAGGCCAACGTTCACGTCGCCATCCTCGGCACCACGGTTACCGGTCGCACGGTTGCCTCGGGCTTCAATGAAGCGCTGCTGATGATCGACGAACCGGGCACCATCACGAACCAAGTCCAGTTGCTGTGCGGTTCCAGCACCACGGATGCTCCGGACAATGGCCCGTCGGGCGCTGGCGTTTGCGCCATCACCTCGACTGGTATTCCGAGCCAGACGTATGACGGCACCGTTGGCAGCAGCTCTTACGGCACCGGTCGTCCGAACATCTACCAGGGTCGCCCCGATGGTCCGAACGGCGTCGTTTTCCCGTTCGTTCCGTTTGATCCCCCGGGTTCGAACACGGTTCGCACCATCCGCATCACCAACATCCGCATCGACGCTACCCGCTTTGATCCGGCTTCGTTCCCGCAGATCACTGCGGTGGTGACGGTGGAAGGTCCTGCTTCGGTTACCCTCCAGTTCAACAACACTGTCGTTGCCACTGTCCTCAAGGGCATGGGCGCCACGTCGGTGACGGCGGACAAGGGCTTCCTGCAGTGCATCTCTGAGCCGGGTGGTCACGAACAGGTGGAATCCATCTCCATCGTGGAAGGCTTCCGCTCTGCTTGGAAGGCGAAGAACGTTGTTCAGTACGTTGAAAACTACAATGGCTTCAACGATCTGTCTTCGTGGCTCGCCAGCACGGAACAGTATCGTTGGGACGGTGGCACCTACTACGGCGCCGGCGACCTGAACCAGAATATTCCGGACTATCGCTACTTCTCGGAATCTGGCTTCATGAACCCGGGCTACAGCACCCGTCACGGTCAGAACAAGGCCGGTGTTGCGGACTACGGTACGCGCATCAGCTTTGCGATCAGCGCCCCGCCGAGCGGCACCAGCCTCTCGATCCCGACCACTGCTTACCTGAGCAACGGCGCGGGTAACACCGGCGTTGCGAAGCTGACCAACTACACCTCGGGCACCACCGGTCTCGGTGCGTACTCGCCGGTCAGCGGCTCGCGCTTCACGATCCCGGCTGGCGGCGCCACCGTGGTCTACGAAGTGCTCTTCTCTGATCCGGGTTCCATCGAAACGTTGTTCATCGATGGCTTGCTGTCCTACAGCGCCCCGACCACTGATGCTGCGGTGGGTGTGACGACGACCGTTGGCACGGCGACCTTCGCTCCGTACTACACGAGCGTTGGCTCCGACAGCAACGGCATCCCGCGCTTCAAGCAGACCACTGGCCCGGCGCAGGACTTTGTTGCGATCGGCAAGTGCTCTTGCAGCTTGCTCTTCCCGTGGGTTGTCTCTGACAGCAACTACGTGACCGGCTTCGCCGTTTCCAACACCTCGATGGATCCGACGAACGCTTCGTCGCTGAACGTTCCTGGCTACAGCGCCAATCAGCAGTCCGGCACGGTGACCGTGTACTACTTCGGCCGCACGGGTTCCAACCCGGTGTCCAGTGGCACGGCTGCCCAGTCGGCCTCCAGCCCGAGCGCCAACGTCGCCGCGGGTAGCTTTGCTACCTTCCTGGCGCCGAGTGGCTTCGCGGGCTACGCGATCGCCAACTCGCAGTTCCAATACTGCCACGGTGTTGCGTTCTTGTTCTCCACCAACGGTTCCGTGCCGCCGATGTCTTACCTCGGTCTGGTTATGGACGGCGTGGTTGGCAGCAAGAGCTACCGCGGCTACGACGCGCAATCCGCCAACGTCGGTTGGTGGGGAAGCGGCGATGCCCAGCAGCTGCAACGCACCATCCAGGTCTTCAAGGATTCGCTCGGTCAGTAAGCCGCAGCGGTTCTTTGTCTGAACCAAGAAAAAGGGAGGGCTTCGGCCCTCCCTTTTCCATTTCCCCTCAAACCCGCCACCAAGCCCCCAACGCTACGTAACAATAGAATTTGGTGGACCATCTACGTCACATTCTCGAAGACAACCCAGTTAAGGCACGCCTCGACAAGGCAGCGCTGGAGATTGCCTCCATCCAGACTCCTGAACTCGCTCACGAGTCAACCCTCGACCGTCTCAACGATCTTGCGTGCAACCTTGGGGATCGACTGCGCAACTTCAACGACGGACGGGACTTCGTCGATACCGCTCAACGCTACCTCTTTGGAGAGCTGGGGTACCACGGCAACGAAACGAACTACTTCGACGTTCGAAACAGCTGTCTCGATCAAGTCGTCGAACTCCGAGCAGGAATCCCGATCACGCTTTCCGTCCTCTACATGGAAATTGCACGGCGCCTGGCGATGCCCGTCTACGGAATCGGCCTGCCCCGCCACTTTGTCGTACAGTTCGATGACGAGCGTTACAGCACCTTCATCGATCCCTATCACGGCGGCAAGCCCATCTCCCCAGCAGACTGTTTTGCGCTAGCGGGAGCGAAAGTGGCGGATCCAGCCCTCCTCCGACGCGCCAGCATCAAAGAAATCGCTATGCGGATGCTGCAAAATCTGCGGGCCGTCTACTTGCGAGACAATGACTGGCCACGAGCAACCGCGGTGCTCGACTGGATCATCCTCGGTGCACCGAACGTCGCCGCATGGCACAAACAGAGGGGCATGCTACGAATGCAACTAAACCGTGCCCAGGACGCAAGGCGCGACCTTGAGCAATACCTGCAACTGGAACCCGACGCTACGGATCGCGACCAGGTGCACCGCCAACTCCGTGCCATACACACCTGGCTGGCTCACAACAACTAGGGTTAGCCCGACGCGCCACTAGCGGCAGGTCGTGCCATACTACTCAATAAGGCACATGTACGATTCACTCCCCGACAGCGAGGCCGTGTTAGCGCAGTTCAACCGCCTTATCCAGGAATTGCTTCGCGGAAACATGGTTCGCAATACCTTCCGTCCATGGGAGGTCGAATTGCTCCTCGACATCGAAACGTGCAATCTCAAGGAATCCACGAAACGCGAGACCTTGCGCCGATACCAACGCGCGGCGCAGAAACACCTGGAAAAAGGCGCAAGGCTACCGATGAAACTGTCCGAATATCTCGAAAATCTAAAGAATAAAAAAACCCGCAACAAACCTGACATGGCTACCACTGAATAGAAACCATGAACACAGGCATCGCCCAGCGAAATCGCCCCACGCGCCGCGCCATCCTCCAACAACTCACCTCCACCGCGGCTCTTGCAACCCTACTTCGAGCACAATCATTTAACCAGACTCGTACCGCGGACTTTGGCGGCATTCCGATCCAATACGAAACCTACGGCCTTGGGCCCGAAGCCCTGGTGTTCATCCACGGATGGACCTGCGATCGTACCTTCTGGCGCGGGCAGGCTCCGGTTTACACACGTTACCGATCCCTGCTCATCGATCTACCCGGCCACGGGGAGAGTGGTAAACCACACACGGCCTACCCCATGGAGATGTTTGCGAAAAGCATCGACGCCGTAATGAAAGATGCCGGAGTCGAACGGGCTACTTTTGTGGGCCACAGCCTCGGCGGCCCCATCGTCTACGCCTATCTCCGCCTCTTTCCAGAGAAAGCAAAAGCCATGGCCTTGGTCGACGTGGACGTGCGGAAGGGAAGCGCTGGACCGATGAACGTCGAAGAACAGCGCATCCGCATGGCGCGCAGGGCAATGATCATGGCGGGACCGACGGGAGAAAAGGACTTTCACCGAACTGTTGAATCCTGCTTTACCAAACAAACCCCGGAGTCCATTAAAGAAGAAATACGCACGAAGATGTTGGCGACACCAAAATACGTCCGAATTGCGTCCCTCACCAGCCCTTCGTCCCTGCCGCCACCCAAAAAGGATGAAACCTACACTCTGCCATCCATCGCGATTCAAGCAAGCTCACCGGCTACGGAGATCAATTACCGGGCAATGAAGACCCTTTTCCCGAGCCTTGAACTTGAAATCTGGAAGGGGAGCGGTCACTTCCTGATGATGGAAGATCCCCAGCGCTTCAACCAGTCGCTAGAACAATTTTTACAAAAACTCAGCTGATCCCGGCCTCCGGCCGCAAAACCGGGAAACGAAGGGACAAAGTACGGCATCATGGAACCAGGGGCCTTAACGTCAAACCTGTGATCCCGCTACCGGCACGCTTCTCTTACACAACCATCGCTCTCTTCTGCTTCGGCCTGCCGCTGTTCGCGCAAACCGAAACCACAGCAACCCCGCCACCCGAACCGCCCTGCAAGGTCCAAGGACCAATCGAAAACTGGGACGCCGCCGCGCAGTTAATCGCCGGGGCCAACGCAACCAATTATGCGGGCACATTCGCACCGGACCAGAAAGCGGCATGGGACGACTACGCAAAAACGGCCACCCGCGACTGGCGCAACCTCAAATACCGCTACGTGGATCGTATTGCGGCCTGGCGATCCAAGCACCTGCCGAAAAACACGTCCATCGATACGGTCTTCTATCCCTTCAGCGGACCCGACGCCACCAACCCGCTGGCGTTCTTTCCCGAGGCGAAGGACTACACCCTTGTCGGCCTGGAACCAGTCGGCTGTGTGCCCTCGAATACTGCGAACTACAGCCCGGAATATTGGCCCGCACTCCGTAAGGGGTGGCAGTCAGCAGTGGCACTTGGCTTCTTCAAAACCGAAGAAATGGAACACGATCTCGCGGAAGGCAGCGCAGGCGGAGTCCTCCCCGTGTTGCTCTTCCTGATTGCACGCGCCGGAAACACAATCGTCGATGTCACCCCCATCGCCATCGCACCGAACGGGAATATTACCGCACCCAACGACGCAGTGAAGACCGAAACCAACGGCGTAATGATTCACTTCCGGACAACGCAGGTCGTCAATAGCAAAACCAAAGCGTCCGCCAACCCGGGTCCAGTTCGAACCCTACGATACTTTGCTTTAAACCTAACCAACACCCGCTTAAGGCGAAAGCCAGGGACCACAAAATACCTGCAAACCCTACCGGCACAAGCAACACTGGTCAAATCCGCATCGTATCTGATGCACAAGCGGTACTTCTCCGATATTCGCGGGACCATTCTTTCGAAAAGCAATGTTGTGATCGAAGACGATTCCGGCATCCCCTATCATTACTTCGAACCGAACAATTGGGACGTGCATCTGTTCGGGGCCTACGACAAGCCAATTGATCTGTTCAAGAACTGGCTGCAGGACGACCTCAAAGCAGCCTACGATGCCAAGGAAAACGTCCAGCCTCTAGATTTCGGCATCAGCTACAAATTCCGTCTAGGCGAATCCAATTTGTTGCTCGCCATGCGGAAGAAGTAACTCGCGCCACGCTTGCCAACAACACCCGCGTTACCGGGGAGTCCTAGGCACAAAAACAAAACGGCCCGGAGTTTCCTCCGGGCCGCAACAAACGCTCCAAACCTTCCGTGATTAGAACTTATTCCACAGGAACTGGTTGTACACTTCGTGGTGGAATTGCACTTCCGGCGCCTTGACGATGGTACCCAGCAGACGAGAGCAGCGGTCCGCAGAGGCCTTCTTGAGATCGGCGTAGCGCGACTTCACGTCCTCGCCAAGGATCTTCGTTGTCCATTCGGACTTATTGAAGTTGTCCATGGCGTCGTAAATGTTATCGGGCAGATAACGCTTCGCGGTGCGCAGATCCTTGATCTTCGAAATGCTGCCGTCGATGCCGGTCTTGAAGATCGAGTAGAGAACCATATACGGGTTGGCGTCCGGACCCACCGAACGAACTTCCACGCGGATGCTCTTCTCGTTGCCGATCGGAATACGAACCATCGAGCCGCGGTCAACCGCGGAGGCGATGATCTGGTTCGGCGCTTCAAAGTGCGGATCCAGGCGGCGATAAGCGTTTACGCTAGAATTCAGCATCAAGCAGATGTCGTTGCCTGCGGTCAGAATGCGATCGACAAAGCCCCAGCCGAGGCCGCTCAATTTTTCTTGGCCCTTGGCATCCCAGAACGCGTTCTTGCCGTCCTTGGAGATGGAGACGTTGGTGTGCATGCCGCTACCGTTGACGCCCACCACTGGCTTCGGCAGGAAGCTGGCAGTCAATCCCATCTTGTTCGCCACCTGGCGGCAGATGAACTTGTAAAGCTGGATCTGATCGGCGGCGATCAGCACTTCCGAGTAGCTGTAGTTAATTTCAAACTGCGAAGGGGCAACTTCCGGGTGATCCTTTTCGTTCTCGAAACCCATGGCGCGCTGCACTTCCGCGACACGATCGATGAAGGTGCGCAGCGGATCGCCCGGCAGCGAATGATAGTAGCCGCCGTTGTTCACGTAATCAAACTTACCGGTTTCGTGGTAGTTGCGCTCGGCGTCCGGGCCAGCGAACAGGAAGCCTTCGATTTCGTTGGCAGCGTTCAGCGTGTAGCCGTTCTTCTTGTACTGTTGTGCGGCGAAGGACTTGAGCACGCCACGGAGATCGCCCACGTACGGAGAACCGTCTTTGTCGATCACTTCGCCAAACACCAAAACTTTACCGGCGCCGAAGTAATCCGCCGGAGCCCAATAGAACGCCGACCAGTCTAGGCCCAAGCGGAGGTCGCTCTCGCGCTGCGCCGTGAACCCACGGATCGAGGAACCGTCAAAGGTGAGGTTGTCCCAGCTCTTCAAAAGGAACTTCTTGTCGTAATCGAGCATGTGCAAGCGTCCTTCGAGGTCGCTGAACATGACCGTGACGGCCTTGATGCGCTTCTCCTCGGTCAGGTACTTCAAGCGCTCTTCGCGAATCTTATCCATCGGCACTCGCGCCAGGCGCTGCTGCTTGGCCTGAAGATTCAAATCTTCGAGCTCGGTATAGGAGAGCTCCAGGAAGTCATGCAATTGATTGCTCATTCTTCTCCTTCGGGGCTGGGGGTTCCAGTTTTACCTATGTGCGTAAGGTTAGCTTTAATTTTCAACGACTCCGGCTCGTTTGGCAACGCCTTGACCCATAGTTTGTTTTTATAGGGGCGATGCGATACCGTAGTGGATCTAAACAGTTTCATTTACAGCAGGTTATGGACGCCAACGCTTTTCGCTTCCAAAAACTCCTTTGGTGGAAAACCGCCCCGCAAACCCTTACGCCATCGAACGATCCACACTCCGGGAGAGTTTGTAGCACTTTGTTGCACGAGGACACACGTCGAGCAGCCACGGCTCGCCCGGATATCGCAAATCCACACCCACCGTCATAGCCCAATCCTGTATTAAAGCGCTATCATCGTCCTTCACCCTCTTCCATGGCCGACGAAGTTTACCAAGCTCCCATTCCACCGAAAGTTTCCGTCATCCTCGCTGTGCGGAATCAACTTGCCGAGCTGCGCCGCACCATTGTGGCACTCGAAAATTCACATGACCGCGAACAGTTGGAAATTCTGGTGGTGGATCGCGCTAGTGACGATGGCACTTCCGCGCTCGACGAGGAGTTTCCTTCGGTCACCATGCTCCGCCTGCCGCACGATTTCGGCAACACACGCGCGATGAACATCGCCACGCGCACCGCGAAAGCCGAGACGCTGTTCTACCTCTCGCCGGGCGTCGAGGTGTTTCCCGAAACCGTAATGGCCTTGGCCGAGCGTCTGCAGAACGATGCCGCATCAGTGGCGTTGTGTCCTCTGCTGGTGGACAGCGACGGCCAGCCCGTGCCGCAAATTCTGCCGGTGCCGGACCCCGCCTTCTTTCGCGAGGCCGCGGAAAGGCTGCCCGCAAAAAGCGTGCCCGCAACCAACTCGGAAACAGTGGATGCCGCCTATCCGGGCAGTGACGCCATCCTGGTTCGCCGCCATTTCGTCGCCGGCATGAACTACTTCGACGAACGTCTGGGCCACCACTGGGCGGACGCAGACCTCGCCCTCCAGATTCGCCGCGCGGGCCGCAAGATTCGCATCTGCACTGGTATCCGTGCGCTCTGGGATCCACCTATGGCCACACCGCCGAACGACATCCCCCATCAGGCCGACCGTATCCTGGGCGCCGCGGTTCTTCTCGGGAAATACTACGGTTTCTTCTCCGGGTTCTCTTTCCGCTGGGGGGCGATTCTTGGCGCACTTCTGTCCTTGAAGTTGAGTTTGTGCGGCGCGCTTCTGTCGGATCGGAAGCTCGACGGCGCCGATGCTACCTAAGTATTTTCCCCAACGAACCAAATCGCAAGGGACCCGAGCACCCGGTACCCGACGCCGGAAGGTGCTACTTTTCGTACTGCCGCCTCAGTTTTTTCCCTTACAACCCTAACTTTTCCCGCGTACCGCGCCGATAGATTACTGCAGGTAACCTATGCCAATGGAAGCGTTTCTCTGGATGTTTCTGCCGGTCTTCGTGGCCGGGGGAACCGCCTTGTTGTCGTACTACATCATGCAGGCCCGCATGGAAGTGGCCCTGGCGAAGGAACGCGAATCGCTCGCCGAAGCCCGCGCCTCCATCGCGTCGAACAAGATCACGCTCGAAGAGCGTGTCAAAGCCACCGAAGAAGCATGCAAGCGCCAGGCTCTTGACGATTTCATGCACGATATCCGCATTGAAGAGCGCAGCTACGTTCGCGAGACAAAACAACTCGAAACTTCGCGCCGGGCGATGGTTATGCAGGAGCGCATCTTCTTCCGCAACATCCCGCTATCCAATTGGATAGAGCACGAAATGTTGATCGAGGAAGGCCGCGATCTCTCCGAACTCCCGAAGGAATCTGTCTTTGTGTCGGGTTCGTTACCCGCAACATCGGCCCCGTCGCTTCCGCCGGCACCGCGGCCAGCAACGGAATCCACAGTCTCCCTTGCCAAGCTGATCCAGAACACGGAGACGGCGGCCGAACCAGTAACCGTTCTCACGCACCACGCCACGGCGTTCGGCGCCCAATAATTTCTAAGTTATTCTCCAATATAGATTTATAAAAAATTCGCCCAGCATTCGGGGATCCGAAGCTGGGCGATTCCTTTTTGGAGTCAATGTAAACCGCAACCGCGCGTTCCCGTCTGGAAGAGTATGATAGGGCAGATGGCCGAGCCTCTGTTCCCGTCCCGGGCGGAAGCAGTGAAAGCCGAAGCTGGACGTGTTGAGGCGGAGTGGATGCACGATTTCGGCGCTTGGATGACCGCGGAGCAACGGCGCGTTTACGCTCTTTGCCAGCGCATGCTCCAGGACCCGGACGAAGCCGATTCGGCGACCCAGGACGTGTTTCTGAAGGCCTACCAGGCCCTGCAGAAAGAGGACGCCAAAGCGCTTGACGATCCCGCCCGTTGGTTGTCGCGCATTGCGGTGAATACCTGTTTGGACCGGTTACGTTCGCGCAAGTGGCAATTCTGGCGGCGTAGACCGCAACCCGCCGATGAAGAGATCATCCTCGGCATGGCGCGTTCGAAAGCACCAGAGGGCGAACAGAAGCTACTGGCCTCAGAGATCGGCGCTCGGCTCGAAATGGCGCTTTCCCGGTTATCCGACCGGCAGAGGGCCGTGTTCACCCTGCGGCATTATGATGAGATGAGCCTCGAAGAAATCGGCGCAACCTTGGGGCTCGATGTGGGAACCGTCAAGGCCCACATGTTTCGCGCGGTGGGTAAGTTGCGCATCGAGTTAAAGGATCTGTACCAAGGCGGCGAGCCATGAACAACCCAAACCATCCGGCGACGTTCCCGAACGGCGATCCCCACGTACCCGTGGCCGCCATGGTGGACGCTTTTTATGGTGTAGCCGATGACCGTGCGATGGCTTCGCTGCACGCGCACCTTGCCGAATGCAAAGCGTGTTCCGATCGCTGGGAAGCGCTGGCGTACCGGCGTTCCGCATCGGTGACTTCCGAAGTCTCGCCAGAATTCCTCGCGGCCCAGCGCCGCAAGGTATATGAGCGCATCGAGCGTTCGCGGCCAAACATCTGGCGCGTATGGGTGCCAGCGGCGACCGCAGCTGTTGCCTTGACGGTGGCAGTCTTCATGTTTGGCCCCGGCGCCGAACCCGTGAAGGAAGAAACGCGCGTTGCGAGCACGGTAGCCAGCAACATCTCAAACAATATTGCCAACAACGACGTCAGCGACGCGGAACTCTTCAGCGACGTATATTCGCTGGAGCAATCCTATGAGCCAAGCGCGGCGGTGCCCATTCAGGCGCTTTTTGTGGACGAATCCGATCGCAGTGACCCAGTGGAGGAGCGGAACTAGTTTCCTGAGTTACCGATGAAGCGCCGTATTCTACTGATGCTAGTTTTGCCCGCTCTACTTCTGGCGCAAGGCAATTCGCAAGGGGTTGTGCAAGGTGGTCCCCTTGGGGCTCGCGGACCCCGGCCGCCCGCCGCGGCGTGGTGGGAAGGCCCTTGGTGGAACAACCGCGCCGTGCAGGAACTGAACCTGAGCGAAGCGCAGAAGGCCGATATCAATGCGGTGCTGAAGGATTATCGGGGCAGGATGGTGGACGTTCGCACCGCCATGCAGAAGGCCGACGCCGATGTGCAGGTCGCGTTCAACGATAATCCAGTCGACCAGAAGAAAGCATCCGAAGCGATTGAGCGGCTGGCCTCCACTCGTGCCGATCTCACGCGCACGCTCTCGCAAATGAGCCTGAAAATGCGCATGGTGTTCACTCCGGACCAGTGGCAGGAAATTCAACGCCGCCAAGCCCGCCGTTTCGACCGCGGCCCACGCCGCCCGGGCATGGGTCCCCAGTTCGGCCCACCCCCACCGAGCGACACAAAGCAGTAGTTTGCGGCTCCCCAAGCCCTTCGCTACCCGCTTTTCGCGGTTGACTTTACAGCCCCCGGCACGGTATCTCTGGAGTAGCCCTCGCAATATCGGGGCGCGGTAGCCAAGTGGTAAGGCAGAGGTCTGCAAAACCTTTATTCGTCGGTTCGACTCCGATCCGCGCCTCCAACTAAACCAGCAGCAACAATCTAACCGCCGGAAGCTTGTGGCTTGGTGTCCACGCTAGACGGTCGCACTCGCCAGTTCCGCGTCGGCTCGCGCCTCCGCCCCCGCTTCCAGCGTCAGATCCTTCGACCCAAAGCGCACGCCCACGCGTTTGAGGAACTCGTTGGGTGCCACGCCGCCGGCGAAAATCCAAACGTAGTCGTTCGGCAATTCCCTCTTTTCGCCATCCACATTCAGCACCACACTGCTTTCGGTGAATTCCACGGGAATCGAATTGAAGATCACGTTCAGATAGCCCGCCTGCATGGCCTCTTCCACCTGTTTCGCGTTGCGTTCCTTGATACGGCCGAACCACTCTTTGCGGTACGAGACGGTAACGCGGTTGCCTTTTTGCCTTGCCAGGCCAAGCGCCGCTTCCACGGCGCTATCGCCGCCGCCCACAACCAGGATGTTCTTGTTCCGGTAGTGATCTGCCTCAATCAGGCGGTACATCACCTTGGGGAGCTCTTCGCCCTTCACGTCCAGCTTCCTCGGATTGCCCGCGCGGCCCATGGCAAGCACCACATGCAGCGCACGATACGTGACTCGCTGTGTGGTGACGGTGAACCATCCGTCCGCGCCTTTCACGATGCCTTCCACACTTTCGTTCGTATAGAGGTGAAAGTCCGGACGGGCGCCGATCTTCTGCCAAAACGCAAGAAGGCTTTCCTTTGAGAATTCTCTTTGTTTGAGCGTTCCGTAGATTGGAAAATCAACCGGTGTGGTCATCACCAACTTCTGACGCGGGTATTTGCTCACCGTTCCGCCCACGGTATCGCGTTCTAGGACCACGTAACGCAGACCATGCTCAATCGACCGCAAAGATGCGCTGATACCCCCGGGGCCCGCCCCCACAATCAGTACATCGAAAACATCGGGATTCTGGTCGCGTTGCCTTTCGGACAAGCGCTTTGCAATCGTATCCACGCAATCGCGCCCCTGATTAATGGCATTGCGAATCAGCGCCAATCCGCCGAGCTCGCCAACGATGAACAAACCGGGGATGCTGGTCTCGAATTCGGGAGTCAAATACGGCAGGTCCGCGCTCATCCCTGGCGCGGCCAAGGCCATCGTGATCGCCCCGACCGGACACGCGTCCGCGCACAGTCCGTGACCGATACAACGCACGGGATTCACCACTGCGGCTTTACCGCCTACCATACCCAGGACCAAACCCTCCGGGCAGACTGTGGTGCAACTCTGGCAGCCGATGCAGTTCGAGACGTCGATCTGCGGATGCTGCGCACGCGGCGTCTCGGAAAACACTTTGCCTCGCTCCGCCGCCTCCGCCGCCGCGATCTTCGAGCGCTTCTGCCGGTACAGGTAAATGGACAGCGGAATCAACAAAACGATCGCATAGATCGCATAGGTAGCCAGCGTTTCACTCATACGGACCTACACTTCCCACGGGCATCCATTTACCGGTGGCCTACCAACTGCACCACCGTAATATGGACGATCGCCAATACAATGAATGACAAACTGAACGGACGATGGACGACGTGCCATAGATGAAATAGCCGTAGCGCACGTTCCAAAAACGCCGTTCTCGTCCGCAGCCAGGACTGGCGCCGGACGCTTTGGATCACGAACTCGAAGTCCGCGTGATGGGAATCCAGAAATCCACCCACTGTCGTCAACAACTCCGAACCATGCAGCAACCGCCGCCGTAGCCGTCCCACGAGAAACGGCCGCCGCAAATCCATCATCAGCATCGTGCCTATCAGTACCAGCAGGTTCATCCGCCGAACTTCCTCTCGTGTCGGTACCGCCAGCAATGGAGCAAAGTCTTCTTCGCGGAACAACTTCTGCTCATGCAGCCTGGCTGCCAGCGCCAATGTCTGCTCTTCTAACTCATCGACCGAAAGCTCCACCGAATGGATGGTCCGCGGAATTTGCGCATAAACATAACGTCCGATAAATCCGCTCAGAGCTACCACGATCATGATCCAGTACGCCATCCCTGCCAGCCCCTGGAATTTAAAGGCCGAGTGGAACGTAATCACGATTGGAGCCGTGATTCCCACCACTGCATGGAAATCCAGCCAATGCCGGGTGCTGCCTTTTTGAGCCAGCCAAGCCCATCGTTTCCGCAGCGGATGCAGAAAAAGGATACCGAACAGACATACGCCGAGAATGCCCAGCTTGAAGCCGATAGTGCCACTCGAACGCAGTTCCCCGTGCATCGGCGAAAAGGGCCGGTCTTCCAGGTTTGTCCAATAATAGCTGTTGCCGTGCAGAGCCAGAAATGCGATGAGCGCGGCGGCGGCCAGGCCAGCGGCAGCAACGCGGACCCGATGGCCCGAATCGTTCCGCGGCCGTGCGCTCACGACCGGAGATGCAATCAGCGTCGCCATCGTCTAACTCCTATCCGCGCCTGGTTTCGGTTGGAACATGCCTGGACTCAATCTCCCCCGTTTCATCGTCTGCTCACCCGATTCGCTTAATGGCACTGCGTACATTCCAGGGCCGTTCCTCGAAACTTCCGCATCGTTTTGCCATTCACCTGGCCCTGTTCGGCGTGGCATTTTTCACAGCGGACATTGACGTGCGACCGGTCCATCGGAAAACGTGTCGCATCGTGATTGAACGCTCCCAATCCGCTTGCCGGCATCACCCACTGATTCATCGAATGGCAACTGCCACAATCTCTCTGCGGCGCGCCGGCCCGGAACTGTCCGGCGTGCGGATCCTGATGGCAGCCGTAACAGGTTGCTTCCACCTTTGTGAAGCCCGGAACCGTTTTCGCCGTACTGGCCTTGGCAACTGAACCTTGTGCGGAAACCGGCTGCGGGAACGGAATCTCTTTGTGACACTTCACGCACTCTAACTTGGTGTGCGCCCCGGCCAGCGCGAACTTTGTGAGCGAGTGATCGTACTGCGTCTGATTCCACTTTTGCACCACGTGGCACGTCTCGCAACGGGAGCCATAGGAAGCATCGATCTTATGCGGATCGCTGTGACACACAGCGCACTGTTGCGACGCAAAGTGATAGCGCCGAGCCGCGCTTGGTTCGACCTTTGCCGCCAATAACTTGGCGGCAGCCACAGGTACGGCTGCACTGGCTACAAGCGGCTTGTGGCAATCGTAGCAGGCAACCGACGTATGCGATCCCACCAAGGGAAAACCTGTCTTTGTATGAGTCTCCAGCGAGAACTGCGTCGGCTTGAACGCCGATGTCGAGTGACAATCGCTGCACCGGTTGTTATGCGGGGCCGAGGCGAATTCGCCCGCATGCGGATCGGCGTGGCACTCAGCGCACTGGGTTTTCGCCAGCACGTAGACAGTTTCCTTGCCTGCCGGCAGGTGGCACTGAATGCATTCCATCGTCTCGTGCTTTCCCTCCAGGCGGAATTTGCTTTGCTGATGCGTTTCCCGGGTAAACAGCGCCGGTTTGAACCCTTTTTCGTTATGGCAGGCCGCGCAATCGGCACCGGCCGCTCGCGATTGAAACTGGCCACTATGTTGATCTTCGTGGCAATCCGCGCACTTCTCATGCGCAATCGGACGGCGGAAATCCGCACTCTTGTGGCACTGCTCACAAGTGAGCGAGGCGTGCTTTCCGGCTAGCGCAAACGGGGTTGTGGAGTGATCGAAGTTCTGGCTGGGACGGTTGTTCTTCCATCCGGCCGTCGTATGGCACGATTCGCAACCACCCTTCACCTTTGCTTCCTGGAACGCGCCTTTGTGCGGGTCGGTGTGGCAATTCTGGCAGCCGCCAGACTGCAGTCCCTTGTAGCGGGCCGCCTGCTCCGTCCCCTTGGGCCCGTGGCAATTCTGGCACGCCACACTTTGGTGCTGCCCCGTCAGGGGGAATCCCGTTTTACTGTGGCTGAAGCCGGGTGCTGGTTTCCATGCGTCCTGCGAATGGCAGCGCACGCATTCGGTGCCCAGTTGCCCGCGATGCTGATCGGTATGGCACGTCGTGCATTCCCGCTTCAATCCTAGAAACGTGTGATCCGTGTTGGAAACTTTGATTTCGGCCTTGGCCTCGGCGGTCAGATGCTTGGCATTATGGCAGCTCTCGCAATTTTGCTGGCGATGCTTGCCTTCCAGGGCAAAACCCGTTTGCGTACCGTGATTGAAGTCCTTGCGATCCAGCCGGATCAAGGAAAATTTTCGCCCGTTATGCTCCACATGGCAGCGGGTGCAATCGGTCTCGTTGGCGGACTCGGTGTAATTGCGGGCGTGAAAACCTGTACGCGCGACGAGCCGCCGCTTGATTTCAGCGTGACATTCCAGACACTTGAAACCGAGCGCGCCTCCCCCCAAGCCGTGGCATTGGCTACACTTCGTGACCCCTTCCAACCCCTGGTGAGCCTGGGATAGGGGACCGGGAGAGATCTGCGCAAACAAAGTGCAACAACAAACCAGGGCAACGAGGATACTGACAGTAACGTTAGATACTCTGGGCAAATTACATAGATACATCGGTTTGAACCGCCGTTACAGTTAGGGGCTACGTGAAAACACTGAGCGGGATTAAGTACGGTGTGGACTACGGAAGAATTAGTTTTCGTTAATTCGTCCCTCGCTTTTCGACGAAGTCTTTCCGCATAGCTTAGAAACGTTTGGCATTAGCTAACAATCTTTGGTCTTACGTCAACCACTGTAGTTCTTCTGACAGGGATGAATAGTCTCTTGGGCCTAACGTCTAGGCCTCGGCCAGTCGAAGTACTTGTTAATTGACGTTGACGCGAGTCGAGCGAGCGATATGCGTCATATCAGTGCGACGTTTCCTTTTCGGAAAACACGCTGGATTGCTCTTTTGCATTCTAAAACGCTCCGCTCGACGCCCAGCGGTTTTGGGTTTGTCGCGTGACCCGTGTTGAGCCGCTGTGTCCCAACGGGAAACGGTGGCATAGGAGCGTAAGCCGTGTATTTGAAGCGTCGTTTTCTAGTCCTCCTTCATTCCCTCATTTTTCTTTTCCTCTCGACTGCCGCTGCCGCGGATAAGGCGCCGCCGAAGAAGCCTGCGAACGCAGCGCCGAAGCCGTCGGAACTCATCTGGCCTTTGCCGCCAGACCCGCCGCGTGTTCGTTGGGTGACCGAGTACTCTGATCTAGCGAAAATCGGTAAGCCCGTGAAGAAGGCAAGCTGGCTCGAAAAGGTCAGCGGCGCCAAGACGGCGGATGAGAAAGAAGAACTGCATCGCCCCTACGGCATTGCGACCGACTCGCACGGCCGCATCTTTGTTGCAGACTCCGAACGCCGCACCATCTTCGTGATCGACCGTGACGGCAAAGCGCTCGACCGCCGCCAAGGAACCGACCGCGCTCCGTTGATCATGCCCATCGGCGTGGCGATCGACGGACAGGATCGCCTATTCGTATCCGACGCCACGGCGCATCAAATCACCTGCTTCGATGCGGCGGGAACCATCGCCGGCCAGTTCGGCTCGGCGCAGATCGGCCGCGCCGGTGGAATTGCGATTGACCGTAACCGCTCCCGGCTCTACGTCACTGATGCCAAGGAAAACCGCATTGCCGTCTTCGACAGCAACACCTTCAAGTTCATCCGCTACATTGGCGGGCCAAGCAAGCCAGGCAAAAAGGAACCGGGTGCCTTTGCCGGCCCCACCAACATAGCCGTGGATCGCCGCGGCGATGTTTACATCGCCGACACACTGAATCAGCGTGTGCAGATTTTGGACGCTGAAGGCAAATTCATTAAATCGATCGGCACTCAGGGCGACGCCCCCGGAGAGTTCATCCGTCCCAAGGGCATTGCGGTCGATTCCGAAGGCCACATTTATGTGGCCGACGCCGAGTTCAACAATTTTCAAATTCTGACGCGTGAAGGCCAACCGCTGCTTGCTGTCGGCGCGCTGGGAACCAATCCTGGCCAGTTCGCTCTGGTGGCCGGTCTCTACATTGATTCCAACGATCAGATCTACACCACCGAGCAATACCGCGGACGCGTGCAGGTATTCCAATACATTTCGCAGCCGGCCTCGACGAGAGCCGACACAAAGGCGGATGGAAAGGAGGCGAATCCGAGTAACAAGCACTAGATCTGTTTCATGACCGGCGGGACTAAGTATCCCGGCGGCAGTTCATTTTTTTGAGAGAGGAACCTTTATGAAATCCATTCGATATACGCTGGTTGCCCTCTTCGGTCTGGCTGTAGGCTTGTACGCAGCCAATTTGCCGAAGACCGGGGTGGCCGGCTCGTCGCATGACATCAGCGGCAGTGGTTGTAAGTCGTGTCATGCGCCGCACAACGGATCGCTGGCAAATGGCGGCACCCAGGGTACCGGCGCCATTTTGCTGTGGGCCCGTTCATTCCCGGCAGCCGCCAATACCTTTGGCGTTTACGATTCCGCCACCATGAACAACAAGTCCACGGAACTGGGCGGCAGTGCATTGACGACGTCTACCGACGTTCGCATGTACTCGCTGCTTTGTCTGAGCTGTCATGATGGCGTCACATCGACGTTCAGCTCCATCAACAATGGAAGCGGAATGACCAATGCCAATAAGGTTGGTTCGAAGACCCCGGCTTATGATTCGGCCGGTTTAACCAACGACCATCCTGTCAACATGAGTCATGCTCCCGCGAACGACGCGGGTTTGCAGGCCGTTGCTACGGTGGTTGCGTCGCTCCCGCTTTACGGAGCTTCCAACACCGTGCAGTGCTCTTCCTGCCACGACTCGCACAACAACACCAATACTAACTACCTGCGTATGCCTAACAACACTACGCTGTGTACGACCTGCCACCTGTAGTTTAGATGGCACCGGTGGGTGTGGATGCCCGCACCCACCGAACTTTTCGATCGGAAGGATTTCTGGGGATCTAACTTGGCACGCAGCAGAAAAATCATCAAGGTGGCCGCCATCCTGAGCACCGCGCTATGCGCCAGTGCGCAGGAACAGCCCTTGCGTGTCAACGGAACCTTCTCCACGGGCTTTTATAGCAGCTATACCCGTGACGTCGTGGATCAGAAAATCACCTTCGTCCCGGTAGGCTCCGTCTTTAATATCACCGGCTATTACATGACGCCGGATCTCGTCACGTTTTCCGCACAGCCCGAATTGAACTTCGGTCCGCAAGCCACCGAAGCCGGCTTCCAGGGCGGCAACGGCATCCGCTTCAACACCACGTTCCTGCGCCGCCGTGCCTTCCCGCTGACGTTTCGTTATACGAATGTGCAACTCGAAGACGCCTACTTTGGCGGCCTCGCTCAGGTTTCCACGTATCGTTTGAAAAATCGCTACAAAGACATAGGCGTCAACTGGGAACTGCGCCCGGCGAAGCTTCCCGTCTTTCACTTTGATTGGGACAGGAGCTCCTCAAACTCCGTCTCCGGCATCGATCTGATCCCGGACGCGCACTCTAGCGGCAACCACGTTAAACTGGACAGCAAATACGAGCGTTGGGGCTGGACTTTCGGTGGATTCGCAAATCGTCAGAACTATCAAACAGAACTCTTTTCCCCGCTGAATCTTTCCGAGAGCACGTACCGCTTGAGTCAAGGTGTCACGCAATATCAAACCGACGCGCAGCGCGGCTTTGGACAGAGCGTCACCATGCACATGACCGCCGGCGCGCAGCGCACCTCCAGCGCGCTCTTCGGACAGCCCTTTGATCTCACCACGAAGTATGCGAACGCGAACATGCAGATTCTGCCCAAGCGCCGCTGGCGCGGCTCCATGCGAGCCGGCTATTCCTCAAACCTCGCCTCCCAGGTGTTGAATCAGGTGCTCACCGGTTTGGGCGGCACCGGGCCCGGAACCATCGCGCCCGACCCCACGCTGCTGAGCACGCTCAGGCAAAACATCTCGAATGCCAATGTAAACGGCACCACGTCGGTGGAACTCGCGCACGGATTCGGCGTCTTCGCCCAGGCCGATCACAACCAGGTATCGGCGGTCAATCGCGAAGCTGGTCCTCTGCGATCGTCCTTCTCCACGGCCACCGCGGGCGTCAGCTATGCCAAGCACCTGTCCTGGATTTCCATTGCCGGGCAATATGGCCGGGATATCGGCAACGGCTCCATCACCGGGCAATCAGGAACCATTCGCGGACAGCGGTACATGCTCACGCTGCAGCACGGCACACCGGACCGCTTGCAGCTCGATGCCTCCGTCCACGGCACCGACCAGCGCGTCGATAACGCCACTGGTTACACCACCAAGAACTTCAGTTCGGAAGGCAGCATCATGCGCCGGGTCATCGGCAATCTATCGGGCCGCATCGGCGGCGGATGGCAGACCGGCGAGTATCGCAACGCCGCAAACGCGTTTCAATCGGATGGCTTCACCGGCCGCATCAGCCTGGAACATCCGCGGCTCCAGCTCAGCGCCTCGCTCAATCAGGGCGTCGGCAATGCTTTGCCCGTTTACAACCAACTCATCGCCGGCGATCCCACGGGCACAATTTTCGTCGATCCCCTCGCCATCCTACCCAGCGACTACCGCGGTTTGAATTTCTCCGTTCACGCAAACCCAACGCGCAAACTGGAAATCACCGGCACCTGGACGCGATCCCGCCAGCATCTGGCCGGAATCGTCAACAATGACTTTGAAATGCTGAACATCCGCGCGTCTTACCACTTCCGGCAACTCCGGTTTGACGCCGGATACGTGCGCACCAATCAGATCTACGCCTTCTATCCGCAGACGCAGCGCGGACGCATCTACATCCGGATTTCGAGGGCGGCCAAACTACTGTAATGGCAATCTCCGCACCATCCCGAATGCGTCTGGTTATCGCGGCGATTGCTGTGAGTGCCTCAGCCCTGCATGCCGCCACACCGGCGCGCGGTACGGTCGATTACCTTCGCACTCTTCCTTCGGTCCGCGAATTCACCAAGCCCAAGAGCTTCTTCAGCAAACTGGTGCAATGGGTCGCGGGTGCCCCCGACGATAAGCCGGAAGTACTGCGTCCCTATTCGATCACGCACGATAGCACCGGCCGCCTGCTGATCGCCGATCCCGGCGCCCACGGTGTCCATGTCTTCGATTTCGAAAAGCAGAAGTACCAGTTCCTCAAAGGGCCCCGCGGTAAGAATCTCTCCTCGCCGATCGGCATCGTCTGTGACAACAGCGATAACGTCTACGTCACCGATTCTGAGCGCGCCCAGATTTACATCTTCGATGCCAAAGGCCGTTTTCAGCGCACCATCGGCGGCAACGTGCACGAAGTCCGCTTCGAGCGCCCCACTGGACTGGCGATCGACACCAACGCACGCCGTCTCTACATCACCGACACGCTTCGCCATCAGGTGCTCGTTCTCGGATTGAACGGCGAGCTAATCCGCACCATCGGCAAACGCGGCGCCGGCCCGGGCGAGTTCAATTTTCCGACGTCGCTCACGTTGGCATCGGGTAAACTGCACGTCGTCGATGCGATGAACTTCCGCATCCAAACGCTCAGCACTGAGGGCCAGTTCCTCAGCGCCTTCGGCCAACCCGGCAACAGCACGGGCACCATGAACCGCCCCAAAGGCATCGCCGCCGATACGGACGGCAACATCTATGTCGTCGATGCGCTCTTTGAAACCGTGCAGGTTTTCGACCAGGGCGGCAAGCTCCTCTATTACTTCGGCTCGAATGGACGCAAACCGGGACAATTCCAGCTTCCCTCCGGCATCTCCATCGACGACCGCAATATTATTTACATCGCCGATTCCTATAACCAGCGCGTGCAGGTCTTCCGCTACCGGAGAGTCTCCGAATGACGAAGATTCTCACCATTGCCGCCCTTTTCGCGCTCCCGTTGGCAGCAGCGAGTTCAAAGCAAGCCGTCTTCGGAAGCCAGCATGATCTTTCGGTCACCGGCTCCGGACCCGTCAAATCCGGCCTGAACGACGCCTGCGCGTTTTGTCACATCTCGCACAACGGCAGTGCCACTATCACCCCCTTGTGGGATCACGCGCTTTCGTCTCAGACGTACACGAACTACACCAGCACCACCTACAACTCGGGTGCGCAAACTCCCGGCGCAGGCTCTTCGAAACTGTGCCTCAGTTGCCACGATGGCACCGTCGCCGTTGGCCAAACGCTCTCCAAAGGTCTGGTCTCCACCACCGGTTCCATGTCCGCCTCCGACGTTTTCGGAAACAGCTTCACCACCAGCCATCCTGTCGGCATGGCTCCCACCGACGACGGCCAGTTGGCGAGCACACTGTTTGCGAATCCACCCACCACGCGCGATGCTTCGGTGAAACTTTTCGCCGGTCGCGTGGAATGCGTCACCTGCCACGACGCCCACGTTCCGAATAACGACACGGCGGTACCCATGTTTCTGGTTCGCTCCAACTCCGGTGGAGCCCTTTGCACCGCATGCCACGATCCTTCGCGCGCGCAGCCGAATCAATTGAACGGATGGACCACGTCCGCTCATGCAGTCGCCTCAAACACCGCTCCCACTACGGCTGGCTTCGGCGCCTACGGAACAGTGAGCGCCAACGGTTGCTCCAACTGCCATCTCGCGCACAACAATCCCGTTGGACCGCGCAATCTGCGGGCTTCGGAAGAGGCCGCCTGTTCGGCTTGCCACTCCGGCACCAACATGTCCCCGGCGATCCGAAACGTGATGGCCGAATTCACCAAACCTTATGCGCATCCCACCACTACCGTCACCGGAGCGCACGATCCAACAGAATCACTTCCTGTCAACAACACACGCCACGCGGAATGCGCCGATTGCCACAACTCGCACGCCGCCCAAACGCAAACCGGAACGCCGACGGCGCCGAGTGTCCAAGCCGCTTTGCTTGGCGTCAGCGGCCATGACACCAGCGGAGCGCAAACTCCCGCGGCCTACGAGTATCAAATCTGCCTGAAGTGCCACGGCGATAGCACCAACAAGCCGGCCACCAGCGTCTATGGCCGCACCGCACCGCGTTACTCTCAAGGTCCCTTGCCGGCAACGTATGCCCCACCGCCGCCAACACCGGCGGATCCGCTGAACATTCGATTGAAGTTCATGAGCCCCATCAGCCATAACGTTATGGGTTACAGCGTGCCCAGTACGGTGAACCGTTATCTGCGTCCGTTCATGCTGAATCTCGATGGCACCAACAACACTAGCCGCCCGTTGAGTTCCACGGCTCGCATCTATTGCACCGATTGCCACGACAACAATCAGGCGCGCTCCTCGAAGGGCACGGGTCCCAACGGTGCTCACGGCTCGGCGTATCAACATCTCCTGCAATGGTTCCTCTATCAGGAGCCCTCCGGTGGTGCCAGCGGCGGATCGAACGTCGCCAGCAACTATGCTCTGTGTAATAAGTGCCACGTCGTCGAAGGTAATAACTCGGTTTACTCCAACGAAATGCACAAGAACCACTTGGACAAAGGATCGGCTTGCACCTCGTGCCATGATCCTCATGGCGTCATTGGCGGGACCGCAACCACTAGCCGGGGCATGATTAATGTCGATACGGCTGTGGCGCGCCCCGCTGGTGGCTCGTTCGGCTTCTTCACCACCACGGCGACCAGAGGCGGCTGCTATATGATCTGCCATGGCCAGGATCACACGCCAAAAACCTACTAGAGATCTCCAGACCCACTTGATCCCTTAACCGAAGATGCTGCCCCACTCCGAAGTCCTTTGTTGTCAGCGCGCTGCAAGTACTTCCACCGGACCGGTGTCTTTTTGCGTCCAGGTGCCGACTCCTGCCTTCGCATTGTTGGCCATTTTCACGCCATCAATCCCTCCCATTCGGGCATCGGATACCATTGACATCCGGCGCTGGCCGTCCTAAACTCGTCCCATGCAAAACAAATTCTTACGCGCAATCGTACTAGGCGCCACAACGCTGGCGCTAAGCGTTTCGGCATTTGCTCATCACGGCAGCGGCATCTCGTATGACACCAATCACCTTTGGTCCACCTGGGCCACTGTGACGGAGTTCAACTACTTGAATCCGCATCCGTCGATGACCTTTGATCGCACCACGAAAGATGGAAAGGTGGAGCACTGGGTCTCCGAGTTGCTCACCAACCCATCCGTACTGGTTCGCGCTGGCTGGACCAAGAGTCGTTCCAACGAAGCTCTGAAGCCCGGCACCCGCGTGAAGCTGTTCGTCGGCACCTCTCGCGCCGGCGGTTTCAGCGGCATTGTGATGAAGATCGAGAACGACAAAGGCGAAAACATCGTCGGCGAGCGTGGCGAAGTGAAGTCCGTCGATATGGACGGAGTTCCCGGCGGTCTCCAGCCCACTGGCGAAGATAAGCTCCCCGGCAAGGAATAACAATATATGGTGATCACAAGCGGTTTGACGCAGTTGACTTGGCGGGCTGCGCGGGCAGCCGCACTGACCGGACTCCTGGCAGTGACTGGAGTCTACGCACTCGCGCAGATGCCTGCGGGCGGTCGCGGTGGACGTGGTGGCGCTCCGGCGGGCCCGTCCGATACCGACACCCGTCCGTACGACAAGAAGAACTTTGACGGCCTTTGGGCACGCAATCCGCAGACCTACAAGCTGCCGGTTTGCCCTGAGTGCCGCGACCAGGCAATCGCACCTGGCTATGGCTTCTTTGGGGATACTCCGCCGCGCACTCCGCTTGGCGAGAAACGTTTCCAATTGAACAAGCCGGGCCGCGGCTATGAGCTCAACAGCAAGGAAGCCGCCGCACATGCAGATGTCGATGCAGGTTATCGCCGCGCTGTGCTGCCCGCCTTCGGCAACGATCCGGAAGCGCGCTGCGAACCGCTTGGCTTGCCTCGCTTGATCGCCTTCTCCGGCGGCGGCGCCACCATGGAGATGGTCCATTCGGCAAAAAACGACCGCATCGTGCAGCGCTTCGAATGGACGTGGGACAACCGCGAAATTTGGATGGACGGCCGTAAGCTCCCCAACGTTGACGATTATCTGCCGCGTTACAACGGCTATTCCGTCGGCAAGTGGGAAGGCGATACGCTGGTGGTTACCTCCACCGGCTTCGACGACCGCGCCTGGCTGGATCAATACGGCTTCCCGTACAGCGATAAAGCTGTGCTCGAAGAGCGTTGGAGCCGCCCCAGCCCCAACCGCTTGCGTGCGGAACTGACTCTGAACGATCCAACCACCTACACCAAACCCTGGCACGCCAGCCCGAAGGTGTGGGCGCTGATCCCGCCAGCAGCCATGTCCGTGAGTGGCTGGTCCGGCATCCTCGAAGACCGCTGCATCCCGACCGACGAGTCGCTGTTCAACAAATTCCGCGACCACGCGGCCGGCAAGAAATAAGTAACACCGGTGGGAGTACAAAACCCGGCCCGCTCTTGAAAGAGCGTTGGCCGGGTTTTTCCTTTGCGACCCTGTAGACCCGTTACAACCGCGACAGCGTGTCGTGCACGCTCTCAGCCCTCGGCGCGTTCCGTCTACTCCGCTCCACACTGCGTTCCGTGAAAGGCAGTGGGGCGGAGCTTCGCCTCCGCGAGCCGGGCTTCGTCCCGGCGCTAGCCCAATAGCTCCGTCACAACCATTCGCAAACCCATAACCGCCCCAGTCCCCACAACATCTCACTTCCATCGAAACTCTCTCCGCACAAACTCCTGCTATTTTCCAGGCAAGAAGCCGGGTGTTGGTCTTGCACAGTACCGGCCACAAAAGCTCGGGTGTTCTAGACACCGCTCGACGCAGGGTGAACACCTCCCGCAAGGAGGAATGAAAGATTCAAGTCGTGAGCTGTTTCGACTGCTGGCGCACAGGCGTAAGTCCGTTGTGTGGCAGGTTTCAGAAATGGCCCGCCGGTCGTCGTCTACCGATAGTGGCGACAAAGGAACGCGTTCCTGAGCCCCGACGGAGTGAGGCGCAAGCACACAGGAGATGGAAGAAGGAGCGAGAAGCTAGCCCGTTCGGAACCATGAAACTGCTTCCGTTACACTACGAGCATGATCGGCGCATTGCAAACTCAGCCGCACGTGCGCCGGACCTCGCTTCTTGTCGCGGGATTCATCTGTCTTCTCATCGCCGGCGGGGTCTGGTTCGTCTCCATCCAACGCGAACGAGCGGCTGGACGCGAACTCGCCGCGCAATATCCCAACAACGACGCGGCGAAAACGATCTTCACCCTAAGTACGGAAGCCCGCGCGGCATTTCTGCGAGCGCTGTTTGAAAACGTTTCCGCTCGCACCGATCTGCACGAGTATGAGCACCAGCTCGCCGTCGCTCTTACGCAGGTTCGCACCAGTGAAGCCCGAGCCATTTACCGTAAAGCCATTCTGCCCGCGATCGAATCTTCCGCCGACGCAGCCGTCCTGCGCCTGTGCTTTTCTTTGCTGAACCGGTGGGACACCATGCAAGCGCTCTCCGATCGCGAATTGGCGCGTCTTGGATCCGTCTTCGAAGAAAGGCTCTTGCAAGACCCCTCCGCCGAGCGCCTCGAAGCCTTGGCGAACGGCTTCTCGCTCTCCGCAGCGGAGACCCGATTCCAGGTCTCGCGAAATTTCCTTGATCAACTGCTTCAGCGCATTCGCGCGGAGAGAGACAACGAAGCACGGACGCCTCTGTTCTCCGCATTGATCGCCGTTGAATCCCGGCTCACACCACAACAGGCAGACGCACTAGCGTTGCAAGCCATGTCTCTGATCAACGGTCCCTTGGACTCTGCGTCGTTCGCTGCCTGGGGCGCGGTGCTCAGGGCGTTGAAGCTACGCCTTGAACCGGCAAAAGCCACGCAATTGATGGATACCGTGGTGACCCGGCTCACCACCGAGCAACGTCCCGATGCGTTGCGCATTCTTGCCTCCATTGCCGCCGCCCCGGGCACAGAGTCCGCTTCGCAGAGCCTTTCCAAATGGGCCGCCTTGTTAGCCGATGGCATCGCGCAACAGATCGGTCCGAACCGCCAATCGGCCATGCTCACCGCCTTCGTGCCCCTTGCGCCAGAGCTGGCCCGGAAGGAGGTCGCATCACTCAGCGAGCAACTGCTGGAACGCTTGGAGATTGAGTTCATTCCGGATAGCAGCGCCATTGTTGCCGAAGCCCTGGCATCCTTCGGGGCAGCCATACCTGCCGACGCAGCAAACCGCGCCTCCGCGCACCTGATCGGGCAAATGAAGGCGGCGCACGATGCAAAAGAGAGCTCGCAATTTGCGGGAGCACTTGCCGTGCTCAAGAACCGGGTGCCCACTTCCCGCTATCAAGAAGCGGCGCGCATGGTGCAAGCGCGCCTCGTCCCGGGCATCAGCGGACAGGATGCGACGATGCTGATCACGGTCTTGGAGGCACTGGCCGCCCAGGCGCCTGGTGACTCGCTGCCGGATACCGTCGAGCAATTAGCCCGCCGTATGAACGGCGAAGCGAATCCGGGAGTCCATTTGTGGCTTGCCAAGGGCATTCTGGATCTCAGCCCGAAACTGAATGCCGAAGCCACGGGGCCAATAGCCGCGTCGTTAGCCCGGCAACTTCCCGGTGAAGCGAGTGCCGTGGGACTGCGCGCTCTTTGTTTCGCTCTGGGTGCGCTGCCTAAAACCGTCACGGTGACCCAGCGGCATAATGCAGCGGTCCTGGTTGGACAACGACTCGATCAAACCAACGATGCCGGTGCGCTGAAGGATCTTACCGCGGCACTTCTTGCTTTGGGCACGGGCATCGGGGACGTGAGGGCAGACATCGTTGCGCAAGCCGCTCCGAAACTCGCAGGAAAAATCGTGACGGAACCGGACGTCGGTGCGCTCGAAAATCTCACGGCAACCCTGGCGGCACTGCGGCCAGGAAATGATGACGATAACGCAGCAGACGATGACCGCCCTCCGGCAAAACAGGGCAACGGTGGCGAGCATGACGTTTCCTGGCAAGAAGCCGCGCGGCAAAAGGCCGCTTGGCAAAAGGCCTCGCACGAAGCTGTTCGTGCTCTTCTTCACCGTATTTTTGCCGCGCCCGATGCGGCATCCATGGGCATCCTGGCACCTGCTCTCCGTTCGTTGACTCCGTTGCTTGAAGCCGGCGAGGCGGCGGAATTGGCCGCGCAGTTGATCAGCCGGATCGAAGGAGAGGCCAGCGCCGAAGGAAGAAGAATTTTGGGCGAGATGCTCACTGCCTGGCCCGATGGCAGCCTGACGAAAGCCGATCTCACAAGATTGCCCCGACTGTTTGAGGGAAAGAGCGCGCCCTGCGCCGTTGTCCTCCGCGTGGCGGGCGCGGAGCTGCAATCGGCCATCGTCGCTCAGTTGCTCAATCCATTTTGCGCTGAAGCCGCGTGGATCATGCAGGTGACGGAGCTCGGCAACATGACTCGCCGAAAACTTGTGCTTGGCAAATTGGGCGGCGCAGGTAAACGCTCGAACGCTGACGATGCTGATGATTTTCATCAACTCCTTGCGTCCGATGACGAAGATGATCTGGTGGAAGACGGCTCCGGAGCCGAAGTGGATGTGGATTTCAACCAATTGAGTGGCGCGCTGGATGCGACACGATCGCCCGCTGCGAAGTGGTGGGAGGAACAATGGCCCCTCGCATCGCTCGCTGTCCTTGGCGTTGCCCTCTGCAGCATGGGACTATGGGGCCGCAGCGCCGCCTGACGCGATCTATCCACGTTACGCTGAAGAAGTGAGCGGCAGGAACCCGGCACCCAATATCACGACTGGCAATGACCAGATGCAAGCTGACGAAGAACGTCTTAAGACTCTCGACACACGCCTGAAGATGATCCTCCCGGAGGAGTATCAGGACTGCTACGAAGACGTGCAGCCTGTCTCGATGGGTTCGGCTGGTTTGAAGTTTGACGCTGCAGGCAAAGTGGCTTGGGATGAAATCTGGGGCAGCTTTTGCGATCTCGCCATGGCGGGCGGACCTCCGCATAAGGGCAAGCTGCTGGAGCCGGCGACGCCCGCGCGGATCGCCGAACAGCCGGCGCGCTACGGCGAAGTGGTGCAGGAAATCTGCCGTGGCATTGCAATGGTCGCGTATCTGCCAGTGGAGGAATCGCCGGTCCCCGGTTGGGTGCGCGTCGATTGCGAACGCGACGTGATGGCGGATTGGATCGCGCGCGCCATCGTGATGGAGAACGTTTCCTGTTATCGGGTTGGCCGATGGATCGATCTTCCCGCAGGCCCACATTACCGGCTGGAAAAAGAAATTAAGAACGTCATCACCGTCATTGCCAAAACGTGCCACTATTTTGTCGATCATATGTGGCCGGGTCAACAACGCCAGATCGCCGAACTGTTCGCTGAAACAGCGGCTATCGCGCCGTTGGTACAAGCCGCAGCGTCAGGCCATGGCTTGGAAGCCGAACGCCACCGCATGCTCCGTGATCAAATCGCCACTGCGATCCACGCATCCACGGGCTTGCCGCGTGGAGGTTCCGAGTATCCTGGCTGGCTGGGCCTGGAATGTTCGAGCGTCCGCAAAGCTATCTGGATGATGCGCGGCCTGGTGGTCCACAACGTTTTTTCCCGACGCGAAGAAACGGTGCTATTTGTGCCGGTAAATCCGCAGAGCGATCCTGAGGGGCGCTTTGTAGTGAATGCGGTGAGCGAGCTGGCACGACTGGCGGCGATGAAAAGCATTTAGAGGAAACGTCTGCGTAGGATGTGTGATGCCGCCAGATTACCGATCCTTGCTTTCTTCCGGTGCAGCGTATTCGTTCACGGAGAGCACCAGAGTATCTGCAAGACTCGTGATGTTCACGTAGTGATGTCCCTTACCGTCCATCATCGAGTCTAGGTCGTCGATAATCTCTTGCAGGATGCTAAGGGATAAGCGCCACTGCACAGTATCATTGCCGATCGTGATTGTTGCAGGCTGCTCTTCGATTTGAACAGTGTGCACAACGGTGTTGCATGAGAAACGACACAGCCTGGTTGTTCGACATCGAACGAACGCGTCCTTCAAGAGCTGCGCGCCCGCATGATCCATCGTGGCCAGAACGACCGGGCCGTCTTTAAACTTTGCGACGTATGTAATTGTTAGCTGAGCCATATCCAATAAAGAGGCCCGCCAATCCGATGCTATGAAACGCACCGGACGGCGGGCCGTTTGGATCGATCTGAGAAATACTACTTGCCGACCGGCTTCACCTTCGGTTCCGCCGGCTTTGCGAATTGGCTGGCCGGAATGTTGGTGTTCGGCGTGACTTCGCTCAGTTCGATGTGAGACTGGCCATCGGTCCACGTCACTACGGACTTGAACGGCATCTTCACACCCGCAACGTCACGGTAATCCGAGTAGTCATTCTGAATCGGCACCATACCAATGGGCGTGTCCTCGTAGCGGACCACGCGCACCAGATATCCAGTCTCGGTCTGGAAGTACAACTTGAAGCGGCTCTTGCCGGGCCCTGTGCCCTGAGCGATCACAACTTCTTTGTCGTCGATGCTGGTGGGCGGGAACCCAACTTTCCAGTCGGAGAGGGCATCCTTGAGGCCAGCGGGGAAGTTGAGCACGGCATCCAGGCGGCCAGCGTCGGCTTCGGCACCGGGCAGCATGGGCAACAGGCGAACCGGATTGTTCACTGCGGCGATCCAGCCGTTGCGGCCATCGTACACCGTGGTGCTATCGCCATTCTGCGTATGCGAGATCAATGCGCGCTGGTTGGGCGCCTTCGCATAGATTTCGAGCGGCACTTTCACGTGATAGGTGTCGAAACCTTCGATGGTGCCCTTCGCGGTGAAGCTGGTGAGCGCGGCAAGTTTCTGCGCGCCGCCAACGGCGTTAACGAACTTGGTCAGTATTTGATCGACGGTCGGTTCCTTCGGTCCATCGGGAACAATCTCAATGGCGTTCGGATCCTCTTCCGGAATGCTGTACTGATCTTGCAGGCTGGGAATTAGCTGCGGCGTGTTGGCGCCGCGATGGCAGCTCCAGCACGTGATCCCGCGGCGTCCGCCGAACTGCTGCTTGTTGATCGCGTTCACCATGCGGATCATCTGGCGGGCCATGCGCTTGCGCGGCACGTCATCGGCGAACTTCGACCAATCCTGCAAACTTTCGCCCGTATGGCAGCCCGTGCAGTTTAGACCAATAGCCGCAGAGAAAAAGCCCATGGTGTCCATGAACTGATTCACCGGAATGCCCTTCAACTCCTGGACATTCTTAAATACGTCTTCCACCTTCAGCACTTTTTCCTGGGCCTGAGCCGAGGCGGGCAAGGTGCTGACAAGGCCCGCGATCACAACCGCGAACAATGCGGCGGTGACCCTGGTTCTACGTATCATATGGTTCTCCTTCGCCGAGATAATCTATTTCGGCGTATGTTTACAACGACCTATTCTAATATAAGCGGCATAGCCATTTGGGTGGCCCCTATTTTGATCCCTGAAGATGTTCGAATCCGGCACAGTGAAGCACCGGAAGGCGTGGGTACTTCGGAAATTGAGGATCGTTTGCCGATCGCTGACACCGATAGTACACAGGTCCACGGTCCGATGGGATGCGAGCGCAGTGCGCGCACACGGCGCACAGTCCGGCCGGATAATCCATAGCACGCCGCGAATCTGATTCTCGATCCAAACGGAAGAACCTCGCGGTGGGAGGACTATTCGAGCGAGCCGCCCAGCAAACCCTTCGCGACATACTGCTTGCGAAGTTCATCGTCGTGGCTGGGAATGATGTTCAGGTTCTTCTCGCTCTCGAGCAGCCCGTGGAGCCAAGTGAGTTGCGCGAGGATGGCTTCTTCATCCTCCTTAACCCACGGAGCGTCTTTGCCTTTGACTTGCCGCACGCCATCCAAATGCCAAGTCGCGTCGCCGATGAACAGATACTCCGCGCCGTTCTCAAGAATCACGTAGATCATCTGCGAACCCGGCGTATGTCCAGGAGCCTTCATCAATGCGATGCCGGGGGCGAGTGGGAAGTATTTGTCGTAATCGAAAACGCGGTAGCGCTTCGCGGCATCCTCGGTCAGCTTGATCTCCGGCATTTGCGGCGCGGTCAACAGCGTTTGCAATTGCGTGCGTGTCAGCGCGGTCTTCGGCGCCAGTTCGTTGGCAAACGGAGTGTTCACCACACCGGCGACGTGATCGCCGTGTTCGTGCGTTAACACAATGGCGCGAGCGCCCCGAACGGCTTGCTCCAACCGCTTTGCCGCGACGTTGTCGTACGGCTCCATCGCACCGCGGCCGAAGGTTTTGTGAACGGTCTCATCCATGCCGGAATCGATCATGACGTAGCCATCGTGGTACATCACCTGAAATGCGGTGCGAGCCTGCACGCTGGGTTCGGTGGGTGCTCCTTTCACCGAGAAATTCTTCGTGCGAAGGCTGGCCGCGAACATGATCGTATTGATGCGGACGGGCCGCGGTCCCGGAATCATGCGCGCGGTTTGACGCAGTTCCCCAATATCGAAGCGCGCCGCGGGGGCTTGTGTTTGTGCTTGGAGAGTGGCGCCGAAGAGAACCGCAAGTCCGATAGAAAACCAACCCAATCCGTGAAATCTCAAAGCGCGTCCCTTTCCGTTTGCCAGAGGCCCGGCACTTTTCATGATAGGGCAGCCGGAAACGCATACGGAAACGGAGGGTAGTGTGCGATTCCGCCCTACCAATAGGAATGCCTCATTGTGGGGGCGGGCCATGCGTAATACATCAACCCGCCAGCGAGGATGTCGCCAATCCCGACCGCGAATGCCCAGCACAACGCCAGCGAACGCAGCAATCCCACCTGCGCGGTAAACAAGTGTTGTTCCGGACGAGACCGCAAACACCACCAGAAACTGCTTCTGCTATACTCAAAACGCCGCAACCCGAGCGGGAGTAATTCAGCGGTAGAATGCCAGCTTCCCAAGCTGGACGTCGCGGGTTCGAGTCCCGTCTCCCGCTCCAAACTTTTCAATGAGTTACGACGAACTCAGCAACTTCTTCCACTCCACTACACTCCATTAAGCCGCAAAGACGCTGTTTTCCAGTTCTTCTGCTGCTTCGGCCCGTCTGGTGAGACTGGCTTTCGTATAAACATCCAACGCTACCCCGATACCATGACCGCGCTGGTCGGCTGCCACCTTCGGATCAATCCCCGCCTCGTGTCCAAGGCTGGCATGCGTCCGGCGGAGCACCTGAAAGTTCGCCCAATCTAAACCGATCAGTTTGAGCTTTGGCTTCATGCCTCGGTACCAGACGTTATCGCGCCACATCGGCGTTTCGGCATTCTCCGACGAGAACACCCACGCCTCCGGTTTGTCCGCAACCAAACCCATCCATTCCTGCATCAATGATGCGGTCTTGGTCGGGATGGCGACGGTTCTCCGGGACGATCTGGTCTTGGGCGTGTCGATGTCGCCGCGATAAAGCCGCTGCGCAATCGTCACCGCCCGGCAATCCTTGCTCACATGCTGGCGCTGGAGCCCAAGAATCTCTCCAGGTCGCATGCCTGCGAAGATCGCAAGATGCGCGATAACGCTCTCGCGTAGTGCGAGAGCACCGATGTACTGCTCGACCTCCTTTCCTGTCATGACGCGGGTTGGTTCCGTTTCCGCTTCCCTCGGGGTAAAGAGGGCGGCGGTCGGATCGCGCTGCGTGTAACCTTCTGCTATTGCCAGCTTGAACACGGACCTCAAGTCCCAGCGAAGATGCTCCACCATGCTGCGCGACAATTCCGCTGCCTTGCGGCCAAGGAAGGCTTGAAGGGCCTTCAAGGTAATTGCCGAGAGCCGGGTTTCGCGGAACTCCTGCAGGTGATGCGTGATTCGGTTCTCACTGGTTAACGCCGTGGACGCCTTCCACTTCCTTCGCAGGAAGGGTAGTGCCACGTTGTGTAGATAATCGCCAAACGTGATGTCAGGATTCGGAGCAGTCGCTTGCCGGGCATTGACCTCGCTCATGAACGAGTCTTGCTTCTGCCGCGCCTCACTCTTTGTCATCTTCGAGAAGAGGCCGATGGTGTGGTACTTCTTGCTGCCGCCTTCTCGATATTGGAGAATCCACATCTTGTGCTTGCCGTGTTTTATCGCTTGCAAACTGCCTTGTTGATATCGCTTTCGTCGCACGATGCTCCTTGTGCGCCTAGGCGATGAATTCAGGTCTGAAGGCATTATCTCACCGGGGCTGCGTTGTTCTCTACCAAGCGCATCCATTCTTTGAGGGATTCATCGCGTATGAGGACGCGCCTGCCGATTCGCACGACGGGAATCGGCGGCAGATGAGGGACCTTGCGATTGATAAGGTTTGATACATGAGCCTTCGAGCATCGAAGCTCTTTGGCCGCTTCAGCGAGAGTGAGGATCGAAGGCATAGTGAGGCTCTTAGAAAAAATGGGCAGGAGCGCGAACTCCTGCCCTAAGGATTCAGGACATGGTATCCATGTCGGTTACTACGTCTAGAACAACTGCGCCTACTTCTCCGAGCACTGGTCCGAGGACGGTCCACAGGGCCAGGCGGATTAGGCAGCGACCGACAAAACGGGAGGTCTTGTCGTTGGAATTGTTGTCGTTGTTTTCTTCCACTGGATTCTCCTTTCTGCGAGTGTGCTTCGGCTATTTGTTGGTGGGAGACCTTCCGGGCAGGCTCCCACCATTTCGAGCGTTTCTCCTCTCTACCTCGCGCCGACTCACGAGGGTTACTTAGCGCTCTACGGGCGAGAGCAGCTTTTCCATTTCCGGTGTCAGGCCTGCCAGACCGCTGGCAATGACGGCCTGCGTCTTGGGGCTGGTGCCAACCGGAATACTGGACAAAGTGAATCTGCCGATGGATTTCGGCACGGGCTGGCCTGCCGAGATTGCCTGGATGATCGGAATGCGCCCCTGTTGGTCCAGCATGTCGCGAAGGTAGGTCCAAGCTTCGTACCAGGTGATGATGTTCTTGAGGCACAAGGCTGCGGCGCTGGCAGCGACGCAGAGCGCTAGGATCAGGTTGAAGATGCCAATGAGCTTGAACAGAATCGCCGCAATGAGGATGCCGAGCGGCTCATAGACTATGCGCTGGATTGCCCAGGAGCTGGACAGTTCCACTATCGGATCGCCCTCCCGTTCGCTGTCTTTCTCCTGCTGGGGATGCAGCATCAGTCTCCAGATGCGAAAGCCGTTATAGACACATCCGCACCAGATGGCGATCACGAGAGCGAAGGCCCCGTAGGCCCGGCCCCCGAAGATGCCAGACGCTAAACAAATCGCCTGCCAGCATGGCAATGAGAGGGCCATGAGGATGATGTGGAAGTAACGCGATCCAAACCAGGGACGCAGGAGCATCTCGAAGGGAAACGTCAGCAGGCTGCAAACGTTCTTAGCCAGCATCGCGAGTCCCTTGATCATCTGGTTGGGTGAGCTCAGAGCAGACATAACTGCTCCAGGCATTTGGTCGGTTGCGAGTGGGGTGCTTGTCATTGTGTTTCTGTCCTTTCAGTTGGTTGGCTACCGGCTGAAGCCGGTTCTTAAGAAGCTCTGCCCATCAGGGCAATCCTCGGTTTTGGTAATCTCGAATCCCTTGCCTCCGGCGTAAACGATGGCCTCGGCCACCGGCATTTCCGGGCTAGGCTTTTGAAGGCGGGTGAACTCGTCGGGCTCGACTTTATGAAGTAAGTGCTGATTGCGGCTCATGCTGACTTCGCGGCCCACGGAACTGCCTTTGAGGTCGCGATATTCTTTACCGATCAGGTCAGCGGCATAAGTATTGGAGTCGTTATCGTTGTTCTGGAAGAACACCTTGAGCATCAAATTCCCCAGGAAGGATTTGCTCTTTGAGCCTGGATTCTGCTCGCCGAGGGCCTCGGAGATATTGAGGATGTTCTGGGTGATGCATACGTTGGCAACGCGTGCGCTCCGGCAGGTCTGTTGGAAGGCGTTGTCCCTGCCACGAGGAAGCAAAAAGGTTTGGAATTCGTCTTGCCACAGGAAGGCGCAAGGTGGGTCTTTGATCACGTCGCGGCGCAACCATGACCGTTGGAAACAATATTTAAGGAGGCAGTTGATGAGCCTGCCAGTTTCCCCGTATTGGAGGAAGCTGAAATCGCAGACGACAATCTTGCCTTGCAGTGTGGTCTGCTCCGGCAGGAACGTGCATTTACCCGAACAGAAAAGCCGGTTGTAGGGCTGGAAGAGAAACCGGCTTGCCATCCCGCTAAAGGTCATCTGGATACTGCTGCGAGGCCGCTCGTCCATCTCGGGCCAGGTCTGGAGGGCGAACCGCGAGGCGAGGTCAAGGTCAGACCATTGCTCCGGGGTCAGGGTGTCTGTGCGATCCCGGATGGCGTTAATGACGGCAGCACAGCGGGAGTTGGTTTGCCAGGCTTCGGTTTCCGATTCACCCGCGCGGGTCGGCAGGGACTCGATAACCTCGTTGATGCTGGCGATTGAGATGGGCTGCTCAGCCAGTGCAAGCAGGGCGATCACGACGCGCATGAGTTGCTCGGCTGCGAGCTCCCAAAATCGATCCGCGCTGGCCCCGCTGTGGGTCTTGCCGATAGCCAGCAGCGTTGAAAACAATTCGATGATGTTCTCGATGTCGGCTGCGCCCCTGCCGGGGCGGTGGTACTCGTAGAAAATAGGGTCGAAACAATGCCCGGATTCGGCATTGAAGATGATGAGATCCTTCTCCCGACCGGTCTCGCGGGCGTAACGTATCCAGGTCTGGGTTTCGTCTGGCTTAGCGGTGAGAACCAAGCCGCCCATCCCATTCGTCAGGAACGAGTGGGCGATCTGTTTAGCAGCAGTAGAGGTCTTACCGCTGCCGGGCGATCCGAAGATGACCGTGCCCTCGCAGGCATCGAGGGCCGTCCAGTCATCAAGGGGGGAGAACCGGATCAGCGGTTTGAGGAGTTCGGCAGTGGCGTTCGTCACACGACGAATATGAGCCAAGCTGACCCGGTTGCAGTGGGTTAATGGGTTAAGCTGGAGGGGTTAACATGTCCGAGCCATCGAGAGAAGAGATCTTGGCGCAACTTGGAACCCTATGCAAATGGAAGGGTTTAGCGGTTTCTTCAAAGCGGGTTAAACTTCTGCGTTACGTGGTGGAGACCACACTCGATGGAAATCCCTCGGATCTGAAGGAATCGATCATTGGCGTTAAGGCTTATGACCGGGAAGCCGACTGGGACAACAAGCACGACGCTTCCGTTCGAGTGGCGATGGGGAAAATCAGGACACAGCTCACTGCGTACTACAAGAACGAGGGAGCAAGCGATACTGTACTCATAATCATAGAACCGGGAGCCTACAGGCCCGAATTCTACTATCGAAACAGGTGGGAGGAGTCTCCGCCGCCGACAGGAAAATCGACGGAGGCGAAGATTAACGAGAAGGAGCGCATCCCGTCCCCGGAGGTACCCGCCGCGCCGATTCGCGAAATGACCACTGCGGAGAAAATGGATCTCGATGACATTCTTGAGACGGGAATGTTTGATGGCCCTGGATTGTCCGACCCGGCGTATACTCTCCGATCTTTGAACCCAATTTGGACCGTGCGGCGCAGGATTAGGGGGTTGCTGAAGTTCCTTAACGGCGAAGATTAACCCGTTAACCCCCGTCCGGCGGCGATTCCGCCCGCATGATGGGGCATGGAAGCTGTCAAGAACCTCCCTCCAAACGTCCGCACTCAAATCGATGCCGTAGCCGCCCGGCTGCAACAGGCAACGAAGCACATCCAGTCCGGTCCGGCTCTGGCGGCGAGCACCTCGCCTAACGACGCGCCCGCCAGGGGTATCACTCCAATGAACACCCCGAACATGCCTCAGCGCCCCAGAGGCATTTCGCGGTGAAAAACGCTAGGCTCCAGTTATCAAGGTTGCGGGATAGTCAAGACGCCAGTACGAACCTGCCACCACAGTTGCGCCCGTTAGCGCCGACGCGGTTTCACCCAGCAGACAGCACTCCCAAAAAGGTCTCGGGGATGGGAACGCTAACCCTCCGTTTTATCCCTAGCGTCAAGGCTTGCTTCAAGCTCATCGCAGAGCCTGCGAATGGTCGCTGCCTCCTCCGGGTCGATGGGTTTTCCCGCCGCACCTGGGAGGCGCTCGAAGCGCTCAAGCTGGCGGCGCGAGCGAGCAATATACGCCCGCAGATCATCCACCGTCATGGACTCGAAGTCAGGCAGGAAGATGCTTGGGGTCTCGTCGTTACTCTCAGTTGTCATCGGGTCCGTAGGTCATGGTTTGGAACCCCGATCTTAAGGCGGGGCTGGTGGCAAGGCAAGTGCTTTGGCCTTGCCTGCCAGCCCGCAAAAGGCCGCAAAACGGCCCTTAACACCGTTAAGGAGAGGAGTCTAAGAGTTAATACAATTCTAGGGATTCTTAGGGGTTCCTTAACCATTCCGTGTATATGCTTTATTTAACGAATTCGTTAAATAACGCCTGAAGGGCGAGTTTGGAGATGTTGTTCATCAACCAACAGTCGAATAGCCGAGCTACGAAGGCTTACCACGATAAGGAGCTTGCGCAGCCGGATTACTACACGAAGGACGGCCAGCAAGTTAAAGGGCAATGGCATGGCCTCGGTGCAAAGCTCCTCGGCCTGGAAGGATCAATCGAGCGCGATGCCTTCCACGCACTATGCGACAACAAAGACCCGGTGTCGGGCCATCAATTGACGAAGCGCATGAGGGCGGATCGGCGCGTGGCCTATGACTTTACCTTTGACTGCCCCAAGTCAGTGACGGTCCTCTATGAACTTGGCGGGGATGACCGGATTATGGAGGCATTCAGGGAATCCGTGCGCGAGACGATGGCAGAAGTCGAGCGGGCGATGGCGGTGCGGGTCAGGAAGAGCGGAGCTTTCCATGACCGGCAGACCGGCAACATGGTGTGGGGCGAATTCCTGCACCGCACCACACGGCCCCTGGAGGACGGGGTGCCGGACCCGCAACTGCATATCCATGCGGTTGCGATGAATCTCAGTTACGACGCGGTAGAGGACTGCTGGAAGGCTGGGGAGTTCAGCGCGATCAAGCGAGATGCCGTCTACTATCAAGCGGCATTTCATGCGCGGCTGGCGGGCAAGTTGAAAGACCTTGGCTATGGGATAGAGCGCGACGGCAAGAGCTTCCGGCTTGCCGGTATCGATGACACCCTGGCGGATAAGTTCTCGCGGCGGGCGCAGCTCATTGAGGCGGAGGCCGCAAAGCGCGGCATCACAGATGCCAAGCGCAAGGCCGGGTTAGGCCGTATTACTCGCAATGCCAAGAATACGGAATTGACCATAGGTGAGCTTAGGGCGGAGTGGAACAAGCGCCTGACCGGGGCCGATAGCGATGCACTTCGGGATGCGCTGGGACGAACTGGTGACAAAGCCGTCACGCCGGAGCAGGCGCTAAGCCATGCGACGGAACATTGCTTCGAGCGCGTCTCGGTGGTCCGCGAAAAGCAGCTCCTGGCCGAAGCCCTGATGCACGGCGTTGGCTCCGTCTCGGTGGACGAGGTTAAGGCGGAATCCCGCAAAGGGGATGTGATCTTAAAAGACAATGGCGGCGTACTTCACGCCACGACCAAACAGGTATATCGCGAAGAGACCGAGATGGTCGCGTTCGTACGCCTTGGGCGGGGCGCATACAGCAAGCTGTCTGGTCACGACGCCCCGCGCCTCGATGCTAGCCTCACGGCGGAGCAACGTGAGGCGGCGGAGAAGATACTCGCCTCGCGCGACCAGGTTATTGGGCTACGCGGCGGAGCCGGAACAGGCAAGACACGCATGATGGAAGCGACCGTTGCCGCTATACGGCAAGGCGGGCACCAGGTATTTACGTTCGCGCCTTCGGCGGAAGCATCGCGCGGTGTGCTGCGGTCGGAAGGCTTTGCGAATGCCGACACGGTCGAGCGGCTGCTCACCGATCAGAACCTTCGCAAGCAGATCAAGGGTCAGGTGCTATGGATTGACGAGGCCGGGCTGCTGTCGGTGAAGGATACGAACCGGCTCTTTGCCCTGGCGAAGGAACAGAACTGCCGGGTCATCCTCGCGGGTGACAAGAGGCAGCATACGTCGGTCATTCGCGGCGACGCGCTGCGAATTATCGAAGAGGACGCCGGTCTTCCCTTTGCCGAGCTTAAGGCGGTGAAGAGGCAAACCAACGCCAGTTACCGCGCAGCGGTGCAGGCGATCAGCGAGGGCGATGCGCCGGGAAAGAAAGGCACGAGGCTAGCCGAGGGTATCGAGGCACTCGACCGGATGGGCGCAATTGTCGAACTGGAGGGTGACGAGCGTTACAAGCAGATGGCGGGTGATTATCTTCGCGCCACGTCGGAGCGAAAGCGCGACGGCACGGCGAAGACGGCTGTGGTGGTTGCACCGACTCACGCGGAAGGCGACCGGGTTACGCAGTTCATCCGCGACGGCCTGCGGGCGGAAGGAAGGCTTGGGACAACGGAGCGTAGCTTCAGGACCCTCGAAACCGCGAACTGGACGACGGCCCAACGGAAGGACGCGGCCCTCTACAAGCCGGGCTTGGTGGTGCAGTTCCACCAGAACGCGCCGGGCTTTGCGCGCGGTGAAAAGGTCGAGGTAGTAGGGCATGATGCGAAGGGCGTTACGGTCGAGTGTTCGGACGGCAGGAAGGCAACCTTGCGCCTCGGCGATGCGGAGCGCTTCCAGGTGTACCGTCCCGGCGAATGCGAACTCGCCGCCGGTGACGTGGTGCGCATTACCCAGAACGGGTACGGAACCGAAACCGAGCGCACTGGCAAGGTGGACAGGCCCCGCCTGAACAATGGCGCGCTGTTCCAGGTAGAGGGATTTACCCGTGAGGGTGACATCCGTCTGACCAATGGCTTCGTGGTCCCTAAGCATTACGGCCACCTGGCTTACGGCTATGCCAGCACCAGCCATTCCGCGCAGGGCAAGACCGTGGATAAGGTATTCGTCGCGATGGGGCAGGATGCCCTCATCGCCGCAAGCCGCGAGCAGTTTTATGTTTCAGTGTCGCGTGGCCGCGAGTCGGTGACGCTCTACACCGACGATAAACAGGCCATGCTCGATGCGGTAGCGACGAGCGGCCAGCGTCTTTCCGCCACGGAGCTCCTTGCGGGGCAGACGCCGCAGGCAAGGCCAAAGCAAACCCAGAAGATGCGCGATGCAATCAAGCAGAACTATCAGGTCCTTCGCGAGAAGGGCCGCGACATGATCGCTGCGCGCCCCGGAAAGGACCAACATGAAAGAACCCTTTGAACCGCCCCGCAAGGGCAATTCGGTATTGGACCGTCTGGGAGGGCGGTCCACAGAAAAGACCGATGAGGACGATTCAGTCCGCGAGTCGTTCGCAGGCAGCCGCAGCCGCGAAGACGATCTGATGCTCGATGTCCGTCTCAAGGACGGGACGCGCTGCGCACTGGCTTACGGCACGCTGATGAAAATTTTCTACAGCCCGGCAGACCAGCTCAAGCTCGCCTTTGCCTCCGGCATCGTGGTCATCGAAGGCCGCAAGCTGATTACGCTCTATGACCTTCTCAGGCGGCACCGCGCACGCTTTGTACAGGAAGGCACTCTCGCGGAGGAAGGGCTTAAGCCCGAGGACGCCGCCCACATCGACAGCATTCATTTCGAGAAATCCGAGGAGGACGAACTATGAACCCCGACACACTAAGCAAACTTACAGACCCGGAGCTTTCGCAAGTCATTGCGTCGGCGCAAGGCTTGCTGCAAGCCCGTGCCGAGAAGCGCAAGAGCGATGCGATGGAGCAGATCCGGCAGATCGCCGCGACTGCGCAAATCACTGTCTCGTTCGATGCCGGCCGCAAGCCGAAAGGCGGCAAGGCCGTTCTGCGTGCCGGTGAGCGTTTCGTCAATCCGGCAGATTCCAGCCAGTGTTACGTCGTTGGCAAAGGCAAGCCACCGCACTGGTTTGCCGCGCTGCGAGACAAGAACAAACTGCCCGCGCCGGTCGCGCCAGATGCGCCGAGGGAGGCATGACATGACCAACTATTCTGGTCGTCCGCCGTCATGGCAACACCGGGTGACGCAGTCCCGGCCTAGACGGAGACATGGAGTCGCATTCTCCAGCGGCCATATCACCGTAGGGGCGATTCACATGGCGGGCATGATTGTCGGAATTCTCGCTGCCGACCGCATGCAATCGCCGGGGGCGAGGTGGTCGGCAATCGCCGGATTCGGAATCGCCAGCGGCATCGGTGAAGCCATATGGCGTGAACATATCGAGCGCGAACGCGATGAGCAGGAAGGTATGGATCGTGACTAGGGCTGCGTCATTCAGTCCCTGCCATTTCCTTCATCCCAGGCGACGCGCCGGAACATCCGCAGCGGTCAAGGGCGTAACCGAAGGTCGGCGAAGCGTACCCTTGACAGCGAGGACGGTTCCGCGAAAATGGCGAAGGAAGGAAAGGCTGGCGGCATGCATCACGAGCGAGATCCTTTTGCATCCGCGAGTGCATCGCGGGCCAGTTGCTTCGCCCGCTCGATATAGCCTTTGCGCACGCTGGATTCATAGTCCGAAATGACGTTGAAAAAGTATTCCAACGCATGTGCCAACTTTGGAGCGGCTGCGAACAGTCTTGCGTACCGCTCCTGTATTTCCACCGGCAGATCCTCATTCGTCTCGCCGATGATCGTGTAGTCAGTCCCATAGATGCGAAAACAGGGGATTTCGCAATCCTCACTCGGCTCGTCCGGTGTGAACTGCGTGTAGGGTTCGTAGGCGTAGGTGAGTTCGGTCATGCGTTTCCTTCGGAATGGGGTGAAAGGGGCGGCTGGATCGCCGCCCCTGGTGAACGCCGCTTCAAGCGGCGGCCTCATTTTGCGTGGGACTCGTGATCAGACGCGCGATCTCGCTGTCGGCTTGATCGGCGAGCTTGGCGAGGGTGAGCAGGTTGCTCTTGTCGAAGCTCTGGGTTCCATGCCAGTCGCCCTTAGCGTCACGGTAGCGGCGCTCGAAGGTCACGCTGTAGAACGTGCCGTTGTCGGTGGTGCGTTCCCAGATGCTGGCGCTTAAGAGTCCAATGCGGAGCTTCGCGACTGGGGGTTTGGCGGATTCGCCGTTTCTGCGGTTCTTGGAAGTAGTGGTAACCATGATGTTTCTCCTTTTCTGCTTGAGGAGGCCGCACCGTGCAGCCTCTCTATGCCACTGTGTCCGCAGGCGGGATAGCGAGTGGGTCATAGGATTTTGTTTCGCGAGGAAGGCGTAAGCCGGGGAAAATCCGTCATTGACCCTAGCGAAGCGACGACTGCAACGTGCGCATGAGAGAAGGCAGCACCGGTGCCCGGCGACGGAAAAGGAAAGGACGAGGTTACACACTCCCGGCAGAGCGGGAAGGCGAATTGCGAACTACCTGGTCGTGTGGGTTTCCATAGCGAATGTTGGCGTAGTGGGAACGAGGCGGACCAAGCGGTGCTAAGGAAGGCTGATCGCCCCTACCGCTTACGCTGCGACTTCATGAGCTTAAACGAAGCTTGCAGAAGCGCGACCATGCTCATGCCTTCCTCGATAGCGAATAGCTTAAACTCATGGCGAAACTGCCGAGGAACCTTGAAATTGAGAGGAGCGAGAGTATCGGACTTTCGGGGCTTGAACGCGATGACGCCTGCCTTCTGGGGCTTTCCAGTCACGGGGTCATCACTCATACCGCCTCATAGGTTCGTTGCTTCCGGCAGTATAACGAAATGACGAATTAACGCAATAAGGGAACGGTCGGAGTGATTCAGTCAGCGTCCGACAGACCGCCCTTAGCGCTGTTGCGTTTCGTCGGCTTGGATTTGCGCACGTTGATGGCCGCTGCATCCAGGCGCGATTTGATATGCGAAGCGTAATATTTCTCGATCATCTCGACGCTCGTGCGACAGTTTTTCGCTATCTGGTAAATGTCGGCCCCCTCCATTAAACGAAGGCAGATGTAAGTATGCCGCAGGCTGTATGCTGTGCGGGGGTTGCCTTCTCGATCAGACTTGAGGCCTTCTTCATTTAGGATCTTGTTGAAGAGGCGGTGATGCGTTTTCGGAAAGAGCCGGTCGTTAGCCTTGGGTTTTACAGGCTGCTGCTCGGCAAGTTTCTCCTGCTTTGAAAGTGGCCTTTCACGATTCTTCAATCTCTGGAAAGGCAGGACCGCACCGGTGGTGCTTTTACAGTATCCAACACCGCGTTTCCCGCGTACTTCGATTTCGAGGATGCGTTCGCCCGTCGCATCATCGGTAACGATGGCGACGTCTCGAAATTCGAGGCGGGCGGCTTCGTCCGGCCTCAAACCAGTGTTGGCCATAAAGAGAACGTAGTCATGGAGCTGTGCACACTCCCATCTGAACTGGGGTTGCTTAGGTGTTTCCGCACGGCGGCGGGTCGCGCCGTACAGGGTCTTATATTCGTCTGGCGAAAACCAGGCGCGATGTGAAATCTTGCTGGAGGACCGAAAAGGTTCGGAAAGATCGGGAAGAAAGGGAAGCCATCCATTCCGATTACCGGTTTTAAGGACATGCCGCAACGTGACGATTTCCTGGTGTATGGTCTGGCGCGCAGGCGGCTTGCCAGTTTTCTCTAAAGTCTTCAAACGTCGTTCCATGCGGTATTCCTGAACGAGCGTTGGCGTGACCTCTGTGAGCAGTTTGTCACCAAAGAATGGGAGCAGATAGTTTTCCAGGCGGCGACTCTGCTGATTGACGTAGTGAGCATTGCGCTGCCCCGCAGTCATTAGCGTGAATTCTCGAACGAATTGAGCTGCCGCTTGACGAAACGTCCTGCCACCGCGAATCTCGCCGCGCTTGTGCTTGCCTTTGAGCTCCAGGTACCAGTCCTCGGCAAAGTCTTTGGCTTGGGCCAGACCTTCTTCCTTCGTACTCGCGCGTTGATTTCGACCTCCAAGATAGGTGGAACATTGCCAGAAACGGCTGTTTTCGCGCTTATAGACGTGAAGCTTGCCGCCCATGAGTTCGTGGTGTGCCATCCGACTTCCCCGACGTTGTGAAAACTGTGCAAGTGTTGTGTAAGGGTAAGTGAGGCCGTTTTTCGAGTCAAGACGGAAGAGCATCATTCAATCATTGTCCTGATATAACAGGAGCTTGAGAATGGTGCCCAGAGACGGAATTGAACCGCCGACACAGGGATTTTCAATCCCTTGGTGTAATCTCTAAGCTATTGAGATACGACCATTATTTTGTTACAAGTTTGTGTGTGTGTAAGAGACTGTGTCGGTTTTGATGGCATTTGTGGCGTTTTCTATGGGTGGCGCAAGTCCCCGCCACTAGATATAGTAGACGCGCCTGTTCAACGCGGTTGCTAGCTCGTTTTGGTGATCGGCGAACTCGCAGTTCGTAGTTCTGTTGTTTGGCGAAAGCGGCTCCAGTCGGCCAGGGCAGCGCGGATGCGCGCTGGATACTTAGGCTGGGCCAATCCCAAAGGATAGTACGTGTGCACTGAGACTCGCCGGTAGCTTCAGCCCGAAGTTCTCAATGATTGGATTAACCACTTCTTAACCATTGATAGGCTAACCTGAAATCCAATCAGTGACATGGACTTCTCGGGCGTCGTCCTAGTCCAGTGCCAGCCTACGACAATGACTATGGATTCGTTCTTAAGACATACTGCGACGATTCTCTTGCCAGTCCTCACGACCTTGTTCATGTGGCCTGCGGCATCTCATTCAGCCGGGTTTGATTGTGAAGGCAAAAAATCAGTCCTTGAAATATTCATCTGTTCAGACTCGGAGCTGTCGTCTCTGGATACAGCAGTCGCCCAAAAATACTTAACGCTACGGTCTGGACTGATACCGGAGAGTGCCGAACGCAGGAACGCGCTCGAAGAACAACGAAAGTTCTTGAGAAGCAGGCGTGATGCGTGCCCGATCCCAAACAAATCTGTCTTTTCCGATGCCGACACACGAGACATCGTGACATGCCTGAAGGGGGCATATGTGACACGACTTAATGTTCTCGACGGCCAGCTAGACGCACGAAGACTCCCCACGCAGGATGGGGCACCCGCGGGCGACCCCGTTAGTACAAGCGACACTTCTAAACCATTTGGGCCATCAGCAGAACCGGCGCATGCAAAAGGTTCCGTGAACGTAGATGGCGCGGCAGCGCAGAAGAGTCCAATTGCGACAACCCAGCCAATAGAGTCCCCCAAAGGCGTAGAAGCAGAGAACACGACGGGAGCCGATCTTCCGCCGCCAACAGAAGATACCCTTGCGCAGCCCGCCTTACCTACATCAACGGGCGAAAATGGCGATACGTCCTTCTATCTAAAACTTAGTGCTGGTGTGTTCATATTTGGACTAGGCGCGTTATTGGTCTTATGCATCGCAGTAGTAGCGAGAAATTGCTGGCGGAGGGCCTCGCGGAGCAAGCACAAATGGAGGTATCGGTTCCTGACCATATTGGGCTTGGGCGTTTTCGCCTTTGGAGTTCATTACTGCGAGCCGTTTCTCCTTAGGAAAGCTGCTGAGCATGGTAGCATCTGGGCTCAAGCAAGGTTAGGCGACGCGCTCTTTTACGGAAAAGGACTGGCCAAGAATGAAAGCGAGGCAGTGAGGTGGTGGATCAAGGCGGCTGAGCAGGGGAATGTGGCCTCTCAGCGAAACGCCGGGATGGCTTATAAGAACGGCTGGGGCGTTGAGAAGAACGTGTCTTCTGCGGCTAAATGGTACCAACAAGCCGCTGATCAAAACGACATCCAGGCACAGTTGTTGCTCGGAAAGGCGCTATTTTCGGGCGATGGCGGCTCTGCGGTAGATGGAGTCAAGATGTTCCAAAAACTTGCGGACCAAGGAAACACGGAAGGGATGGTCCTTTTAGGATATGCGGCATTTCTTGGAAAGGGCACCGAACGAAGCAATTCAGAGGCGATTCGGTGGTGGCGTAAGGCCGCCGAAGAAGGAAACACCAAGGCGATGATTGCCCTAGGGGACATGTATTCCAAGGGGCAAGGGCTTCCCAAAGATGAAGCTGAAGCACTAAAGTTATTGCAAAGAGCAGCAGAGATGGAAGATCCTGTGGCGCAATCCAAGTTGGCGGGCTTCTATTTCTCGGGGAAGGGCGGCATTGTCCAAGATCACTCCGAGGCAATGAAACTATGGCGCAAAGCCGCTGAACAAGGGAATGTTGAAGCCCAGTACGTTTTGGGAATGGCCTACAGCAGCGGTGGACTGGGCGTGGTGAAGGACCGAGCCCAGGCTAAGCAATGGCTAACTAAGGCGGTTGATGGAGGCTCTACGGATGCCCAGACGGCGCTGGAAGTGCTTCAATCAGATCAACCAGCATCACGGGAAATAGAAGGTCAGAATACCGCACCTAAAGACCAGAAGCTGAATGAAGAGCCCACTCAGGATGCTGTCGGATATGAAGCAATCCTTACGTGCGGAATGAGCGGAGGCGCACATCTGAACATTATGGCTTGCTTTACGCAAATGCATGGAGGTGGTACGGATCTTGAATTGCGCAACGGGGATAAGTACGGTCTATACAAGGTGTATAACCTACGATCACTTGGCAGAGAGGACCGAGATGGCCTTCATATTATGTTGGAGCCATCGTTTGCCATTAAGGCCCAGAACGCAAGTGACTCTTTGATCCTTGGATTGGTAATCAAAGACTCGAGCAATGGTAAAGTTGTGTTTCAAAGACAGGCATCTCAGTTCAGTGTCATAAGAGTGGAGAAGTAGTCCGCTCGCATTAGTGACAAGAGCCTGTATAACATAGATAATGTCAGACTCTGAGATAGGTATATGTAAAAGACTGTGTCGGTTTTAGATCTCTTCAGGCCTACTCAAAGTGCTCTTCCCTCATACTCGCCTTCAACTGAAGGCGGCAAGTGTCCTCTGAACGGGGCCGATTTGGCAAGACTGGAAGCAGACCAGTGAAGCTTGCTAAAGTCGGTTACCTGACATAGGGTCGTCAGCAAGCCGACTTTTTGCAGAGCCTCGGGCGAGTGCCAATGACAACGAATGAAGTTGAGAGAACGAAACCGCGAATGACTTGGTTGCGAGGAGTTTGGCGCAAGTACTCCGATCCAGAGTCAAATCGATGCCGATAGCCAAGACAATCGAGAGTCCTGCCTGGATCAACAGCGGCTCCGAGCTGACCGATGGTCTCGACTTGCTTGGGCTGCGGCTGCCGGTCCAGACAATCGGCCTTTCGCTTTTGGACGGGGTCACTACCGTTACTCCCTCCATTCGGTACGTCGCATTCAGAGCCTGGCTCATATACAAGTATGGCGAGAGCCACCTGCCCGACAGCTTGCAACGCTTCACGGATTTCTCCGCATATGCGGAAAGCGCCCTCGTCTTGGCGAATGTGAGCCAGAAGCGTTCGATGAATGGTCTCGTCGGCTCGGACGAAGCCATCGTTCGGATCGACGCGCAGACTTCCAAGGTCAGCTTTTCGGCGCTAGTAAAGACCCCCGCCACGACGATCTATGCCGGACCCTCCGAGCAGGTTGGAATTTCCTGGTCTCGCGACGATAAAGTGCCGGGTCTAACCGCTGAGCGAGGCAAGCCATTAGCCCAAAGCGTGGACCAACTGTTCTCGAAACTTCCGCTTATCGAAAGCTTGTTCAGCTCGACGCCCCCGAACGAGGCGACTCGGGAAGAATTGGCCGAACTCGGAGAAGCGGCCAGGATTGACAGAATCCCCGACCTGGAGCGCGAAGCGCTTATAGGGGCAGTCCTTCCGACCGCCCCGCTTCCTACCGAACGTCCCCGTCTCGGCACCTACGCTGCCTTGCTCATGTTGGCAAAGGAAAAGGGCGCTCGGCCCACCGAGTCAGACCTGTTCCATGCCGCTTGCTCCTTGAAGCGCTTCGGAGAACCGGTGCTTGATCGAGCCGCTGATGGATGGCTGACCTACTGTGTTCGGGACGCCATTGCGGTATCCCAAGAGGCGGTCCTAGCAGCGGTCATAAATGAGATGAGGTTAGGCCCAGAGAACGGGCAATTGGGAGTGGAGAGCTCACGGATCGTTGCAGAACTGCTGGCGCGCGTCGATGAGCATGACACTCCGCTACGTAGCCTGCACATTCTGAGGCCGACTGAGTCAGTTTCAGATCTGACGTTTAAGCAGCTCTATGCGCGCGTTAAAGACGAAGTCGCTCCTGGATTACGCCAAGAAAGAGGGCTGTCGAGATGGAGTTCGGCGTTGATTGAGCCGAACATCTACAACTTAGCCTTGAGTTCAGGCGCGGGTGCGCTATCGCTCGCGCTTGTTGCGTGGATGGTCGCGGCAATTCGCGTTGAGGCTGGCGTTAAAGAAAATCTCCCGGAGTTTGAAAATCTTTCATACCAGGGTTGGCGTCGGCTTGGGTTGCGTGAAGTAATCCTCCCAGAACTGGATCGTTTGCTGCGAGAGGATCAATCGGCTACCGTCGTCGCCGCTGAATTTGCCTACCGGGCGGTGCAACAACACCTTCAAATCGCCTGGTCGCGCCTTCAAGGGGATTTGCGGCGAGACGTCGCGCTGCTCACGACGGAAGGCAATCGGTGGTTCGCGCGCAAGAAAGGTTTTGGTGGGGGACGGACCGCGTCCCGGCTTCGTGAGGCGCTGGGCTGGATGACGCAGCTCAATCTCATTGATGCAAACGGCGCAACCACGGAGGGCCGGGACGTACTGGACCGGGCTGTACGAGTCTTGTCGGAAGGAGCCATGTCATGAATCCTCGGCACTTCTGCTCTGAACGCACTTTTCACAAAGCTCTGCTTTTGACCTATTCGTTCGACCCGGTATTTTTCGAACAGGTAATCCTTTCTGACCTTTGGGCGGGGCGCACCAGTGACATCTTGGTAATCGGCGATGGTGGTCAGGTCAGAACCGCGATTCAGGAATGCGTCGGTCGGCTTCAACATCTTGGGAAGAAATACATCTTAGGCAGCGCCGTGCATACCGGCTCCTTTCATCCCAAGGTCTTGCTGCGCCTCGGCGCAAACGAGGGCGCGGTGATGATCGGTAGTGGGAACCTCACGAGCTGCGGTTGGGGAGCAAACAGAGAACTAGGCTGCGGCTGGACCTTCGGACCGAATCACGCAGACAAAGGCGCATGGCTACAGCCGTTCCTTGACGATGTAATCTCCTGGTGTGCGAGTGATCTGGAAAAAGATGCAGTGCGCCGGATGAAAGACATCCCCTGGCTAGGCTTGCAGTCCGCAAGCCCATTGCCGCCAGCGCCTTTTCTCTATAGCAGCAATGATCGCGCCCTGGCCCCTGCCCTTGCGGAGCGGTGGAGGGGAAGGACATTTTCGGAAGTCTACATCTTCACGGGCTCCACCGATGAGCGCGGCGCCTTTCTAAGATGGGCGCACGATACATTCGGGATCAAGCGGGCTGTGGTCGCCCTTACACCATCACAGGCAAGCTTCTCGCTGGAGAAGTTGGCTGATCTGCCATTGGAACTACGCCTCATTCCTATGCCGGGTCCGACGCCGCTGCACGCCAAGTTCTACTACTTCGACGGCCCGGAGGGGGCTGGGGCATTGATGGGCTCTGCCAATTGCTCGGCAGCAGCGTGGCTTTTTTCCCCGGCGGAATCGGGAAACGTCGAGACCGTCCTTGTGTATGATGCGCCCGAGCGAGCGGACTTCAAGCATCTGCTCAAGGTATTCGAATCACCTTCTTCCAAGCCTGAGGATGTGCTGATAGGCGTGAATCCGAAACTCACCGACGCGGCCACCGAAGGGTGCCCTTATGAGTTGGTCGGCCTGAGATGGGATGCATCCTCGCAGCGCGTGATGGCACTAATCTCTCCGGCACCTGGCCCAGGGATATCGGTTGCTTTGTTATTGGGAACGATTCAGGTTCCCCTGCGTAGTAACCAGAGCGGTGAGACTTGGCTGGGCGAGGTTCCCGGCGGTATAGACTTCATGTCAACGCCGTTTGCCTCGGTCCGGCTAGAGCATGGAAGCCAGCGCTGGCTCACGAACATCCGGTGGATCGATCACCTTGCTGAACTGCATCATGCATCCCAGGCAACCAGGTTCCTCGACCCGATCAAAGGTCTTGAGAACAGCGCCACTGCCGCCGAGCAACGGCGAATCCTAGAAGATCTCCAACTGGTAGCTTCCGAATTGTTCAGTGATTCCGCAACGTTCAAAGACGTAGCTTTTATTTCTGCCCCGGAGGTGCCTCAGAACTCCGAACCTGTACTTCCTGTTGATCCGGCTGCGCTAATCCGTAACCTGACGGCAGGGCCTGAATCTCATACCATGCTCGGCGGAGGAAGCGCCGGAAGTGTGTCCCTATCAGGAATCCTGCGTTTGCTCTTTGATGCGGAGCGGTCTGCGACCGAAAACGATCCCGCTGCCGATGATGAGAACCTCGACGAAGGACAGCCTGACTCACCCGCATCGCGACAGATTCCTCCAAAGAAGGTCTCGCCGGACACCGCGCCCGATCAGAAGCCGGTGGATGCAAAACTCCAAGCCCGTCTGTCCAAACAGATCGAGGCCTTTCTGGAAAACTTGTCCCAACCTGAATTCACGCAACGTTGCAGCGCGAACCAATTAGTCCAGGCCATCTGCTTTCCCCTGACCATCGCGGTTCTGGGACAACGTCACGCTTGGGTGAATCCAGCATCCGCAGAACAATGGGCACTGAAACTCGTTTCTGTGCTCCTCCGTGGGAAGACGGCTGGGTCTCCGGGATTGCTGGGAATAGTGGAACAACGCTACGCCGCGAAAGGCCAGGCGAGTCTCTTCCGTGAGGTTGTAGGAGATGGAACCCTATGGATGGTCCTCATCGCAACTCTAGGCGGTGGCACCTGGCAAGGGCTCGGGACTTTCATTGATAAGGCGCTTGCGATCCGTGACGTGTTCAGGTCGCCATCACTGGTTTCAACGGCTCAAGTGCCTCGGCTATCGGGATTGTTGCTCCAGCTGAGGATTGAGGATGCGCGTGCTTCCCTTTCGGTCGCCGCACCACTGATTTCGGATCTGCTGGACCGCCTTGAAGAGTGTCTGCACCCGCTTTGGGAACAAGCTGTACTGGAGCAAAACAAGCGCCCCATAACGCACCGAGCGGGAGACCTTCTTTGGCACCCGAAACCCGGCTGGGTAGTGTGCTTGGCCGACCGCACTGCGGCTGAAAACATGGAAGTGAGGCTCAGAGGCGAGACGAAGAAGGTTAAGGCGAGCTTCTATGCGAACATTTCCGACCTGGCGAAGCGTAATCAACAACTGTCCGGCCTGCTCGCAGACTTAAACAAAGCAGTCCTCGGTATCCGGGCCCCCAAGGTGAGGGTTGAGAAAGCGCCTTGACGGTCGCCCCCGGCGGTTCCGGTAAAGACTAAGCCTTGGCCAAAGCCGCCCTCAGGCGGCCTCGGCTTTGGGCTGCTGGAGCCCATGCAGGAAATCAACCGCACGCTGGGCGTGGGAGGCGGCCTGGAAGATGGCGCGCTTGTCGTTCTTCAAAACCTGGAGCCAGGAGGCGATGTACGAAGCATGGTCGTCGCGGACTTCCGGGACCAACTCAAGGTCGCTGCACAGGAACGCTGAACCCAACTCGGCAACGAGTTCTTCGCGGGCGTAGCCTTCGTCGCCCCAGGACTTACGTCCGAAGTCACGCTCCAGACGGGATGAGTGCCGGGTCCAGTGAGTGGTTTCATGGGCCAGCGTAGCGTAGTAGCTCTCGGCATCGCGGAAGCTTTCAATCGGCGGCATCGCGATGTAGTTCGGTTCGATGGCGTAGTAGGCGCGGGTGCCACGAATGCGGATGTCCGCTCCGGTGTTCGCAAAGAAGGTCTCAGCATGTGCGATGCGCTCGGGTCCGGTCATCTTGGGCTCAGGCTTGGTGTAATAGCTCTCCGGGAGGCCTTCGATCTGTTCGACGTTGAACACCGTGTAGCCCTTCATGAATGGGATCTCCCGCTCGACATCTTTGCCATTGCCGTCGTCCTCGGTCTTGGTGATCGTATTCGCATACACCACGAGGGAGCCCTTTTCGCCCTTCTTCACATGGGCGTCAAGCTCCAGCGCCTGCTTGAACGTCATCCAGATCGGGGCAGCGAATCCCTGCTCCATAGCCGAGGCCCAAAGCATCAGGATGTTGATGCCGGAATAGGCTTGACCATTGTGACGCAGAGGCCGTGTGATCCTACCGGCGGCATGCTCGGCGTCCCAAGGCTTCATCCAGGGGCGCACGCCCTGTTCGAGTGCGCTTACGATCTTGTCTGTGATGCGGGTGTAAACGTCCTGCCGTTCATTGTTCTGCATGGTCTGTTCCTCTTTCTGCGCCGTGGTTTCTCGTGACGCGAGCATGAAAGAGCCGGACCTAAAGCGCGGCCAGTCACCGGAGGGAAACATCCAACACGGGAGACGCGAAGGGACCGCAGGGACTGAAGCGGTGAATGGAGCGGGCCGGATGTTGATTGGCCGTGCGGGACGGCTATGATCGCGGCAATGTTATGAGAAAACCGAGCGCATGCGGAGGAACGGATCTAAAGCTGAAGAACGGCCACGATTGGCTTCCCCATCCCAGGAGATTGTGAAGGGGGCTTCGGGAGTGTGCGCTGATGCGCCGAATGGTTGAGAATGGAGAGGCACCAGATGACGAGCAACGTTTCACCGGCCAATCGCATTTCGCGGGGAATCTATGAGATGGCAGGTCCCCGGCGAATCACGACGGAAGATGCGGCCCATGTCGTGCATAGCGCCACCAATGCGGCGAATGAACGTCACATTGCGGTAGTGCGCCCGGTCGCCTGGGAAGTGGACGGCTTGGACGTAGACTCGCCAATCGGGGAACTTGGCTCACGGCTGAGCGTTACTGTTGAATTGCTCAGTGGCTGAACACTCACAGGAATTGAACCTGACTGGGCCAGTTGGCACTACAATGTATGCGGATCAATGATGGGACAGGATGAGGTGGCTTCGTCGATTACGAGCACATGCGAGCGAGCACGGGTAATGGCGACGTGCAGCACTTTCCGACTTTTCGAATGCGGCGCTGGATCATTGGGCCACACGAATGGTGAATTGTACTGAGCCCTGTAAAGCACTACACCATCGAATTGCTTGCCCTTGCACTTGTGCATATTCATCACGTGGATGCCGTTTAGCGATTCCCCACCCGAAATGAGTTGTTCTTGCATCAAAGCATTGTCGAGAGTTTGTCGAGCACCAGCATACGTGCTGCTATTGAGCCACACCTCAGAAAGTCCAGCCGCAATTCTCTCTCCGCGATTGAAAGCCACTAGATAGTCGAGTGCGGCGGCGACCGATTCGAGCTCATCGTCACCTGTGGCTCGAAGCTCGCGCTTGATACGAACCCAATCCGCTCTTGGATTTCCAGCATGGCCCTCCTGCGCAACCGCTTGGAGTAATGCGTCAATGGCTAGAACAAGCTTGGTCTTTGGTGGACTGTTTTGACGAGTCCTATTTGCCCACGCACCAAGAGTCTTCGCCCGTTCCAATGCTGTCTTGCCTCCTTTGGCCTTTAGCGCATCGGCAACGAGATCAAGGAAAATGCTGATGTCCTGGCGTCTGTCCAAGGACCTGGGTTCAAGTAAGAATGCGCCCACTCGGCTTGCCAGCATGACAAACGCCTCATCGAAGAGCACCTGATGAGGGATAGCCTTCCCGTCCCGCAAGGCAGCCGAGATTATCCCCACACCGCTGCTATATGAAGCTATCAACGCTATGCTTTCAGCCGGTCTCCCCGTGGTCTCACGAATGGCTTTAGCGACGATCCCAATACTCTGCCTGATGGCCCTGTCTCGATCCGCCGCCTTTGCAGCGAATCGCAGGCGCGAGACATTTTTATAGCTAGAGCCACGGACTGCTCCCTTAAGAACATCTCTGGCGAATACAGCGATCTCTGTGCCAGGACTTCGGTTGTTTTCGGTTCCAAGGTCGATTTCTACGGGGCTTAGAGCGGTTCGAATGTGTTCGACCCGTTCTGGACCAACCCCTGGCAGATGGTCAAATATCAGCTGATCGAGGTCAGCGAGGCAGATGATCTGAGATTTCTCCGCAAGCGCTTTCGTGCACTCCCACTGATCTCGCCCTGTATCCTGGGCTTCATCAACGATTATCAGCGGGTACCGGGCAGCAATTCGATCTCGAATACGCTTCGCTCGGGCAAGTAGTTGCGCAACGAGCGGAGCAAAAAGGTCGAAGCACACCCTTCCTTCGTCTTGAAATAAGTTCCATCGCATCTGCTCCCATTCGCTCCAACCTGGATCATCTGGGTCAATACCATTGCGTAACGATTTTTCTTCGTGTGCAAGAACGATCGAGAGCCGCTTAGGTGCTCCGAGTAGATATCCATGTGTCCGCAGGATCTCCCAGAAAAAGGAGTGAAACGTCTGGATCGACAAATGTGAGCGTTTCCCTGCCGAAACGTTGCGCTTCATTGCGTCCGCAATTCGCGCAACAGCGGCCCGAGAGAAACTGAGGAACAAGACTCCCTGTCCGGGTTCGAGATTCTCCTCAATACGACGCTCTGCTTTCAGCAATGCGAGCGTCGTCTTACCACTACCGGGGCCACCGAGAACTAGGCCATGTTCGTGGGTATTAAGAATCTGATGATGCTTCTCGTCAAGCTTTAGAGTCATCTTGTTTGGTCGCAGGGAGAGGTTAGACCGGCACGGGAGGAACTGCTCCTTCGCCCTTTTTCTGTACCTCCTCAAGAGGTGGAACTGAGGGCGGCTTAGGGAAGCGCTTGTAAACCTCCTTCAGGAAAGTAACAACGGTAGTGGGTAACTCCGAAGTTTCACAGAATGCAATCAAGCGTCCGGCGTATCCGCTTCCTTTGCTGCTCTCCAGGAGAGAGTATGCCAACTTCTTGACCTCGGCATCCTCGGGCATTGTCGCAGGCAGTGCGAGTTGGGGCTTCTCGCCAGAATCACGCATATCCACAAGAAACTCCCAGAGCCGTGCAACTGGAGTTTCCTCGACGAGTAGCTTCTCCATTCCGGTATACTTCGTCTGGCAAGGAACGTCAAAATTTGCCTTGAGTTTTTGGTCCTCTTCAGCGGTGCGCTTCTTGGCGTCGTAAAGAGCAAAGACTTGGATCTGCATCGCTTTGAAAAATGCTCCGAACTCATGAAGAGCCCCGTCACCGTCAGCCGTGATCAATGTTACGCCCGAAAGATCCAGCGGGTAGTAAGCGTCGGGGTCCGCCGATTCCATTTTCTCTGCGGTCGCCCAAATCACATCCTTCTCAGTGATACCTTCACCCACTACAGCTCCACGGCCCAGCATTGCTTCGGCAAGGCCACGACGAGCATGCTTACGATAGGTCTTACCCTTGAGCACGGCTGTTCCGGGTACGGTAACCGAGGAAAGGGTGCCTGTTGCATCTTTTCGCAGGACTTGGATCTGATCCGGGCTGAATCGTTCAAGCACATAAGGTGAATGTGAAGTTACTAGACACTGCGTCGTGTTCTCAAGCAGGTAGTTAGCGATCCGACGTTGTGTGTGGGGAGGTAGGGCGATTTCAGGCTCTTCCATTGCGAAGATGACGTCGTTCTTCTTAATCTCCGCCAGAAAGGTCAAGAGCGCAAGAACGAGCGTATTGAGCGTGCCGGTTCCGACCTCCTGGAACGGAATTGGTTCCTCTCCGGGCGATGTCTTCAAAAAGAAACTTATAGTCTTACGCAGGTGTTCCCGCGTTAACTGTGAGACGAAGAGGTGGGTAGCCCGACCCTCTGATCCGATGGGAATGTACTGGCCAATCCGCTTCTCGATATTTTCCAAAATTGGTGCTAGCGTCGCAGCTCCCTCATCAATCGGCGGGTCGAGTTCCCTAAGCCGTCGAATAGCATCCTCCCAGATCCCGGCCTGAATTCCGCGCTGCCGAAGAATCAAATCCAACAGTGATCCGCGCTCCAGACTCAACGCACGGGAACCCGTTCGTAAGGTACGCAGATATAGGAAACCAAACAGCCGTTTGATGTTGCGCGGAACATCTGTTAGCTCGCCATCGGCCTTAACTGGCCCATCCACGAAAACGGTTTTGGCCTCAAACTCGTCGTCCTCCGGGTTGTAGCGGGCGACGGCCCGGAGGCGAAGGCATTCACAAACGTAAGGTTGGTCTACAAGGTCTGCCTCTCCTTCTTGGAGAACCCGTTTCTCATCAAGGTGCCAATGCTGAGTGTGGGGTGCGCATTTGTTACCGACTTCTGCTGAAAGAGAGATAAGAGTTGCCTCAATCTCGATCTGCACCTGGGCTTCTTCGCCTTCCGTAAAGTAGTCGGCGTTGTAAAAATCAAATTCCTGGACCGGGGGGAACCGTGCGAGACGATCAGGCCCAAGAACGAGATCGAGGGCCTCACAGACGGTGGATTTCCCGACGTTATTGGCTCCAAGAAATAGCGTGTGCCCGCTAAAGTCCAGAGTCGCGTTCTTAATGCCTCGGAAATTCTTGATGTTTAGACGAGCTATTCTCATGGCTATTGGCAGAAGTTAGTGGCTCCCACAATAGCAGAGCCACTCTGGGCTTACGAAAACCATCTCTGGGATCCGCTGCGATCCTAATACGCAATTGACGACGGAGCAATAGCCCTAGTAGACGTTCAAGCAGCAACCGCCCATTTCACGCCCTGGTTGGCGTAGATGACCATAGTCTCGAATACGTTGTTACATTTCTCGGTAAACACCGCCCGGTCGTAAGTGTCAGGCAGTTTGTCGTCTAGGACGGCCTCAACGGCGGACCGAACTCGTGTCCGGCTTTGCCCGTCTTTGAACCAATCCTGAATGAGCACCTTCGGCTGCTCTTCACGCAGGCGATGGAGCAATGACTTCGCGGCCAGGCGGACTTTCTGAGTCTCGTCCTTCGTCATCTTATCTTTTTTGATGAGGTCAAACAGCTCCAACTCTTCTTCCGAAAGCCCTTCGACGATGTGCCGCTCCGATTCGGCCTGTAGATCCTTCGTGAACGCCATGAGTTCGTTGAAGTAGTTGTCTGCCGTTGAGCTTCCCGCATTGTATCGATCAATGATTCCCTGCAGCCGGGTGGCGAAATCCGTTCGACCGGCGTTCTCCTTTAGCATCTGGTCCAGTTTCTTCTGGATGAAGGCGCGCAGGTCGGCTATCTCGATGTTCTTGTGCGTTGTAGTTTTGAAGTCCTCCTTGAGCTTCTCGAAATCGATCTTGCTCAAGTCCCAGGTCTTGCCGGACTGCGCGATCCGATATTTGCCCGTCTCATCTTTGGAACTTTCCGGCTTCTCGACAATCAAGCTCTCATCAAGCAATTCGCCCACGCGCAACGCGACGGCATCGATGTCGGTCTGCTCGATGATGGCATCGAGCACGCCTCGCAAGTACTGGAAGACTGCAACCGTGCGAACGACGGGCTGCCCAAGTATTTCGGGCTTGCATGCCTCATACAGGCCGGTGATGGTGTTTTCGTACACGGCGAAGCCTTTACGCCACTCCTCGTTGCCGAGCATGACGTTGGCGTAGTCCTCGAACGTCCCGACGTTCTTAAACACATCCTTGTTCTCAAGCAACACCTTGATATCAGCGCCGATCCCCGAGCAGAAGGCGGAGCCCTGGGCAATTGCATCGTCGAGCAGCTTGAAGAGCTCTTCCTTCTTCTCGACCGGCATGTTCTCCTGGCCTTCCTGGCCCTGAGCGTAGTCCTTCAGCGCCTTACGCATATTGCGGAAGACGTTGTAGTAATCGATGATCTCGCCGTTCTTCTTCTCTTTCCCGTCGATCTTGAAGGACGTTACACGATTGGCACGCGCGATGGTCTGCATCAACGTGTGGTCCTTCATCGGCTTATCGAGATACAACGTGGAAAGGGTCGGCGCATCGAAGCCGGTCAGCCACATCGCACAGACAAAAACCAGCTGTAAGGGGTTTTCGGGGTCCTTAAAGTTGTACTCGATGTCATGCCCGTGCTCGTCCACCTTGTTCATTCGGTCACGATGGGGCTTGATGGCAAGCTTCTGCTTGGCAAACTTCTTCTCTTCATCCGCTTCTTCGCTGACCACGACAGCCATTTCGACTGACCGCATATAGTCGAGCTGTTTCTGAAGCCGCTTCTTCTCGTCTTCGCTAACGGAATTCTTGATCTGGCCGCGCAGCTCCTTGATTGCGTTCTTCCACTGAAGCTGGACCTTGTCATACATCTTGACTGCGGTGAACTTATCCAGCGAGACAACCATACCCTTACCCAAATAGCCTCGCTTCGGGAAGTGGTAGACGATATCCGCCGCTATCGTGTCCAGCCGGTCATCGCGTTTGATGACTTCGATCTCCTGGGCGAAGCGATTCTCCAGCTTTACTCGCTGCGCGTCGTCGAGGTTCTCATCCTCGCAGATCTCTGCGAGCTCGTCGGCTAGATCATCGTTTTGGATCAGCACCTGTGGGACACGCTTCTTGTAGAAGAGTGGCACCGTCGCGCCGTCGTCCATCGACTGTTGGAAGTTGTACTCCGAAACATAGTCGCCGAACCACTTGTTGGTCTTGCGCTCCCTGCCTAGGAGCGGCGTGCCGGTGAACGCGATGAATTGAGCGTTCTTCAGACCTGCACGCATGTTTTCTGCAAGGTCCTTGTATTGGGTCCTGTGCGCCTCATCCACCATGACGATGATGTCGCTGCGCGGCGATAGCAGCGGATAGTCCTTGCCCTTCTCCCACCGGAACTTCTGAATCAAAGTAAAGACCAGGCGCTTGTGCTGCCCCAGGAACTTGCGCATCTCCTCGCTGTTTTTGGGTTGGGCTGCCTCCGCCTTGGTAACAGTGTTGGTATGGAGGAAATTGCGATAGATCTGGCCATCGAGATCATTCCGGTCAGTAACCACTACGAAGGTGAAGTCGCCGGTCTGCTTGCGGTAGATCTTTCGGGCGTAGAAAATCATCGAGAAGCTCTTACCCGAGCCCTGCGTGTGCCAGAACACGCCCAATCTCCCCTTCAGTTCCTCGCGGTGGAGAAACTTATCGTACGCACGGTTCACGCCAATGAATTGGTGGTTCTGGGCAATAATCTTGTCTTTATCTCTGTAGTAGAGGACGAAGTTCTCGACATAGTCGAGGAGACGGTGCGGAGGCAGGAGGCCCGCGATAACACCCTCAAGGCTCGTTCCCTTCTCCTTGATCGCTTCCCGGTCGATCTTCTCCTTCTCGTCTTCGGCCCGAAGCCAATTGAAGAAGTGCTCCCACTCAGCCGTGATACTTCCAACCTTGGTCTCCACGGCGTTTGAGAGAATGCAGAGGACATTGGTAAGAAAGAGCTGCGGGATCTCCCGCTTGTAGTTCGTCAGGTTGTCGTCAAAGGCTGTCTTGAGCTTGACGTTGGAATTCTTCAACTCGATGAAGACTAACGGTATACCGTTGACATAGAGAAGCAGGTCGGGCCTACGGAAACCACGCTCTCCCTTGATCCACAGCTGGGTGACCGCGAGGAAGCGATTCTCGGAAGGCGCGTTGAAGTCAACAAACCGGACGCGCTCTTTCTGCAACTGGCCCTCCGCATTGTCGAATTCCACGGGGACGCCGTCGCGCAGTAGGTTATATATCTCCTGGTTCGCGGCTACGAGAGTCATCGCCTGGCGGCGGTCCAGGAATGCTTCCATTGCGCCCGCAATGGCCTGTGTAGGGATCGCCGGGTTCATCCGTGCGGCGGCCTCCATCATCCGGTCAACGAGCACGACATCGCGTTTGTTAGAGCGGCCTGATCTGTCGTTCAAATCCTCAGGGTCTTCAGTGTGACAATTGAGCGCTTCAAAGGCGTGAAGTTGAACAAGCTTCCGCACCATTGCCCGCTCAATCTGGTCCTCCGAGATGAAGTTAGGCATAGGCGGCACCAACTGGCCTTGAGTTCAACTCACCACCAATGTCGGGCGGAGACTGAATGTTTAGGCCCTCGACGGCGAGTTTGCCGGAGAGAAGACGCGGGAGAAGCTTGTCGCGAGCCTCAATCAGTTTAGTGTTCTGCAACGCCAAGCTCTTTTTCATCGCGAACTGCGGCGCAACGATTTCCGCAAATTGTTTGATCAGGGGCACGGGGGGAAGCAGTAACTGATTGGAGTACGCCTGCCCGCGATTGAGCCCTGGAACGGCGGAATCGTTATTTATGAAGTTCATCGAACGAAGCAGGAAGTAAACGTATTCGTTCGGAAGCTTCGATTGAACGAAATAGACGGTATCAATCGGGAAGAATCCCGTGTCGGACCAATATACGCTACCCACGTTTCCTTTACGACCAACGATCAGCCCAGGCTCTGCTACTAGAGCTTCATTGTGCATGCCTACCACACCACTGGAACCATATACTGGGACGCCACCCGGTACGCGATCCTCATCTCTGAGGGCCTTCCCATAGAGAAGAGTTAGTATCCCACCTAACTTCTTGACCTCCCAGTCGTTCGGCAGACCCTTGAATGTCTCGACATGTTCATGGCCAGGAAAGCGGAAGCGGATAAACCATTCGCGGTAAATGTCTTCCGCTAGCTTTTCGAGTAGTGAAATCCGTCGTCTGTTGTTTTCGATCAGCGCGTCGTAGCCTGAGAGCAGTCCCGTGATCGCGAACTGTGTTTGGAAATCCACTGGGAATGTCACAGGTATTCGTCGTAGGATATTTGTATTGAGGTTCAGCATGGTTGCGCCAATCGCCTGATTTTCAATCCAACGAATGACATCTGAGACCTGTAGGTATTGGTGCAGGAACTGCGGCGAGACTTGAGCTTTCCCGAGAGTAATCCTCAAGCAGCCCGTGCCGCATAGCCAGCCGACATATTCTTCACGGATTAGCGCCTGCCGTCCTATGTCGCCCCGACGGCCATAGACTATGTCTCCCTTTGCGAGCTTGTGGCGGCGAAGTCGAAAGACGTGGGCCTCGGATACGCGGGCGATGCCTTCTTCTTCAATCTGGCCACTCAGAATGTTTTTGGGCATGACAACCGGCGTGCCAGTCTCCGCGTAGTCTGACTCATGTAGCTGTGAGCCGAACGGGCCAGTTTGCACCTTGCCCCCGCCAGCGTCGCACAATTCACCAATCGTCTTTGTTGTCCACCCTCTCATACTTCCCCGACTAAGACACTCAGATTGGCAAGGATAAGCGCCTCTAAGGTGCGGGCTCGAAGGCCCTCTTGTTCCAATTCATCACGCGCACTGATGAGTTCAGAAATGAATTCCTCCTCCGTCTTTCCATCTTCCTCAATCACAACGCCAACGTAGCGGCCAGGATTGAGTGAATACTCTTCGTTCTTCATATCCTTTGGATTCGCTAGCTTGCATAGGCCGATCACGTCTTCGTATTCTGCTTTGGGGAAGCGTTCTTGTAACCAGTGAATATGGTGGTAGAAGAGCTCCGCGTTCTTGATCTCTTTGTGCAACTTCTCCAGTGCTACCCGAAGCGCCTTGGTCTTTCGGTCGGTTGATCCGCGCTTGCCATCAGCCAGAGACTTTTCAGCTTGTTTCTTTTCGTGCTGGCGCACGGTTTTGTCCAGATGCTTCAAGCCCTCGTGCAGAGCTGCGAAGAACGGATCAAAAACTTGCCTCAATTGTCTTTGGGCCTTGTTCTTCGCGTCCACAGCCCTTTCACCGGCATGTTTGTCCCGATACTGCTCGTACCGAGACTGGAGTTGTTTTAGAGCAGCCCATTGCTTCACTAGTTCGCCGACAGCTCGCTTCCCGGCATCGTCGTCTAGCACTTCGAGCAACTGGGTTGAGATGGGCTCCACGCGCGCTTTACTCCCGATGAGCCGCTCGATGCCAGTCGCGAAGTAACTATCTACCAGTTGAACGAAGCGCTCGCGCCGGCCTTTGTGGAGCTGGCTGATGATAGCTATATTCTGGATCTGCTCCTCCGAGAACTCCCGGTGGGCCCTATCAATTTGGGTGAAGATGTTCCGGGCATCGATGAAGAGAATTCGATCATCTGTTTTGGCCTTGTCGAAAAACCAAAGCGTGGCCGGAAGCGTAACGGTGTAGAACATGTTCGACGGCAGCGTTAGCATCGCATAGATGAGATTTTTCTCGATCAACGTCTTACGGATGTCCGCTTCAGAATGCCGAGCATCGGAGGCGGAGTTGGCCATGACGAGCGCGGCGCGTCCCCTTGAGTTCAGCGAAGTAGCAAACAGATTGATCCAAAGGTAGTTGGCGTTCGGAACTGTTTCCTTACCGGCGTCAGCCTTTTTGCCCTTGGTTTTTTTGCGCGGAATGCCGTAAGTGTTGAAGCGCTTGTCTTTCTCAACGCTGCTTAGGCTAACATCGTCTACGTTGAAGGGCGGATTGGCCAGGACGTAGTCGAAAGCACCAAAGCTGCCGTGCGGATCGTCGTAATAAGTGTTCGCCTTCTTGATTTCACCGCGCAGGCCATTCACCGCCAAGTTCATTTTGGCGAGATTGACCGTCTCTAGCGTCTTCTCTTGTCCGTATACGAAGACGTCGCGCCCACCGTCCTTGAGTTCCTTGCGGTGCTCCTCGATAAACTGGGCGGACTGCACGAACATACCGCCTGAGCCGCACGCAGGGTCGAAGACCTTTCCGCCCTGCGGTTCGATAATCTCGACCATCAAGCGCACAACAGAGCGCGGCGTGAAGAACTCTCCACCTTTTGAGCCTTCGCTGCGGGCGAATTCGGCGAGAAAGTATTCGTAGATTTGCCCGAAGAGGTCACCGGTGAAATCCGCCGGGATGTTCGCAAACGTCTTTAGCAGTTGGTTGGGGATGTTCTTGGTCTTCTCGTCGCGCGTGAGACGGAAGTACTCCTCTTTCGGAAGGACACCTTCGAGTTCCGGCTTGTATTCCTCGATGGCCTTCATCGCTTCCCTGAGAGCCTTAGCAATGTCCTTTTCCTCCGGGAGATTGAGGAGGTGCTCGTAGCGAGCATGGTCCGGAAGGTAGAATCCACACTTCTCGATGGCGATATCCGACAGCTTGCGCTCTCTCCGTGTTCCTTTCAGCTTCTGGTATTCCGCGATTATCTCGGCTTCATACCGGCGATAGTTGTTCTCGGCGAACTTCAGGAAGATCAGCCCGAGGACGGGCGTGGCATACTCGCTGGACTTCAGGTCCGAGTTGGCGCGGAGGTTGTTGGCGGCACTCCACAGGTCGGCTTCGAGTTGCTTGAGTTGTTCTTTCGTCATCTACATCCCACAGTGAAAGTCGTCACAGCTCTGCCAAATGGAGCCATCGAACCGCATCTAATTTATTGGCACGGAACTATGATTGTAATGTGTTAGCGGACAGCGGGGCTGTCAGGCGAATGCCCTACTCAGCCTTCTGTCGTTGAGCCTTCACGTTCTAGCAGATGGACTTGAGGCTGTCAGCGCAAATATGCGGCGGGATGTGGGGTGCTAACGGGTTCTTGGCCGGGACTGGCGTTGACGCAGCCCTTCGAGTCGCCCGGCATCGTAGGCTTCAGCCGCACCTTGCAGCCCAAGCACGCAATCGAGCAAACGCTGGGCGTGGTCGTCAAGTATCCTAGCGACCGGTACTTGCGGATGTGCTTCAGACGCTCCCATCAACTGAAGACTGAAATCGGTCGCTTCCCGAATCTGAGCGGCGGCAGCATCGTCGGTCATCGGAGATGTTCCATGGATCAGAGATTGCATCACCTGGGAAGTCCTGAGGCTCTTCTCCCTAAGTACCATCAAGGAGACGTAGCCCGCATCGGTAGGGAATGAAGTTTCCAGGTCGATCCCGGATGTTGCGCAAACGGCCTGGAGGGATTCATCCACCTCGCTGAGCGAATCGATGAGGGCCTGCCCGAAGTCATGGCCGTGAGTAGCAGCATGGTTGCGCACAAAGCGCACGAAGGAATCGCGGGCCAAATGGTTCTCATGGGTGAAGGTTCATCCGCTGACCATAGCCCGATAGGCGTTAAGAAACCGTTAACGAGACCAGCGGAGCTGGCTGCTGCTGGTGCTCGAAATCTTCCACTCCAATAACACTCCATTAAGAGGTGATGCGCAGAAGGAGGTTCGGAAGTTGCTGAATCCAATAGACCTGGTTTCATCGCGATAGACGCCGTTGTTCTCTATTTACAACAGACGCTCATTTTCCCAAGCTGGACGTCGTGGGTTCGAATCCCGTCTCCCGCTCCAAACGCTTCATTCCACAGTAGTTCTAAATCCTCATGGCAATTTCAAACAGGAGTTTGATGTTCAGCCATGCAGGATCTCTACGAATTATTCATCAAAGACCGCCGCTACTCGAAGGGCGTTTCCGCACGCACTGAGGGCTGGTACCGGGAGTCCTGGCGAGTGTTCCAGCAAGTGTTCATCGGTGCTTCGCCAGAGTCGATCAGCAAGTCGGATTTCAGCCCCATCATTGAAGCCCTGTGTCGCCGAGGTGTCAGCCCGATCACCATTAACACCTATGCCAGGGCGATCAACGCTTTCCTTCGTTGGCTTCATGAAGAACGGAGCTTTCCAAATCTGGTCCGCATCCCACGACTGAAAGAGCCGGAAATGGTGGTACTAACTTTCCGTCCCGAACACGTGCAACAGCTGATGCAATATCGGCCCAGCTGCTGGAACCAACGGCGTGCGCAAACCATGGCACTATTGATTTTGGACACCGGGATGCGGCTGAAAGAAGTCCTGTCCTTGCGGGTTGCCGACATTGATTTAGACAATCTACTCATTACGATCCGAGATGGAAAGGGCGGCAAGCAGCGGGTTGTGCCGATAACGATTGAACTGCGCAAGGTGCTGTTCAAGTACATTTCCGCCAAGCCTTCATCCGGGCTAGTTTTTTGTTCGCGGGATGGAGTCCAACTCTCACAGAACAACGTCCGCCGTGATTTTAAGGCTGTATGCAAACGTCTGAAAATTGTTGGGGTGAAGGGAGGTTTCCACGTCCTGCGTCATACCTTCGCTGTTAATTACATTCGGAACGGAGGGGACGTGTTCCGGCTTCAGCGAGTCCTTGGCCACACAACGCTCGATATGACGCGGCGGTACGTGAACTTGCAGACGGAGGACCTCCAAGCTGTCCACTCGAAACTTAGTCTGTTGTCACGGAGGGGCTAAGCCTCACTTCGCCAAGCGTTCAACGCCCTCGTCAATTGTCTGCAGGAGCAAGCCAACTTCGAAGACGTGCCGTAGGATGGCCCCTGAGGGTCTCGTTATGCCCATGCTGAGGTGAAATGGACCTCCAGGGGTCACCCGCCATACCGTTAGCACCGCACTACGGTCGAGCCTTGCCAGCCGGGGTCGGATCGCATCAAGCAGCCGCCCAATAGCTTTACCTGCGAACCCGGCCTTACTGAATTCGTTGGCCACGCCCAGCAGATATAAGTCCTGTCGATTGTATATGTTGCGAGATCCAGTTCCGCAAGCAGACACCTCCGACGGCTTGAACGGGAAGGGCTTTCCAGCCATCCAGTTCTTCACCTTGTCCGAATTCATCCCCAGAATCTTTGTCATCTGACCAATCGTAAAAAGATCCATTTCCGTCCCTCACTAACAGCAGCCGTACAGGTGCATGTAGTAAAATACTATTATAGACATAAGCCACTCGTCCCCTCAAGGACGGGGGAAAAGAGAAAGTATGAACGTAGTATTGACCATCAGCGTCAAAGACGCAGCAGCCCAACTTGGGCTTACACACTGGACACTTCGGAAGTATATCCGGCAGGGCAGAATCCGAGCCGTGCGGATCGGTCGCCGGGTGCTCATACAACCCTCAGAACTTGAGCGGTTGATCGAGCAAGGCAAAATCGAGGTGCTGCGATGAGCACCGCAAACCAGCGAGCAATTGCACTGCTACAGCAACTCGGCGATGCGGATTTTTGGGGCAATCTGACGTTTCGCCTCCAACATGGCCAAGTCGTCCATATCACCAAAGAAGAATCTATCCAACCAGAACCGAATAATCGGAGGAATCATGTCCAATCAGTTAACAGTTGAAGAAACTATCACGCCTGCATCCGTAGAGGAGCTTTACAGCGCATGTCAGCAAATCGCAGATGACCCGCAAGTCTTGAACCGGTTTATCCATGAAATCAACGAAGCGGGATTTGTGGGCGAGGAAAGGGCCTCCAGGCTTATCTTCCTCGCACTGGTGAGTCGTCTGCTAGATGAGCCGGTATCTATCGCCGTCAAGGGGCCATCATCAGCGGGAAAATCACACACAACAAAACAGGTGCTAAAGTTTTTTCCGCCGAAGGCGTTCTATGCACTGACAGCCATGTCGGAGAAAGCTCTTGCGTATACGCGGGAGCCGCTTGCTCATCGGTTTTTGGTGATCTATGAGGCTGAAGGGGCCAACGGCAAGATGGCATCCTATTTCATTCGCTCCTTGCTAAGCGAGGGTTGCATCGACCACGTGACCCTTGTGCCGGTTGGCGGGAAAGAATGGGAACAGAAGCATTTGCATGTGGAAGGTCCGACAGGTTTGCTGACCACCACAACCTTGCCGAGCTTACATCCTGAAAATGAAACTCGCCTAATCTCAGTGCCGGTGAATGACACGCCGGAACAAACCCGCAGGATCGTGAAGGCACTTGCTTGTGGGAGGAGCCGCGCCGGAATCGACTATGCCCCATGGCATGCATTTCAGAACTGGCTTGGCGCTGGCCCTACAGAGGTTTTGATTCCATTCGCAGAGCGATTGGCTGAGGCGTGCTTCGTGGGAACTGTACGGGTACGCCGGGATTTCGGGAAGCTGCTGACGCTTGTCAAAGCCCATGCGCTTATTCATCGGAACAGCCGTGACAGGACACTTGACGGTGCCGTGGTGGCGAGGATAGAAGACTACCGGGCGGTGTATTCATTGGTCCTAGATTTGATGGGTGAAGCGGCCCAAAGCTGCGTCAGCACTGCGACAAGGGAAACAGTAGCGGCGGTGGCTAAGCTTCTGGACGAAGGCCGCTGCGATGTTTCTGTGACTCATCTTGCGGCAGAGCTTGAGATTGACAAAAGCAGCGCCTCACGCCGAGTTAGTGCGGCGATTGAGGGAGGTTATCTGGTAAACGGAGAAGACCGTAAAGGTCACCCGTGGAAAATCACTCTTGGAGATCCCCTCCCGGACGATCTGCCAATCCTGCCTGCGCCGGAGGATCTGGCCGCCTAGGGGGTGTTGCAGTGTTGCATGGGATTGGGGGAGTTAGGGCACTCCCCCAATCCGCAGGTTTGCTCCGGTGTTGGTCAACGGTGGGAGAACGCCTACGTACTCAGAGTGTTGAACCCGCCGAACGGATGATACAGTTTTGCTATGCCTGAAAGGTCGAATCCGTTCCAGCGACTCGTCTTCGTGCTGAAACGTGAACTCGAAACGATGGCAAAAGTAAAAGAGTCCGCAATGTTGCCCGATCCCACGACGCGTAACAAAAGAGAGGTGGATGTCTTGATCGAACAAAACCGAAGCGGGATACCATTCCGGATCGGCGTCGAATGTAGAGATCATTCCAAGGTGCAGGACGTTATTTGGATCGAATCGGTGGTAACGAAGCAGCGGGATTTGGGGCTGGATGCCTCCATAGTTGTATCTTCTAAGGGATTCACCAAGGGGGCGAAACTGAAGGCCAAGGCACACGGGATCAGAACAGTCTCTCTAAAGAAAGGCAGCGAAACTGACTGGGCCAATACCTTATTGGGCGAACTCGAAACTCTATATTGGGGTGAAGTAACTTCCACCATTCAGAGCGTTGTCGTCATAACGGATTCCGGAGCACGGGGTGCGGTAGATCCAGCCACGTGCGCACTGGACGACCAAGGCCGAAGCATTCAGCTAACCTCGCTCATCTCTGCCGCGGTTACGCAGGCCGGAATGCTCAAGCGGGTGACCCCGGGAAAAACGGGTGGAGCCACGCTCGATATCAACCCCGAAAATCTATTTCTAGAGGACCCTTTGGGAAGCGTGGACCGGATTGCCCAATTGACGGTCCAGTTAAAGTGGGCTGCACCCGTACGAACGCCAATTCCACTTCGCAAAGGACGACTGGAGCAATCGCCAGTGGCGTTCGTGAAAGGCATCGCATCAGGGGAGGTCAGTGCTATCGCCAAGGAGGTCGAGGTTTTCATTGTGCGTAATGGGGATGAACCAGTTGCCATAGCCAAGGTGCTGGACTTCCAGGGGCAAACTCAAGAAATCCGACTCAGGCCGGAAGCGCCTGGGGAGTCGGACACGAGCGACAAAAATAAGTAAACGATACCCAGAAAAGGGTTTTCCGAAGACCCACATCCCCGGAATCGCGTGCAACACTGCAACGGTTCATTAGGTTTTCTTACAAATAATACAAACGCCGCAATCCCAGTGGTGCCATCCCCTGCGGCTTGGCACCACTAGATGCAAGCAATCGGGTTTTCCCACCTCAAATTAATTCCCGGCTTGACCGCCTACTCAGTACTGATCGGCATCACGAAGTGCCAAGCAGTCATATGATTTTTACCGAATCGTACGCTTGGGGGCGCTGCGAGAGCAGTTGCTAGCTCTAGGAGACAAAATGCCGCAACACCAGGGTAGGCGCCGTGCCAAAAACGTGAAATAGGTGTTGCACTGTTGCAGTCCAACGCGGGGATAGAGCACCTAAGATTTGACAAGACCCGGATGGTGAAACGTGGTCGTAAGGTCGATGAAACGGTCACACGCAAGTTTCAGATCCGGATTTAGGCCATTGTTCAGGAAGGCAAGGTGAACCCTTTTGCCTAACCGTTTCACCTCCTGGACGAGCGGTACATAGTCCCCATCACCGGCCACGAGGATGGCGATTTCATAGTTTCCCAAGAACGCATGGCTCAGCATGTCTTTCGTTAGGGCAATGTCAACGCCTTTGGCTTTTTGATCGGGTCTCGCTTTCTTGAAAACTTCGGGCTGGAATCCCATAGCCCAAAGGTGTTCCGTAACTTTTGTGACCTCATCACTGTCCCCGGTGATGGATGTGTAGTAGAAACTGCGGATTGGTGAGCCACCAATCCATTCGTCATGCCAAGCAGCAAGATCGGGTGAGGCATAAGGCCCACCGACTGTCCACAGGTAAACGTCCTTCCGATAATACAGACTCGGTATGAGAGTCGAATTCATTGATTCAGCCCATTTTTGAGCACGTATGGTTAAATTTTCCCCATCCACGAATACCATGAAGCGTTGCACGGGAGGATTGTATCATTCGGGGCCGAGCCGTGGCCCTCTCCCAGTTCCGACTGCAACACTGCAACACCTCGGCTTGGCCAGAGGGTAATTGTTTCCCAATTAATTCGGCGTATTCGGCTCCAACCGATCCACGACCATGCACCTGGGCGCATGTAAGTGCGCCCAGGTCCTAGGCCATTCCGGAAACGTCGGCGCGCCGTATCGGTGGAGTGGGTTGGGGTGTGAAGCTAGACACCTCTCGGACTGGCTCACCGTAACTCACCTCAGGTCCGCGCTCGAAAGAACCCTTCTCCAATCCAAGTCAACGTCCTGATAGCTGCCCAGGGCACGAAGAAACCGAGTATTGGATATAGGAAAAGGGAAAAAGGGAAAGTGGGGCGAACGGTTGCTTGTACGACCTCTCCGCTAGAAAAATGAATCGAACTGATCTCACCAGCAGTATCTAATATCAACATAGAGATCCCATCGGTGTTGATTGAAACGTCTTTGTCGCCTCTTGCTTGGAATTCAATATCTTCCCAAAAGGTATCTTTTGAGGCGGTATTATGTGGTGGGGGTGATGGCTCAATTACCTCGCCGTTGGCATAATTCAACTTATGTGCGGCGCCTCTGTAGGCGCGGGCAGATTTCAGCGCCTTCTGTACGGTCGGCAGTGATGCCGCGTCTGAAAAGTTCCTGTAGTACATGCAGGCGTCCCAGGTAGGCTTGACTTCCGGGTACACCAGGAACCCACCAGCCGATCCACCTAGGAAACCCACTACGAGACTCAGTCTGCGCATCCCTTCGCGTATATCCATCGAATGTCTGCCTCCTAGTACTTACTTTGGTGGGTCCGGCAACGATAATGAATGGAGAGCGTGATACTGCACGGCAATCCCCTCTGCGCCTATGCCGGGCATCTATCGAGATCCATAACAGTCCAAGGAGTACTGCTCGTTGAATCCTAGGATTGGGAGCGTCGAGGTATTCAGCCGCACGGTTCGATATCCCCGCAAACAAAGTAGCTCAGCCGGACCATTGCGTCCTCTGAGTAATTGTAGAAATCTTACCCGTCGGTCAGTATCCCCGAAGTCCTTTGATGTCATGATGATTTCGCCCGGCACGTCCGATCTGCTTACGTTCACGGCATAGCCGCGGTTCTTTATGTCACTCTCTATTTCAGGCACAACCGTAATCCGGGCTTTCTTTGCCTGCCGTTCCTCTTCAGCGGCCCTTCTGAGAAAGGTCAATTTCACCTGGAGGTCTTCGGCAATAGAGTTGGCTTCTGGTTTTTCTGAGGCGTTGGCAGGAATCGCAGAAGTGTGTCTCAGACCCTCCCCAACATTCCCCTCTGCCTGTGCCTTTCTGGCTGCCGCCAGATGCTGACTTGGAGGCATTGCGTTGAAAGTATGCTCATCCCATGAAATGAGTGCGATCAGCGCACTCAGAGAAAAAACCAAAAACAGGACGGTGGTTTTCCGATGCTTCTGTGGGCCTAGCGTTAGGTAGAACAGAGATACGCTTACGCATGAACCAACCAACACACGAGGAATCGGGAACACAAACGAAAGAGTTACCAGGCACAGCAGCATGCCCCATAGCCATAGGTTGGGTTTGCTCATACTTGGACAGGACCTTCATTGACAAGCAGCGAGAAAACGAATGCAAGGAGGAGGAATACAATGCCGACACCGAACGTTCCGATCTGCCAATAGAAAAGCGTCCACGAAAGTTCCCCACGTTTCCTGTTGGCTTCACGCTGGTACTCAAGGCGAGCATCTATTTCTTGTCGAGTCAGCTTCCCATCCTGTTCCAGATCCTCCCGTCTTCTGGCTATCTGCGCTGTCTCACGGAAGTCCCACAGGCGATTCATCGCGCACAATATCCCTAACGCTATCGAGCCGAGCAGTGCAAAGTCGGCAATGGCCCAAATGCACAATAGACAGGGAGCGGATCTGCCGTGGCGGAGATCCTGCAGCAGCGTCACGGAAAACCCCAACGATGCGACTGCGAAAGTGAGGATCAAGTTGGCGACATGGCCAAACTGAGCGATTCTAATGCACTGCCAACGTACAAAGCTTCCTTCCTTTTGGGTCGCCATGAAAAACGTATCCGTCTTACTGCGCCTATCGGCAGAAACTCTACGTATAAGTAGTATGTCTAAAAGCAGAGTACCTACAGACTGCTGTAGGTGCAACGGGAGGATCTTCAACGGCGGCTGGGCAGACGGCTTCGGGAACTACGCCTCAAGCGCGGCTGGACTCAGGATGAGTTCGCGGATTTGAGTGGCTTTCACCGGGCGCAAGTTGGCGCATTTGAGCGCGGAGAGATGAATCTGACACTGGCGAGCCTACTTCTATTGGCGCAAAGCCTCAAGGTCAAAGTCCTTGATTTGTTCAAGGGATTGGAAGATTGACTTACCCACAACTCAGCGTAAGCATAGCGACCGATCCACATATTGCTTAGCCCCCCAGGAGCGATGCCTCCTGGGCTTCGCTCACGTCCATGCCGCACGGCGAACATGTCGAATGGCCGATATTGCAGTAGTTCAAGCTTTCACCCAGTCACGCAACAAAGAGAGCTGGGTCCACCCAGCTCTTCTCCTCGTCTTCTCAACTGAGTTGGAAGCGCGAAAAAAAATGGCGATGCCCCCGTTTTCGACTTGCAAAACCTGCTTCGAGTGAAGTATTTTGAAAGAGCAGTAGGCCGATAGAATCACAGAGGCGATTGTTTGCCTCCAGTCCCTAAGTCCTTCGTTTGTAGTTGGTTTGAGGAACATCGGGCTCTTCGTAATCTGTACCCCGCCCTGTTTCCTTTGTTCGTGTTGTTCGACCGCAGATGTTGTTCATTTCGACCGTTAGTTCGGCCCGCTGTAGTTTCTAAAGACCAAAGTAGTTTGACGTGAGCAGTCTGACTTTCGACGTTGCTCGCATCCCAGGCCTAGGAGGTACAACTGACCATTTCTTTTCGCAATCCGACGACAGAATCGGTGGTGCAGCTAGACCTCCGAGTTAGTGTTCGCGTTTGAAGTAGTAGTTTGTTTTTGAAAGTGAAGTAGTATCAGTTCAAGTTCATTTCGCATCTCTGTCGTTGGTTGCTCAGTAGTTGATAGATGTGCAATCCGTAGTGGTAGAAACGGGGGGCTGGCTTATGTCGGCCTCCCGTTTTCCTTAGGTCCCTATGTAGTCAATCCAACTGTTCGAAAAAATTTGAACAGTTCCCGCCCAACGCAACTCCCCAGGAACCAGTTGAAGATCACCACAGCTGGTGCGGCATACGCTAGCGCCCCCTCTTACGACTTGCTCTCAACCTGCTCGATTAATTTCGACGCTTTGGTCTTGAGCACTCTTGCAAGACGGAGGAACACCTTCAGTGTTGGATTCTTTTTTTTCCGTTCCAATCGCCTGATGTAAGTCGGATGATAGCCGCTACCAAATGCGAGGTCCTCCTGACTCCCGTCTTTGAATCAATGCAGCGGTGTATAGCCTTCTCATTTTTTATTTTTTTTCGTTTCGGTGCCTCGTCCACCAGCGCCGTTACCTTCAAGCGTCGGAGTCTCACTTTGATTTGACCCACCCCCGGTCAACTTCTGGACAGGTCGGTGGCCTCCTGAATGATGTGCAGCCGTGTGATTTTCGCACCACAATAAAGCAATTGACGGCAAATCAATTCGCTGCTAAGTTCATCTTAGCCAAGAGGATTTGTGCTGCGCCGAAGGCGCAGACGGGGGAGAAACCGAGACGGACGCTTCCCAAGCTGGACGTCGCGGGTTCGATCCCCGTCTCCCGCTCCAACTTTTCGGAGACTTAGCGTCCCAGCGTTCCAGTTCTGCTCCGAAATGCTCCAAGGCCATTCTATGGTTCATTGAAGGCATTTGCTAGCAGGTAGACCGCAGTCTCCGAGAGCCGGACTATTCAGCTTTGGGGACCAGCAGCACACTACTTGCCTCGCCTGATCCACCCCCGATCCGGCACAGGCGTGACCTCATTGTGTGGAGAAGACGAACCCACCCGAGAGCGCCGGTGCATTTGCGACTCAAGCCGAGCATTGATCTAACCCTGCAATGGCTGGCGGCATCGCCGCGGTGAAAGTGAACACTCGATCGATGGGTCCTTATTGGAGTTCACGGCTCTTAAGCCGTGCAATCAAACCGGCCGGATCGTCGGTAATGATCGCATCCACACCTGCTGCTATCAGGCGGTCCCAATCTTGAGTCCTGTTCGCCGTCCACGGCACTACCGAGAAACCTGCTTTCTGAGCTGCTCGGACCAAATCGGGCGTAACCAAATGGTGTTCGGGTGAGACTATATCGGCTTCGGATTCCCGCCCAATTTCCACGAAGCTTTTAGCCGGGCCGTTGTACAGTGCGGATCGTTTGATTTCCGGAGCCAGCCTCTTTATCTCCCGCAGGGTACGGTAGTCGAACGACTGCAAAATGACGCGCGCTTCCAGATGATGTTTCCGCACTACGGCGAGCACCCGGCGTACGAATTCTTCGGGTGGCACCGTCGCCTCGGGGTGCTCCGGAGAGATCTTCGTCTCCATGTTGAATCGGAAACTGCCTTTCGATGCGAGGGACAGCACTTCGTCAAGCGTAGGCATCGGCGTGCTGGGCACGATCCTCTGCGTCGCGAACTCCGGGTTTTGAATAGCGCCGCAATCCCATTGGCGAAGCTCATTGAGCGTCAGATCGTGAATCAGTACCCTTTCACGTGGACCGGAACACGTAGGTTTTGCCACAAACGGATCATGAGAAACAACCACAACTCCGTCTTTGGTGATGCCCATGTCCAGTTCCAGAACATCTACCCCTTGCTGGATAGCGTACTCAAATGCCGGCATCGTGTTCTCGGGAAAAATCGCGCGGGCACCTCGATGTCCGTGGACTTCGATCGGCTTCATCTGTCCAATTAGAGCACCGGAGAATACTCCGGCGAGCGTGACGAGAACGATGGATCGAAACATGGTGATCACAATCTATCGAAGCTCCACTACAGCCCCATGACGGGCGTATTTCATTCCGTTCATTCATCAAATTGTTGTGCATCCGACATTCCGGTGGAGCACTGGCTCGCTAGCGTGGGGCAGTATGAAACACCTTCATTCAGGGAAACCCCTACTTCTATTTCTGCTTGCGACCCTTCCTTTGCTCGGGCAGTTTGATGCTGCCTCTGTTGTTGGCACGGTGAGGGATCGAAGCGACGCCGCAATCCCCAACGCCAACATCGTTCTAACCAATCAGGGCACCGGCATTGAGGCCGCAACGAAAACAGACGCCGAAGGCAACTACACGTTCTTCAACGTGAAGATCGGCACTTACATGGTGAGCGCCGAAGCACCAGGATTTTCGAAAAGCTTCGCAAAGGATATCGTCCTTAACGTGAACGCACGCCAGCGTGTTGATCTTGCTTTGCAGGTGGGAACTCTCTCGGAAAGTTTGGAAGTCACCGATGCGGCCACGATTCTGCAGACGGATTCCAGCGAGCGCGGGCAACTGATCGCGGGCCGGAACATTGTCGAATTGCCTTTGAACGGCCGCTCGTATTCCGATCTCGCGCTAACAACGATCGGCGTCACCAGATCGCCATCCTCCTACTCCGGAACGCCGCGCGAAGGCTCGTTCAACGTGAACGGACTCCGGGCCGTATTCAACAACTTCATCCTGGATGGGGTCGACAACAACGCTTATGGCACCAGCAACCAGGGATTTGCCAACCAAGTGGCGCAGCCTTCTCCGGATGCGATCGCCGAGTTCAAGGTGGTCACCAGCAACTACAGCGCAGAGTTTGGACGTAGCGGTGGCGCCACCATCAATGCAGCTACGAAAAGCGGCACCAATCAACTCCATGGAACCGCGTATGACTTCATCCGCAACACGGAGTGGAACTCCATCGGCTATGTATTCGGGGCACGCCCCGCGACATTCAAGAAGCCGACGTTGCAGCAGAACCAGTTCGGACTCACAGTCGGCGGACCATTGAAAAAAGATCGCATCTTTTTCTTCGGCGACTACGAGGGCTTTCGCTCCCTTGCGCGCACGCTGCGCTTTTCCAGCATTCCTACCGTGGACGACCGCGCCGGCATATTGACGGTTGGCGTGACTAACCCTCTCACGGGTGAAACCTTCGGCGCAGGCACACCAGTGAAGATGACATCCTTCGCTCAAAAGGTCCTGAACGATCTTCCCACTCCCACCGGCTCCGGCCGCTCGAACAACTATCAGCAACTCTCGCTCGACCGGAACTACAACGACAAGTACGATGCGAGGCTCGATGGCCAAATCACCAACAGCATGCTTGCGTTTCTCCGCTGGAGTCAACGTAAGGTGAACATCTTCAACGAACCCGACATCCCGGGACTCTCTGGCGGAAATAGCAACGGATTCACTCGAGTGCTGAACCAACAACTGGCGGCGGGCTATACATGGACCACAACGCCGCACTCCGTGCTGGAAGCCCGGTTTGGCCTCTCCCGCACAGATGCCGGGAAATTCCCCCGGCTGATCGGCGGAGCCAGCATGCAGTCCCTGTACGGAATCACCGGCCTGCCCACTACACCGGACCTGACCGGTGGACTGACCGCGGCAACGATTACCGGATTTAGCCAGCTTGGCCGCCAGTCCACGAATCCGCAGTTCCAGAACCCGCTGGGACTCAACTACAAGTTGAACTACTCGCACGTGATTGGGAAACAAGCATTGAAGTTCGGCTATGAATTCGTCACCATCAACACGGAAGTCAATGACATCAACCCGCTGTACGGCCGGGATGCCTATGCGGGCAACTACACGGGACTTGGGGGCACGAATGGCTCTCTCGCCGATTTCTACTTCGGTCTGCGCAGCCAATTCGCCCTCGCGAATTATGTAGTGGGCAACTATCGTCAGCGCGAACACTTTTGGTACCTGCAGGACGATATCCGTCTGACCTCCCGGCTGACGTTGAACGTCGGCCTCCGTTACGAATATGCGAGTCCACGTTGGGAGCGCGATAATGTGCTCTCCAACTTCGACCCCACCACGCTCACCATGCTTCAGGCGAGGGACGGCGGCATTTATGAGCGCGCCCTGGTTAATCCGGACCGCAACAACTTCGCACCGCGCGTTGGTTTTGCTTGGAGCCTCACGCCAAAGACCGTTGTACGCGGTGGCTACGGGTGGAGCTACATCCACCAGAATCGCGTAGGAAGTGCCGACCTGCTCGGCATCAACTATCCGCAGGTTGTGATCGCTACCGTCAACAATCCTACTGGCCCAACGGGACCCCTGAATCCGGCCTTCGTTACCACGCAACAGGGATACCCGGCGGGAATGACCAATGCCGCGAACTTCCCGGTGCTCAACGCCAACATTAGCTACATTCCACGGAACTTCAAGACGCCATATGTCCAGAGTTGGTTCTTCTCCATTCAACGTGAACTGATGCGCGACACCGTTCTCGACATCAGTTACGTCGGCAACCACTCCGTCGGCATTCCCGTCATCGCGGACTACAACCAAGCTTTCCCGCAGACCAGTTCCACGGCAACCGCTTCCCTGAACTCGCGCCGTCCAATTCAAGGCTTTGGCGCCATAACGTGGTTCGCTCCCGCCGGCTTTTCGAACTACAACGGTCTGCAGGTTCGTTTGGAACGTCGTTTTGCAGACGGCTTCTCCTTCACCAATGCATTCGCCTGGTCTAAGGCGATCGATAATTCCGCGCAGTCCCTTGACAGTAGTGGCGGCAACGACGCGAGTCCTCAGAACGTGCGAAATATGGCAGCGGAAAAGGGGCTATCGAACTACGATCAGAAGCTGACCAACGTGCTCAGCGCCTTTTATCAGGTTCCCATCGGCAAGGGACGCAAGTTTGGGACCAGCCTGCATCCGATCGCAGAAGCTCTTGTGGGTGGTTGGGAACTGAGCGTCATCAATACATCACTTTCCCCTGCCCCCCTCAACCTGCGCGCCTGGAGCGGCAGCGTTCCAACTGCGTTCCAGACCGTCGGAAATCTTGCGGGGTTCCGCGGAGGGGAAAGTTTCCGCCCCAACATTTCAGGAACGGTTCTGGTTGATAATCCCGTCGATATCACCAACACATACTTCAACACGGCGAACGTTTCGCTCCCGACGGATCCAAGCCAGCCGTTTGGCAACTCCGGCCGCAACGGCGTACGCGGATTCCCACTCCACCAGTTGGATCTCGGCATTCACAAGAATTTCGCTTTGCCATGGAGAGATGGTACGTATGTCCAGTTCCGAGCGGAGCTGTTTAACATCCTTAACCATACAAACTTCCTGCCTCCCAATACCGACCGAAGCTCTGCAGCCTTCGGCACCACGCGTTCTACCTTGGCGCCCCGCCAGGCACAGTTCGCACTGAAGATCGTTTTCTGACGAGTGCTGCGGCGAACCAAAGGGACCGGTACTCTACCGGTTCCTTTCGAGGCTGGTGTGCAAACTCTTCACGCATCGCGTCCAATGGAGGCAATCGATTGCTGGTACCTCACGAAGATACTGTAGTTACGGACCCGACCCATGGGCCCGCCTTCGCGGAATTGACGCGCCTATTCTCAGAGAAATCGCTCGGGCCGTTTGCTCCTATACTGACGCGAAGGCTGCTCTTGGATGCGGCGACGCTCTGTTCATCGATTCCCGCGTCGCCGCAAAACCTGTTCCGAGAGATGCTGGCGGCTTTTGGAATTGACTTTGCATGCACGAGCGATGATCGCCTGCGCATTCCCAAAAACGGACCGCTGGTGATTATCGCCAATCATCCATTCGGACTCGTCGAAGGTGCGATTTTGGGCGCTCTTCTCGCTGAGACCCGCTCCGACTTTCGCTTTCTCGCGAATCGCTTGCTCGGGGCGATTCCGCAACTGCAGGATCACTTGATCGCCGTCAACCCTTATGGAGGCACTTCGGCCATCTGTGAGAATCGAGCGGCGCTGAAGCAGTCCCTCGAATGGCTTCGCGCCGGCGGTGTTCTCGTTCTCTTCCCTGCAGGCGATGTATCGACTTTGCGTTTTTCGCCCTTCGGTATTAGCGACGCCCCGTGGACACAAACGGCAGTTCGACTGGCGCGCCGGGCAGAGGCTTCTGTGTTGCCCGTCTTCTTCCACGGCGCCAACAGCCCCGGATTTCATGCTGCCGGAATGATCCACCCGCGCCTGAAAACGGCTCTTCTTCCCCGCGAGTTCCTAAACAAGCGCGGAAAGACGATGCATGTTTCCATCGGCACTGTTCTGCGGCCCGAGCGCTTCGATCACCTTTCCAGTGAATCGGCAACGGGCTACTTGCGGGCTCGCACTCTTATGCTGGAAACCCGAAGTGCCGGTCCGTCGACGCCCACGGTCTCCCCCTTGCGATTCTTCTTTCGCCGGCCAGCCGAATGCGCCGCGGCTCAGGATGTCGGCCAGTTGGAACGCGAAATCGAATCATTGCGGCCGGAACAGAAACTGGTCAGTAGCGCCGAGTACTTCGTTTACGTGGCGGCCGCGGAACAAATTCCAACACTGCTCAAAGAAATCGGCCGATTGCGCGAGATCACCTTCCGCAATGCTGCCGAAGGCACCCAGAAGGCATTGGACTTAGACCGGTTTGACAACCGCTATGAGCACCTCTTCCTTTGGAACCAGGAGAAGCGCGAAATCATCGGCGCTTACCGTATCGGCCGGACGGACAAAATCCTGTCCCAACATGGGGCGCGTGGACTCTATACGAACACGCTGTTCCACCTGAACCTGGCTTTCTATTCATCGATGGAACCCGCCCTGGAATTGGGACGATCCTTCGTGCGTCCCGAGTATCAGAAGGGTTACCTCCCGCTACTCATGCTCTGGAAGGGGCTCGGCCGGTACATCGCGGCGGAACCGCGATACCGCATTCTGTTCGGCCCTGTCAGCATCAGCAATGCATACAGCGCAACATCCAAGGCGCTCATTGTGTCCTATCTCAAGACGCGCCATCGGCATGAACGCCTTTCCGCGCACGTCCGGCCTCGCCGCCGGTTTCACCTCCGCCAGTTTGTGAACTGCCATCCGGAAGCCTTTGGCGCGCTCATCAAGAACGTGGACGAATTGTCCGAGGTGATCGCCGATTTGGAGTCCGAGCACAAAGGAATTCCGATCCTGTTGCAGCATTACTTGAATCTTGGCGGACAGTTGCTCGACTTCAGCGTGGACGCCAAATTCGCGAATGTTTTGGATGGACTCGTGGTGGTGGATCTGGCCAAGTCCAACCCGCGTCACCTGGAACGTTATATGGGAAAAATCAGCGCGCAGGAATACCTGAAGTTACACGGCGAGCGATAGGCTGAGCTATCGGAACTCCGCCGGACCAATCCCAGGGCTCTACTGGGGCACCGCGTCTGGGTTCGGATTTTCACAAACGTACTCCGTGAATTCCGTATCGGGCAAAAGATGAAAAGTAAGCGTTGCGGTCCATGGTTTCACGTACGACTTGGAGTCGTTGATCGTGATCTCCATCAGCATTTGCCCATAGTTCAGGCGGCGGAAGCGTTCGGTGGTACGTAGGGCTTCGCTGTGGGGGTGGCCGTTGTCGTCCAGCCAACTCCGGTCGTTGAAGCCGCTGGATTCGATCACGAAATCTCGGCCTTCCCATCGCCCGATGGAATAACCAAACCAGGCCGGTTCCGGGTTCTTGGGAAGAGGGCGGCCATCGGTGAAGATTTGGCGGAAGTCGATGAATTCCTCAAACAAAATCAATGTGAGTCCGGGGGTGTGTACGAATTTGAACGGGGCAGGAATCATCATCGCATCGGGGACGCCGTGGGGAAGACAATGCGCGGACGGCCGGTCCTTGCCGCGGCCGGCCAGACGTTGCTTGTAGATTTCCGCGGCCGCCGTTTGCAGATCGACGGCAGGGCCATCGGCCATCAGATTGAATTGCAGCCGATTGTTATCCACCTGCCAGATACCCGAAAAATCCGTGCGGCCGTCCGCCAGTTTCGGAGGGGATGCATAGAGGTCCGGCTTGCCGTCCGGTGTTCGCGGAAAACCTCGCGGCAACGCATTCGGCCATTGAGCGGAAAGCGTTGTGACCAGCAAGGCAAACAGAAACACCGGTGCCGTGCCGGTGAGCAAACGCAAAGGCGCTGTGACCGTAAAGGGAACGCCAAGAGAATAACCGCGCCTAACGCCTGTAAATGACGGGATCATATCGCTCCCTGACCCGCCTGGTTATCGGGTTCGGCGCTGCTGCTGTCCAATGGATGTTGTCGCCGGTAGCGTTCCCTCATTATCTGGGTCCTGAGAGTGGATTGTATCACCGGGCGGTAGGTTCCCACGGAAGATGATGCGATGGTTTCAGTGTGATCTCTCGGTATCGACCCGCGGGAGATCCTTGCCGACGGCGAGGATTTCGCGACTCCATGATAAGGCGTATTGGTCAGCCGACATTATCACCGACGCGACTGGTGATGCTCGAACCAAAGTCGAATTTCCTGTGTGACTTGTGGTGCCGCGCTTTTCGTCCATGGGTGATGAAGTCCATATCTTAAGCGTTGTTCACAATTACCTTCCCGACACGAAGAACGCCGCATCTTGCTGACGTGGATAGGCTGGAGACGTCGCAGCGCGGAAGCAGGGAAGTTCAGTAAGGCGCCCCCAATGGTTCGATGGTGTGGCGCCGTGAGGATGGAGCTATTTGTATTGCAGCAATCCCCAAAACAGTCATCTTTCCGGGTGGTCGATTCATGCTTGATGCGTTGGCCTTACGTCTATTCTCCCCAGGCGGCAACTTCATGAAATTACTGAAGATAGCGCGGTGAAGCGCCCTCGTTACAGTACTCATCTAGAACAAGCCGAGGGGAAAAGGTATGCCTTACCCTGACCTACTATTTTGTTTAGGGAATCCAGGGAGGCAATCAAGACCATGAAGTCCACTCGACGCGAATTTGGAAGACAGGCTTTGTCGGCGGCGGCGTTGGCGGCTTTGCCATCCGCGGCCTGGGGTGCGAAGCTCAGCTCCACGGTTCGGGGAGTCAAACTCGCGGCGCTGCGCGTTGGGTGGGAGGAAGACAAACCGGGGAGTCGGATTGGTCAATCGCCACACCGGAGCGGAATAAGTTCACCTAACCTCCTGCTCTTGAGGGCGGGCAACATAGCTCGGTCGTATTGGATATATTGAGGCTCCCTAGCTCTGGTCTGGTATACCTTTGGCGCGCGAAGTTTGCAGTGAGCAGCAGCAGCGAGGCAGCATCTCACGTGCGCTAATTTGACGCATTCCAGAATGGCCAATCGCGCCGTAAAATCCAAGTAAGCGATGCCGTTACCCGATTCCGGTCTGCTCCCTTCCCGGCATGTCCTTGTGATCGACGATGACCGTTCTTACCGCAGTTGCCTCTGCCGGGCAATGAACAACCGTGGCTGGAGGGCAATGGAGGCCGATGGCGGAAGTGCGGCACTGGGACTTCTGCACCATCAATCTCCGGAACTCATTCTGGTCGATCTTCGGATGGACGGCATGACGGGACTGGAGGCCATACCTGAACTCAGGCAACTGGCCCCGGAAGCCTGCATCATCATGCTAACGGGCTATGGCAGCATCGCCACTGCGGTTGAAGCAACCAAACGAGGAGCCGATCACTACCTGACCAAGCCGGTTGACGCCGACCAGATCGAATCGGCCTACCATCGGGCCGTGAACGGGGATGATCCAGCCGAAAGCGAGCGGCCCCAAGTCCCCTCACTCGATCGTGTTGAGTGGGAGCATTTGCAGCGCGTGTTACTCGACCGCGGTGGAAACATTTCAGAAGCCGCACGCGTCCTGGGTATGCATAGGCGATCTCTGCAGCGGAAACTCGCCCGGCCAGCGCCTACCCGCTAGTTCTTGGATGCACTGGCCTTTTGGACGACAGGGGCGCCTTGCTCCAGCATATATTTCGCCACGGCCTCCAACGCCTCATCTCCCAAATGATCCATCGAAGGCATCTGCTGGAACTGAGGGCGTTTTTTCCCGGGGTTTTTCGCCCACTTGACGATGTCTTCCGGGTGGTCCTTGTGCAGCTCGTAGATCTCCGTCAGCGCAGGCGCATACACGGGTCGCGTGCGGCTGTGGCACGATCCGCAAACCTGGAGGAAAACTGTGCGGCCCGACGGCGGCCCCGTGCGCGATTCGCCGCTGCCCAACCCGGCCGCTATCAGCATCTGTGTTCCAGATTCGATGCCCTGAAAATCGAGCGTTCTTTCCTGTACCAAGCGTTTATGCTCCGCTAGCGTCTCTTCGCGATATCGGTGCCGGCCGTAGCCCATCTCCAACGCCGTTAAAGCAAAAAAGGATGTGATCACCCAATACCGCCATCCCATAGTGAGTCGCGGACGCTGAATCTCCTCCCACAGCATTAGCAACGTCAATATTGCCATCGCGGCTCCGCCCAGAATGGCCACCAGGACACTGGCACCCAGGCCTCTCGTGGGCAAAGTGAGTATGGTGAGAGGGCCAATCACAAACTGCGCGCAAGAGACGAAAAATGTCCAACGGTAAAAGTAGCGCATCAGCTCACGGCGCTCGAATTCGGGCGCCCGCTCTTCAACCCCGGAGTTCCGCCGCCCAAACCAGGCCGCCAGGAACAGGCCCGTCAACGCCAGAGACGCCGCCAGGAAATGCAAGTATCGAGGGAAAACGTTCCCCACGCGCAGCGACGCGAAGAATCCGGAGACCTCGCTCCACTTCTCGGGAAATAACATCAAGTTGATGTTGCTGAGAAAGATGAGTGGGATGAAGAGGAAGCACAGTACCATCGCGACCCCGGTCAGCAAATGCCGTCGCTTACGCCTTCCCTGCCAGCGATCCCAGGTGTACTTGTGAAGGTACGCAAGAAGGAAGGCGCCGCTCACCAATGGAACAAGCATCGCCCATGCGTGGCCCGTTAGCGTATTTGCCGCGTAGAACTGCGGTGTATACAGCAAGCTGATCACCAGCAGCGGTGCGATTCCGAGCACCACGGCCATGCTCTTGTTGACCGTGATGGTCTCTGACACCAACCGTGCCAGGCGATCGAATCGCGGGAAACGCAAACCCGTAATTTCGAAGATAACGCTGTACAGCGCGCCGCCCACCGTGAGATTCACAAATAAAAGGTGGAGCAAAAACGACGGAACAATCAGAAACAGCAGGAAACCTTCCGGCACAGGAAGAGGCAGAGGCAGATCGCGAGGAACGGGCACCATGCTAGCGGCTTCCTTTCGAGGGCATCGCTACCGAGCCTGTCATCCAAGTTTTCTTCGACATCGGCTGCAGGCTTTTCAAGTAGGCCGCAAGTGCTTCGGCTTCAGGCGCGTTTCCTGGAAATGGAGGCATGTAGGTGCGCGTCAGATGCATTCCGAAGAAGAATCCAGCCATCTGTTCCTCATCCCACGGGTCATCGCCATACATCCGCGTGAAGTTGGCGATGACGCTATTGACGCCCGTGGTCGTGTGGCAACGGGAGCAAGCCAACTTGAACACTTCACGGCCCGCTTCGATTTTGTTGTCCTTCGTTACTTTGTGAACGGAGGCATAAGTGGCGTATGGCAACATGCCATCACGTTGCAGCACCGGCAACTCCGTGACGCGAACTCCGTTTGAGTACATGTAGCCCGCAATCACGTATGGCTTGCGGATGAACTCGCGCACTCGTTCAAAATGCCCCAGCAGATATGCGGCCAGCACAAAGGGCACGAGCAGAGCAAAGCGCGGCACCGCATCCGGTTTCCAAGCTCCCAGAAGCGCGCTGGCCAGAATCACCGCGACGGTCGCAAGCAAAATGACGCCGAACATCGAGTACCAGTTTGCGAATGCTTGCGTGAACGCACCCACGTCGGCGTTCGCGCGCATCGATTTGGGCACCATTCGCCAGTACCATACCGCCGCAGCCGCGCACAGCGGCAGCCAGGCCAACGTCCAAGTGGCGGCCAACCGGACGGCCTTGGCGCGTATCTCCGCAGTTTTCTTGGCAAGGAAGCAAATGCAGAACCAGACAAACAAGCCCGACGTCGTCATCGCGAACGTTGTGCGGAACGCCAATTGTGGAATGTAAAGCGGATTGAATACCGCCGACATGAACCCTCGATCGCCTGCCCATTCGCCCGAATTCATCATGAATCCGAGAATCGCCACAATCAGCGCCATCGTCAGCCACGAGAAGGCGCTTAGCGTTGCTCCCAATGCAATGTGCAGCTTCTTGGCGCGACCCACCGCCAACTTATTCCAAGTAAGGTAATAGGCCATGATCAGCACCACTTCGCTGACAAACACCAGCCATTCCGTGAACCATTGCCAGAAAAACACACGCAACAGACTGCCGATGGCGAACGGAGCCACAATAGATGTGGACAGCCAAATACCGACGCCAGACAATGCGCCAAGCGTGGTCGTGATGACGAACACAACAAAGACGATCCGGTGCGTCAAGTCGTCCCACTCCGCGTCTTTGCGCTTCCATCCATACCACTCAAATAACGTGAGCAGCGGATACGCGCCAACCGCCATTGGATGATTGATGAGAACGTGGATAATGGCCGTAATCGCAATCAACATGCGATTCCCCAGCCAATCCAGGTGGAAGATTGGAAAGTCCATGGTGTGAAGTGGGACGGAGGCAACAAATCTTGCCTCTCCGTAAGGTTTCTACTTCAACCGTAACCTTGAACGTCTGTTTTGGGAATGCGTCACGTTGACGCGCGTGACGATTTGACGCATTCGAGAATGACGAAGGCGAACAACAGCATCGGATCGTTTTCATGGATGCGCCTTTTACAGCAGACTTTGTAGCATCAGGCGCTAGAAATCACATACGGCGTTCGCTCCCGCGAAGAGGTAAGGAATAAGTGGACTGAAATATTCATACCCAAGATCACCGCGCGGCAGGGTGTAAGTTGTCCCCAACCTTCAACTGTTCATTCCTCGTTTACTCCATGGGTCTTGGTCCCGTGATCCAGGGGAAAGGGCGCGCTCCGCACCTACTGCACTTGCTGCAGCAATTCGCCGGAGTGACCGCCGTCACTCGTTAAAATGAGGGTTATCACCCCATTCGCATACCACGGCCTTTCGCGATTTGTTCGACGACGTCCTCAATACGTCGCCGTCCCACTTCGGCGTAATGTCGTTTTCCAGTTAGCAGCTTTCCAATCGATCTTATTGCTGATGGCGTTCCACGGAGGCGAAGAATCATCCTTGATACGTCGCCGTACGTTTGCGGTTCGACATCGCCAATACTCTGAAAACACTTAGAATATTGGTCCGCTGCGCCGTTTGTTACGGTACCCACCTAGAACAACCGGACTTGGAAACGGTATTCCTTACCCAGAACCAATTTGTTTCGGGAACCCCCGGGAGGAAACCAAGACCATGAAGTCTACTAGACGCGAATTCGGAAGACAGGCTTTGTCGGCGGCGGCGTTGGCGGCTTTACCATCCGCGGCCTGGGGCGCGAAGCTTACCTCTACGGTGCGGGGTGTGAAGCTCGGGATCATCACTGGATCTATCCAGCCGTTTAAGGACGAGCCGGGTAAAGACATTATGGATACCGTGGTTGCCTCGTGCGTTGCTACTGGAGCGGCGAACATCGAGCTGGTGAATATGCTGGAGCCGCGTCTTGTGGGCGCCGTCAGCTTCGGCCACCCGCCGTCGCCGATGACGCCCGAGTATGAGAAGTCGCGCGCGGCAGTCCGCGAATGGCGCATGAATACGCCAATCAGCCGGTTCCAGGAGATCCGGAAGAAGTTCGACGCGGCCGGGCTGAATCTCTTCTCGTATGTGATGACGTTTGATCTCGACTTCACCGATGACGAGATCGATCACGTATTCAAGCAGATGCAGGCGCTCAAAGTGGTTTGCTTCTGTACGAACCAGAGCCGCCTGGATGTGGCTCCCCGGCTGATTCCCTTCGCCGAAAAATACAAAATCAAGCCGGCCTGGCACCCCCACGCAATGGTGAACGACCCGAATGAGGTGGCGAGCGTCGCAGGCATGGAAAAGCTGCTGGCGATGTCCAAGCAGTTCGCGATCAACCTGGATATCGGCCACTTCACCGCCGGCAACAATGACGCGGTGGATTTTCTAAAAAAACACCACGACCGGATCACGCACATCCACATTAAAGACCGCAAACGCGATGGCGGCCCGAACGTCGCTTTGGGTACGGGTGACACGCCGATCAAGGAATGCCTCACGCTGATCCGCGACAACAAGTGGCCCATCTACGGGATTATTGAGCGCGAATTCCGCGGACCCGGCACGCCGGTGGATGAAACCAAGGGCCAGATGGACTACTTGAAGAAACTTCTCGAAGCATAACGCGGCGTTAGGATGCTCCACAGGAATGGGGGGAACGCTTTCCCCCATTCCTATTTTTGGATAGCGTTTCCTGCCTACTGCAGACTCCTCGCATAAGCCGACAGATTGGCCACATCCGTTGCTGAATAGTTCTCCAAAAGATGCAGGTGACGATCGCGCGCCTCGATTGTCTTGGTGTTGTTGAGGTGCTCCATTTTGTAGGAAACCGGCGCGTCGATCCCTTTTGGATGCAGGATTTGTGCGCGTAGCGCGGCGTCATTGTATTTTGCCGCGGCTTTTGCAAGATCCCTGGCCGCGTGGCACGACCCACAGTTCTGCTCGAAGTATGTTTTGCCCGCCGCGGCCCCACCGGCGGGGAGGTCCTTTGTTTCGGTCAACTCCCTGAAGCGGCCTTGTTGCCGTGCGTAGTGCATCCATCGGACCAGCGCGCCAATCTGTTGATCGCTCAGGTCGGAGAACTGGGGCATCGGCGAAAGCTTTGCGGTTTGCGGGATACCAGCGCGCAGCAGCGGACCGATCAGGTTGCCGTTTACGTCGCGGCCGACAAGCCGTGAGTGCATCAGGTCGGTTGCTTCGCCGCGTGAGACCAGATTCAAGCCATGGCAGTAAGCGCAACCGAATAGGACGTAGGTTTCCTTGCTGTGCTGCAGCAATGGATCGGCAAGCGGCTGGCCGATGTAATTGAAATCGTACGTCTCTTTCGAAACGCTCTGCGCCGAAACGGACAGAACGAGTACCAGGAGGCTGAGAGTCAGTTTGCCCATTGTCATTGTGTTTTCCTAAGCGAGCGCTCGCTTGCAGTAATCAAACATCAGCCGGACTTCCTCGACTTCTGTGCGGAGCGTGCCGTGTTCGAATTCGAGCATCGCGACAATCGGCCACTGGTTATCACGGATCATGCGTAAGAGTTCGATGATGGGCGCGTCCCCCTCACCGAATGGGGTGCTGCGGCCATTATTTTTGCGCCGATCACCCAAGTGGACGGCGACCACGCGGTCATGATGCCGCTGGAGGAAGCCGAGGCAATCGCCGTTACCCGCCGTAAAGTGCCGGACGTCGAGGACCACACGGATGTCAGGCGAAAAAGAAAGTCCCTTCAGCAGAGTTTCTTCGCTGCTGTACGCGTCGGGATCCGAATGATTATCGTGATTGTGGATGCACGAAATCATTCCGTGCCTGCCGGGGACCGGGGCGACTCTTTGCGTCACCGCGATTCCATGCGAGCCGACACAACCTTTGGCGCCCAGTGCTTTGGCGGCTTCAAACAGCGCATCGAGTTCGCCATCGGTCTGGTCTTCGGCAAAATTGATGTAGTAGTTAAAAATGCTGATACCCGCGTTATCGAACTCCGCTTTGATCTTCTTGTAGTATTCGGGAGTTGCGGCCAAGCGCCAAGAACGCAGTTTGTCACGGGCCTCTTTTGCGCTGACGCCGGGCGCTGCGTAGTTGGGCTCACACCACGTCGCATGCAACTCGACCATACCCATGCCGTTTTCCACCAGGCGGCGGAGCAACTCCGGACGCGTCTCAATGCTGTTGGCGAGGTCATGGTAACAGAACGGCTGTAAGCCAAACTGCACCCCGTTGATCGAGGACCGGTTCGGTGCGTTTTGGGCGTTGGCCGACGAACGAAATGCGGTCCAGCCGCCGACACCGAGCGCTGCTTTCGCAAAGTCCCGTCGTGTTGTGTTCATTCTGGTCTCCTTTCACGCAAACGGCGAACGGCGCCCTTTTACGTATAGAAATTGCGATCCCAACGATGCGGCGCGAGGCGGGTTAGCACGTCCTGCGGCAGAGGGCCAAGTATGGAGGCGTGGATGTTCGCCCGCACATGACGCTCCCGGCGCATGCCGGGAATGACGGAGGTTACGGCGTCGCCAGAAAGACAGAAGCGCAGCGCGATCTCGGGCAAGTCCCCAGGCACGCCTTTCAGATCGGCAACCAGATTGTTGACATGCTCGACAACTTGGCGCGGGCGGTCGCCTTTGAAATAAAACGCGCGGAATTCATCACGCGGAAACGTGGTCGTCTCGGTGATCGCTCCCGTAAGGCCGCCTTCGTCCAACGGAACACGCGCGAGCACTGCAACGCCCATCTTTTTGGCGAGTGGGAACAGGCTCTGCGCCGCGCTGGGATCGAAAATGTTGTAGATCACCTGCACGGCGTCAATCAAGCCTGTACGAATCAGATCCAACCCGGAATCGGGATCATGCTCGGTGAGCGACGCGCCGATGAAGCGCACCTTACCGGATCGTTTCAGCTCTTCGAAGGAGCGGCGCCACTCGTCTTGCTGCGTCCAGTCAGGATTCCAAACGTGCGCCTGTTGCAGATCGATGGTGTCGACGCCCAGGTTGCGGAGACTGATTTCAGTGGATTTGCGAATGTGCTCGGCGGGAAAGACCGTGGCGAGCGAAACGCCACTTTGTGCGGGCCAAACGCGGTTCATCGGCGGAATTTTGGTGGCGAGAAAAACCGGACGACCGTGCTCGCGAACAGCGCGGCCCACTACTTTCTCGCTGTGGCCATCGCCATAAGCCAGCGCGGTGTCGACGAAGTTGATGCCGAGGTCGAAGGCGAGCCGCAAGGCCCCAAGCGCCTCGTCGTCGGTGCCGCCCTTCCACTGGGTGCCGCCCACGCCCCACGCGCCGAGGCCGATCTCACTGAGCGCAATGCCGGTCTTCCCAAAGGGCCTGTAATTCATAGGGACTATGCGAGAGCCGCCTTTGCGTAGGCCAGGCACTTCGGCACTTCGGTCAACGATCTGCCGGAACCTTGGTACTCCCACTCGATCATCGCCGGAATCGGATACTTCCTTCGCTGGATCAGCTGCAACGCTTGCTTGATCGGGGTGTCGCCCTCGCCCCACGGAAGATTGGGTCCGTTGTCGCGCTTTCGGTCTTTGAGGTGGATGTTGGTGATGCGTTCGTGGTGCTTCTCGATGTAGGAGAGCGGATCGTAGTTGGCCGCCGTGAAGTGGCCGATGTCCAGGTTCAGCAAAACAGACCTCGACATGTCGAAGGCTGCCTGGAAGCTTTCGGGCCTGGCGATTTGATTGGGATCTTTCAGGTTCGCGTGGTTGTGGACGGCGATGATGATCTTGTATTTTTCCGCGAAAGGAACAACCTGCCTCACCACCGGCAGCGTCGTGGAGGTCGTGATGATATTCACACCCAGTGCTCTCGCAAACTCGAAGGTTCGCTCCAGTTCCGCGTTCGCGGTCGCGATCTTCCCTTCGCGCCACCATTGGCCGAATGACCCAAGTGTGGCGTTATAGGAATGAATCGTCATGCCCGCTGCGTCGAATTTCTTGCGGATACCCTTGAAGTGATCGAGAGAAACGGTTTCACGCCACTTCTGCTGTGCGGATTTGGCCGCCGCTTCGGCTTGCGATGGTGGAGGCAGCTTTCCGCGGACTTCTCCGTAGATGGAATGCTCGGACACTTTGCCGTCCTTGGTGATGTAGGTGGGGCTGGACGGCCCAACGATGACACGCGGCTCGGTGTGCGATTGCAAAAGCTCGCACTCGTATATGCCCGTTTTCTTCATCGCCGCGATCAGTTCATCGATTGGGTCGCCCGTATTGTTAAAGAGTAGATCGCGAAAGCTATATGTCTGCGCGCCAAGGTGCACGCCGTTGACTATCGAGCGCGATTGCGATTCGGCCGCATTAACCGGGACAAGGGCGCTGGCAAACGGAAGCACCGCGAGGGACTTCGTAAATGCGCGCCTGGTTGAGTGCATGACTAGGAAAGCTTCCTGCGCAGTTCGTTATAGCGAGCGAGGTCCTTCTTGACCGCTTCGAGCGGAGGCTCGTCGCTCATCTCTTGCTCGATCACATAGAACTCAGCTCCGCCTTTACTCTCTGCCGCGGCAAAGATCTCTTTCCACGGAGCGTTGCCCTCTCCAAAGAGAACGCTGTACTCTTTCCCGGGGGCCCAATCCTTCAAATGCAGAGAGCGGATGCGGCCCGGGTTCTGTTTGATCCAAGCCACGGGATCGGCGCCGGCCGCGACGCAGGTGCCGACGTCCAGCTGGTGCATGAAGCTTTTGTCGGTGTTCTTAAAGAGGATGTCGGCGGGGCGCTGGCCATCGATCATCTTCCATTCATTTGCGGTGGTGTGATAGCCCGCAGAGAGTCCAGCGGCGCGGATCTTTTCGTTCGCCTTGTTGAGCGTTTCCGCCAGCCCCTTCCAGCCTTCGATATTGGGAAACGCGGGCCGGCGGGCGTTGACCAGGTAACGGGAGCCGAGAATTTGATTGAGTTCGATGGCTTTGCCCATGCCCTCCGGTTGGTAGGCGTCCATCAGGTTGTGCGTGGAGGTGCACTGGAGTCCCAGGTCCCCCATGCTTTTGCGGACGTCTTTGGCGAATGCCGTGGTCCAGGTGTAGTAGAAGGGCACGTAGAACTCGACGTTCTTGTAGCCCAGCTTGGAGACCTGAGCGAGCACCCCGGGGACGTCCTTTTCCAGTTCGTTGCGCAAGGTGAAGACCTGCAGTCCAACAGGGATGTTCTTCGTCTTGCCAAAGGCGCTGGTTACGGGGAATACCGTCGACGCCAAACTTGCTGCCACCTTCGAAAAATCTCGCCGACTCAGTTGCATGGTTCTCCCTCCCTGGCCGCAAGCCGGTGCCGGGACCAGTGCGGTGGAAAATTTCCTGCAGGCACGCGGAGGATCGCCCGGACGGGCGCAACCCGGCCGCAAACGTTCCGGCAGCGTTTATGACTATCCACGGAAGTGAGGCTGCCTGCAACGTCCTTACGGTATGACGGGAAGACTGGAAGGAGCATACATAGAATCAATAAGTTAGGTGGGCGTATCAGGACGTAATGAGGACTACCTGCTACGTGTGAAACGGTTGCTAAGTCCGCTCAATGCAGTAGTATTCTTTGTGGGTCTGGCCGCTGTCCCGCACTCCGCCTCGAGGTCAATACATGAGCGCTTCCACGTCCGAGCCGAAGGTATCGGCAACAGGGGAAACTGTCTATCACAAGAACCGGTTGTTTGCGGCGGGAAGTTTGGCGCTGGCCATGTCGGGCATCGCTGCTTCGCTACGCGCGAACACGGCGGCGGATCTCCAGCGGATTTTCCTCGACCCGATTGACAAAGCCAAGTCGGCAGAGATGATCGGAGCCATCCTGGGGCTTCCGTTTCTTGGGTACGCGGTGACCATCGCGATTGGCAGTCCTCTGCTCGACTACATCGGGATGGGGTTGTTGCTGCCGCTTTCCGGTGTGCTGTTTTCGATTGGGGCTCTGATCATGATTTTCGCGGGCGACCTGGCGACGGGGGCCGGTGTATACAACGTGCTGTGGGCGGGGGCGCTGGTGACGGGCGTCGGCTGGGGATTGGTGGAGACGGTAACGAATCCGATGGTGGCGTCGCTTTACCCTGATGATAAAACCAGCAAACTCAACGCCGTGCATGCGTGGTGGCCGGGCGGTCTGGTGATCGGCGGGCTGATGGGTGTGGGCATGTCGAACGTCGATATTGGCTGGCAGTGGAAGCTGGGCGTCGTGATTGTTCCGGCGATTCTTTTGTTCGTCTTGTGCTGGGGTATGAAGTTTCCGCCTACCGAGCGCGTGGCGGCGGGCGTCTCGGCGAAGGACATGTTCAAGGAACTGCTAAATCCTCTGTTTTTCGTGCTGTTTACCGCGATGTTCCTCACCGCGGCGTCGGAATTGGCCCCGGGGCAATGGGTGGATTTCGCGCTCAGCCGGACGGTGCACATGCCGGGCATTCTGCTTCTGGTGTACGTAAGCGGATTGATGTTTTTGATGCGGCATTTCGCGGGGCCCCTGGTGCATAAGTTGTCGCCGATCGGCGTTCTCTGGTTCTCTTGCGTGGGCGCGGGACTTGGCTTGTATGCGCTCAGTGTGGCCAATTCCCCTGTCACGGCTCTACTGGCCGCAACCATTTGGGGCACTGGGTGCTGCTATATGTGGCCGACCATGCTGGCCACGGCGTCGGAACGATTCCCCAGAGGCGGCGCCCTCCTCATGGGCTTGATGGGCACGGCGGGTACGCTTTCCATCCAGTTCGTGCTGCCGATCATGGGCAATATCTACGACAAGACCAAGGTGGAGGTCGCTGGCGGGGACGCGGCATTCCAGGCGTTGCAGCCGGGGCCGGAACTGGATCGTGTTTTGGGAATCGCCGCGCAGACTTCATTCCGTGATGTCGCCATCTTGCCGGCAATTCTGCTCATCGTCTTCGCCGGGATCTGGTTCTATGATCGTTCTAAAGGCGGATACAAGGCGACCAAGATTTCTTAGTCCGGTAGCCAAGATCTTGACAAACCGATGTACTAATCCTGATAGCTGGCGTCTTTTGCTAGTGATATAATCCGCGCCGGGGGTTTCTACGCAAGTTCCGCAGGTGGAGCATAATTCGCAAAACACGCACGCGTGGATTCCGGAAACCGACGCGGAGCGGAGTGCTATTCGCGAGCAATTGGAGCGAATTCTCGGTAGCCCGTTGTTCAAAAACAGCAAGCGCTATCCGAATTTGCTTCGATTCGTCGTCGAGCGGGCGCTGCAGGGGCACACGGAACCGCTGAAAGAAAGAACGCTGGGGATCGAAGTTTTTGGGCGCGAGCCGGATTACGACACCAACCTTGATCCCGTCGTTCGCACTACGGCGGTCGAGATCCGGAAGCGGATCGCCCAGTATTATCACGAAGTTGGCCACGAGACCGAGATTCGGATTGATTTTCCGCCCGGCACCTACATGCCGGAATTCCGGATGCCGACGAAGCCCGCTGTGGTGGCTCCGGTTCCGGAACCGCCCAAGCCGGCAGAACAAGTAAAGAAACCGGCGTTATGGGTTGTCGCGGCAATCATTACGTCCGTAGGCGTAGCCGTTGCGATCGTCTGGCTTTTTCCGTGGATGCGCTCTTCGCAATCAACATCAGAACTGGACCGTTTCTGGGCGCCGGTGCTTGCAACCAGTGGCCCCGTGACGATCTATATCGGTCAAAACGTACCAACGACTCCGTCCAACACGATGATGGAGCTGCAACAAGCCGAGCAGGTGGCCTTTGCCGACGCCACTGCGATGGCCAGGTTCACGGGTTTTCTCACTGCAAATCACAGGGACTTTCGTTTCCGTCTGCAACCAACGTCGAGGATGGAGGATCTGCGCGACGGCCCCACCATTCTGATTGGAGCCTTTAACAATAGTTGGGCGATTCGGCTGACCGAACAGCTCCGATTCGGTTTCCGCACTAACCCGGAAACGCACATCAGCGGGATTATCGACCGCAGGGAGCAGGGGGCGCTGAAGTGGTCGCAAAAGATGGCGGCGCCATATAACGAGATCAAAGAAGATTATGCTCTCGTGTCGCGTGTGGTGGATCCTACGACCGGCAAGATTGTGGTGACGGCATCGGGCATTACCAAATTTGGAACCGAGGCGGCAGGCGAATTCCTCACCTGCGAAAGCTGCATGCGCGACTTGGCATCGAAGGCCGGGAACGGCTGGGATCGCAAGAATTTAGAAGTAGTCATCGGGGCGAGTGTCATCGGGCGCGCCGCCGGGCCACCTCACGTGGTTGCCTTCAACGCCAATTAGTCGTTCTGTCCACCCTTTTGACGTATCGTTACGGCTCGATACGTAATCTGCCGCCTGTCCAACCTGTTGAAAAATAACGTCCAATGCGCTGTCGCTGTATTGAAACCGTTCCAACCTTGTAAACCTCAACCACCGGTATATGGTGGTACGGTCGCTTTTTTCGGACGGTGTCGTAAACCGTCCGTGCGGTGGGGTCTGCGGGCATCATTGTCGATGCCCAACAGTCGAAACGAGGGAGGTTCCATGTTGAATAGACGGTTACGGAAACCGCTGGGGAGTTCGTTTAAGGGGCACATTTCCATTTCCAAAATTTTTGTCTTGGCGTGCTGCGTCCTATTGGCATGTTCGACGCTGCTCGGACAAGGCACGGCCGATATTGTGGGTACGGTGACCGATAATTCGGGCGCCGTGGTGGCCAACGCCAAGGTGACGGTCAAAAACACCGGCACCAGCCTGACGCGCACTCAACAGACCGACACGTCGGGGGCGTATTCGTTCCCGCTGTTGCCGGTCGGCGATTACAGTGTGACGGTAGAGATCCAGGGGTTCAAGACATTCACCAATCCAAAATTGACCATAGCCACGGGCGACCGCGCCCGCGTAGACGCGCAGATGCAGGTGGGTGAGCTGACGCAGACGGTCGAAGTTGCCGAAAGTGGCGTTGCGGTGCAAACCGACAGCGCGACGGTGGGCGGCCTGGTGACCAGCCGGGCGGTGCAGGATCTGCCGGTAAACGGGCGCAACTTCATCCGCTTGGTGCAGCTTGCTCCGGGCGCTACGGAATCTGTCCAGAGTTCGCTCGGTGGCGGTACCCGTCCCGACGACCGTCGCCAGACGTCGACGGTTTCAGCGAACGGCCAGAATGACTCGGCTAACAACTTCCTTCTCGATGGGATGGATAACAATGAGCGCGCCATTGCGACAATCATTGTTAAGCCCTCTATCGACGCCCAACAGGAAGTTAAAGTGGAAACCAATCTCTACAGCGCCGAATCCGGGCGCGCTGGCGGAGCGGTCATCAATGTAATCACAAAATCCGGAACGAACAAGATTCACGGAACCCTATTCGAATTTCTCCGGAACGACAAGTTAGACGCCAAGGATGTTTTCAACGTCCCAAACCCGTCGAATCCGCTTGCCGGAAAAATGCCACCCTTCCGCCAGAATCAATTCGGTGGAAGCATCGGCGGCCCCATCAAGAAGGACAAAACCTTCTTCTTCGTTGACTATGAGGCTTTCCGTCGAATCAGAGGGAACACGTTCACGGCGGTGACTCCAACCGCTTGCCAGCTTGGCCGCATTGCCTGCAACGGCGTTCAGCAACTGGGCAACTTTTCCGACATCAGCGCCCAGATTTACGATCCGGTCACGCGGGTGCCGTACGCGAACAACATCATGCCCACTGGTTCGATCAACAGCGTTGCGAGAAACTACGCGGCCCTCTATCCAACGCTGACTGGCTGCGCGCCGAATTGCACGTTCGTTTCGAGCCCAGTGCAAACCCAGTTTGCACATACCGGCGACACGCGCATCGACCACCGCTTCAGCGATAACGACAACTTTTACGCACGCTATTCGATTAACAACACCGATACGACGTCACCCGGATTCCTTCCGTCGGCGACTGTTGCAGGCGTGACGATTCCTGCTCCCAGTTCGCGCGACACGCAGAATTTTCCGGGCAGTGCCTATCAGCGCCAGCAAAGCATCGCGATCAGCCACGTTCACATCTTCTCGCCAACGCTGCTGATGCAAGTCGGTGCACAGGTTGCGCGTTACGTGACTATCTCCTCGAGTGCGAATGTCGGCGTCGATGTGAACACCGCATTTGGGGGCCCCGCCAACATCAACACCAGCGTCCCGGGCACCAGCGGGCTTGCGCTCGTCCAGTTCCAGAACGGCGGTTATGCCGCGCTTGGCGATGGGTTTGCGCTGCCAACCGCGTACTGGGATACGAACTATCAGTACCAAGGCTCGATGACATGGACCAAGGGCTCTCACACGATCAAATTCGGCGCGAGCTTCTTGAATCGCAATTGGAGCACCTTCCAGATTCTATTCAAGGGCAACTTCAATATGAATTCGAACCAGACGAGTTCCACGGGAACCGGTGCAGGCGCTGGCGGGAATGCTTTCGCATCCATGCTCACGGGCTACTACAATCAGGCGACGCGCAACATGTCACTGGCTGCGCCGCAGTACAAGTCCTACGAAATTGGCGAGTATCTTCAGGATAGTTGGCGCGTCAATAACAAATTGACCCTGAACCTGGGCGTTCGTTACGACATCTTCACGCCCATCACGGAAAAGCACAACGCGCTTTCGAATTTCGATCCCACCAATGCCGCCATTCTGGCTACGGGCCGTATTCAAGTGGCGGGCCAGAACGGTGTCGACAATAAAGTAGGCATTGCCACGCAATACGGTAACATCCAGCCCCGATTGGGCTTCGCCTACACTCTTGGCCGTGGTCTGGTTATCCGTGGAGGCTTCGGTATGAGCTTCTGGCCGAACAACGTTGCTTCTCCCGCGAACCTGAAGAACGCGCCGATTGTCGCAACGTACACAATCAATCAGCCGTCGACGGTGACCTCGACGCTGAGCACTCCGGTGCCGGTGCCCGTGGCGAATTCAACCTGTTTGGTTGCCGCTTGCGGTGCCTCCACCAGCTCCCCTGGTTACACTCCCAGTGGCTTCTCGATCAACGCCGGAACACAGATTCCTTATCGCAACACAGCGGTTTACATGTACAACCTGCTGATGGAGAAGGAATGGCAGGGCAACGTTTTCGGCGCGGGCTTTGTCGCCCAACCGGTCCGTCGTCTGGGCCGTGTGGTGCCCAACATCGCGACGAACGTTCCCGTGAATGGACCCGGGGGATGCGGCGGGACCACAACGCCGAGTCTCGGCAGTGCGTGTCTGCCCTATGCAAGTTCGCTGCCGCTGGTTGGAAACATCCAGTTGCTGATGACGGACGCTGTCAGCAACTACACGGCACTGCAGCTTACGTTCCAGCGGCGCTACACGAAGGGCCTCACGGCGGCTGCGAACTACACCTATGCGCGCGCAATGTCAGACACTGGCGGGCCGGGCGGAGCCTGCACCGGTTGCAGCACGGTCACCAACGACTTCGGGCGTGATTACGGTCCAAGCGACTACGAAGTGCGTCACCGTATCACGTTCACTACCAACTATGAGCTTCCCTTTGGCAAGAACCTGAAGGGCGTCGCGGGCCAACTCCTCAAGGGCTGGCAGGTGAACGCAATCTATGCTTATGCTACCGGTCAGCCGTTCACCGTCCTCGCCAGCTGCAACCAGGGTTCATTCGGTGTGCAAACCTGCCGTCCAAACGTCCAGGCGAGCACCCTCACGGGAGGCTTCACGGCAACGCCGGACCTGTGGTTTGACACCACTCGTTACGTGCAGCAGCCGTTCGGTACCGCCGGCAACCTCGGCCGCAACACGCTGAGAATGCCGCGCAACGTTCGCGTTGATCTGTCCATCTTCAAAGACTTCCGCATCACGGAAGGCACGAAGCTGCAGTTCCGCGCGGAAGGCTTCAACATCACCAACACCCCGTTGTTCGGCTTGCCGAACTCCACTGTGGGTGCGAACTTCGGTAGGATCACGACCACGAACGCGTTCTATACGCCTCGTGACATCCAGCTCGCACTGAAGTTGATCTTCTAGTCTTTGCACCAAGGCTGGAGATGGAGAAGGCAGGACAAGGATGAAAATCGGAATTCCAGGGTCGATTCCGTCTGCGTCCTGCCTTCCAACATTTCGTCGCTCCGTGTGTCTGAGCCGATGAATGGAAAGATGGTGGACCATGCAGATTACCCGCAGACAATTTGTACAAGCTAGCTTGGCGGCGGTTCCCCTGGTGTCGCTCCCGTTGCGCGCAGCCGGCGCGAGCCAGTCGTCTGCTGGCGGCGTGGAGTTGGGCGTACAGACGTACAGTTACCACGATATTTTGAACGACGGACAAAATCACGCCGATCAGATCATTCAGAAAATGCAGGCGTGCGGATTGTCCTCCTGCGAGTTGTTCGCTCCACAGATTGAACAAAGTATTTTCACCGGCAAGCTGCCCGCCGCCGCGGATTGTCCGAAACCGTTCCTGGGTTGCCAGGCGGGCAAAGGCGGCACCGGACGCAATCCATGGGCCTGGGAGTTCTTGCGAGTGCAGGGCGAAGAATTGAAGGCCGCGCGCGCGAACGAAAAGCAGTGGCGCGAAACCATTTCGCTCGACTATTTCATCGCGATCCGCAAGAAATTTGACTCATTGGGGATGACGATCTATTCGTACAACCCGATGTGGAACACGGAGTGGTCGGACACGGAGATTGACCGCACATTCCAGTTCGCGAAAGCGCTTGGAGCGAAGGCCATAAACACATCGACGAAGTTTGCTGTTCTGAAGCGGCTAGTGCCCTTTGCGGAGAGGAATCAGATCATTGTTGCTCCACATGGCCACAGCGTGACATGGGATCCGGAGGAGTTTTCGACCGAGGCGACGTTTGAGAAAGCCTTCGCACTTTCAAAATGGGTGGGAGCGAATCTGGACATCGGACACTACGCGGCTACGGGCGCGAATCCCGTCGACTTCATCCGTAAACACCACGGTCGAATCACGAATCTACACGTGAAGGATCGCCAGAAGAATAAGTCGAAGACCGAAGAAGATGGCGCTAGCGTGGCTTGGGGCAAAGGCGACACGCCGATTCGCGAAGTGCTGCAGCTATTGAAGAAAGAGAAGTATCCGATTCCCGCATTCATTGAGTACGAGCACGCGGGCACCGTCGACCCGGTGGGCGAGGTCAAGAAATCGGTGGACCTTTGTAAACAGTATTTGGCTTGACGGGTTTTACCTTCCGGATTGATGCCCCTCGTCGGGAAGGTAAGAATGGGGCCGGCCGCGTTCGCGTGGCCGGTCCCCATACACGGAGTGGCGGCGGAAGGAGATCACAAATGCGCGCATTAAGATTGAACAGACAGCGTCCCTGGACCATCGCCCTCGCGGCCGGAGCAATTCTAGTTGGCGGTGTGGCGGCAACCTTTGGCCAAGAAGGAGAAGGACTCCCGCAGCGCCCGGCGAACGCGCCGAAGTCGCAACACCAGATCGACATGGAAGAGGGCTTCCGTCTGAATCCGACATTGAAGATCGGGGACAAAGCCCCGGACTTCTCGCTATCGGGCATTGACGGGAAGAAGCATTCGCTGGCGGATTGGAAGAGCAGTTCTGTGCTCGCCGTCATGTTTATCTGCAATCACTGCCCGGCATCGCAGCTTTACGAAACGCGCATGATGAAGATGGTCGCGGACTACAAAGCGAAGGGCGTACAGTTCATCGCGATTCAGCCGAATGCCGTGGCGGCTCTTGCGCCGGGCGAGTTGAATTTCGCGGACGTGGATGATTCGCTGGATAGCATGAAGATCCACGCGAAGTTTAAGAGCTTCAACTTCCCGTACCTCTACGACGGCGACACGCAGAACATCGCCCACCTGTACGGGCCCAAGAACACGCCACACATCTTCATCTTCGATAAAGAACGCAAGCTCCGATACGAAGGCCGTATCGACGATTCGATGCGCGAGGACCGGGTGAAGGTGACGGATGCGCGCAATGCAATCGACCAACTGGTTGCCGGCAAAGAAGTGGAATTCCCGCAGCGGCCCGTTTTCGGATGCAGCATCAAGTGGAAGCACCAGACTGGCCGCCGCCTGGAAACGATGAAAGAATGGATGGCGCAGCCGGTGAAGCTGGAGCCGATCGATGCCGCGGGCCTGAAAAAGTTGCGGACGAATCCGGACAAGAAGTACCTGATGATCAACTTCTGGGCAACGTGGTGCGGACCATGCGTCGAAGAGTTCGACGATGTTCTCAAAACGCACATGTGGTACCGCAGCCGTGATTTTGAGGTTGTTACAGTGTCGACGGATCCGCCCGAGGCCAAGGCCGCAGTGCTGAAGTTCTTGAACCAGCATCACTCCGCCGTCCGGAACTATCAGTTTGCGAGCGACGACGTCTATGCGCTGCAGGAGGCGTTCGACAAAAAGTGGGACTCCGGAGTGCCCTTTACGATGGTTCTCGATCCCGAGGGCAAAGTCATTTACCAGGAAGCCGGTGAAATCAGCATGCTGAAGCTGCGCCGCACTATCCTTTCCTATCTTCCGGATCTGGGATACATCGGAAACGCCAACTATTGGGCGAAGTCCATGGGAATCGCCCGTTAGGAAAGGGAAGCAACATGCGATTGGGGAACGTCCTGATACTGGCGGCATTTGTAGCCGGCTCGGCGCTGGCGCAAAGTAAAGTGCCGGATCTGGCTGGATTCTGGGAACGCAAAGATGAGTTCGGCGGGGGCAGCTTCGGCGGCACTCTGGAGCGGATACCAAAGGCACAGGTAAAGCAGGAAGTCATCGAAGAAGCGAAGCGGCAAGCTGCAGCACAAGCGGCAGGGCAGGTGGTTTCCTTTGGATCCAAATGGTGCCTCACGGGCTCTTACCCATTTTTCATGCAGCATTCGGCCGCATGGGACCTGGTGCAGGGCAAAGACGAAATTGTGTTGGCTCCGGAGGTTCACACGTTTGCGCGACATATCTATTTGGATGGGCGCAAGCATCCCGACCCGGAAAAGTTGATTCCTTCGCCGAACGGTCACGCGATTGGGCGCTGGGAAGGCGAAACACTGGTGGTAGACACCATCGGTTTTCAGGGTGGCGGTGGAACACCGGGCGGTGGCCGTGTCACCAAGAATTCGCACCTGACAGAGCGCTTCAAGTTGGTGGACAGTGGCAAAACGCTATCGGTCACCTACACGTGGGATGACCCTGGTGTGTACCTCAAGCCGCACACCTACGAAATGACGTATCACCGCTCTGATCCGGCAACGTATGCGTTTGAAGAGTATTGTCATGCCGATGATGAAGCGCAGGGCGGCTCGGTTGTGCAGCCGGCGCAGAGGTAAGCGAATACATGAAGATTTCCAGAAGTATGGCAGGTATAGCGGTGGGGTTGACGTTCCTGACAAGCTCCGCGTTTGGCCAGAACCACCCGGACCTCTCGGGTGTTTGGGAACTCCGCTTCGATAGCAAGAACGTCCCGCCGGCGGCGCTGACGGCGGCTGCGGCCAATGAAACCAAGAATATACAGTACGAACACGATCTGCACGCGGTTCGCTGGTGCCATTTTTTCGGCGTGCCCTACGTGATGGATGTCAGTCCAATTGGCGTCACGCAGAACGTGAACGGTAAAGAAGTATTGGTCACCACGTCCGTCCGGAACCCTTCCCGCCATTTCTACACCGACGGACGCCCGCATCCGAATAAAGAAACCTTCGATCCCGTGTCGGGTGGCAATTCGACCGGGCATTGGGAGGGAGACACGCTGGTGGTGGAAACGGTTGGTTTCTCAGACGAAGGGCTGACGGCGATTCCAGGCGGCGGCCATCGCGGCGCGGACTCTCGTTTGGTGGAGCGTTTCCGCCTGATCAACAACGGCAATCAGCTGTCCGTGGTTTCCACATGGGACGATTCGAAGATGTTCACGAAGCCACACACCTACGAATACCGCTACTACCGGGCCCCGAAGGGCACGGAGTTGCGTGAGTACGATTGCAACGCCGCCGATGAGGCGCGAGCGAAGTATTTAACGCCGGCTGGCAAGGCGGCGCCCAAATAGTAGTCCGTTATATTCCGTATTGAAGGAGTACAGAAAATGAAGAGCAAAATCATCACGCTGGCGGGATTCCTGATCGCGGCAGCGCTACCCGTTTTGGGGCACCACTCGTTCGCCATGTTCGAGCTGACCAAAGACGTGACCTACGAAGGCACTGTGGTCGAATACCGCTGGGAGAACCCCCACACCCACATCATCGTGAAAGTGGACCCGGGTCAGGGTGTCGATCCCGCGACGGTTGGCACGTGGGACGTGGAAGGCGGAGCCACCAACATCATGGGCCGCCAGGGTTGGACGCGCGCTACGTTCAAGGTGGGAGACCGCATCAAAGTAGTCGCGCACCCAATGAAGGACGGCGTTACGAAAGGCGCCTCGCTTTTCTACGCGATTATGCCCGACGGCAAGCGTTTGTACCATGACATCGCGCGTCCGAAGGGCGAAGGCGGAGGGCAGTAAACACCTCGAATCCGCGTCAGGCCAGCGCGGCAAGGGAAAACAAAGCGGCTGCGACCGGAGGCGAACTTTGTCCTAAACGCCTCCGAGCCGCATCCCTTAGGAAAGACGCACGATGTCCATTCTTGAAATCTGTCACTACCTCCAAAACACGGAGTGGGCCACCGCACTTCGGCAAGCCGATTTTGCATTCCCTCTGATTGAGGGGACCCACATTATCGCGCTTTCCATTTCTGTCGGACTGATCCTCATGTTGGATTTGCGCCTGTTACGGCTGGCATTTCAAAGCGAGCCCGTATCGCGCGTAATGCACCAAGTGATGCCATGGGCACTGCCCGGATTCGGCATCATGTTTCTTACAGGCCTTCTGCTATTTTTCGCCCAAGCCGAGTCCGTCTATAACAACACCTATTTTCGGGTGAAGGTTCTCATGCTGCTGCTTTTGGGGATCAATGCGGCCATCTACCAGTACAAGTTCTATCCGCAAATGGCCGAGTGGGACACGACTGCGGTTCCTACGGGCGCGCGGATTGTCGCGGTTGTGTCATTGGTGCTGTGGATGGCCGTCATCGCGGCCGGCCGTCTGACGGCGTACGAGCTATAGGAACGGAGGCGAATCATGGATCTACAACACCTATGGCAAATGTCGTATGACTCAAAAGCGATCGACGTCCTCCGTAACTCGCATCACGCGATTCCTTACATTCAATCGGTACATCTGCTGGGGATCGCCTTGCTCCTCGGCGCAATGGTCATTTTGAATTTCCGTTTGCTCGGCATCGGACTGACCGCGATTCGCATTGAAGTGATCGCGAAACAGGTCTGGAGTTGGGGAACGGTTGGCCTTCTGCTGGCAATCGTGTCCGGCTTTTTCGTTTTCCTGCCGGACCCCGCGCGTTATGCAGCAAACACGTCGTTTCTGGTGAAGATGACGACTCTGCTGATCGCGGTCCTGTTCCAGTACACGATCTACCGCAGAGCCGTGAAAGCGAAGGTCTCCGAGCATTCGGAACAAAAGGAAGTTTTTTTACCGTTGCTGTCGCTGTTCCTGTGGTTTGGTGTCGGGTGGATGGGACGCGCGATCGCGTTCCTGGGCTAGTTCCAGGAGTTACTATGCGTTATCGGAACAATCCGGTCCTTTCATTGGCTGCGGCCGTTGCCGCGGCAACAGTGGCCTTGGGCGCGAATGTGAACCTGAACTCGCCCACAGGCACGAAGGGATTGTTCCTGGTGGACAAAGTGGGCGCCTACTTGCGCTTCTTTGATCCCAAAACACTACAGGAGCAGGCGAGTTTTTCCGTTGCAACGAATCCACACGACTTTGCCCTCTCGCCGGATCATAAGTACGCCTACGTGCCGGTGTACGGAGATGGTGTGTATGGACGGAACCCGCATCCGGGACACGAAATCCTGATTGTGGATCTGGAGGAGAAGAAGCTGGCGGGAACAGTGGACATTGCCCCCTACCAAGCGCCACATGGGATTCAAATCGACTCGAAGGGGATCGTTTACGTCGTCTGCGATATTAGCCGGAAGCTGTTGGTGATTGATCCCAGAAGCCGGAAGGTTGTAGACGCGATCGACAACGAAGGCACGGGGCATTGGATTGCTTTACTGCCGGATGCCAGCAAGATCTACGTCACAAACAAGACCGACAAGCCGTACATCAGTGTGATTGATCTGAAGGCCCGGAAGGTGGTCGCCCGCATACCTGCGCCTGGGGGGTCCGAGGGGATCGCGGCGTCGCCGGACGGAAAGACGGTGGTGGCGATGGACCATGCAGAGCCAACGATGCTGGTCATCGACCCGAAGACGGATCGCGTCGTCGATAAGGTCACTCTCAAAGGCAATATCAAGGGCGGATACAAAGTCTACTACTCGGCGGACGGCAAGCGAGTCCTGACGATGAGCCTGAGTGAGAGACTTGCGAACATTTTCGAAGCCGCGAACCTGCACGGGGAACAAAAGGTTCTTCCGGTTGGCAAAGATCCGATGGGCTTTGCGTTTTCCGCCGACGGCAAAACAGTGCTGGTGGCAAACCACGGGGACGGCAGTGTTTCGGTAATTGATTTGGATGAGGGGCGGGTTGTGAAGGACTTCCACGCAGGTACGGGGATAGAGACGCTGACGTATTACTAGACGGTCTGTGAAGCAAGGACGAGCCGCCGGGTAAGCGAGCCGTCCCGAGGACGAATATGCAAATTGTTGCCGGTATTGATCTCGGGGGAACGTCGGTCAATTACACCCTCATTGACGGCGAAGAGAAGTTCCTTGTCGATGGACTGTGCGAATACCCATCACGCTCCACCGAAGGACCGGATGTGTGCCTGGCGCAGATTCGTGACGGATTACGGATGGTGGCGAATCGCGCCGGGGTCCGTATGGAAGATATCGCTCTGGCCGGTTTGGATACGCCCGGTCCGGCAAGCGCGGATGGGGTGTTGAGTGCCCGCGGCTCCACGAATTTTGTTCATCCGAAGTGGATCGGTTACGACATTCGCGGGCACCTGGAACAACTGCTGGACCGGCCCGTCACCTATTTGAATGACGGCAACGCGGCGGCTCTCTGGGGCCACTATGCGATCTTCGGAACAAAGAAGCGCGCGACATCGATCACCACCGTAATTGGTACGGGACTAGGCGGTGGGGTAATCATCGACGGCAATGTGGTGAAGGGCCGGCGCGGCTTCGGCGGGGAACTGGGTCACGTGTTGATTCCGTGGACCGTTCTCCCGGGCGTTCAAGGTATTGACCCGCGGTGTAACTGCTGGCGTCATGGCGATTTGGAGTCGCTTTGCTCTCTGACAGCGATTGAAAAGTCGCTCTTGCCGCACTTCCTGAAGAAGTATCCGGGTCACGATTTGGGAAAGGTCGAGGATCGGAAGTACGGCGCGCGCCTGGTGCGGGGCCTCGCCGAGAGTGGCGATCCGATGTGCCGCGACATTTTCCGCGTGCAGGCGCATGCGCTCGGATTATTTTTCGACGAAATGATCAACACGTTCGACCCGGATGCGCTTATTGTCGGCGGCGGAGCGCTTGAGACGACGCGCGACTTCCAGCAATGGTTCATCGACGAAGTGCGTGCCGGCATGCCGATTCAGCGTGAAGAGCAGGCAGACATTCCGATCTATGTCATGCCGAACGGTGACACGGCGGGCGCGCGTGGAGCGGCGCTTGAGGCGCTGAGTTTTGCGGAAAGAAGCGGCCTCGCGCTGCGCTGCGCCTAGCGTTCTGTTGGGAAGAAGGACTCTCCGAGGAGGCGAATGATCACTAGAAGAACTTTCGTAAACACGGCACTGGCGGCGATGCCGCTTGCGAAGGCCGCGTTTGGTCAACAGAAAGTCTCGCCCGGTGCTTCGCGTTTTGGCGGAGTGCAGATTGGCGTTCAAACTTACAGTTACCGGACGCTTCGCGACTTCACCAAACCGCTGGACCTTGCGGGTCAGAAAGAATTGGTGAACCGGATTGTGGCCGCGATGGTGCAGAACCAAATCAACTCCTGCGAGTTCTGGATTGCGTTCATTGAGCCAGTTGGCGGCACCTACTCCCGAGCGGGCACAACACCCGCGATGTTGGCGGCGCGCGAGGAACTGAAGAAGTGGCGGCTGAGCCACCCGATGGAAATCTTCGAATATTCGCGCAAAGCAATCGCCGATGCTGGTATCGCCATCAACTCGGCCATGTTCAATTTCACCGACTACATCGTGGATGAGGAAATCGATCATGCCTTTGAAGCCGCGAAGGCGCTGGGGACAAAAACCGTGAGCGCAAACTGCACGGTACGCTCGATCAGGCGCGCGGCGCCGTTCGCCGACAAACATAATCTGTTACTGGCGGCCCACAGCGAGACTGCTCCGTTCGATAGCAACATCGACGGAATGGTGTTCGCCAACAATCTAGTGGATGCTCTGCGGTATTCGTCGAACATGCGCATTACTCTCGATACCGGGCACTTTACGGCCTACGGTCAGAATGCGCTGCAGTTTGTGAAGGATCATCACGACAAGATCGTGAATCTTCACTTGAAAGATCGTTTGAAGAACCATCCCGAGCCGCACACGGACGAGAACACGCCTGAATTCGGCAAGGGAGACGCGCCCATCAAAGAGATTCTGCAGTTCATGAAGAAACGCAAGCTCGCGTTTCCGGCGACGATTGAATACGAATATAAGAGCGACAGACCGGCGGTGGAGGAAGTGCGCCGCTGTGTCGATTACGCCAAAGCCGCGCTGGCTTGAGTGACGAGCACGAGAGGAACAGAGGGGTGAGATTAATGATGCGAACGATTCCACGCATTTTGTTCGCGGCGATTCTGGCCGCTCTTTTGTTTGCGGTGATTGCTTTGGGGCAAGAGGCTCCGTTTATGGCCTCCTTCCCGAGCCATCCGAAAGCGGACGCGGCGACGGTCAATCGCGGCAAAGAGGCGTACAAGCTGAATTGCGCCTACTGTCACGGTGAAGATGCCCGTGGCGGCGAGAACGGCGGCACGAATATCCTTCGCTCCGACGTCGTCATGAAGGATCAGAACGGTGAACGGCTTCGCGCGTTCCTGCAGAACACCGGCGAAAACGGCCACGTTGCCACGCGGGAAGGCGTGCTGAAGTTTAACTTTACTGATGCGCAGGCCGCCGACCTTGCGGCGTTCATGAACGACATCTCTGCATTTATTCACGATTTCCGCGTATCCAGCCGCGACCCCGGCCGCATGCGGCCGCCGACGATTCTCGTCGGTGACGCCAAAGCGGGCGAGCGCTATTTCCAGGCGAAATGCGGATCGTGCCACTCGGCAACAGGAGATCTAAAAGGTATCGCCGGCAAAATCACGGAACCACGCACTTTGCAACAGACATGGTTGATGCCCATGGTGTACGGTTTCCGCGGCTTCAATCCACCGGCCGACGGGCCTGTGAAGGTTGCACCTCCCACGGTAACGGTCACGATGCAGAACGGGCAGAAGTTGGAAGGCCGCCTGGGACGCATCGACGATTTTATCGTGACGATGACGCTGGCCGATGGAACTCCCCGCACGATTCATCGCGATGGTGATGTGCCGAAGGTGGAAGTGCATGATCCAATGAAGCCGCACAAAGATCTTCTTCCCGTTTACACCGATGCGGATATACACAACGTGACGGCATACCTGGCGACACTCAAATGAAATCGACTATTCTCCCCATCCGAAGTGTGATCCGCATCTGCTGTTTGCTGATGCCTGCCTTGCTCGCGGCGCAAGGACTGGATCCGACGAACATCAACAAGCCGCTGGGGTCCGCCGAAGGTTGGCCGACCTACGGCGGAGACTACTCGGGCAAGCGTTTTAGCTCACTCAAGCAACTGGACAGGAGCACAGTCAAGAATCTGGGCCTGGCTTGGAATACGCGCCTGACGGCGGGAAGCCAAACGCGCCGACCCGGTTCGGCGATGATCACTGGCGGCGTGGGCAATATGGAGGCCACCGCGGCCGCAAACGTCAAGGGTTCGATCCTGCAGGTGAACGGCATCCTATATGTCTCGGCGCCGGACAACGCATGGGCACTTGACGCGCGCGATGGGCACGAACTCTGGCATTACGTTTGGAAGACCCGTGGCGGCACTCACATCGGCAATCGCGGCTTGGCCATGTGGCATAACCAGCTCTACATGGAAACGCCCGACGATTTTCTTGTTTGCCTGGACGCTCGCACGGGCAAGGAACTCTGGCACAAGGAAATCGCGGACTTCGAACTGCAGTATTTCTCGACCATGGCGCCGATCGTGATCGACAATCACTTGATCATCGGTACCGGGAATGACCTCGATGAGCCGGGTTTCATCGCATCCCTCGATCCTGAGACGGGCAAGGAACAGTGGAAGTTCTACACGGTGCCCATGAAGAAGGGCGACCCCGGTCTGGAAACGTGGGCGAATCTGGATGCTGCGCGCCACGGCGGTGGCAACGCGTGGGTGCCGGGGTCGTATGATCCGGAAACACACCTGTACATTTTCGGAACAGGCAATCCGTCGCCCGCTTACACCACCGGAACCCGCGGCGAAGGCGACAACCTCTTTACCTGTGCCGTGGTGGCGGTGAACGTCGAGACGGGCAAGATGGCGTGGTGGTATCAGACGTCGCCGCACGACACACATGATTGGGATTCGGCGCAGACTCCCGTGCTGATCGATGCCGAATTCGGAGGCAAGATGCGCAAGATGGTGATGCAGGCCAGCCGTAACGGATACTTCTTTACGCTAGACCGTCTGACAGGCGAACATCTGGTGACCGGCAAATTTGGCGAGGCCGTCAACTGGGCGAAGGGCATCAATGCGAAAGGCCAGCCAGTGCGCGATCCCGCGAAGGATTTTCACCCGGCCGGCTCGCTGGTTTCCTCCGCCAATCAAGGAGCCACGAATTGGCCTCCGCCGGCATTCAATCCGGCAACGGGACTGCTTTATGTGCCGACTCAGGATAGCTACGCGATGTATTATCTGACGGAGTTGGACCCACGCGGCGCAATGGGCCTTGGCGGCAAAGAAGAGGTCGGCCTTGGCACGATGCGCAGCTACATTTCGGCGATCGATTACAAAACCGGCAAGACGCTTTGGAAGCACGTCTACCCTGCACTCGGCGGCGCGCTCGGAAACGGAATGCTGACGACGGCGGGCGGGCTGCTTTTCGCCGGCGATGTTTCCGGCAACATTATCGGCTACGACGCGGCGAATGGAAAAATCCTCTGGCACGCGTATTTGACGAATATGGTGTCGAATGCGCCGGAAACGTACATGCTTGACGGCCACCAGTATCTATTGGTCGCCGCAGGTGATACTGTGTACTCGTTCATGCTGCACTAGGGAGGCATCGCATGCGCTTCACGCAATACTTTCTGGCGGCAGTAGTGCTCTCGGCGCCGGTTCTGGCGCAGAGCAATGCGCCCGACTTGTCTGGCATGTGGCTAGTGCAGGACCCAGGCTCGGGCAGTTTTGAAGAATGGTTCGCCAATGTGCCGAAGCCGGAATTGCGTCCCGCGATCATTCAAGACAACGAAAAACTGGAGGCTGCCGCGAAGGCGGGGGCAGTTGTAAACACGGCGCGGCGCACGGCGGCCTGCCCCATTGGGAATCTTCCACTCATGATGGCGTCTTCTCCTGCGTTGAATCTGGTGCAAACTCGAGACGAGATTCTTCTCGGTGCCGAATCAAATCGTGCTCGTTTCATCTACACCGATGGCCGCGACCACGCAGAGACCAGGGAAACAGGGTATCGGCTGAGTGGTTTCGGGCATTCTGTCGGGCGATGGGAAGGGAGCACATTGGTTGTGGAGACCGTGGCATTTCCTTCGCAGGTTTGCGACAACCGGCATCCGCAGATGCTGACACCCGGGGGCGGACGCGCGAAGGAAACAACCCGCTTGACGGAGCGCTTTCAGTTGGTCACCCGCGATGACCTCACCATCACATTTACCTACGAAGATGACACCGTCTTCGTGAAGTCGCATACCTTCACCTATAAGTACAAACGGGTACCCGAAGGGACGCCGTTTGAACCCGCCGACGATCCGCGCGATGCGGCCTTCGAGAAGCGTCAGTCCGGATCCGTGGAGACCCCCAAGCAGAAGTGAGCCGATGAAAAACAGTCTCGTCATCATGTGTCTCCTGTTGAGCCTGCTGGTCTGCGGGCAGACACCTGCACATCCAGATATCAGTGGCTACTGGGAGCTGAGCTTCGATAGCTCAAGTGTTCCTCCCGCATCGCTGGTACAGCCATTAACATCCGCCACGGAGCGTGAACAAATGCGGCATGATGCCGAATGGACCCGCTACTGCGTGCCGCTTGGTATGCCGTATATCCTGAGCCAATCACCGCTGGATATTCGTCAAAGCCCTGCGGTGACCGCGATGGTTTCAAAGGTGCCCTCTTCGACGCGCTACGTCTTCACCGACGGGCGGAAGCATCCAGAGAAGGAAGATCTGGAACCAACGTCAAACGGTCATTCCACAGGCCAGTGGGAGGGAGACACGTTTGTGGTGGACACCATCGGATTCAACGATCGCGGTGTGGCACGCCTTCCGGGAGGTGGAATTCGGACCCCGGACTCGCGCCTGACGGAACGCTACCGGCTGATGGAAAACGGCAACCGGCTATCGGTCACGCTGACTTGGGAAGATCGCAAGACTTTCCAAAAGCCACATACCTACGAGTACCGCTATTACAGAATTCCGAAGATCACGGGTGCCCGCGTGCTGCCATGTGACACGGGCGATCAGGAGCGCGCGACGTTCCTGATGGCGCCCTTCGGAAATTAATCAGGAGCGTCGTTCGTGAGAGTCGGAGTATTCACACCCCTGTTGTCGAGCCTGCCGGTCGACGAAGTATTCAAGAAGCTTGCGAAACTGAACATCCACACCGTGGAGCTTGGGACGGGCAACTACCCGGGTGATCCACATTGCAAGTTGTCCATGCTCGAAAACAAAACTGAGTTGGACGATTTCAGAAGAAGGCTCAGCGATCACGGCGTCACGATCAGTGCGCTGAGCTCGCATGGGAACCCACTGCATCCCGATCAAAGCCGCGCCAAACATGATCGCGAAGTCAGTCGCAAAACTATTGAGCTTGCTGAGAAATTGGGCGTGCCCGTGGTGGTCGATTTCAGTGGCTGTCCTGGCGACTGCGCCGCATCGAAAAATCCGAACTGGGTGACGTGCCCGTGGCCGCCCGAGTACCTGGATGTTCTGCGCTGGCAGTGGGACGAAGTAGCGGCACCGTATTGGAAGGAGCACGGGAAGTTCGCCGCCGATCATGGCGTGAAGGTTGCCATTGAGATGCACCCGGGATTCCTCGTGTATAGTCCGGAAATGATGCTGAGGATGCGTGACGTCGCTGGACCGTGGGTTGGCTGCAATTACGATCCCAGCCATATGTTCTGGCAAGGCATCGATCCCATCGCGGCGATTCGCGTCTTGGGTGATTCCATTTTTCATGTTCACGCGAAGGATACCGAAATGTATCCGGTGAACCTGCCGAGAACGGGTGTTCTGGATACCAAGAATTACACCGATGAGCGGAACCGCGCGTGGATCTTCCGCACCTGCGGCTATGGCCACGACGAGCGCTGGTGGAAAGAATTCGTCTCCACCCTTCGTATGTGCAACTACGACTACGTGCTTTCGATTGAGCACGAAGACAGTCTCATGTCCGCGGAAGAAGGGCTGACGAAAGCGGCCGCATTCTTGAATGGACTGATTATCCGGGAGACCCCGGGAGCGGCGTGGTGGGCGTAGGCAACGAATGAAAAAGCTAAAGACAGTTGTATTCGGCACGGGATTTGTCGGTCGCGTTCACATTGAAGGCATTCGACGGCTCGGGAACGTGGAACTCTATGCAATCGGCGTGGGCCCGCAGGACGACGGAAATAAACTCGCTGCCGAACTTACTGTGGATCGTGTCAGTGCGGACTACGCAACTCTCGTGTCCGATCCCAACGTGGATGCCGTACATGTCTGCACGCCAAACGCGCTGCACTTCCCGATAGCGAAAGCGGCGCTCGCAGCCGGTAAGCATGTGCTTTGCGAAAAGCCGTTGGCGATGTCAGTGGAAGAAGCGCGGGCATTGGTGGATCTTGCCGCCAAGACCGGCTTGCGTAATTGCACGTTTCACAACCTCCGCTTTTATCCAATGATCCAACAGGCACGCCGCATTGTGGCGTCCGGCGAGCTCGGCGATGTGTTGATCGTGCAGGGAACGTACTCTCAGGATTGGCTCCTTTATGACACCGATTGGAATTGGCGGCTGATTTCGGCGGAGGGAGGACGTTCCCGCACACTCGCCGATATCGGGTCGCACTGGTGCGATGGCATGGAGCATGTCACCGGGCAGAAGATTACGTCGCTGTGCGCCGACATTCAAACGTTTCACAAGACGCGAAAGCGGCCCAAAAAAGCGGTGGATACTTTTTCCGGCAAGGCGCTGCGCCCGGAAGATTATGAAGACGTAGCCATCGACACCGAAGACTACGCCGCCGTGATGTTCCGCATGGGCGAACGCACGCGCGGAAGTTTTACTGTCAGCCAGGTGAGCTCGGGACGTAAGAACAGTTACCGGTTCGAAATTTTTGGCACCAAGGCCGGCCTTGCGTGGGACGGTGAAAAGCAAGATGAGTTGTGGATCGGGCATCGCGGCTCACCGAATCAATTGCTGCTCAAAGACCCGTCGCTGTTGAGCCCGGAAGCGCGGTCCTATGCGGACCTCCCCGGAGGACACAGCGAAGGCTATGACGACACCTTCAAACAAGTGTTCCGCCGCTTCTATCGGAGCATCGAAGATCCGAAAACCCCAGCCGACTATCCGCAGTTCGCCGACGGCCTCCGGCAGTTGACCATCCTGGACGCCGAGTTTACAAGTCATGAGCGGCAAGGCTGGGTGAATGTGAGCGACCAAGTTTCGCGATGAAGAGAACGCCCGGAAAAATCGCAGCCATGCTGGCAGGCGCAGTAACCGCCGCCGCTGGAGTGTGGGTTTATCGCGATTACCAGAAGTGGTTGGCTTTAGGGCCGGGCGGACTTCCCTGCAACTTCGGCGGCTGGATGAAGACGACGCAGATGCGTCTACGCAAATGCGATCCGTTAGACACGAATCTGCTTTCTGATCTTGCAAATGCGCAGGACGTGGAATGCCTCACCGATTTGCCAACGCGCGAGGGACCACGACCCGCCATCGGTGTGCATCCCGTTCCTCACCGGCAATTGAACCAACTCCCAGGGCAGGCGATGAAGGAACGGATCGAAAGTCTATTTGATAGCGCCGTTTCGCGCGAAGGGGACATGGTGGAATACCGGCTCAGCTATTTCGAAAAACGAAATCGCGCCGTCACGCTTCGCAGGCCCGACGCCGGGCCAAGCGATTCGTTGTTGAGTCGCGGTGAAATAGCCCACGTCCATCCCTCGGATGGCTCCATGCACATGATCCTCAGCCGTGACGATGCGCGCACGGTGATCAAGCGTGGTTGGGGGGAGTTGCATCCCCTTGCCGGGACCATGCTGGATCTCCCGCCGACGTATTTGTTGATTTATCCTCCGCGAGATTCGGAGGAACTTGCAGTTACGGCTCGGATACTCGACGCCGCCATCGCTCACATGACATTGCGTCAAGACGTTGAAGCCGCCGTGTCTTCCTAAGAAGGGACCCATGAACACAGTCGGCTTTCGTCGCAACATCATGCAGGGGTGGATTCAGCCGCTGCTATTCGTCACATTGATTTGTTCCGCGCACGCCGCGGACCGGAAGTCAGAGGAGTGGCCCATCTATGGTGGCGAGGGGCAAACGCGCTACTCGCCGCTCAAACAGATCAATCTCTCGAACATCGCCAAGCTAAAGATCGCTTGGACGTACGATACCAACGACGGCACCAACGCTTCGCAAACGCATCCCATTGTTGTGAACGGAGTCCTCTATGGTGTGACCTCAGGCCACAAAGCGATTGCGTTGGACGCAAAAACCGGCAAGCTCTTGTGGCGCTTTGACTCCGGCATGGAAGGCCGTGGACCGAATCGCGGAGTGACGTATTGGTCTTCCGGCAATGAATCGCGCCTGTTTGTCACGGTGCAAAGCTTCGTCTACGCATTGGACACGAAGACCGGCGCTCCGGTGCCCGCGTTCGGCAGCAAGGGCCGCATCGATCTTCGCGAAAACCTTGGGCGCGATCCCGAAAAGCAGTCGCTTGTGTTGTCGACGCCGGGCGTCATTTACAAAGATCTGCTGATCCTCGGTGGCCGTACGCCAGAGGCTTTGCCTTCGCCTCCAGGCGACATCCGCGCCTACGACGTGCGCACCGGCGCGCTGCGTTGGTCTTTCCATACAATTCCACATCCAGGTGAATTCGGCTACGAAACGTGGCCTAAGGATGCGTGGACGTTCGCCGGCTCGGCCAACAGCTGGCCCGGTATGGCTGTCGATCAAAAGCGCGGTATCGTGTACGTGCCTACCGGTTCGCCCGCGACGGATTTCTATGGTGCGGATCGTGTCGGCGATAACCTGTTCGCGAATACGTTGCTCGCTCTCGACGCGGCCACCGGTAAGCGTGTCTGGCATTTTCAAGCGGTTAAACATGACACATGGGATCGCGACTTTCCTTCCCCTCCGTCGCTAGTGACAGTAAAGAAGGACGGCAAGAGTGTGGACGCCGTCGCGCAGACCACCAAGCACGGCGTAGTATTTCTGTTTGACCGCGTCAACGGCAACCCGCTATTCCCCATCGATTACAAAAAGTATCCGGCCAGCGTTGTTCCCGGCGAAGTCTCGGCGGAAACGCAGGGATTGCCCAGCAAACCCGCTCCCTTCGCACGGCAAGTGCTGACGGCGGATATGCTTTCGAATCGCACTCCGGAAGTGCATCAGTGGGCGCTCGACCAATTCAAGACGTTCCGCAGTGAGGGGCAGTTCATTCCACTCGGCACAGATCGGGAAGTGGTTGTGTTTCCCGGCTTTGATGGCGGCGCGGAGTGGGGTGGGTCAGCATTCGATCCCGCCAGCGGCATTCTGTATGTAAATGCGAATGACGTTGCATGGACCTCCAGCTTGCGAAAGAACGATGGAGGCCGCTCCGCGCGTCAAATGTATCTCACGAACTGCGCGGGCTGCCACCGTGACGATCTTCTCGGCACCCCGCCTGCGATCCCGTCCCTTTCCGGATTGCGCGGCCAAAAGACGGCGCAGCAGATCGCAAACACCATTCAAACAGGTGCAGGCCGCATGCCTTCGTTCCCGAGCCTTGCGGTGGGCGATATATTCGCGATCGCGGAGTACTTGCTGAGTGGCGAAGACAAGGAACTGCAAAGCACTGGACCGACGCTGGCCCAGCCAGGCTTTCGCTTTACAGGATTCCACAAATGGCTGGACCCCGACGGCTTCCCCGCAGTTGCGCCGCCCTGGGGCACGTTGAACGCGATCAACCTCAATACAGGCGAGTATGCGTGGAAGATTCCGCTCGGCGAATATCCTGAACTCGCGGAAAAAGGAATGAAGAACACCGGTACGGAAAACTACGGCGGCCCGATCGTCACCGCTGGCGGCCTGGTGTTTATCGGTGCGACGAACTTTGATCGCAAGTTCCGTGCCTTCGATAAGAAGACGGGGAAGTTGGTGTGGGAAACGACGTTGCCGATGTCGGGCAACGCTACGCCCGTCACCTATGAGGCGGGTGGCCGCCAGTACGTTGTCATCTACTCAAACGGGGGCCGCAAGCGCGGCGACCCTTCCGGCGGCATTTATGTCGCATTCGCGCTGCCCTAACCATTTCAGGAGGATTCCATGAACACGACTCGTAGAGATTTCGGCAAGATCGCTCTGGCCGGCTTGCCTGCGCTGTCCGCCCTGCTCCCTTCCCGGCTTGCGGCCGCGCCCAATTCGAAATTTGGCGGCGTCCAGGTCGGCACTATCACCTACAGCTTCAAGAACGACGTGAAGAAGCCCGACGAACTCATCCAGAACATGGTCAAGATTGGCCTCAGCTCCGTCGAGCTGATGTCGGATGACGGCGAGCGCCTAGCCGGAGCGGCCGCGATTCCAAACTTCGGCTTCGGCGTGAAACTGACTCCTGAGCAGCAGGCAGCCGTCGACGAAGGTCGCCGACAGCGCAAGGAATGGCGTCGTAAGGCAACTCCCGCCACCTTCGAAAATGTCGGCAAAATGTTCGCCGACGCTGGCATTCATCTCGACCTGCTCTGCTACAACATGGGGGCGAGTATCGATCAGGAAGAGATCGATCACGCCTTCCGCATGGCTCGCGCGCTGAAGGTGCGTGCGATTTCCTCCACCAGCACCGTGGCGGTCGCACGCCGCGTGGCTCCCGTTGCGGACAAGTACAAGATCGTCTGGGGCGGCCACAATCACGCGGCAGTGGATGATCCGAACGAATTCGCTTCTCTGCAATCGTTTGAAACGATTCTTGGCCTGAGCAAGTACATCGGCGCCAATCTCGACATCGGCCACATGACGGCCGCGAATCTGGATGCTGTTGCCTTTATCCAGAAGAATCACGCCCGCATTACGAACCTCCACTTGAAGGATCGCAAGAAGAACAATGGGCCGAATATGGTGTGGGGGCAGGGCGAAACCCCGATCAAGGAGGTTCTTCAGTTGATGAAGAAAGACAAGCTCAGCTTCCCCGCGAACATTGAGTTTGAGTATCCAATTCCCGAAGGCTCGAACTCGCCGGCCGAGATCGCAAAGTGCTTGGCCTACGCTAAGCAGTGTTTGGAATCGTAAATCGGCTGGAGTGAGCCCCGGCTCTTGCTTCTAATAGCGCTTGCTCCACACCGGGCAACCCGCGAAGTAATTCCCCTTCGCAAGCTCGCTGGTGCAACGTTCGCGGGCGCGCTGGGTGCCGCCTTTGATCAATTCGTCAACTTGTTGCATCGTCAACACATCTGGATGCTCCGGCCACACGGAGTGGACGGGTGACAGCTTTTCGGGATCCAGTTTGTAATACTCGATGGCATCACGCAGGCTGTCAGGCCAGAACTGATAGTCCCAGGCGGCCGTCGCGATGTCGCCTTCGATGATTACCTTCTGCTGCGGGGCGTAGGCGAAAACGGCATCGGACATGTGAATGTTGTTCCGCACCCAATACACGTCCAGCGTCATGGTGTCGTCGGCGAGGTGCAGCTTCTCGTCAACTGGCATGAATTTGAATGGCTTCCCGGATTTCGCCAGATCGTCCGGATAATCCGGAGCCGGATGCGTGGCCATCTCGCGGAATAATTGTTCGTACGGCCGGCGCGCGATCACCGTCATGCCTTCCGCAACGCCTTGCCGGAGACCGGCGACGTGATCGAAGTGTCCGTGCGAAACAATGTATTGCGTGACGGGTTTTCCAGGGGCCAGCGTTCGGGCATAAGCGATCACGGCTTTGGATTGGTGAACGTCGATATCCAGCTCAAAGATCGTCAGGTGATCTTTGAATTCGACGACCGTGGTTCCACCCGGATCCAAGCGCCAGATATGATCGGCAACCTTCACGGACTTCACCGGACGTGCCTGATAAGACGGCGGCTCGGGAGTATACTTCACTTCCGCCGGAGCTTCCAGATTCGCGATCTGTTGATCGACAAGGTAGTTATCGACATAGACCTTGAAGTAATCGATATTGCGCCAGTCCAGCCGTGTGCTGTAGCCCACGGGCAGCAAAAGTCCGTCGAAAGAGTTGTAGGCCGTAAGATGCGTCGTCATGGCCACTTGGCCCAGATCGGTGTGCGGATTGTTCCAGCGAATCCACGACGGCAAGTGGTTTGCCGAAAAACCGGTGCTGAACTTGTCGCCTTCTTTGAGAGTGGCGTCTATCACCGTGTCCGCGCCGCTTTGCCGCGGAGCGGACAGTTTGGTCCCGGGATCCATCAGCGCCCGGACTAAAGCCACGGGATTATTTAACATCCACATGCGCCGCATGTGGACACCGTCGAGTTGCAGAGGACTTTCGCTCCAACGAGCAACGCGACGCGCCTTGTCGCCCATAACGTCGTAGGCGATATCGCCGTCCAGAATCAGGTTGTTCAAGGCGAAACTATGACCGAAGGTGGCCAGGAACGGGAACAGCATGTTGCGCCGCTCCGTTTGTTGGAAGCGCCCATGCTCTAAGTCATAGACCCGCCGAAGGTCATTCGCCGCTTGGTATTTTTCTGGAGCATCTGGTGCGCCGGAAATCCGCCCTCCGCCGAACATGTAGGCGTATTGGCCGTAGCCTGCCATCGTAATGTTCTTAACGGACTTCACTCGCTCCACCCCGCCCAGCGCCCTGGCCGCTTCGTCCACCACCGTCTTGGCCGATGCCCCTTGCCCTTGGGCGTGACGGACGCCGATGGCGGCTCCAGCGAGAAGCAAAGCCAAGCCAGTGAGCGCCATAGTGGTTTTGCTGGACGAACCTAATGTTAGCGATTTCATTGTGAGATTTCCCTCCCGGCAGGCCATCGCGAAATCAACCGGTTAACAGTATTACACTGCCACATTTCAGCGGCAGTTCCGAGACGTAGCAAATACGCCTCGAAACGGTAGTAAGTGGCTAAGAAACGTGCAACTTAGAGGGTGCTGGGGCATAATGTCTGAGGTTTGCCGCGTCCCATGAGGCGGGCGTGCCGGGTGTGAGCTACAAGCGTCTGACCGGGGGTGGCGAAAGCAATGCGACGCACACGAAGAGTAGGGTGGTCCGGAGGGGAGACCTTGCAGGGGAGTCTCTGCCGTGTACAGATCCTCCTCGTCTTTCTGTGGGGGCTTTTCGGAAGCGGGCAGATACCGGCATGGGCCCAGGCCGACCTCGTAGGCGGCTGGAGCCAGAAGATGCATGAAGATGCACCGGAACGGGGCGCTGGGCCGGAGATCGGCGATTATACCGGACTCCCCATTAATGACCGTGCTCGGATGCAGGCCGACAGCTGGGACGCCGCCAAATGGACGCTGATGGAACACCAGTGCGAGCCGCATCCCGCCGATTACGCTGTCCGCGGCCCTGGCAGCTTACGCATTTGGGCGGACATGGATCCCGTGACAAAAGAAGTACTTGCATATCATACCCAAACAATGTGGATGAATCCCGAGCGTACTATCTACATGGATGGGCGCCCGCATCCATCGGAATACGCAGCGCATACGTGGGGTGGCTTTTCCACCGGCCGTTGGGTGGGGGACATGTTGCAGGTGGAAACGACGCACTTGAAGGAGGGCTGGCTGCGGCGCAATGGGCTGCCCCGTAGTGAGAAAGCGCGAATGATGGAATACTTCGCGCGGCACGAGAACTATCTGACGGTAACGACGATGGTCGTGGACCCTGTCTTCCTCACGGAACCACTCGTGCGGACGTCGAATTGGGTACTGAATCCTGGCTATCGTTCCACCCAACAGGAATGTCTGCCGAGTCATGAATTTGACCGCCCGGCGGGTTGGGTGCCGTCGCATCTTCCGGGAACCAACGTTTGGCTCAATGAATACGCCGAAAAGAGCGGCTTCCCCATCCCCGCTCTGCGCGGAGGAGCGGAGACGATGTATCCGGAGTATCAGCAGAAGTTGGCGTCGATGCCGATTCCAGAGAAACCTGCGGAGCAAAAGAAATGAGCCGCCTCACGCAAACCTTCACAGCGCGGCCGGTTTCATCGGGGCTCATCCTGATGGCCGCGCTGGTTCTCTTTTTCGCTGCATGGACACTGACAGCGCAGCAGAGGAACACCCCGGCAACTGGACAAAACGAGGGGTCCGTGCAAGTTCTGCCGGTGCAGGGCAGTGTTTACTTAATCGCTGGCGCAGGAGGCAACGTTGTCGTGCAGGTGGGTGACGAGACCACGTTGCTCGTGGACACAGGCGCACCCGGGTACAGCGAACAGATTCGCGCCGTACTCGGCCGCATTGCAAAGCGGCCGGTGGGTTTTGTTTTGAATACGACGATCGATAAGGACCACACCGGCGGCAACGAGGCGCTTTCGAACGGCGGCGTTTACATGCTGACTTCGGCGAACCAACAGCGAGCGCAGTCGGCGATCCTCTCGCACCTCAATTTGCTCAATCGGCTGACGGATGGCGACGGCAAGGCGCTCGGTATTGCCAGCAATTCGTTTCCGACGGACACCTTCGATACCGATTCCTGGAGGTTAAGTGCCAACGGAGAGGCCGTGATCCTAGAACATCCGGAAGCTGCACACACGGATAGCGACATGACCGTGTTCTTCCGGCGTTCGGATGTCATTGTCGCCGGGGATTTGTTCGACATGACCCGTTATCCGGTGATTGACGAGAAGCGCGGCGGCAGTTTGAATGGAATTTTGAAGACACTCAATCACTTGTCGCTGGATGTCGCCGTGCCCAAGCAGAACGAGGAGGGAGGAACGTACATCGTTCCCGGCCATGGCAGAATCTGCGACCGCTATGATATCGCCGTCTACCGGGACATGCTGACCATTATTCGCGATCGCATTCAGGATCTGGTGAAGAAGGGCCAGACGATTGAACAGGTGAAAGCCGCGAAGCCCACGTATGACTACGACGGCGAGTATGGCGCCGAGAGTGGGCCGTGGACCACGAACATGTTTGTGGAAGCCGTCTATCGCGAACTGAAAAGGGGCAAGTGAACATGCGCCGATTCCAGTTCCACTTCGATCTCTTGCGCATTGCACTTTATGGTTTCCTCGGTGCCGTGACAATGTCCGCGCAAGGGCCCGGCGGGCCACCGCCACCTCCACGGCAGGGAGCGGTGATCGATATCACTGGCCATTGGGTCGCCCAGGTCAGTGAAGATTGGCGTTGGCGAATGGTGACACCTCCTAAGGGTGACTACGCTAGTGTTCCACTGAACGCCGAAGGCAAAAGGGTGGCTGACATGTGGGATCCAGCGAAAGACGAAGCGAGCGGCGGTGCGTGCAAAGCCTACGGGGCGGCGGGCTTGATGCGGTTGCCCACTCGCTTACACATAGCCTGGGCGGACGATAACACCGTAAAGCTTGATACGGACGCCGGTCAGCAGACTCGGTTGCTTCGCTTCGGCGTTCCGAAGCCACCGGCCGGCGAACTCACGTGGCAGGGAGAATCCACCGCGTCGTGGCAGAAGCAGTCGCAGCAGAGCGGGTTCGGGCCACCGTTTAGCGGACCGGCCGCAGGCAAAGGTGGCGCGTTAAAAGTGGTGACCACACGCATGAAGCCTGGGTACCTGCGCAAGAATGGCGTGCCGTATAGCGCGAACGCGGTGCTCACCGAGTATTTTGACCGTGTGGAACTCGACGGCGTATCTTATTTGATTATCACCAGCGTCGTCGAAGACAGGCAGTACCTCAACGACGTGTTTTTGACCAGTGAGCAGTTCAAGTTGGAGCCTGACGGCTCCAAGTGGAATCCGGCGCCCTGCAAGGCACAATAGGATCCGGAATGGCTGGATCCGCCAACTACCCTATCGAAGGGAATAGAGTTGGCGTTAACCTGGAGTAACGTTAACCTGAAGTAACAACATGACGAGTCCGCCTGACGGGCGAAATATGCCCGTTTGCTGCTTTCGGTTGGAGGTAAAGATGACAATTACAGTCAATGGAAAAAAGCGGGATGTGCAATCTCCCGCTGATACACCGCTGCTCTATGTGTTGCGGAATGAACTGGATGTCACCAGTCCGCAGTTTGGATGCGGGCTTGCGCAGTGCGGAGCCTGTTCGGTGCTGCTGGACGGGAAAGAGATCCGGTCCTGCGTGACGCCGGCATCGGCTGCTTCGGGCAAGGAAGTGACCACGATTGAAGGGCTTCCCGCGCGCTGGGCGAAGCAAAAGAATCTTTCCGCCGCCGACGCCGAGAGGACGCTGCACCCGGTACAGCAGGCTTGGATTGAAGAACAGACGCCCCTGTGCGGCTACTGCCAAAGCGGCATGATGATCAAAGCCACCGAGCTTTTGGAAAAAACGCCCAAGCCGTCTGACACCGAGATCAAGGCGGCATTCACTACGTCCGGGCCTTCGCCCCACTTGTGCCGGTGCGGCAGCTACGTCGCGATTGTGGAGGCCGTTCGCTTCGCCTCCAAACTGATGACCAAGGGAGGTGCGGCGTGAAGAACACAATCGAAAAAACCAACATTCACGGCGCGGAACTGAGCCGCCGCGGATTTGTGAAAGCGGGGGGTGCCCTCTTTGTCGGCTTCAGTTTGCTACGCGCCAATGACGCAAAGGCTGCTACGCCGAAGAACACGCTGGATCCGGCGCGCTCGGAATCTTGGGTCGAAATTCATGCGGATAACACCGTGTTGATCCGAACCGGCAAGTGCGATTTCGGCCAGAGTTCGATTTACACCGCCTACCGCCAGATTGTGGCGGATGAACTGGAAGTGCCGTTTGAATCGGTCACCACAGTGGTGTCGGGCGATACGGACCGTACTCCGGACGGTGGCGGCACGTTTGATCTTCTGGGCCGCGGGGTGACCACTCTGCGCAAGGCTTGCGCCTACACGCGCGAAGCGATGCTGGAACTTGCATCGAAGCGACTGGGGGTAGCAAAGGCACAGTTGACGGTGAAGGCCGGCGTCATCTCAGGCGGCGGCAAGAGCATCGGCTATGGCGAATTAGTGACGGGTGAAACGCTGAATCTCACGATTCCGGTGAGCGGCGAATTGACCAGCATGTTTGGCCTCATTGTGGAAGGGAATCCTCCGCTGAAGCCCACCGGCCAATATAGCGTTGTCGGTAAGTCGTTCAAGAATTCCGCTATTCCGGCGAAGGTCACGGGCCAGGAAGCGTGGGTTACCAACGTCAAGCTGCCAGGGATGTGGCACGCACGCGTGGTGCATCCGAATACGCTCGGCTCTAAGCTGATTGCCGCCGGGCAATTTGACAAAAGCAAGTATCCGAACACGCAGCTGATTGTGAAGGGCAACTTGATCGGCGTGGTTGCGCCCGCCGAGTGGGAAGCGATCCAGGCCTCTCGCGAAGTGGCTGCGACGACCAAGTGGTCTGAGTGGCGTGGCCTTCCGGGACATAAGAATCTGTTCCGTTACTTCCGCCAGGACGCTGATTGGAAATCGACGGCCATGACTCGCGGGCAAAAGAACGTCGGCGATGCGCCGAAAGCGATGACGTCGGCGAAAAAGCAACACACGGCAACCTACGAAATGCCGTATATGAAGCACGCGCCGATTGGGCCGACGATGGCGGTGGCCGATGTGAAATCCGACGGCACGGTGTGGGTGCATACGCACAACCAAAATCCGCAAGCGCTGCGTGGACAGATTGCGCTGATGCTGGGCATTTCCTCCGAGCAGGTGATCATTCGTCAATACGCCGGCCCTGGCCACTACGGCCGCTCGAATGGCGGCAACGCGGGTGCCGAAGACGAAGCTGTGCTGCTTTCAAAGGAAATTGGGAAGCCCGTGCGCGTGCAGTGGATGCGTGCCGAGGATTTCCAGTGGTCGACGCAATCTTCCGCCGGTTACGCCGACATTAAGATTGGATTGGACGCCGGTGGCAAGATCTCCGCGTATGAAGTGGATCACTACATGCCGGCGATGCAGGACGATCGGCCGATTGGTGCGGTGCTCGCGGGACTTCCGACGATGGCCGCGCCCAGTGCCGACGGGGCGCGGTTGAACTCTACCGTCAACGGCATGGCGGATGCCTGGGTTTACGATGGGGTGCTAAACACGGAAGAACGAGCGCATGGAACCTGGCAAGTGGGCCAGCGCGAGTCTCCGATCGCGGTGGGGTTGCGCGATCACAGCATGCGCACTCCGGGCCAGTTCCAGCAGAACTTCCCGCGCGAGGTGGCGATGACGGAAGCTGCGGCGCTGGCTGGTGCCGATCCTCTGCAGTTCCGCTTGGATCACACAAAAGAAGAACGCCTCAAAGCGATTTTGCAACGCCTGCGGACGGAGTCGGGTTGGGAGACGCGGCCTTCGCCTCGTCCGAAAGCCACGGCGGCAGGCTCGGCGCCGGTTCGCGGCCAAGGTGTCTCGGTGATGTATCGCACTGGTAGCTACTGGGCCTGCGCCTGCCAGATCGCGTTGGTGCCTTCCACTGGTGTGATCACCGTGGAGAAGATCACCATGGTGGTGGACCCGGGTGTTGTCGTGAACCCGCTCCAGTTGAAGCGTCAGATCGAAGGTGGAAGCATCATGGGAACCAGTCAGGCTCTCTATGAGGAAGTCTCCTTCGATGAAAGCGGCGTGACGACGCGCGATTGGAAGACGTATCCGATCACAAAAATGTCGGAAACGCCCCAGATCAAAGTGGTGATTGTCGACCGGTCGGATGTAGGCGTTTACGGCCAGGGTTCGGAGGCGGCGAATGCACTGGCGGCGCCCGCGATTGCGGCGGCCTTCTTTGATGCGACGGGTAAACCGGCACGCAAGCTTCCGCTTCGGCCTGAGTATGTGAAGGATCTGCTCAAGGCTTAGGGCTAACGGAAGAACAAGAGTCCAGGAGCACGAATCCGGAAATACAAGTATGGAGATCCAGCGCAACGGCTCGCAAGCTTCCCTCAAAGGTCCGTCGGATTGGTTTACGGGAACAGTGCGGCTGGATCCTTTGTTTAAGGCTCCCGACCCGGCGCGAGTGCAGGGAGCAATCGTCACGTTTGAACCCGGCGCACGGACGGCCTGGCACACTCATCCACTGGGCCAAACGTTAGTGGTGACGGCGGGATGCGGCCGGGCACAGCGGTGGGGCGGTCCGGTGGAAGAGATTCGTCCGGGAGACGTGATCTGGTTTGCGCCCGGCGAAAAGCATTGGCATGGCGCGGGGCCTGCCACGGCGATGACCCACATCGCGATTCAGGAACAGTTGGATGGAAAAGTGGTTGAGTGGCTGGAACACGTCACTGACCGGCAATATCAAGGCTAGTGCAACGTTTTCTTTATCAGATTCAAGACGAGACCAAGCTCCGCGCTGAAAAGATCATGGCGGAACGTGGCGATTGGCCATGCCGACAGGGTTGTTCCGATTGCTGCCGGCGTATTGCGTCGGAGCCGCGCGTTTCCGAAGAAGAATGGCGGCAGATTGCGGAGGCGATCCAACAACTGCCCGCGGATGTCGGCGCGGCGGCGCGGCAGCGAATTCGGGATGCAAAAGGGACGGCGTGGCCGGTAACCTGTCCGCTGCTCGATTCCGCGTCGGGAAGCTGCCTTGTCTACGAAGCACGGCCTCTGGCATGCCGCGCTTACGGTTTCTACGCGGAGCGTCATCAGGTTCTTGGGTGCCGCCAAATCGAGTCCATCTCATTGGAAGAGGCGGAAATTGTTTGGGGCAATCATGCCGCGCTTGGATCCAAGTTGAAGCAATTGGGTCCCGCGAAGGAATTTTCGGTGTGGCTTCAGGCGCAAGAAGGCGAAGCGTAGCACCTAGAAATTCAGAAATCCCAGCACCAACGCGAGTACGATCAACGCGATTCCGAACAGTTTCCGGAGTGCCTTTTCATCCAAGCGGTTTGCCACCGCGAGCCCGGCGAGCATTCCGGCGAAGGCGAAGAAGAGGAATCCGCCCAGGGCGCTCCAATCCATGCTGACGTAGCGGAGCTGGCCGATGAGTCCGGTCGCCGAGTTGAATGCGATGACGGCGAGCGAGGTTCCCGCAGCGGTCCGTTGTGGCAAACCGGCGAAGAACAAGAGCGCGGGAACAATCAGGAATCCGCCGCCGACGCCGATGAATCCGGTGAGCACGCCAACGGCAAAGCCGGCGATGACGCAGCGACGGACGTTGCAGGCTTGGCCGCCTTGCAGCCCATATCCACGCAGCATCAGGAAGCCCACCACCAGCATGACGCCGGAAAACAGCAGCATCAACAGCTGCTTCGAAAGCAGATGTGTTCCCGTGGAGCCCAGATAAGACCCGATCATTCCGCCAAGCGAAAAGATGATTGCAATGCGGGGAACCACGTTGCCTTTTCGCCACTGAATGACAGCACCAAGAAGGCTTGTTGCTCCTACGATCGCCATCGACATCCCGACTGCCTCCGCTGCGGGTACCCCGGCGGCATACACCAACATGGGAAGCGTAATGATGGAGCCACCGCTGCCGAGAACACCAAGCGACAGGCCAATCAATGTGGCGAGCAGCAGGGAAAGAACGGAGCCAAGGATCACTTAGGCACCATTGTCGCTTTTTATCGGCACCGCGGGGTGACTGATGATGCGAGCTTACAATAGCGAGTAGCCAAAAATGAAAACCACTTCTTCGCGAGTGCTGCTTGTTGCGGCAACGGCCGCATTTCTGGCCAGCTGTAGCGGCATCAAGAATACGGAGATCGCCACGCTGGACGACGCCAATCGCGCTCGCATCGGCGTGATGACTGGCGCCACCGGTGAAACCATCGCGCACAAGCGGTTTCCCGAGGCGCAGATCAAGAGCTTTGACGACGTCATGAACGCAGTGGCTGCCATTCAATCAGGCCAGTTGGATGCGATTGTCACGGCATACCCCACCGCGTTTCAAGTCTCGAAAAAGAATCCGGCATTGGGATTTGTCGCCGAGGCATTGTCGAAAGAAGACACATCCATCGGCATGCGTAAGAACAGCGGCGATCTGCTTCCATCCGTAAACCAGGCGATTGCGGAATTGAAAAGCAACGGCACGCTTGCCGACATGCGGAAGCGATGGTTCAAGCCGGAGCTGGGTCCTTACGATGAACCTGACATTCAACTGCCCACGCAAGGGCCGCCATTGCGCATCGGCGTCAGTGCCACGCGCGAGCCGTTCAGCTTTGTTGACAAGAGCGGACGAGTCACGGGGCACGACGGGGAACTGGCGCGCCGCATCGCCGCAAAATTGCGGCGACCGATTACGTTCTCCGACATGAAATTTATGGCGCTGATTCCTGCGCTGCAATCGGGTAAGGTGGACCTCATCATTACAGGGATGACCGGAACCGCCGAGCGCAAGAAATTTGTCGATTTCTCCGATCCGTATTTTGAAAGCTCCCAGGTCTTGCTGGTCCGCAAGACTGCCAGTAAGGCGGCAGGTGGAATGGCGCTCACGGCGGCCCAGGATATTGCCACGAAGCGAATCGGTGTGCAGTTGGGGAGCGCGCACGACACCTACGCGGCCAGGGCATTTCCAAATGCCACGGTGCTGCGATTTAACTCGGGCAACGAGATGTTCCTTGCCGTTACCGCCGGCAAGGTGGACGTTGCTTTGTTCGACGAAGTTCCTCTGCGGGAGCGAATGCGCGAAGACGACTCACTCGGCATTCTGGGCGACTCGCTATTTTCGTTTTCGGTCGGCGCCGGTTTTCCGAAAAGCGGGAATGCGTTGCGTCAACAGTTTAATCAGTTCCTCGCGGAAATTCGCAAGAATGGCGTGTACGCCGACATGACCAAGCGGTGGATTGAGACGCACAACTACACGATGCCCGCCATTGAAGGTTCGCGGGCGAACGGCGTGTTGGTAGTTGGCACCAACATCGATGGGCCACCGTTTGGGTTCCTCCAGGAAAATCAGCCCAACGGATTCGATATCGAACTCTGCCGGCGGTTCGGCGCCTACATTGGCAAGGAAGTGAAGTTTGCCGACATGCAGTTCGGCGGACTGATCGCCGCGGTGTCGAGCGGGAAAGTCAACATGATTGCGAGTTCAATCTACATCACGGAGGAACGCCAAAAACAAATCGACTTCTCTGATCCTTACTACGACATGGGCAATCGTATTGCGGCGCTGAAGAGCAACATCGCGGCCTACGGCAATCAGGGCGCTGGCAAAGCAGCGCCGGGGTTTCTCGATTCCATCATCAATAGTTTTGAGAGCAATATCATCCAGGAGAAACGCTACCTGCTTTTGTGGGATGGGCTGAAGACCACCGCGGTGCTTTCCGTCCTGGCGACTGCGCTTGGCACTCTGCTTGGAGCGCTGGTTTGTTTTCTCCGCATGTCCCGGCGAAAGATGCTGCATGTGCCGGCGAAATTCTACATCAGTGTGCTCCGCGGCACTCCGGTTTTAGTGCTATTGATGCTGATCTTTTATGTCGTGTTCGCGTCCATTGATATCAGTCCGGTGCTGGCAGCTACCATCGCCTTTGGTATGAACTTCGCGGCCTACGTGGCGGAAATTTTCCGGACAGGCATTGAAGGCGTCGACAACGGTCAAACTGAAGCGGGAATAGCCATGGGTTTCACAAAGACCCAGACGTTCCTTTACATCGTGCTGCCGCAGACGGCGCGGCGCATTTTGCCCGTGTACAAGGGCGAGTTCATTTCGCTGGTGAAGATGACATCCATCGTCGGCTACATCGCGGTGCAGGATCTCACCAAGGCAAGCGACATCATCCGCAGCCGCACGTTTGACGCATTCTTTCCGCTGATTGTGGTGGCCATTCTTTACTTCGCCATTTCCTGGCTGCTCATGCAGGCGCTCGACTATCTGGAGCGGCGCACCGATCCGAAATATAAACGTGAAAAGGCGGTGCAGGCGTGATCAAGATTGAACATCTTTCGAAAAGCTTTGGCGACCTCGCGGTCCTCAAAGACATCACGACGGAAATCAAGAGGGGTGAGGTGGTTTCGATCATTGGGCCATCCGGCACCGGCAAGAGCACGTTTCTACGCTGTCTGAATCTTCTGGAGCAGCCGACCGGCGGATCCATTTCGATTGACGGCATCGATATCCTTGACAGGAAAACAGACGTTGCGAAGATGCGGCAGCGCATGAACATGGTGTTTCAATCGTTTAACCTGTTTGCACATCTCTCGGTGCTCGAGAACCTCGCTCTGGGCCCCATTAAACTTCGCGGGATTGGCCGCAAAGAGGCCGAACAGAAATCGATGGAACTGCTGCGCTTGGTTGGGTTGGGAGAGAAGGCGCACAGTTACCCGGACGAACTCTCCGGTGGACAGAAGCAGCGTGTGGCCATTGCGCGATGTCTGGCAATGGAGCCCGAAATTATTCTTTTCGATGAGCCAACCTCCGCGCTTGATCCCACCATGGTCAGCGAAGTGCTTTCGGTGATTCGTCGGCTAGCGAAGGATGGCATGACCATGGCGATTGTCACGCATGAGATGGATTTTGCTCGTGACGTCTCCACGCGTGTCTTTTATATGGATGAAGGACGGATCTATGAGGAAGGTCCGCCCGAGCAGGTTTTCGGCAGTCCACAGAAGGCGAAAACCCGCGCCTTCATTCACCGGATCCGAAGTTTCCGATATTCCATCGTCTCGCCAGACTTCGACCTATACGCGATGAACGCTGAGATTGAAGCCTTCTGCGAAAAGCAGATCCTGCCTAAAGATGTCCGCCACGATCTTCTCCTTGTCGTGGAGGAGATCCTCCAGTTGTACCGGCCGCAGTTATCGGCAACCGAGCTCGATTTAACGATTGCGTATTCGGAAAAGACGAACCGGCTGGAAATTGTTTGTGAGACTGCGGCTACGTCCGTGGATCCTTTAGCAAGCGGTGCCGAGGATGACTTGGGAGCCATGATCATCCGTAACATGTGTGAAAACATCAGCTTCCAGTCGGAAAACGGCCGGAAGCGGTTGGAGTTGCGGTTGCGGCTGTCGACTCGCGCCGGACAGTAGCTGCGCATTTATGCCCGATACAGGAAAAGGACAAGACAATATATCGTCCAATGGATTGGCAGTCCAACGGGAAGGATGGTATACCAGAAGCGATGTCGAGTCTCACGAAGCTTCTGAGTATTTTGGAATACTTCGAGGTCGGCAACGCCTTTCTGACGGCGGAAGAGATCGTATCGAGACTTGGCTGCAGCCGGCCGCAAGGGTATCGCTACATCAAGGAGCTTTGTAGTTCCGGTCTGTTGACGCGCTTTTCCGGTGCCTACTCACTGGGACCCAGGATCATTGAACTGGATTTCGTGATTCGCTCCGCGGACCCGCTGTTGCAGCTTGCCCGGCCGGTCATCCACGACCTTGCCAGCCGCGTGAGCTGCGATGTCACACTGGTGAAGCTGTTTGGCGATCACCTGGTTGCCATCCACCACGAACAGAACGTCCAAACTCCGGGGATTACGTACAGCCGTGGGCGCCCCATGCCCATCTTCCGCGGCTGCGCGTTCAAGCTGGTGCTGGCTTACCTGCCTACCTCCCGCCAGAAGCAGTTCTTCGAGCGGTACCCGGAGGCCGTCCAGGCCTCCACCTTGGGTAAGACGTGGGAAGAACTCCGGGCCGACCTGAAGAAGATCCGCAAAAGCGGATACGCTACGTCAATTGGCGAATTGGATGCCGGAAGTGTCGGCATTGCCGCTCCGGTATTTGAATCCGGTCCCAATATGCCGCCCTGCGCCCTGACGTTGATTGTACCCGGACCCCGGTATGAGACAAGCAATCAGCAGATGCTTGTGGAAATCGTCCAAGACGTCGCTTCTGATATTTCTGACCGTCTGAATCACTTCCCAGAAAAAGCAGTAAGTTAATATATATCATTAGTTTATCTTTTCGTCGGCGATTTGTGAAACAAAGGCGAGTTGTCCACTATTCCATCTGTTTGCCCATAAAGGACAAGACCCGCGCTGCGCCGTTTGGCGTATAGAAATATGGCCAAATATCTCCATATGAGATTTTGACCACTTTTTGTTTGACTTTGTCGCGGCAATCATTGTAGACTTCGTGAAGCCTACTATTGGGCGCATTCCGTGCGTCTAAAGGATGGCGAAGGACGCGAAGCTTTGCGGTGACTATGCTGCCGCTTTCGCCGGCCAGCAGGAGCGGCACGCGTTTGAGAAGTGGATTCTACGTTCGGCTGTATCGAATGGTGCCTGTAGGGCGGTGAGGGTGCGATGGGCTTTTGCCCATACCGGCCGCGGCGCTTCGAGTTGAAGGAAGGAGGTTGGAAGATGCAAGTAGTTCGATCTAATAAATATTTCCTCGCAATCATACTAACTGGCAGTACTTTTTTCGCGTCCACCGTTAACGCACAGGTGAAGCGCGACACCCGCCCAGCGGAGCAGGTCTTTAAGAATGTGACCGCGATGAAGGGCATCCCTGCAGACGAGTTCATGACCACGATGGGTTTCCTCTCGGCGTCACTCGGCATTAGCTGCGTGAATTGCCACGGTGAAGCCAGCGCGGGCAACTGGCCGCGCTACGCGGACGAGAACGACATGAAGCGCAAAACGCGCGGCATGATCGCGATGGTCAACGCCATGAACAAGAGTTTTTTTGGTGGCCAGCGCCGACTGACCTGCTACACCTGCCACCGCGGCAGCGTGGATCCGGAAATGACGCCTGATTTGACCAAGTTCTACTCGACCCTGGTTTATCGCGAACCGGATAAGCTGATGCCTCCGTTCCCGAACTCCCCGGAACCGGGCGCCGTCTGGGATCGTTTCCTGAACGCGATTGGCGGCACGGCCAACTTGTCCAAGTTGACCAGCGTCATCGCAAAGGGTACTTTCCAGACTTACGGTGTGCCGAAGAAGTTCCAGATGGAAGTGTACGCGCAAGCTCCGATGTCGCGCGCCATTGTTGTTCACAACGTGGCGGGTGGCGACGTGCAGGACGTCACCGACGGCAAAGAAGCCTGGGTGAAGTCGCATGACATTCTGACGCCGCTTCCGATCATGGACCGCACGGGTGGTGAAACAAATATCACCAAGGCGGGCGCGGCTCTCATGTTCCCGGCGCAGGTGAAGACGCTGCTCACGCAGTGGCGCGTTGCTCCTCCGGCAACCCTCAACGACATCGACTACACCGTTGTCCAGGGTACGCTCGACGGCAAGATTCCGTTTAACTTCTACTTCAACGATGAAACCGGCCTGCTGGACCGCGTGGTATCGTTCGCTGATTCTGTGATCGGTTATGGCGCCACGCAGGTGGATTATGCTGATTACCGCACGGTCGGCAACATCAAGGTGCCCCACAAGATCATCTTGACGTGGCTCGACAACAAAGCAATTCTTGAGCTGACCGAGCTTCAGCCCAACGCGAAGATCGATCCGAAGGTCTTCGCTCATCCGTAGGATAGTGCTTCGCTGTTCGGGTGTCCTTGGAGCGAGGGGCACCCGAACCTAAGCTTGATTCGCTCGCGATAACGGCTTATATCTGGTTAAAATTTCTCACGGCGTGAGAATGGAGGTTGTTACATGAAGATTCGGTTCGCAACTGGAGCCCTTCTGGCGGCCATGGCCCTCACGGTGCCGGCCGGTTTGATGGCTCATCACGGCAGCGCTATCTATGACGAAACCAAGGCGGTGGTCTTCACCAACGCAAAGGTGACGGAATGGCTGTGGGCAAACCCGCACTGCCTGCTGGAGTTTGACGTAAAGGACGATAAGGGCGCTTCGGTGCACTGGACGGCGGAAGTGAGCAATCCGCCTGACATGATCGCCCGTGGCTGGAGCCGTAAAATGTTCAAGGCTGGTGACGAAGTGAAGTTGTGGATCATCGCCGCCAAGAACGGTGAGCCGATCGGCCGCATCGCTCGCGTTGAGGTTTCCGGCAAGACCTTTGAAGGTATGGGTCGCGTCCCCGGCGAAGCTCCGGCGAAGTAAATCAGTCGTCTATCTTTTTGGAGCGAGGCCGCCCGCCTCGCTCCACTCCAACCACCTTTCGGCTTTTGTATTCGGGAGTCTCTCTGTGCGTCTGTCTGCAAAATGTGTCGTAGTCGCATCGGCCTTCAGTCTGCTCCTTACTGCTGGCGCCCAGGCCCAGCAGATGACACTACCGCCGCCGGTGAAGATTGTGCCTGGCGGTCCCGCTCCCAAGCGCAGTCTGGTAGGCATCTGGCAGCCTTATAGTGGGTTTGAGGGAATTCAGCCGAATGGCGGCCAGGCCATTTTTAGTGATGGCAAACACGAGCCGCCCTACACATCGGCTGGCATGGAAGCGTTCAAAAAGAACAAGCCATCGAACGGTATCACGGAAGTAGGGCCCGGTGAGGAAAATGATCCAGGGCATGCCTGTGACCCGCTCGGATTCCCGCGTGCGAACCTTTTTGAAGTTCGCGCTACGGAATTCATCCAAACCCCAAAAAAAATGGTAATCCTGTATCAATATGACAAGCTGTGGCGCACGGTCTGGACCGATGGCCGCGCTCTGCCAAAGGACCCCGAGCCGCGTTGGTATGGTTATTCCACCGGAAAATGGGCGGACGACTACACTTTCGTCACCACAACCGTCGCGATGGATGATCGCACCTGGCTCGACAACGCGGGACGCCCGCACTCCGATGAGATGACGGTGGAAGAAACTTTCCATCGAATCGATAGCGATAACATGGAAATCTCGGTGAAGATCACTGACCCGAAATTTTATTCCAAACCCTTTCTGGCTATGGATAAGATGAAGATGAAGCGAATCCCGGATAACACGGATCCACTCGAAATGATGTGTGTTCCCTCCGAGTTGAACGCTTACAACCAAAGGCACGCAAACTTAGGAAACAAGAAATAAGAAATCAAAGGCGGACTCTACGGCCTGGCTCCCGGCTGCGCAAACGCGAAGGGGTTCCAGGCGCCGCCTGCGACATCAAACTGAGGTTATATTTGTGGAAGCGCTTGAAAATCACCCCGGCTCCCCAGAAGTGAGCCGGCGGTCATTCTACGTCGGAATTATATACTCCGTCTGGGGTTTGATTACAGCATCTGTCGCGGCCCCGGCTGGCGTTTATCTCCTTTTTCCGCCCTCCAACAAGAAGACGGAAAACTGGATTGACGCAGGTGACATCGGGTCTATCCCAACCGGAACCCCCACTGAGGTTTCCTTCCAGCACAAACGTGTGGATGGATGGAAAGTGACCAGCGAAAAGACGACCGCTTGGGTAGTCCGTGAGAGTGAAGACAAGGTGACGGCCTATGCTCCGCAGTGCACCCACCTTGGCTGCGCCTATCACTGGGAAAACCAGAGCAGCACATTTGTCTGCCCCTGTCACAACTCAGAATTTTCGAAGACTGGAGAGGTTCTTACCGGACCTGCTCCCCGTCCATTGGATCGTTACCCCGTGAAGATTGAAGCCGGACGAATTAAACTCGGTCCGCTAAACCAGAATGCGTAAAATCATCGATTGGCTGGAACACCGCACCGGCCTAGAAACTGCGGTCAAAAGCTTTCTCTACGAAGAGATCCCTTCCTCCAGCGGTTGGCATCAAGTATTGGGTAGTATCGCTGCGTTCTTCTTCATGTTGCAGGTGGTCACGGGAAGCCTCCTTGCCTTTAATTACGCTCCCACACCCGGCGAAGCCTACAACAGCCTTCGCTACATCATGACCGAACTCACCGGTGGGCGCCTCATCCGAGGCCTGCACCATTGGGGCGCCAGCGGCATGATTGTGATCGTCGTCCTCCACATGGTCCAGGTGTTCTTGTGGGGTGCCTACAAGAAGCCGCGTGAGGCCACATGGATCGTCGGCTGCCTGCTTCTGTTGATCACGCTCGGCTTCGGGCTAACCGGCTATTTGCTGCCTTGGGATAACCGAGCGTATTGGGGCACGGTTGTCACGACGCAAATCGCCGCGCAGGCTCCAGTTGCCGGTCCTTACTTAACTCGTTTGCTCGGAGGCGTTGGCGTCGGTGTGGTCACTTTCGCCCGCTTCTTTGCGCTGCACGTTGTGTTGCTGCCGCCATTGACGCTGCTGATCCTTGGCGTCCACATCTATTTGGTTCGGAAGCACGGCGTTGCTCCAGCCGCTGAGGACAATGGGCCGAAAAAGAAATTCTACCCGGAGCAGGTCTACAAAGACACCGTTGGTTGTGCGCTCGCCTTTATCATCCTGTTTATCATGGCGATTGTCGCAGAGATCCCATTGGAACGTCTCGCCGATCCAACCGACAAGACCTATATTCCGCGCCCGGAATGGTACTTCCTGTTCCTGTTCCAGATGCTGAAGTTCTTTGAAGGCCCGTTGGAATTGGTTGGCACGATGGTGCTCCCTGGTTTGGCGATCACCACGCTGATCCTGGTGCCGTTCATCGATCGCGCTCCGCTGGTGCGGGTGGGCAAGCGTTTCTTCGCCATTGCCGCGATCTGCTTTGCCGGCATCACTTGGGGCGGTTTGACGATGGCCGCGATTCGCTCGACACCGCCCAACACCGACAAGTTTGTACCACCAGAGGAAATGCTCTCCTGGCAGCGCATGTCACCGGAAGAGTTGGCCGGTTTGAGCTTCTTCCGTTCTGAGAATTGCGTCTCCTGCCACCCCGGTGGCGGCAAGGCCGGCACGGGTCCGGACCTCACGCAGATTCCGGAAATGCATCGGAGCCCGGCTTGGCTGGTACCGCACTTCAAGCATCCTGAAGAAGTGGTGCCCGGTAGCGCAATGCCTCCGGTCAGCCTTCGCGATGCAGACCTGAACGCGTTGTCCCTGTTTGTACTGAAGTTGTCTCCGGATGACGAAATGGAACTCCTCTCGACGCCTGATTGGGCTGTTCGCGGTGCCGTGATATACCATAACAGCCGCTGCTCGGCTTGCCATGAACTCCGTGGCACGGGCAAGAGCGTTGGACCGAAGCTGGATGGCATTGCGAACCGTCGGGACAAAAAGTGGCTGGAAGACCATTTCCGCGATCCAAAGGCACTCAGCCCGGGCAGCAAGATGCCACCTTATCGTTTCAACGACGAAGATATGAACGCCATAACGCAGTACCTGCTCAATCTGCCGTAGTCGGTTTCATAAGCCCCGGCGCCAGTATGTTTCTTTATACCCTGGAACTGGCGCCGGGTTTCCCTATTTGCCTCCCGGCAACTGAATCAATCCGCTGATATTTCCACCGGCAGTGTCACCCGCCTGATGCGCCAACTCCGCAAACCAACCACCTGAGGCGATCAACTGCTCGGGTGTCCCCTCCTCGGCAACCTCACCATCCTTCAGCACGTACACATAGTCCGCGTTCTTGACCATCGTGTAACGGTGGGCGATCACAAGCATCGTCGGACGCGGCGAGATGTGTTCAAGCGCACCCCGCACCTCCATCTCCGTGGCGTAGTCCAGGTTTGCCGTCGCTTCGTCCAAGACGAGCAACTTTGGCTGATCCACCAACATTCGGGCGATCTGCAAACGTTGCCGTTCCCCGACGGAAAGCCCGAGCCCCCGCTCACCCACCTCCGTCTCCAAACCCTTGGGTAGCCGTTCCAATGTATGCGAGAGTCCCGCGGATATCGCGGCGTGGAGAACATCCTCGTACGGCGCATGGGGCCTCTTGTAGCGAATGTTCTCGGCCAAGGTACCGCGAAAAACAGTGCCGTCGGCGGCAACAACGCCGATCGCCGCGCGAACAAAGGAACCGCCCGTTTCGCGGAGCGGCTGACCGTCGAGCAGAATCTCTCCCGACCATGGCTCAAACAACTTCAGCAAAAGATCGGCAGTCGTGGTCTTTCCGGCACCCGATGGTCCAGCCAGAGCTGTGATCTTTCCGGGTTCAAGTGTTAGATTCAAACCTTGAAGCACCGGCTTGCCTTCTACATACCCAAATCGTACATTGCGAAACTCCACCTTGCCACGACCATCCCCCAAAGGCCGGCCCGCGGGTTCAACGGGGCCAGAATCAAGCAAGTTCACGGCGCGGCGCAAGGACGTCAGATTCTGCTGCAAGCTCACGGCGAGTCCGTTCAACGCATCAATGGGGGAGTAGATGCGATCCAGGTATGCCGCGAACATCACGACATCGCCTGGGGTGAGACGATGCCGCAACACCAACCATCCGCCATAGCCGAACACAAGTGATTTGCTCAAATTGCTGAGAACGCTCTGGGAAATGTAATAACGCTGCGCGGTGCGGATACGATCCAAATAGATGTCGTAGGCGCGTATCGACTCCACGCGAAGCCGCGCCTCCTCGCGCTCCTCAGCGCCGGAAAGCTTTACCGTCTTCACCGCCCCAATCGCATCCGCAATGTGGGCCGAGATGCCTTCCCACATTTCGTAATAGGGATTCAGGTTCGCGCGCATCCGCAACGCGCTCCGCCGGGCAATCCAAACATAGAGCGGGAGTAGGCAAATCGAAACCAGCGACATCTCCCAGTTCTGGGTCAGCATGATGGCGCAAATGCCAACAAGCCGCATCGCCTCCGGCGCAATCTGCTGGGAGAAAGCGTGCACAACCGGCGCGACCTGGTCGCACTGATCGATCCGCTTGGCAAGTCCCGCGCTCGCCTGCCGGTTGAAAAAAGTGAGAGGCAAACGCAGTACATGGCCGAAGGTATCCACAATCAGGCGGGACTCGACGTGACTGGCCACACGGGCGCCGTAGTAGTTGGCGCGGAGATAGAAGTAGTATGATCCGAGCGAAATGAAAAACAGCAACGCGACGGACTCCATCAGTGTGCGAAACGTCTGCTCGGGAGTCCGTGATGCAACAATTCCCAGCGCATGAGCGGTGACGCCATTTTGATCGATGAACAAGCCGGTCACATCATTGATTGCGCGCCGATACACCAGCGGCTGAATCAAATCGAGACCGGTGTAAAGGAAGGAAAACAGTCCGACGACAACGAACTGCCTCCGGTGCTCCTTCACCAGCCCGATCAAAACTTCGAACACCCGCCGGCTAAAAGGGGATTGATCGTTTTCGAAAGTCTGCTCCAACTAAAAACTCTCCATCTACGGCCGATTATAAAAAAGCACAACGACGAGGTCACGCGTCGAACGAATCACCATTGCCCGATTGCATACGGTAGTGCGCGGCTGGAAGCATCCGCCATCGACCGTCGCCATCCAACTCCAAGATCTGTTGATGAAACCGCAGCAGGGAAGAATGATGACTCACGCTCACAACCGTCGCCGACATCGTCATGAGCAAGCCGTAAAGTGCCGACTCATTTTCCTGATCCAACGCACTCGTGGCCTCATCCAGCAAAACGAAGCGTGGACGATGCAGCAACACACGCGCGAACGCCAACCGTTGACGCTCGCCCACAGACAGAATCTTTTCGAAGTCTAAATCCGCATCCAAGCCGCAACATCGCTCCACTAGATGAGGCAGGCGTACGTGCTCCAGCACCTCCTGCAATTCTTCGTCGGACACCTTACGGTGCAGTTTCGGATACAGTAACTGGCCGCGTAGCGTTCCCAGGATCATATACGCGTGCTGTGGCAAAAACAGCATGTCTTCCAGACGAGGACGAACCAGCGATCCGCTCCCCGCGTCCCAGAGGCCAGCGACCGCTCGCAACAAAGAACTCTTTCCGCACCCGCTGGGGCCAATAATCATCAGGCCCTGCGCAGGTTCGACATCGAGTGACAGGTCCTTCACCAACGTCCGCTCGTATCCCGGTGTCTGCAGGGTCAACTTCTCAAAGCGCAAGTCATCGCCGATCCGGGTGATGATCCTGTTCTTGCCAACTGTACCCGCAGGCTCGTGATCTAGCGTTCGAACGAAGGTATCCAGGCGCTCGACGCCAGCGGCAAAGCGGCTAAGGTATTCCAGATTCGTCACAAACACGTTCAATGCGGCGAGGATCGCGCTAAAGGCTCCGGCCGCCTGCACTACGCGACCTACTTCCAATTCGCCCGAAAGAACACGGGGCGCAATGATGATACTGGGCAATGCGAGCGTGATCAGACTGTACGCATATGAGAACAGGTTCAGCCGCAAACCCCAACTGATCAGATCGATAAAGTTCCTATAAACGCCCCCGAATCGCCGCAAAACCTGGCCGCGTTCCTGGTCCTCACCGTGATAAAGTGCAATCGATTCAGCGTTCTCACGAATACGGATCATGCCGAAGCGGAAGTCCGCCTCGCGCCGCAGCCGCGCGAAGTAGAGCGAAATCATGCGGCCGCTAAAGTACCCGATGGTTACCAGGGTTCCCACGCCCGCATATAGCAGCAGGAAAAATACCAATGGCCTGGAGATCTCCCAAAGAACCTTGCTGAAGGCAAGTAGCTCAAACGTAGCGCTCGCAAACAAGAGAAGATAGTTCAACGACTGCGACGTAAACGTGGAGATGTCTTCGGCGATGCGCTGATCGGGATTGTCGATCTCTGGCATCGAGACCAGCCGGTAGAAAGAGCGATTCGCGAAGTAGTTCCGCAGCACGCGGTCCGTCAGCCAACGCCGCCAAAGAATGGAAAGCCTGTCGCGGACGTAATAGTAGAACGAATAGATCGGCACCGCGACAACCAGCAGCAGAGAGAAGACCCGGATCGCACGCCAGAACCGGCCGGAATCCCCTGCCGCGAGCGCCGAAGTGAATTCACCGGAATATTGATTGAACTGAACACCAGACCACGTATAACCGGCCAGTAGAAGCCCCAGCAAGGTCAGGTAACCCCAAGCTTTTGCCTTCTCCTCAGACCTCCAATAAGGGAAAGCCAGACCCAGCAGGCGCCGCAGCAATTTTACGTCGAGCCTATTCATCGAATGCGCCCACGCCTACCCGCCTGCAGTTGAAGCGCCAGTCTGCCGCATCTTCAACAAACGGTTTGCGATCATCGCCTGGCCAAGGCTCAAGCCGCCATCGTTCGGCGGAACCTGGGTGTGCTGATAGACTACAAAGCCTGACCGCTTCAGCAGATTGACCGTCTCGCCCAGCAGTAGCATATTCTGGAACGTTCCTCCGGAGAGGCATACGCGTTGTAACCCGGTTTCTCTGCGAAGCTTCCCACAGGCTTCCGCAACCGCGACGGCAATTGTGTTGTGGAACCGCCGCCCGGCGAGTCCCGGGTCATGCCTATCTCGCGACAAGGCGAGAATCGTATTCCGGAAGTCGATAGCGCCGCCATCAAAATCGAATGGATAAGCGGAAGAATCGTGCACGACCGCGCTCAGAGCTTCCAACTCCATCGCCCCTTGGCCTTCATAATTCGCCTCCATGCGGACACCGAGGATCGAGGCAACGGCGTCAAACAACCGCCCGCAGGAAGATGTTTCGATGGTGTTCACGCCCTGCGCGATCATCTTCTGCACGACCCCCAGAGACTTTGCGTCTACAACAAATTCCAACGAAAGGCCGGCATCTTGCGCATACGCCAGACCGCTCCGCCAAAGTTGGCGCACACCCGTGTCTCCGCCAGCCAGAGGAACGTAACGGAAGTGATAACGGCGTTCGAACTGGGCGTAGTCGCAAACCAGGAACTCGCCTCCCCAGATCTTGCCGTCCGTACCGAAACCGGTGCCGTCAAGCGCCACGCCAATCACACTGCCATCCAGATGGTTCTCGGCCATACACGCGCCGATGTGCGCGTGATGATGCTGCACGCCGATTTTTTCCACGCCCTCCAGCGCAAGAGCGAAACGCGTGGAAAGATAATGGGGATGCAAATCGTACCCGACGGCAACCGGATTCACGCGGAAGAAGCGCTTCATGTGGTCCAGCGTTTGCTCAAAGACGTGAAGCGTTTCCAGATTTTCCAGATCGCCGATGTGTTGACTGAGTACGGCGTAGTGTTCCTTCGTCACGCAAAGGACGTTCTTCAACTCGCCACCGCAAGCGAGCACTTGCTCCACGGGAAACCCCAGATTCACGGGTTGCGGCGCATACCCACGGGAACGGCGAAAAGGAATCGCGCGGCCTTCAAACGTCCGGACCACGGAATCGTCAGCCCGCGTTTGGATCGTTCGATTGTGCAGTAGGAAGAAGTCCGCCAAGGGATGCAGTCGGCCAGCTACTTCCTCGTTCCTGCAAGCAATCGGCTCCTCAGACAGATTGCCTGAGGTCATCACCAACGCATCAAACTCTGCGCCATCAAACAGCAAGTGATGCAGCGGCGTGTATGGGAGCATCACCCCCACCTGGCGCATACCCGGGGCCACCCGCGGCGATAACCCACCAGAGTTGCGTCCCTGCAGCAACACAATGGGCCTGTGAATCGACGTCAGCGCCGCGCGGTCGGCATCCGTCAGTTCGCAATGCCGCTCCGCTGCTGCTAAATCCCGAACCATGACGGCGAAAGGTTTATCGGACCGCCTCTTGCGCTCGCGGAGGGAACCAACCACCGCATCGCTCGATGCCAGGCACGCGAGATGGAAGCCTCCCAGTCCCTTGATTGCGAAGATATGCCCTGCCGCGAGGAGTTCTTTTGTCTGGGCGATCGCTTCGCCCCGGTCCGACAATTTGTCTTTGCGATCCCAAAGCTCCACCCAAGGTCCGCAAACCGGACACGCGTTGGGCTGCGCATGAAACCGGCGGCTGGAGGGATCGTGATACTCGGCGTCGCACGCGGCGCACATCCGGAATTCGGACATCGTCGTGAAGCGCCGGTCGTAAGGGATGTCCTGAATAATCGTGTAGCGCGGCCCGCAATGCGTGCAATTGGTGAACGGATACCCGTAGCGACGGTTCGTGGGATCGCGAAGATCAGCCGTGCATTCCGCACAGGTGGCGACGTCCGGGGGGATCAGCACAAACGCGCCCGCGGCCGGGGTACTCTCGCGAATCACAAAATCCCGGTAACCCACCCGCTCCAGCACATCTTCAAGGACGTCATTGATTTCCGCGAGCGGCGGCGGTTGGCTATGGAACTCGGCAAGAAAACTCCGCTGGGATTCTTCGGGACCCTCGATCTCAATGGTCACGCCCTCCGTCGAATTGAGCACGTAACCCGAGAGCCCATGCGCGTGAGCCAACTGATGGACCCATGGCCGGAACCCGACCCCCTGCACGATTCCCTGAACCAACAATCTGCGCCGCAAGCACCAACGATACCCGATGCTCTGCCGTCCAGCAACCCATGGTTGGGGAAAATTCCACACGCCAATCAGTCAGGACCCCAAGGGTGGACCGCTCTAACTCCCTGAAAATAAGCCTCAATAATTGGTGGCCCGTAAAATGCACCCAGACGGGCGCTTCGTTGAAGGTACGAGAAGGAGGCCGTGTATGCCAGTCCGTTCTCAGTCGACCTACGATTTACTCCGCGAACACGGGGTCGATCGCCGAACCTTTCTCGAGTACTGCGTGAAACTCACCGCCACCATGGGCCTGGGCGCGGTTGCCGTCCCCCAAGTAGTTTCCGCACTCGAAACCAAGCCGAGACTGCCGGTCATCTGGCTACACGGCCTGGAATGCACCTGCTGCAGCGAAAGCTTCATCCGCAGCTCGCATCCCATCGCCCAGGACATTGTCCTGAACATGATCTCGCTCGACTACGACGACACCCTTCAAGCCGCCGCCGGCGAGCAAGTGGAAGAGATCCGCAAGAAGGTCATGAAGGACTACAAGGGTCAATACCTGCTCGCCGTCGAGGGCAACGCGTCGACGAGGGATGACGGTGTATATTGCACCATCGCCGGGCAAAGCTTCCTGGAAATCCTGAAGGAAACAGCGGAGGACGCCAGGGCGATCGTCGCCTGGGGCTCCTGCGCATCGCACGGCTGCGTGCAAAATGCCCGGCCCAACCCCACGGGTGCCGAGCCGGTGAAAAAGTTGATCACCGGCAAGCCCATTATCAACGTGCCGGGGTGCCCGCCTATCGCCGAAGTGATGACCGGTGTGCTGGCCTACATCCTGACCTTCGATCAACTGCCGGAACTTGACCGCGTGGGCCGTCCCAAGATGTTCTACGGCCAGCGCATTCACGACAAATGCTACCGCCGTCCATTTTTCGACGCCGGCCAGTTCGTCGAGGCTTGGGATGATGAAGGTGCCAAGAAGGGCTGGTGCCTATACAAGATGGGTTGTCGCGGTCCGACGACGTACAATTCGTGTTCCACGATGAAGTGGAACAACGGTGTCTCGTTCCCCATCGGCTCCGGCCACGGCTGCATCGGCTGCAGCGAAGAAAACTTCTGGGATAACGGGCCGTTCTACGAACGCCTCTCGAACATCCCGGTTCCCGGCATCGACTCGACGCCGGACACCGTTGGCAAGACGCTCACCGTTCTGACGGGCGTCGGCGTCGCGGCGCATCTGGCATCGCAAGCGCTTCGCAAACCCCAGCCGCTGGACACCCAGGGCGGGAAGGAATAGGCTCTGAAAGCGACAGAGGTGAACTATGGCGACCCGCGTAGTAGTCGATCCCGTCACCCGAATTGAGGGCCACCTCCGCGTGGAGGCGATGCTCGATGGCAGCAACAAAATCGAGAACGCCATGAGCTCCGGCACCATGTGGCGCGGCATTGAAGTGATTCTTCAAGGCCGCGATCCGCGCGACGCCTGGGCGTTTTGTGAACGCATCTGTGGTGTGTGCACAACGGTGCATGCTCTCGCGAGCGTTCGCTCGGTGGAGAATTCGCTCGGCATTCAGGTTCCGAAGAATGCGGACATCATCCGCAACATCATGTTTCTCACCCAAATGGTGCAGGATCACGTGGTGCATTTCTACCATCTGCACGCGCTCGACTGGGTGGACATCGTTTCGGCGCTCAAGGCCGACCCAGCCGCCACCGCGGCGCTGGCACAGAAGGTGTCACCGCACTGGCCCATGGCGAGCGAAGGCTACTTTCGCGACATGGCTGGAACGCTCAAGAAATTCGTCGATTCCGGCCAACTCGGCATCTTCCAAAACGCATACTGGGGCCATCCCGCGTATAAGCTCCCGCCCGAAGCGAACTTGATGGCGGTGGCGCACTACCTGGAAGCACTGAAGTGGCAAAAAGAGCTGGTGAAAATCCACACCATCTTTGGCGGCAAGAACCCGCACCCCAACTACATCGTGGGCGGCATGGCTTCTGTTATCTCCATGCAGAGCGACAACGCCATCAACATGGAACGCCTCAACATGGTCAGCGGCCTGATCGACGAAGCGAAGAACATCGTCGAGAACATGTATATCCCCGATCTCCTCGCCGTTGCGTCTTTCTATCCGGAATGGACAACCTACGGCGGTGGGCTCGGCAACTATATGGTCTACGGCGATCTGCCGCAAGCAGGCATAGGCGATCCATCGAAGTTCCGCTTCCCGCGCGGTGTCATTCTCAACAAGAACCTGGGCGAAGTGTTACCGCTGGATCCGGCTGATCCCGAGCAGATTCAAGAAGAGATCGCGCATTCCTGGTACAAGTACCCCGACGGTAAAACCGCGTTGCATCCATGGGACGGCGTAACGGAGGCGAACTACACCGGTCCAAAGCCTCCGTACAAGCAACTGGATGAAGAGAAGACATACTCCTGGCTCAAAGCTCCGCGGTGGAAGGGCCACGCGGTCGAAGTGGGTCCGCTGGCCAGGATGCTCGTAGGCTTTGCCAGTGGCCGTCCGGAGTTCAAAGAGGTGGTCACCGCGGCGCTCGGCAAACTCAAGGTCGGTCCGGCGGCATTGTTCTCGACGCTTGGCCGCACCGCGGCACGTGGTCTTGAAACACAATTGTGCGTCAACTGGCTGCGTGAAGAGTACAACAATCTAATCGCGAATCTGAAAGCAGGCGATTCTACAACCGCCGACACGCGCTTCTGGAAGCCGGAAAGCTGGAAAGCCGAATCGAAAGGATTCGGTTTTACCGAGGCGCCGCGCGGGGCACTGTGCCACTGGATCCACATCAAAGATACGAAGATCGCCAATTACCAAATTGTGGTGCCCAGCACTTGGAACGCTTCTCCCAAAGACAGCAAAGGCCAGCACGGTGCCTATGAAGCCGCGTTGATTGGGACTCCCATGGCCGATCCGAAACGGCCCGTCGAGATCCTGCGCACCATTCACTCGTTTGATCCGTGCCTGGCCTGCGCCTCGCACGTGTTTGGCCCCGATGGCGAAAAGCTCGCCGAGGTCATTGTTCGTTGAAGAAGCGGTTGTGAGACGGAGGCTCTTATGGCCACCTATCCTCTAAAACTATCGAGCGGAGAAACGAAGTACGAACTGCGATTCGTATGGGAGTGGCCCGTACGCCTCACACACTGGGTCACGGCGGCGTCCATCGTGGCGTTGTTCACCACCGGCCTCTTCATTGCATCGCCATTCTTTTCTTCGAACGGCGAGCCGTACCAGCACTTCGTCATGGGCCGCTTCCGCCAGGTGCATTTCTTGGCGGGTTATGCGCTGCTGTTCAGCTTCATCCTGCGTGGCTACTGGTTTCTGCGTGGCAATAAATACTCGCGCTCCGGTGTGCCACTGATCTGGCGCGCTGGCTGGTGGAAGAACCTGCGCGAGCAGATCGCCGAATACGCTGGCTTGGTTCCCGGACCGCTGCGCCTCGGCCACAATTCCCTCGCGGGCTTGTCTTATGTTGTCTTCATCGGCGGCCTCGGCTGCCTGCAGATAGGCACCGGCTTCGCGCTCTACGGCGAAACGAACCCCGGCGGCTTCTGGGATCGTACCTTCGGCTGGGTGATCCCTCTATTCGGCGGATCGTTCCGTACGCACATGTGGCACCACCTGTTTGCTTGGGGCTTTGTGGTTTTCGTGATCATGCATCTGTACATAGTGATCTTCGATGCCATCCGCTATAAGAATGGCTTGATCGGCTCCATCATTACCGGCAGCAAATTCTACAAGGAAGGCGATGTCGATACCGATGACTGGGTCAGCTAACTCCTCCGCTCCCGTGCTCGTTCTTGGCCTTGGAAACTTACTGCTGACCGACGATGGCGTCGGTCTGCGCTTGCTCGAAACGGTTGAGGAAGAATACGGTGCCGCCCATGGTGCGGTCGAATTTCTCGACGGCGGCACCCAGGGCCTCGCGCTTCTGCCCTATCTTGCCGATCGAACCAGCATCTTGGTTCTCGACGCTATCGGCCTGCGCGCCAAGCCCGGAACTGTGCACGTTCTGCGAGGCCCGCAGATCTCCGAATTCCGTGCGCACCGCGCCTCCACTGCTCACGAAGGCAACTGCCTCGAACTGCTGGAAACCGCGCGTATGGTGGGCTATGATTTCGATGACATTGCCGTTGTGGGTGTGGAACCGTCTGTCCTGCGCACCGGCATCGGCCTCAGCAAGGAAGTGGAAGCAGCGGTGCCGGAAGCCGTCGCCCAGGCTCGCACGATCTTGAACGAGATGGTGGAACATGTGTCTTGCAATACCCGGTAAGATCCTCGACACCGAAGAAATCGGCGGCCTGCGCATCGGCCGTATCCAGTTCGGCGGCGTCACGCGTAAGGCCTACCTCGATTACGTCCCCGACGCAGTTCCCGGCGATTACGTCATGGTGCACGTCGGCTTCGCCATCAGCAAGGTAGACGAAGAAGAGGCCCAGCGCACGTATGAACTGATGCACCAGATGGGATTGCTCGAGGAAGAACTCGGCGTGGCGGCGATCGCTCAAAACGAACAGCCCGCGGGAGGCACGCCGTGAAATTCCTCGACGAATATCGCGATCCCAAACTCGCGCAAGCGATCGTCGCCGATATCCGCCGCCGGGTCACGCGTCATTGGGTGTTGATGGAGATCTGCGGAGGCCAGACGCACACGCTGATGCGCTATGGCATCGATAATCTTCTACCGCCCGAAGTGGAATTGGTGCACGGTCCTGGGTGCCCTGTTTGCGTGACGCCGCTCGAAATTTTGGATAAAGCCGTCGAAATCGCTTCGCGCCCCGATGTGATCTTTGTCTCTTATGGCGACATGCTGCGCGTACCCGGCTCGGAGAAAGATCTCTTCCAGGTAAGGGCCGGGGGCGGCGACATCCGCATCGCCTATTCCCCGATGGAAGCCGTCGATCTCGCGCGCAAGAATCCCGATAAGAAAGTAGTCTTCTTCGCGGTCGGCTTTGAAACAACCGCGCCGGCCAACGCCATGTCCGTGTGGCAAGCCAAGCGTGAAGGACTCAAGAACTTCTCCATCCTTGTGTCCCACGTTCTGGTGCCGCCCGCGATTCGCCTGCTGCTGGAATCCCCCACCAATCGCGTGCAAGGTTTTATCGCTCCAGGGCATGTGTGCACGGTGATGGGTTTCACCGAATACGAAGAACTCGCCCAGCAATACAAAGTTCCCTTTGTCGTCGGCGGTTTTGAACCCCTGGATCTTCTCGAAGCCATCCGCATGCTTGTCGCTCAACTCGAAGAGGGTCGCGCTGAAGTCGAAAATCAATATGTCCGCAGCGTCACCCGCATCGGAAACGAAGCCGCGCGGCAGCGCATGTTCGAAGTTTTCGAAATCGCCGACCGCAAATGGCGCGGCATCGGTGAGATCCACCAATCCGGTTATCGCATCCGCGAAGAGTACGCCGATTACGACGCCGAGAGAGTCTTCGGTGTCAGTGAAACGCACGCCGAGGAGCCTCCCGAGTGCATCGCCGCACAAGTCCTGCAAGGCTTGCAGAAACCCGTCGATTGCCCCATGTTCGGCATTCACTGCACGCCGGAAAAGCCCATGGGCGCTCCCATGGTTTCGAGCGAAGGCGCCTGCGCGGCTTATTATCGCTATCGCCGCCACGACATTGACGTGAAGATGGAGGCACTCGTATGAGCGCCGCGTACCCAGCCACCTGTCCCACTCCGGTCACGACATCCTCTCGTGTCCTGCTCGGTCACGGCTCTGGCGGAAAGCTCAGCGCCAATCTCATCAGCGACATCTTTCTGCGCTTCTTCCGCAGCCCCGTGCTCGAACGCTTGGAAGACCAAGCCGTCGTTGAAATTGGCGGCGTCCGCGTGGCGTTCACTACTGATTCCTTTGTAGTGAAACCGCTCTTCTTTCGCGGCGGCGATATCGGCTCGCTCGCGGTTCACGGCACCGTGAACGATCTCGCCATGGGCGGAGCCGAACCTCTCTTCCTTAGCACCGGTTTCATTCTAGAGGAAGGCTTGGAGATGGAGACGCTGCAGCGTGTCGCCGAATCCATGGCCGCGGCGGCACAATCTGCCGGAGTCGAAATTGTCACAGGTGACACCAAGGTCGTCGAAAAGGGCAGTGGAGACGGCCTTTTCATCAACACCACCGGCATCGGCATCGTTCGCGAAGGGACGCGTCTCTCTGCCGCCAACTCGCGACCCGGCGATCGCATCCTCGTCTCCGGCACGCTCGGCGATCACGGTATTGCCATCCTGTCCGAACGCGAAGGGATCGGCTTTGACGGAGCCATCGCCAGCGATTCCGCGCCTCTGCACACACTGGTCCGCGCGATGCTCGATGCGGACATCGCGAGTGGCATTCGCTGTATGCGCGATCCTACGCGTGGCGGTCTAGCCAGCTCGCTGAATGAAATCGCCTCGCGCGCCAAAGTGGGTATGGAGCTGAACGAATCCGCCATTCCCATTCGCGAAGAAGTGCGCGGTGCGTGCGAAATGCTGGGTCTCGATCCGCTCTACGTCGCAAACGAAGGCAAGTTGGTGGCGATCGTCGCACCCGACGCGGCGGATGCTGCCCTCGCAGCGATGAATGCGCACCCGCTTGGCGCAGACGCACAGCTCATCGGCACAGTCACCGGAAAACATCCAGGACTGGTCACCGCGCGCACCGCGTTCGGTACTACGCGCATCGTCGATATGCTCTCCGGCGATCAACTGCCGCGCATCTGCTGAAGAATCCCTGAGAGAGACTATGCACGAAATGGGTATCGCTACTTCTGTATTGGACGCCGTGAGGACGGAAGCCCTGCGTCATCCCGGAGCAAAACCCTCGCGCGTTGGCCTGCGCATTGGCGAATGGTCTGGCGTCGATACCGAATCCCTGCGCTTTTGCTTCGATGCGTTGGTCGCAGGCTCGGAGCTCGCCGGATTGCAGCTCGATCTCGATTACCGTACACGTCAAAACCGCTGTGAACAATGCGGAGCGGAGTTTCCCGTCAGCGGCTTCGATATCACCTGTCCCGAATGCCGCAGCGACAACACCAGACAAGTGAGCGGCACCGAGCTCGACATCGCATACCTGGAATTGGAGGACTAAATGGAACGCGTACCTGTGGAAAAAAAAGTCCTGAGCGAGAACGACCGCATTGCGGGCGAATTGCGGCAGCGCTTCGCCGACGACGGCACACTGGTGTTGAACTTCATCAGCTCCCCAGGGTCCGGCAAAACGCTGTTCCTCGAACGCACGCTCGAAGGCCTGCCCGAAGACCTCCGCGTCGGCGTCCTCACCGGTGATATCCAAACCGATAACGATGCCCGCCGTCTCGCCCGCGTCGGTTTTCCCGTACAGCAGATCACCACTGCTGGCTGTTGCCACCTGGACGCCCGCATGATCGACCGCGCTCTAGAAAAGTGGCCGAACGAACACTTCGATGTCCTGTTCATCGAAAACGTCGGCAATCTCGTCTGCCCCACCAGCTACGATCTCGGCGAAGAATGCAAAGTGGTTCTTCTTTCTGTCACCGAAGGCGAAGACAAACCGCTGAAGTACCCTGGAGCCTTTTTCAAATCGAAGGCAATGGTGCTGAATAAAATCGATCTGCTCCCCTACGTGCCCTTCGATGCCGACCTCGCCTGTGAAAACGCCCGCCGCATACATCCGGATATCACCATCTTCCGGACATCGAGTACAACAGGCTCTGGCTTAGAGGAATGGCGGACATGGCTGAACGCGCGCATGACCGCGGCGAATGAAAAACGTGCGCTCGCAACTCGCTAGCCGCTATTTCGCTTTCAAATACTCGATCATCTCCGCGAGCGTCGTCAGCTTGCCATAGTCGGCCTCCGGAATCTCGACGCCCAGCCGCGTATGCAGGCCGATCAACAAATTCAGAAAATCAAACGAATCAATATCGAGCGCCTCGCGCATATTGCTCGTGGGCGGAATCGCAGCCAGATCTGCCTCGGGAGCAATACCACGCAGCGAATCGGCGATAGCTTGGCGGATCTCTGTCTCGGTCATAACGTTTCCGGTTTCTGCAGCAAGGCGTTCAGCGCGTCTAAGAACTGCGCGCCACGCCGGCCGTCGCTGGCCCGGTGATCCCCCGCAAGTGTTGCGGTCAACACTGGTCGCACGCCCAACATGGCCTGTGACGCCCACGGGCGCTCGACAATCTTTCCGAATCCAACCAGCGCCACCTGCGGCGGGTAAATCACTCCATAGACGCTCTCCACGCCCAAATCGCCCAGATTCGTCACAGTGATGGTGCTATCCGTCACATCGGAACTTCTCAGTCTGCCCGCACGCGTCCGCGTAATGATCTCGCGCAAGTCCGTCATCAGCGTTTCGAGTGATTTCTCATTCGCCGAATGAATCGCCGGGATCATCAATCCACCCGTTCGCAGTGAGACCGCAACGCCCAAGTGAATCTCTTTGGACGGCTTCAATTGATCCTCTGCCCAATAGCCGTTCAACTCGGGCACCGCTTCCACTGCCTTCGCGACGGCCTTCAATAACAGCGCCGCAGGCAGTACGCGATTCTCGATGGAGCGTTTCACGTTCGATGATTCCAGCCACTTCAGCGCCGCGCTCATGTCGATTTGCGTCGAGAGATAGTAATGCGGAATCTCCCGATTCGAACGCGCCATCGCTGCAGCGATCGCCCGCCGCATTCCCGAGGTTGCCTCCCCACTCACCGACTTCGGTAACTCGGTCGCCGCAGGCTGAGCGGATTGAGCAGCCGCGGCGGCTGATTCCACATCGTGCCGTTCAATGACCCCGTGTGGACCGGTCCCTTGCACTTTCGAAAGATCGACGCCCAACTCCTCCGCAAGTTTTCGCGCCAGCGGCGATGCGTGAATCCGAGCGCTCGGCATGATCGTTGGCACCGGAGCCACAGGTCCAGGAGGCGCGGCAGCAGGTGTAATCGGCATGGGCCCTGCGAGCGGCGGCGTGGTTGGCGAAGGAATAGCCGAGGCTTCACCCGCAACCTCAATAAACGCCAACGCCGCTCCAACGGGCAGCTTCTGGCCAGGCTCCGCGATCAACTTCCCAATCGTGCCAGATTCATAAACCTCTGCCTCGATGTCCGCCTTATCCGTCCCAATGATGGCGATGATGTCGCCGCGCTTAACCTTGTCGCCCGGCTTGACGTTCCACTGCACCAACTTGCCATGCGTCATGTCGGCGCCCAGACTGGGCATCTTGTACTCACCCATGCCGGACCCTCATCCCTTCCACAGCCGCGACGATGTCTTCCACTTGCGGCAGCGACGCACGCTCCATGTGCGCCGAGTACGGCATCGGCACCTCGGCGCCACAAAGCCGGGCCACGGGACCATCCAGTTCGTAGAACGCCTGTTCCATGATGCGCGCGCTCACCTCCGCCGAGATGCCTCCGCTTCTCCAGCCCTCATCCACAACCAACGCACGATGCGTTCGTGTGACGGATTCCATCAGTGTGGCATCATCCAAAGGCCGCAATGAGCGCAGGTCAATCACCTCCGCCTCCACGCCCCTCTCGGCCAATTGTTTCGCCGCATCCAAACACTTCCACAATCCTGCGGCATAAGAAACAATCGTCACGTCACGCCCCGGCCTGCGGATGACCGCACGGTCAATGTTCACTTGTCCCGCGTCGGCCCCGAGTTCGCCCTCCATGTTGTAGAGCAGCGCATTCTCAAAGATCAGCACAGGATCAGGATCTTGGAGCGCAGCCAGCAGCATCCCATGCGCGTCATCCACAGTCGCCGGAGCCAGCACTTTAATTCCAGGAATGTGCCCGTACCAGCCCTCTAAGCTATGCGAGTGTTGTGCCGCAAGCTGGCGGCCGCCGCCAGTCGCCATGCGAATCACCACGGGAACGTTAAACTGCCCGCCCGACATGTGCAAAAGAGTCGCCGCGTTGTTCATGATCTGATCGAGCGCCAGCAGGCTGAAGTTGCTCGTCATGATCTCCACAATCGGACGCATACCTCCAAGCGCCGCGCCAATGCCCGCGCCTACGAATGTTGATTCCGAAAGCGGCGTGTCGCGAATACGTTCCGGCCCAAACTCAGCGAGTAACCCTTTGCTCACCGCAAAGCATCCACCGTAGCGGCCCACGTCTTCGCCCATCAGGAACACGCGCTGGTCCGCCTGCATCGCCTTGCGCATCGCCTCGCGGATCGCTTCACGGAAGGTCATGCGGGCCTCCGATCCGAGTACACGAAGCGCGTCAACTCGCCCACCGGTTCCAGCGTTCCCGCTTCGGCGAAAGCAATCGCGGCTTCTACTTCTTCCGCGACTTGCGTTTCGATCTCCGCAATCTTTTCTTCAGTCAATCCTTCTATCTTCTGCATCAGCGCCGGAATCGGATCGCGCTTCTTCCACTCCTCGACCTCCGCCTTTTCTCGATACAGTTCCGGATCGTACATCGAATGCGCTCGGAACCGGTACGTCTGGCATTCAAGAAAATACGCGCCCTTGCCCGAGCGCACATGCTCGCAAGCTGCCTGCGCCGCGGCCTCCACTGCCAGCACGTCCATGCCATCTACGGACGCCGCCGCGATGTCATAGGATGCCGCTTTCCTCGTCAAATCCGTCACCGAGTGCGAATAATCCAGCCTCGTGCCCATCGCATACCGATTGTTTTCGCAAACAAACAGAACCGGCAGCTTCCACAACGCGGCGAGGTTCATCGATTCATGAAACTCACCCTCAGCCATCGCGCCGTCCCCAAAGATGCAGCAGGTCACGCGCGACTCACCGCGCATTTTATCGGCCAACGCAAGACCAATAGCGATCGGCAGTCCACCGCCGACAATCGCATTGCCACCATAAAATCGCGTCTTCGCGTCGAACAAATGCATTGACCCGCCGCGCCCGCGGCTGCATCCTTCCACCTTGCCGAACATCTCGGCCATAATCGATCCGCCGCTCATGCCGCGCGCCAGCGCGTGGCCATGTTCGCGATACGTCGAAACCACTGCATCTTCCGGCCGCAATGCCTGCATCACGCCGACACCCACCGCTTCTTCGCCGATATACAGGTGCATGAAGCCGCGGATCTTCGTCTGCGAATACAACTCCGCGCACTTCTCCTCAAAGCGCCGGATAAGAATCATCTCGCGCAACAACTGCAATTGGTGGGCGCGCGCATCGCTCATGATGCCCCCTCTAGCGTCGACAAATCGCCTTCCGGCAGTCCCAATTCCCGAGCCTTCAGCAGCCGCCGCATGATTTTGCCACTTCGCGTGCGCGGGATGGAGTCCTTGAACTCAATCTCTTTCGGTGACACTGCCGCACCCAATCGTTTTCTCGCGAAGCCCAAAATATCGAGACGCATCTCTTCACTCGCCGCACGATCCGGCCTCAGTACAATGAACGCCTTCACCAACTCGCCGATCGTTGGATCAGGCTTGCCAATCACACCCGCCTCTGCCACCGCCGGATGCTCCATCAGCGCGCTTTCCACTTCAAATGGACCCACCATGTGGCCAGCCGTCTTGATAATGTCATCCGCGCGCCCCACGAACCAGAAATAGCCGTCCGCATCCTGCCGTGCGAGGTCGCCCGTCAAATACCATCCGCCCACAAAGCACTTCGCGTAACGCTCAGGCTCGTGTAAGTATCCACGGAACATCGAAGGCCATCCGGGCCGCAGGGCTAACTCGCCCTCTTCATCCGGAGCCGTCACTTCCTTTACGCTCTTGCTATCGCTCGATCGATGCACAATCGCGGCATCCACGCCCGGAAGCGGTTTGCCCATCGAGCCTGGTCGGATATTCATCGCCAGGTAATTCGAAATCATGATGCCGCCGGTTTCCGTTTGCCACCAGTTATCGTGGATCGCCAGTCCGAGCGCTTGCTCACCCCAATTTACCGCCGCCGGATTCAGCGGCTCGCCCACGCTTGCGATCATCCGCAGGTGGCTTAAGTCGTAACGCTCGCGCGGCTCTCCGGGCAATCGCATCAACATGCGGATCGCCGTGGGAGCCGTGTACCAGACGCTGACCTTCTCCTGTTGCAGGATGCCGTACCAGCGCTCGGCATCGAAATCGCCTTCGTCAAGGATGCTGCGCACACCGTGCACCAGCGGTGCCAGGATTCCATACGACGTGCCCGTCACCCAGCCCGGATCCGCCGTACACCAAAAAACATCATCGGAGTGCAGATCCAGCGCATATTTCCCGGTCATCGCGTGCATTTGTACCGCGCCATGCACGTGAATCGCGCCCTTCGGCATCCCCGTGGTTCCACTGGTGAAGTGCAACAGCGCCATGTCTTCGTGATCCGTCGCCGGAATCGCATACTCTGTGGAAGCCGCGCCCATCCTCGGTTCGAGCGCTAGAACCTTCTCATCGATATCCTGCGCCGCGTCGGCAAGCAGGATGTACCGAAGATCCGGCAATCGTTCCCGCAAACCCGCCACGGTTTTTCGATAAAGCCGCTCCGTCGTCACCAGAACCTTGGCATCCCCGCGAGACAGCCTCTGCCAAACCGGCTCCGGACCGAACGCCGAAAATAGCGGGCAAAACACACTGACGTTCTTGAGCGTCCCCAGCGCCGCGCCGTACAACGCTGGAATGCGCCCCGTCAGTGCGAAAACTCGATCGCCCTTCTCGACGCGAAGCGTCGCGAGCACATTTGCAAAGCGATTACTCTGCTCGCGTAGCCCGCCGAATGTCGTATCGACCACCGTGCCATCGCGCCCCAGCCAGCGAAAAGCCACCTTGTCACGCAGCGGTCCGCTACAGTGCCGGTCCACGGCCAGATGCGCCATATTGCACAAGCACTCTTCCCCGTAGAGTTCCGCGCGCACCCGATCCCACGAGAACCCCGCACGCGTCGTGGCATACTCCGCCATCTGCGGGGCCACGCCCGAATCCGAAGCGCGCTTCTGAATCTCCGCCACTGGCATCATGAATCTGCCCGCAACTGGAGGACCATGGTAGCCCATTAGCATCTTGCTGAAAAGACGTGTTTTGCTGGCGGGAGCAAAAAGTCATTGCGCACTCTGGCTCACCGCCCCCGTCGTTTGGCTAATGTGCACAAGCGTATTTCGCGTGCATAATCGTATCCACCCGCGTTTGCCTGGCTTCGAACGCCATGGTCACTGCCTTGCAGCCTGATTTGCGAATGGCATCGGAAGCTCCCAGTTCCGGCACCGCGAAGCGCCTGACCTTGGGGGATTACTTCGCCCAGTTCGCCGACCTATCCGCCCCCTACATCGAATACGACAACGGCTATCGCAGCTGGTCTTACACTTATGCGCAGGTGGGCGCGGCTGCGCGCGGCTTCGCGGCGCGGTTGCACGCGCACGGAATCGCTGCCGGTGACAAAATCATCTTCTGGTCGGAGAACCGGCCTGAATGGATCGCCGCATTCTGGGGCAGCGTCATCTCCGGCGTCATCGTTGTCCCCGTCGATTACCGCGCCTCCACCGATTTCCTTCTCCGCGTCGAAGCGAAAGTGCAAGCCAAGGCCATCCTCATCGGCGAGGAAGTTCTTCTTTCTCGGTCTGAAACCGGCCCGCCGATTTGGAAGCTGGCCGAGTTCGATTGGTCCCCGACTCCTGCGGCAACTCCGCAAGTATCTCTACAGCCTGAAGACGTCGCCGAAATCGTCTTCACCTCCGGCTCCACCGGCGAGCCCAAGGGCGTGCTCATCACGCATCGCAACATCCTCTCGAACCTCGCGTCGCCCGAGGCCATCATCCAAAAGTACGTCCACTGGTTCCGGCCCGTATTCCCGCTCCGGTTCCTTAGCCTGGTTCCGCTCAGTCACATGTTTGGGCAAGCGCTCACGATGTTCCTGCTTCCGCTCATCCCCGGCGTCGCCGTCTTTATGCGCGGCCACAGTCCGCATGAGATCCTTCGGCAAATCCGCACGCGCCACATTTCCGTTGCCGTTGTCGTTCCAAAGCTTCTGAACGTGTTGCGCCAATCGATCCAGCAACAGTTCCCAAAAGCGTCAATCGAGCCATCACCTGGCACGCACTGGACACGCCGCTGGTGGTTCTATCGCAAGATCCACAATCATTTTGGCTGGAAATTCTGGGCTTTTGTTGTAGGGGCCGCCCCACTCGACGCGGATACCGAATCGTTTTGGACGCGCCTTGGGTTCCTCGTCATCCAGGGCTACGGTCTGACGGAAACCGCTCCCATCGTTTCTTTCAACAATCCGTTCGCCGTGAAGAAGGGAACCGTCGGGAAACCTGTCGAGGGTACAGAGATCAAGATCGCTGAAGATGGCGAGGTACTCGTGCGCGGCGCTAGCGTCTCACCCGGCTATTACGGCGCCGAACAGGAAACAAATGCGGCGCTCTCAGGCGGATGGCTCCATACCGGCGACATCGGAACCATCGATGAGACGGGCCGCCTCACGATTCTCGGCCGCAAAAAAGAGGTCATCGTTACGCCCGAGGGTCTCAACGTATTCCCCGATGACATCGAGCGCGTCTTGAGAGCCATTCCCGGCGTTCTCGACGCAGCCGTTGTCGGCCACGATCATCCCCACGCCGTCCTCGTCCTTTCCCCAGCGATCTCCTCAGAAGAAGCCGTCCGCCAAGCCAACGCCAAGCTCGAGGAGCACCAGAAAATCCGCGGCGTGTCCCTTTGGCCGCAACCCCATCTGCCGCGGACTTCCGGAACCGAAAAACTCAAACGCAACGAAATCCAACGCTGGGTGGATTCCGGCGGCGCGCTCCCAGCACCCCCGCCCTCCACCGGCAAAGAATCCCTCGTCGATATCATCCGCCGCTATGCTCCCGGACGCGAGATCGGGGAAGACACCACGCTCGACCAGCTCGGCCTTTCCTCCCTCGATCGCGTCGAACTGATGATCGACCTCGAACAACATCTCGACCGCAGCATAGACGAATCCGCCCTCACCGGCTCTCAAACGCTTGCCGACCTCGCGCACATCGCCCCTGCGCCCGAAACCGCCGCGTTCCCCACCTGGAGCCGCTCTTGGCTTGCGCGAGCCATCCGGCGCATTTTGCTGACCGTGCTCCTGCTGCCGCTCACCCGCGTGTTCGCCCACATGCGCGTCCGCGGTCGAGAAAATATCGCTGGACTCACTGGCCCCGTTCTTTTCGCGCCCAATCATCAAAGCCACATGGATACGCCCGTGCTCCTGGCGGCTCTTCCCGCCCGCTATCGTCACCGCGCCGGAGTCGCCATGTGGAAGGAATACTTCGACGCCCACTTTCATCCCGAACGCTACAACCGCCTTGCGTCGTTCGCCAATTCGTTGATCTATTGGATCGTCACGCTCTTCTTCAACGCCTTTCCGCTCCCGCAAACCGAGGCCGGAGCCGGCAGTTCGCTCCGCTACCTCGGCGACCTGATCAGCGGCGGCTGGTCCGTCCTCTACTTCCCGGAAGGCGAGCGCTCGGTTACCGGTGAACTGCTTCCCTTCCAGCCCGGCATTGGCCTGATCGCCGCACGCCTGCGTGTGCCTGTGGTTCCCGTCCGCATTCGCGGCTTGAACAGGATTTTGCCCCGCGGCGCGCACTTCCCCATACCTGGCCAAGTGGAGGTCACCTTCGGGAAACCACTCTACCTGCGTGGGGAAGATTACCCAGAGCTGGTTTCACGTCTCGAAGAAGCTATTCGGGATCTATGATTTAATCGGACGCGGTTGGCTAGAGAAATGCTTCAATCCAGGTGAAGGAGGTTCGTATGCTCCCCTTTCAGCGAATTCTTTTTCCCGTCGATTATTCGGACCGCTGCCGGTCCGTGGTTCCCTATGTAAACGACATGGCGGAGCACTTTTCCGCCGCGCTGACCGTGGTGCATGCACATGGCGTCGGCGCGCCCCGCTTCTCTGACCTGGATGTGGCCGACCCCGAATGGCCCGCCGCCGTCCGCCGCCTCGAAGAACAACGGCTCAAAGGCTTTGTTGAGGAAGCATTTCCCAACAAGAAGGTTCAGTCCTTCATTGATATCGGCGAACCCGATCACGTCATCACCAAAGTAGTCCAACATCATGGCGCCGACCTCGTCATGATGCCCACCCACGGCCACGGCCTCATGCGGAAGCTGTTGCTCGGATCCGTGACCGCGAAAGTCTTGCACGACGTCAGCGCCTCGGTTTGGACAGCCGGGGAACAGGAAATCAAACCCTGTTCCCACGCCTACAAAAACATCGTGTGCGCAGTGGACCTGAGTGAAGAATCCGAGGTGATCGCCCGCGCGGCGCTTTGTCTCGCCAAATCTTTCGGATCCAAGCTGACCTTGGCGCACGTTGTCGAGATTCCGCCGCCGAACCTGGACGTCGATTTCAGCGCGTTCAAACAAGACCTGGAAGATGCCGCCAACTTTGGCTTGGGCGATCTCAAGGCCAAGCTGAATGCTGATGTCCCGCACATCGCGTTGGTTTCAAAGCTCACCGCCGATGGCGTGCGGGAAGCTGCGGTCTCCTGCAATGCCGATCTCATTGTGGTCGGCCGGGGCCGTTCACAAGGCGGCGTCAGTCGCATCTGGTCACGGCTCTACAACATTGTGCGCGAAGCGCCCTGCCCGGTGTTGAGCATCTGACATCCCGGCAGCTAAACGGCGCCGCTGACGATAACATTTTGTCGATGCGTACGCGTGTTGCTACCATCGGGTTGAAGCGTCTCATGCCGCGAAAGCCGCGGTCCGGCGCTTGCAAAATCTCATGCCGCCCGCGGAATCCCGATATTCCCGACAGATCCGCTTCGTTCCCTTCGGTGAAGAAGGGCAGCGCAAGATCCGCGCGGCGAGGGTCGCCATTGTTGGGTGCGGCGCGCTCGGAACCGTACAAGCCGAAGCGCTCACCCGCGCGGGCGTCGCCCGCCTTCGCATCATTGACCGCGATTTCGTCGAACTCTCGAATCTCCAACGCCAATTTCTGTTCGAAGAATCGGATGCTGCGGAAGCCTTGCCCAAAGCCATCGCCGCCGCGCGCCGCCTTTCCCGCGTCAACAGCGACGTCGAGATCGAACCGATGGTCGCCGATCTCACGCCGGGCAATATCGAAGAATTGTTTGAAGATGTCGATCTCATCGTCGACGGCACGGATAATTTCGAAACCCGTTTCCTCATCAATGACGCCGCCGTTTCGGCGAACATTCCGTGGATCTACGGCGCGGCGGTGGGCAGCTACGGCATCAAGTTTTCCATCGACCCCGGCCGCACGGCGTGCTTCCGCTGTGTGTATCCCGAACCGCCGCAAGGCGCGCAACCGACGTGCGAAACCGCAGGCGTTCTTGCGCCCGTCACCGCCACCATCGCGGCACTGCAAGTGGGTGATGCGCTGAAGATTCTCGCTTCAGGCCGCGAGGCAGTGGATACGAAAATCACAACGGTCGATGTCTGGACCGGCGGCATTCGGCAGGTATCCGCGCCCACGCGCGATGCCGAGTGCCCCTGCTGCGCCCAACGCCGCTTCCCTTATCTCGATGGCACCAAGCGCACGCCCATCAGCCTTTGCGGACGTAACGCCGTGCAGATTCACGAGCGCACGCGCCCCATTGAACTCGCCTCACTTGCCGAAAGTTTGAAAGCAATCGCCCCTGTCCGTTCGAATGAGTTCGCCCTGCGCGTCTCCCTCGATCCTTACGAATTAACCGTCTTCCCCGACGGCCGCGCCATCATCAAAGGGACGACCGACGTCGGCGTCGCCCGCAGCATCTACGCAAGATATGTCGGCGCCTGACGCGCAAGCCAACTCGCCGCTCGTCACGCTTGTCACACCGAGCCTCAACTCCGCTGCCTTCATCGAGGAAACGCTCCAAAGCGTAGCCGCGCAGGATTATCCCAACATCGAGCACATTGTCGTCGATGGTGGTTCTACCGACGGCACACTCGAAATCGCCGCACGATATCCCAATGTGCGCGTGCTCACCGGCAAAGACCGCGGCGCCGCCGATGCCATCAATCGAGGTTTCCGCGAATCCCACGGAGTCTATTTCAATTATTTGAACTCCGACGACCTACTTCTGCCTGGAGCGATTCGCGCCATGGTCGATGCGCTTGAACATTCGCCCGAGTATGCGGGCGTGTATGGCGGAGGAACGTGGATCGATGGGGCGGGCAAGCGCATCGGGGCGTATCCTGTGCAGGATTTCGACCCGCAACTGTTCGCATCGGAGTGTTTCATCTGCCAGCCCGCCAGCCTTCTGCGCCGGAGCGCTTTTGAAGCGGCTGGTCGCTTGAATGCCGATTTCGATCTCACCTTCGATTACGAATTCTGGATGCGCCTCACGCGTAGGGAAAAACTGCTGCGGATTCCAAATGATCTTGCCTGCTCGCGCATGCACCACTCGAACAAGTCGCTGGGCAGGCGCGCGGAGGTTTTTGAGGAGACGTTCGCCATCCTGCGGACACACTACGGCTACGTGCCGTTCCGCTGGGTACTGGCGGAGGCGTGCCGCCGCAAGGACGGGCGCGATCAGTTTTTTGAGCCGGCACAGCCGACGCTCGGCCGTTATCTGGACGCTTTGCCGCTAGGCTTCGCCGCCAATCCGGGCGCACGAGTCCGTTACCTTAAGGAATGGCTCCGCTTTCCAAGCTGGAGCAGATTGAAAAAACACCTGAGCAGATAGCGGAACTATCTCAAAAGTCCCGGTTTACGCGCAGCAAGCGTAGCTCTGCGGCTGGCTGGACGCATCTGCCTGAGGCTCCCGTTTGCCGAGCAGCCCCGGAGCCAAGGCGTCACGCGAGCGGCTGTGCGCCGTGCGGGCGCGTTCCAACTCTTCGAGCGCCATTTCGTGAGCAATCGGATCGGCGGCAGGGGCTGTCTGTAATTTTTCCGCGGCTAAAGTGAAGTTTTTAAAGGAAGTCCGGTAGGCTTCCCAAAGTCCGTTGCGATAGTTGTTTGTTGTTGTCATTTTTTTTCGCGTCTCTTACTTTCCTGTACGATGGTCCTCGCCGGAAAGTTCCTTGTTCTTTTGATGCCGCCGCCTCATCCCCAGTCGCAGCGAAGTTCAGGTATTGCTACAGCATTGAGCCGCCGGGGTTTTTCTGGCCGCGAAGCCGGAATAGACCTGCACAAAATTCCCTGACAGCTTCCGTCCGAAACGCCGAACAAATGACTGATGCGTTTGGATTTTTTTCCTCTCCGGAAATGTTGCATGGTGCTGCTCGTCGCTACGGCACCCCTTTGGCCGGCAGAGTCTTCAACCAAAACTCTGCCGGCGTTTTTTCTCCCCAACATTTACTCGCAAAGTAAGGAAGATCCGGCGTATCTCGCGAAAACCCCTTCCATGACCGCGGCGTTTTCCCCGGGAAGCGCGCGCTTCCGCTTGCAGCACGGGGAACTGCAGGTCCGCTACGCCGGAGCGAACCCCCACTCGATGCCGGAGGCCGAAGATCCATCCGCGGCGCGTGTGAACTTCCTGATCGGGCGCGAGCAAAACGGCTGGCGCAGAGACATCTCCACTTTTGGCGCCCTCGCCTACTCCAATCTCTATCCCGGCATCACTCTGCACTACACAGCGGTTGAAGGCACACTGAAATCCGAATGGATCGTGAGCCCCGGCGCCGATGCCTCCTCGATTCGCCTTGAATATTCCGCCGCCGCTTCCATCGCCGGTGACGGCTCGCTCCATCTGCGGCGAACGGCATCCGATTCGTCTTGGGAGTTGATCGAACACCGACCCGAAATCTATCAATGGATCGACGGCACACGGCGCGAAATCTCTGGCCGCTACCGCTTGATTGACGATCACACTGTCGGCTTCGCCATTGACGTCTATGATTCCTCGCGTGAGCTAGTCATCGATCCTGTCATCAGCTACTCAACCTATCTGGGCGGCGCGGGCATGGGGGCGGTCACCGGCATCGCTATCGATTCGGGCGGCAACGCCTATGTCACGGGCTGGACGGAAGCGCTCAACTTCCCTATTGTTGGAGCCGCGCAAGCGGCCAACGCGGGCGGCGTGGATGCATTCGTCGCCAAGTTGAATCCCGCGGGTACCGCACTTTTGTATGCGACCTACATCGGAGGAAGAGGAGACGACCGCGGCGCGGCCATCGCCGTTACGTCCAGCGGTCAGGTGCATGTCACCGGCTCCACGGCCTCCACCAACTTCCCCTTGGTCAATTCGCTCACCGCTACGATGATCGGTTCGAAGAAGGCCTTTGTGTTGCGATTGAACTCCATCGGCAACACGCTCACCTACAGCACCTATCTTGGCGGCACGGCCTATGAAGTGGGCACCGGCATAGCCCTCGACAGTTCCGGCAATGACTACGTTACAGGCGACACGCAATCGGTGAACTTCCCGGTCTCTGGAGCTGTGCAATCGGCGAACGCCGGAGGCTTTGACGCGTTCATCACCAAGATCAACACCGCCGGTACGATCGTGTTCAGCACCTACCTTGGCGGAGCAGGCAATGAACACGCCGGCGCCATCGCCATCGACGCGAGCAGCAATCTTTACGTCACCGGCGGCACCTACTCCACCAATTTCCCGACGCTCGGCGCGATTCAATCGGTCCACGGCGGCAATCAGGATGCATTCCTCACCAAACTTGCCGCAAACGGGGCGCAGATTCTCTATTCCACATACTTAGGCGGCGCCGGCGCCATCACGGGTGAGCAAGCAAACGCCATCGCCATCGATAGCAGCAACAACGCCTATATCTCGGGCGTGACGAACTCCACCAACTTTCCCACGACAGCCGGTGCCTATCAAGTCACCTACAACGGATTCCAGGACGCGTTTGTCTCGAAGATCAACGCCACCGGTAGCGCGCTTTCTTATTCGACATTTTTAGGCGGCACGTCGTTCGATTGGGCCAACGGCATCCGCGTCGATTCAAGCGGCAGCGCCTATGTTGCCGGATATACATCCTCATTCGACTTCGCGACATCGGGAGGAGTGCAATCCGGATTCGGTGGCATGTACGACGCCTTCGTCACCAGGCTGAACGCTACCGGCACAGGACTCCTGTTTTCCACCTACTATGGCGGCAGTGGCTCGGACACTGCCAACGCGATCGCCCTCGATGGCAGTGGCAACATGTTCGTTGCCGGTCAAACCGCCTCCGTGAATTTTCCCTTGCAGAGTGCGATTCAATCGTCGAACAACGGAGGCAGCATCGGCTGGGTGGCTCGCCTGGGTGTGACGGCACCGCCCACGCAGACTCCCTCCGTCGTTTCCGTTTCGCCCACCTCTGGCACGGGAAACACCGTCACTCTCACCGCGCAGTTTTCCGATACCGGCGGCGCTGCCGCACTCACGAATGCGTCTCTGTTAGTCAACACGGGCGCATCCACCAGCTTCGCCTGCTACCTCAACTACGTTCCTGCAACGCAAACGCTTTCTCTGGCCAATGACGATCCAAACACCGGGTCCCTTGCGATCACCTTCGGTGGCGGAACGCAGCAGAACAGTCAATGCGTCATCAGCGGTACCGGAGCCTCCGCCACCATTTCCGGCAGCACGCTTACGCTCACCGTGCCCATCACATTTCTCCCTGGATTCGGTGGATCAAAAGGAGTCTTTCTCTATGCATCAGACTCCGGAGCTAGCACCGGGTGGGTTTCGAAGGGAAATTGGACGGTCACCATTCCTGCCGCGCAGCCTTCCGCCGGTACTGTCTCACCCAACGCGGGCAGCGGATCCAGCCAAGCTTTTACCCTCGTGTACTCCGATACGCAGTCCGCCGCAAATCTCACCGGTATGGCCGTGTTGTTCCACACCAGCGTCACCACAACGAATGCCTGCTATGTGGTCTATGACCGCAACCAGGGAACCATCGCATTAGTCTGGGATAGCGGCCTCGGCTCCAGTTCGCGATCGATCAACTCCAGCACGCCTCTTTCGAACAGCCAGTGCACCCTTGGAGCCTCGTCCGCCCAGATCTCCGGACTCTCGCTGATTCTCACCGTCTCGCTGACGTTCACGGGTCCCTTTACCGGCACAAAGAATGTTTACATGTACGCGGCCGAAGGGGCGCTCAACACGGGTTGGGTGCAGCGGGGAACGTTCTCCGTGCTCGCGGGTGGAGTCCCGGTCGCCAACTCCGTTGTGCCCGGGTCAGGCTCGGGTCCATCGCAGCGATTTACCTTCACCGTCTCCGATCAGGGCGGCGCCGGTTTCCTCACCGGCATGGCCGCGCTCATCTCCACGACGTTCAACACCAACAACGCCTGCAGCCTGGTATATGACCGCCTCACCAACCAGGTATCGCTTTCCTACGATGTTGCCGCAAACGGTTCCAGCCCCGTGACGCCGGGTTCCGGCACTGTTGTCGGAAACAGCCAGTGTACGCTGCGAGGGGCGAACACAACGGTCGCCTTCACCGCGACGCAAATGATCGTTACCGTGGATCTCACCTTCAATGCCAGCTTCTTCGGGACCAAAAATATCTATCTCTATGCAGCCGAGTCCTCCGCAAACTCCGGCTGGGCCACGGTCGGCGCTTGGACCGTCACCGGAGGCGCGCCCACGGCCGATTCTGTCACGCCATCCTCGGGCGCGGGCTCGTCGCCGTCGCTTACGTTTTCCGTCAGCGATTCGGTATCGCAAGTCAACATCAGCGGCATGTCGATGCTTTTCACCAACGGCTCACCGGCGAACCTGGCGAACGCCTGCTACCTGGTTTACGATCGCGCGGCTGCGACCATCGGCCTCTATAACAACGCCGGCACATCGGTATCCACCAAAGCCATCGGCTCCTCGGCGACACTCCAAAACAGCCAATGCGCTGTCGGATACACGGTCATGACCACGTCGGGCAATTCCGTGCTTTTCACCATAAATCTCGCCTTCAAACCTGCGTTCAATGGCGTGAAGTCCGTGTACCTGCAGGCGAATGAACCCTCCATCAACTCCGGCTGGGTACTGCGGGGATCGTGGACGGTGCAATAAGCACGCGTGGCGGCGTTGCCGCGCGCGTCCGCTATCTTGGAAGTATGTCGGTGTATCAGGATCGCAAGCGTGAGCTCGAAGAGTTTGAATTTCGCATGGGTATCGAGCGAGGGAGGCTCGCGGTGACGCTCGATTTATTGACCGACGCGCTCGTCTTAGTCGGACAGCACGGCGTTTATTGCCAAAGCGCCCGCCAGCCCGGCAAGCCCGCCATGGATATTCAAATGATCAGCCAGTGCATTACTGGAGCCAAAGAACTCGTAGGCAGCGTGATGGAAGAGATCCAGCGGCAGAAGAAGGCCCAAGCGTAAGGGCCTCAGATCGTTGCCCGCTACATCCCCTGTAAAAACGGATTGCGTTCCCGCTCGCGGCCAATGGTCGTATTCGGGCCATGACCCGCAATCACAATCGCCTCGTCAGGCAGCGTCAGCAGCTTATTTTCAATCGACCGCAAAATCTTCCGCGAATCGCCGCCCGGCAAATCCGTTCTGCCGATGCTATCGCGGAACAGCGTGTCCCCGGCAATCACTTTATTCTCCGAGGGAATCCAGATCGACGAACTCCCTTGTGTATGGCCGGGCGTAAACAGAATCTCAAATCGGAGCGGAGGATTCTGTACATCGCCCCGCTGGCCGCCCAGTTCAACCACGTCGCCATCCTTGAGCGATGCATCGATCTTGGTCTTGTTCGGCGTGGCCACTTGCAGCCAATTGGCTTGCCAGTCGAGATGGTCGTATAAATCTTCATCGTTCTCATTCATCAACACCGGCGCGCTCGTGGCGGCTTTGAGCTTCGCCGCGCCGCCAATGTGATCGATATGCGCATGCGTGATGATGATCGTCTTCAGATTCAAACCATGCTGTCCGAGGATGCCGAGGATCTGGTCGATGTTATCGCCTGGGTCGATCACGATCGCTTCTTTCGAATCCGGATCGCCGAAAATCGAGCAATTGCACTGCAACATGCCCACCGGCAGAATAACGTGGAGCAACGGGGACGCCATGAATTTGATTGTACGAGGCCGGAAACGAGGGACCGGGATTGTACACTGGGAGTGCCGGGCTAGACGCGTTGGGGTAAGACTTCGGCCTATTCCGGCGGGGAGGCATTTCCGGTAGAGACGCGGTGCGAATTTATTGAGCTAACCGGCGGGCTCACCACACTACAATTGTGTGAATCAGCCGCTCTCGAAGGTGCGGCCGGCGCATTGCCGGCCTCGCAGGGAAGCCAGCCGGAAGGGGCTTGGTGTCGAACGCCGGCACTCGGCGCGCGGGCACCGGCACCTGGAATGGGATGACCGGCTCCGCTCCATTTTGGGGGAATCCCCGGTCCCTCAATGGCGTCAGTTACGGCTTTTTGAGATGAGTGAATTGCAGATGACGGGATACTCGGCACTCCACGAACACGCGGCGTGGATCGATCTTTCGGCGCGCGGCAGGATTCGCGTTTCCGGCGACGACCGCGCGCGGCTGCTGCACGCGATGACCACGCAGCACATTCAGCAAATGCGCCCCGGCGATGGCGCCTATACGTTTTTTTTGAACGCGCAGGGGAGAATCCTTGCCGATGCCTGGGTGTTTTGTTTTGAGGATCATTTTTTGCTTGATACCGAGCCCGAGACACGCGCCCGGATCTACGAGCACCTGGACCGCTACATCATTGCCGATGACGTCGCTGTTGAGGACGTGACCGCGCAGATGGCTTCGATCGCCGTCGAGGGCCCAAGCGCCGGAGCCGTGCTCGAATCGCTCGGCGCGACGCTGCCTTCAAATGACGGAGCCCTGCAACGCTGGGGCGCAATCTCGGACGAGGCAGGGGGCGAAGTCTGGCTCGCACGTGTGAGCGCCACCGGCACTCCCGGTTTCCGGCTGTTTCTGGACACCACTGCCAAAGCGGATTTTCTGCAGCGTCTGTCTTCGCTTCCTGCTGGCTCTTTGCCCGAAGCATCGCTTGAAGAGACTCGCATTGTGCGCATCGAAAACGGGCATCCTCGCTATGGCGAAGAAATGTCTGACCGTTTCCTGGTACAGGAGACCGGACAATTGCAGGGCATCCACTTCACCAAGGGATGCTACCTCGGCCAGGAGATCGTCGAGCGCGTCCGCAGCCGTGCGCAAATTCATCGCGTCTTGCGGAAGCTCGAAATAGTGGCAGCGTCGGGTAACGTCACGCCCACATTGCCCGAGCATGGCGTCAAGCTGAAGGTGGGGGAAGCGGAAGCCGCGGAAATCGCGAGCGCGGTCCAATCGCCCGCAACCGGAAAAATCATCGCGCTTGCCTATGTCCGCACGCAGTTCGCGGAACCAGGAACAGACATCGTCTCGGGCGCCTACAAAGCCCGCGTACTCTAACGCGGCTTAGCGGCCAAGGATTTGTCGTCTTCCATCGGGAACACAAACGTCTCGCCCGCCGTGTTCACTACCAAACGCCCCGCGCCCAGCGGCTTGCCTTGGTTGATGAAAAACACGGCTCCGTCCGTCGATTGCCCTGGAGCGAGCTTCGTGGTCACCATTGTGATCGCCGAAGCCGCCGCGGCTGCTTTCAGGCGATTCGATCCCAGATCGGCAAACGCGTTTTGACGGCGCGCCTCATATCCGTTGGTCGAATGGATCTGCGCATTGTTGTACAGGGTTGCCTCGTACGCCGCCACCAGCTTGATCACATCGCCACGCCCGGCCTTCTCAAAGATGCTATCCACCACAGTCCGCGCCGCGGATGCCTGCACGCCGCCGCCGCCTGATTTTTCAAAGCGAAAGTCTTCTGGCTTCACGGTCCAGGTAATGGGTGCTCCATTCGAGATCGCCACCTGAATCACGGTGTAATTCTGAATGCGCAGCGGGAGCGGCGAGAACATCACGGTGATGCCATTGCGCGTCAATGCCTGATACTTCAATCCGCCCGACTCAAATTCGAGGATCTGCGGCTCAGCGCCCAAGACGGGAAACAGCGCAAGCGCGAGCAGGAGCACAAACTTCACGCTTCCATGATAAGCCGAATGCGGCGGGTAAAGACTTCTACCGAAAAAGGACGTTCACGACTTCTTGAAAAACCACAGCCAGAAGTACTGTTCGCCCGCGCCGTGATGGTAGCGCGGTTCGAAGTTGCAGCGGTAGGCCATGGCGGTCGCCATTTCGACGGAGTATGGAGCCCCGTGCCAGGTGTCATCTGGCGCCGTCTCCAGTTCCATGTATCCCTGGATCTGGAACTTGAACAACGCGCCAGGGCGGAGCAGGCGGTTCACTTCGCGCACGTAGTTCTCAATCACTTCGCGGCTGGGAATGTGTTGGAACACAATCTCGGAAAAGGCGAAATCGAACTCAAGCGGCGGAATCACGCTCAAGTCAAAGCCGTTGTTGTGGTAGATGTGCGCGTTCGGGCGATCCTTTAGCGCGGCTTTCGCCTGCGCCACCATCTCGCTGCTCACATCCACCGAATGAACCTCGCCGAACAGATTCGAAAGCGCGCGCGTCAGGCGTCCGGCCCCGCAACCGATCTCAAGCACCCGCATCTGCTTCGGGTCTTTGCCTTGGCAGATATTGCCCATGTCGTTGCGAATGTAGTTCTTAATGGATTCTTCGCCGGAGGCAAAAAACTCTTCGTCCGTCCAGTCTTCTTTTCCGGTGGCGACGTAGTAACGCGCATTCTCGCGGGCGCGCTCATCCCAATCCTTGCGCATCTTTTCGAGCTGCTGCTCAAGCGTCATCTGCGGTGTGGGAGTGGTCTCGCCAGGCATGGAACGAGGCTGCTGGAAGTCCTCACAACCAGGGCTGGTGGACGGCATGGGATTCGAACCCACGACCCCCACGATGCGAACGTGGTGCTCTCCCAACTGAGCTAGCCGCCCCCACGAGGACTACGTCTTCAGAATAGCATGGCGGGCCAACCGGCAAAGGCTTGTTGCGCGAAAAGTTGTTCGAAAAATTGCCTCTGCTCGTGCCTTCCCGTTTTCTGCCGCATTGCCCTCTGCTCTGGATCGGCACCACTCGAAAGGGCGGAGCGTAACCCAGATTCACGAAATTTTAACTTGCGGTACAAGCGAGTTAGAAGGAAACTAAAATTTCATGGCAACTGTACGAGCCAACGACACGACGCCGGTACGCGAGCCGGCGGACCGCTGGACTATCGCTGAAGCCGCCGAGCTTTACGACGTCGCAAGCTGGGGGAAAGGCTACTTTTCCGTCGGCGGCAACGGACACTTGTGGGTGCATCCCGAAAAGGATCCACTGCGTGGGCTCGATCTGAAAGAGTTGGTGGACAACCTTCAGCTCCGCGGCATTCCGCTCCCCATCCTCATCCGCTTCGGTCAGATTCTGAAGCAGCGCCTGGGCGAAATGAGCCAGGCGTTCAACACCGCGATTGCCGAAAACGGCTACAAGTCGAGTTACTGCTGCGTCTATCCCATCAAGGTGAACCAGCAGCGGCAGGTGGTCGAAGAGGTTTTCGAATACGGCCGCCCGTACAAATTCGGTTTAGAAGCCGGATCGAAGCCGGAACTGCTGGCCGTGCTCGCGATTGCCGATAACGACACACCCATCATCTGCAACGGCTTCAAAGACGACGAATACATCGAAATGGTCATGCTGGCCAAGAAAATCGGCCGTCAGATCATCCCCGTTGTTGAGAAATACACGGAGTTGGAGCTGATCCTCAAGCACTCGGCCCGCGTCGGTGTTCGCCCTTCGATCGGTGTCCGCATCAAGCTTGCCAGCCGCGGCTCGGGACGCTGGAAGTCGTCCGGTGGGTTCCGATCGAAGTTCGGCCTCACCGTGACTGAAGCGCTGCAGGCGCTCGAACAACTGAAATCCGTCGGCATGGAAGATTGCCTGCAGTTGATGCACTTCCATCTCGGCAGCCAGATCACCAACATCCGTCAGATTAAAGGCGCGGTAATTGAAGCCGCACGAGTCTACGTCGAAATGCGGCGCTCGGGAGCCGGTCTGAATTACCTGGACGTCGGCGGCGGTCTTGGTATCGATTACGATGGCTCGCAGACCGATTTTGAATCGAGCGTCAATTACACGCTCCAGGAATACGCGAACGACGTCGTCTATCACATCCAGAGCGTTTGCGACGAAGCCGAAGTTCCGCACCCGGTGATTATTTCCGAAAGCGGGCGCGCCGTCGCGGCTTATCACAGCGTGCTGGTATTCAATGTTTTGGGTGTCAGTGGCTTCGGCGACGAAGAGACGCTGCCAGAGATTCCGGATGACGTCGAACAGCCGCTCACCGATCTTAAAGACACACTGCGCGGGCTGAGTTCCAAAAATCTGCTCGAAAGTTTTCACGACGCGCAACAAGCGCTCGATTCCGCACTGAACCTGTTCGGCTTGGGTTACCTTCCCCTGCAGCAGCGCAGTTGGGCGGAAAGCACGTACTGGGTGATCTGCCGGCGCATTCAGAAGATGGCGAAGGACCTCGACTATTTTCCCGAAGAACTGGAAGGTTTGGATTCTCTGCTGTCGGACACCTACTTCTGCAATTTCTCCCTTTTCCAAAGCATGCCGGATAGCTGGGCCGTGAAGCAACTGTTCCCCATCATGCCGATTCACCGGCTGGAACAGGAACCGACACACCACGGCATTCTGGGCGATATCTCGTGCGATTCCGACGGCAAGGTGGATCAGTTTATCGACCGACGCGACGTCAAGAAGACATTGCCGCTCCATACCTTTAACGGTCAGCCCTATTTCCTCGGCACGTTCCTCGTCGGTGCCTACCAGGAGATCCTGGGCGATATGCACAACCTGTTCGGCGATACCAATGCAGTCCACGTACAACTGGATGAAAATGGACAAGTTGTTGTGGAAGCGCTGATTCGCGGCGATACCGTCCGCGAAGTGCTCGATTACGTGCAGTTCCGTTCCACTGAGCTTGCCGAGCAGTTTCGCCGAGACGTGGAAGCGGCTGTTCGTGAAGGGCGCATTGGATACGAAGAATCCGGCTTGTTGCTGCGCTTCTACGAAGACGGCCTAAACGGCTACACGTACCTGGAACAGTAGCTCACACTCGCACGCACCCTGAAGAAAACGCAGGTTTTTGCCGATGGACCCTTGGGAGTTGTGTGCCCCCGCGCGTCCATGAGTAGCAGCAATCGAAGCAAGAGCACCCGCATATCGATCACCGTCTGGGGATTCGTCGCCGGAATGTGCCTGTTTTGGGGGCTGCTGGCCACCGTGATGCTGCCCAGTTCGCGCGGCCATGACTTTCTGAATCTTTACACCGGAGCGTCGCTGGCACTCGAAGGCCGCTTCGCCGATCTCCATGACACCTCCGTGCAACTGGCACGCGAGCAGCAATTCTATCCCGGCCGGGAAGTGTTGGTTCCCTTCGTGCGGCCATCGTTCTATGCCGCCCTCCTCTCGCCCATGGCATTGCTGCCATACCAGGCGGCCTTCGTTGCGTGGATCGCGATGCAAACCGCATTGCTGATCGGCGTGTGGGTGTGGGTGCGGCGAAGATTTGGTCCGGACGCGCTGGTGTTTGCGGCGTTGTTCCTGCCTGGGCCACTTGGCATCGGCGCGGGACAAGATTGTGCTCTCATTCTCGCGATCCTTGCCGCGGCGTATGAATTGAGCGAACGGAAGAAAGATCTCGCTAGCGGTGCCATGCTCGCTCTGATGCTGATCAAGTTCCACCTGGTGCTGCTGTGGCCTCTGGCTCTGCTACTGCAAAAGCGCTGGAAGATGCTGGCCGGTTATTGCGCCGCGGCAGCGTTGGAAGTAGCGGTCAGCGTTGGCTTGGGCGGCATTACAGGCGCGAAGCGGTATCTGGCGCTGCTGCAGGATAAAAGCCTCGAGCGCCTTTCGCCGTCGCCTGAGTTAATGGTGAGCTGGCAGGGTTTGATGGACAACCTGAACATGAGCGGAAGTTGGGCGATTGGCGCATTGCTCGCGAGTGTGATTGTCGTTTACGTGCTTGCGGTGAGAACCGCCCCGCTGTGGAGAATGTTCGCACTCACCGCCGCCGCATCATTGTTCATCGCGCCGCATGTCTATGCCTATGACGCCGCGCTGTTGCTGGTGCCGGTGATGCTTGCGATCCACCTATCCACGCAGAAAGCCACACGAGTGGCCGCGACGTTCTTCTCCATGCCGTTCACGTTTGGATTTGCTCTGGCAGGAAAGCCGTACTCCATCGTGGGATCGCTTGCGCTGCTCGGCCTGCTCTTGCTTGTCGCCGGGGAATCAATGGCCACGGCGGAAGCGGCCGAGTTCTCCACTGTTCCAAGCGAAGCCTAACTGTCCGCAGACTCAAGAAAACTCGAGCTTTTGTCGATGGAGTCCTAAGGCCTTGTGTGTTGAGAATACGGGAGGCCCCCTTACGACCAATCGCAGCAACATGACTATTGACCGCCGCATTCCGGGAACCGTGTGGGCCGTTGTCGCCGCCATGTGTGTTTTTTGGGTGCTGCAGGCAATCATGATTCTGCCGGGTGCCCGCGGCCATGACTTCTTGAACATTTACTCCGGCGCATCGCTTGCCGGGGAGGGCCGGTACGCCGAACTGCACAATGTCGACGTGCAGCTTGCGCGGGAACAGCAATTCTATCCGGATCGCACGGAACTGGTGCCCTTCGTCCGTCCCGCGTTCTACGCTTGGATGCTTTCGCCGCTGCGGATGCTTTCCTATCAAAGCGCCTTTGTGCTTTGGATCGCCGCGCAATCCGCGCTGTTGTTGGCCACATGGGTGTGGGCCTGGTGGAGATTCGGCGGAAACGCGCTCGTCTTCGTGGTCATGTTCTTGCCCGCTCCCGTCGGTATCGCAACCGGGCAGGATTGCACCGTAATGCTCGCCCTGTTCGCGCTTTCCTACGAATTGAGTGAACGCAAGATGGAATTTGCCGGCGGCGCCGCGCTCGCTCTGATGCTCATCAAGTTTCACCTTGTGATGCTGTGGCCGCTCGCCTTACTGGTTCAGAAGCGATGGAAGATGCTCGCCGGATACGTCGCCGCGGCCTCCGTCGAAGTGGGAATGACTCTGTGGCTGGCCGGCATCGCCGGAGCGCGACAATACGCCGCGCTGCTGCAGAACAGCAGCCTGGAGCGCCTTTCGCCCACGCCGGAACTCATGTTGAGCTTCCAAGGCTTCATGGAGAACGCCGGAATTAATTCGACGGCAGCGACGGTTGTGCTGCTCGGGTTAGTGGTCGCGGCGTTTGTTGCGGCCGCCAGAAACGCTCCGTTGTGGAGACTGTTCGCGCTCACGGGGCTCGCCTCGCTCTTCATCACGCCGCATGTTTATGTCTACGATGCCGCGCTGCTGCTGGTCCCCATTCTCTTGACTATCCAGTACTCGACGACACCGTACACAAAGGTAGCGGCCACGTTGTTTTCCACACCCTTGCCCTATCTTTTGGCCTGGGCGGGGAAACCATACTCCATCGCATCATCCGCATCCGTACTGATTGTGTTTCTTCTGATTGCTTCCGAATCACTGGGCGAATCTGATCCCGCGGGCCTGCCTGCGCTTCCCAGCGAAGTTTGAGCCATCGTTTCTCGCGCAAGCCGCTAGAATGGGGGTTCCCATGCTTCCACCGATTGCGAAGGTTGTCCCCAAGCCCATGTCCGTTCACGGCGACACCCGCGTGGACGATTACTTTTGGCTGCGCGACCGCAACGACCCCGATACCATCGCTTATCTGAAAGCCGAGAACCAACACACTGCGGAGAAGCTGCGCCACACCGAGCCGCTGCAGAAGCAGCTGTATGACGAGATGCTCGGCCGCATCCAGCAGACTGATGCCGAAGTGCCGCTGAAGCGGGAGGATTATTACTACTACGCGCGAACCGAGGAAGGGAAACAGTATCAGATCTTCTGCCGTCGCCACGGATCGGAGGACGGTCCAGAAGAAATTTTGCTCGATGGCAATGTGATGGGCGAAGGGAAGGAGTATTTCCGCGTCGGTTCGTTTGCGGTCAGCCCGAATCACAAACTACTCGCCTACTCGGTCGATTTCACCGGCGACGAAACGTATACCATCCGCGTGAAGAATCTCGAAACCGGCGAACTTCTTCCAGATGAGATTCCCAACACGTATTACACGCTCGAATGGGCGAACGACAACGCCACGTTCTTCTACACCGTTCTCGACGCCGCGTTGCGCCCCTATCAAGTGTGGCGCCATCATCTGGGCGCGGGCGAAAACATTCTGGTCTATCACGAAACCGATGAGCGCTTCACCGTTGAGATCAACCGCACGCGCAGTGAGGCGTTCGTGCTGATTTGCAGCGATAGCCCCGTCACGTCGGAAGTCCGCGCGCTCGATGCCAATGACGCCAACGGCGAGTTCATCCCCATCCTTCCACGCGTGCAGGATATCGAATACGAAGTGACGCACCACAGCGACAGCAGCGGCCCTGGAACCCGGCCCGCTGGTTCGTGGTTCATCCGCACCAACGATGGCGCGAAGACATTTCGAGTGGTGACGGCGCCCGTGGCGAATCCATCGAAGGAAAACTGGAAAGAAGTGTTGTCCGCACGGGAGGGCGTGACCATTGAATCCATCACGGCGTTCCGTGAATACATGGTCACCGAGGAGCGCAACAAAGGATTGGTCGAAGTCCGCGTGCGCCATCTGCCCACGGGCGCCGAACATATGATTGCGTTTCCCGAGCCTGCTTATTCGCTCGAAATCGGTCCCATGGCGGAATTCGATACCAAAATTCTGCGTTACCGCTACACGTCGCTCGTCACGCCGATGTCGGTGTTCGACTACGACATGGAAACGCGCGCGGCTGAGTTGAAGAAGCAACAAGCCGTGCTCGGCGGCTATGATCCGTCACAGTATCAATCGGAGCGTGTGTATGTGACTGCGGCATCGCAGCCGAAAGCAGACGGAGCGCCCGGTGCGCCGGTTCAGGTGCCTGTCTCCATCGTCTACAAAAAAGGCTTCGTTCGGAATGGCCAAGCGCCGCTGTTGTTGTACGGTTATGGCTCTTACGGAATCAGCATCGACGCGACGTTTGCTCCAGAACGCCTGAGCCTGCTCGACCGCGGTTGGGCCTTCGCCATCGCCCATATCCGCGGCGGCAGCGACGTGGGCCGGCTCTGGCAGGACGATGGCAAGATGCTCCAGAAACGCCATACCTTCACCGATTTCATCGCGTGCGCCGAGTATTTGATCGCCAACAAATACACGTCGCCCAAGCGCTTGGCGATCAACGGCCGCAGCGCAGGCGGCCTGCTGATGGGCGCTGTGATCAACCTGCGGCCCGATCTTTTCGGAGCCGTAGTAGCCGGTGTCCCGTTCGTCGATTCACTGAACACCGCGCTCGATTCGACGCTGCCGTTGACGATCGGTGAATACGAAGAGTTCGGCAATCCCGCCGATCCCAAGTTCTATCACTACATGAAATCGTACGCGCCGTACGAAAACGTGGAAGCGAAAGAGTACCCGGCCATGCTGATCACCGCAGGTCTGAACGACCCTCGCGTCTCGTACTGGGAGCCCGCCAAATGGACCGCAAAGCTCCGGCGGATGAAGACCGACGATAACATCCTACTTCTAAAAACCAACATGGGCAGCGGCCACTTCGGCGCATCCGGGCGGTATGAACATTTGAAAGAAACGGCACTCGAATACGCGTTCCTGTTGGACCTGATGAAGGAAACGGCGTAAAGGAGTCGCCTTCTGTGTTGCGGAACGCTGATGGATCTTCGCTCTGATGAGCGGGGTCCGATGCGGCCCGATTTTCGATCCATCGCGCCGTGTTTTCAAAGAATAAAGACCTTCCAAGACACACGTATCCCAGAACAAAGTTTAGGGAGCTCCCGATCCGGATGTTACTCTTCCGGCAAAGAGGCTGTCGTTTGACTCGAACAGCGCGAGACCGTTTATTTGCCCGCAACGGCGTGGGTCTAGTTTTTACCCGCATAGCTTAGGGGCCAGTTTAAGACCGGCGAAACTCTCATCGCCCGCAGACCCGCCACAGGGCCCGGGCCCCGCGCTTGGTCGATTCGGCTCTCCGATAAGTGAGCGCACGAACTCCTTGCCTATGTTGTAGGGCATGTTTTGGTGCTCGTGCGTGGAGTCTTTCTGGAAGTGGTTGATTGCAGGCGAAATCGAGTGATAGCGGCGGTTGTGATGGCGTAGATGGGATTGATGGAAGATTCAAAAATGCCGGGGAATCCGTTCGATCCGCAAGCTATCCTAAAAGCATGCATCCACAGCAGCCGCCGACGAAGATTCAGCTTTCGAACACCGCCGACTATCGCGAGAATTACGCCAACAGTGTGCAGGTGCGCGCCAGCTTGTGGGATTTTGTTTTGCAGTTTGGCGTTCTGAATCCGACGGCGCCCGATGCCGTGAACATTCAAAATTTTCAGGGAATCATCTTGAGCCCGCAGCAGGCCAAAGCACTTGCGAACCTTTTAACGCAGAACGTTTCGCAGTACGAATCGGCGTTCGGCGAAATCCGCCTGGAGCCCAAGACGCCGGGGTCCATTCAGTAAACCCCATTCAGCGAGCCCTATTCAGTTAAGCTACTTGCCGTTCACCGCGCGTTCATTGAGCATGCGCTGGTAGGCTTGCTGTAGCGAGAGTTTGACGTCCGGCGCCAGTTGTGGCGGCTCGCTGCCCGGCTGGTATTTGCGGCCGAGCGCGATGCTTTTCTTGAGGCTTTCGACAAACTCCACGCAGGGCGCGCAGTCCTGAATGTGCTTTTCCAGTTCCTCGCACGTCGCGGCGGGGAGCTCTCCGTCGAGGTGCTCGGAGAGCATTGCAAAAACGTTCTTGCAGTCATTCATTGCCATGAGTGGATACTTCCTTTGGCGGTCATGCCACCGCGAGTCATCAGGAAGCCGTCCAGATGCTTGCGAAGCATCAGGCGAGCGCGGTGCAGGCGCGTTTTGACGACGTCCTCGGTGACTCCCAAAATTTCGGCGGAATCGTTGGTTGCCATTCCTTCCACATCCCGCAGTAAAAATACGGCCCGGTACATCTCGGGCAACTGCGCTACCCCGGCATCCAGGGCGCGCCGCAGTTCCGCATCGCTTGCCAGATCTTCGGGCAAGCCCGACCAGTCGGCGATCTCGATCTTCTGTGTCTCGCCGTCCTTGGCAGGCCGCAACTCGTCGAGCGAAACTTCCTTTTCCGGGGCAAACACGCTCTTGCGGCGCTTCATCAGGCATGCGTTTCGTGCGATGCGAAACACCCAAGCCTTTAAATGCGCCGGATCGCGAAGCTGCGTCAAATTTTCAAATACCTTAAACAGAGTCTCCTGCGCGACCTCTTCGGCGTCCTCCCTTTGCCCGCACATGGCGTAGCTGTAGCGAAAAATTTTGCCGTGATAGAGATCGACGAATTCCTCGAATGCCGACGGAGCACCCGAGATCAACCGGAGAGCCAAGTCCTGTTCCGTGTCCACATCCTCATCGTACACAAGCGGTTCCGCGCACACGGCCAGCCATCCTGTCCGCTCGCCAACGGAACACAAAAAGGAAGATGCCGTCCATCAAAAACGGTGACAACGTGTGTCACGCGACTCCGCGAGAGCGCATCGTTCCCAATGGAGGTGAGTATGTTGGAAGTGGTTGTGAACCACCTGGGCGACGTTCAATTCGAAGTAACGGCGCGGGGCCACCGTATCTATTGTGATCAGCCCGTTGAAAATGGCGGATTTGACGAAGGGATGACACCGCCGGAGTTCCTGCTCGCCTCCCTTGGTGCTTGCGCTGGGTATTACGCTGCCCAATATTTGAAGATAAACCGATTGGCGACCGACGGGTTGCAGGTGCGCGTACAAGCCGAAAAGGCTGCAAAACCGGCGCGTTTGGGAGAGCTTAGCATTGACGTGCAGTATGTTGGCACGTTGACCGCCAAGCACCATGCGGCGCTACTCGATGCGGTTCGCAAGTGTTTGATCCACAACACTCTGCTGCATCCACCGAAGCTGGAAGTTCGTGTGAACGGCGCACCCGTGGCGTTGCCCGCAGTGGCGGCGTAACCAGATTAGCTTTCGAGAGCTTCGCGCACCCGGCCCACCAGTGCTCCCAGTGTGAAGGGTTTTTGCAGAAACTTCGCGCCCGGTGGAAACTCGCCGGTGCGGACGGATTCATCGTCCGTGAATCCCGAGATATAGAGAACCTTGATCCCGGACACCAACTGAGCAGCCTGTTCCGCCAGTTCGCGGCCGCTTTGTTCGCCCAGCATCACATCGGTGACCAGGAGATCTACGGGCCTCTTCTGCTCGCGCAGCAAGGTAGTTGCCTCTTCGATGCTGCCCGCTTCGAACACCTCAAACTTTTCGCGGCGCAGGATTTTCGCAACCAAGGACCGGATGCCGGGTTCGTCGTCCACCACGAGAACGTGGGGGCGCGGAGACTCGGGTTCCTGGAAAATCATCTCTGTGTGAGTTTCCAGTGCGGACTTCGCGTTCGCCGGTCTGGAATGCGAAAGGTAGACGGTGAAGAGTACTCCGCCGTCCCCCAGGCTTTCGACGGCGATGTCGCCGCCCCAATTGCGAATGTTGCTGTAGGCGTAAGCGAGTGTCACGCCCTCCGCTTTTTGCGGATCCTTGCTGAAGAACGATTCAAACAGCGTCGCCTGCCTGGCCGGCGTCAGCTGCGTACCTTTGTCTTCGAACGTGATGCGAGCGTAGTCGCCTGGTTGGAGTGTGGCTCCTTCGACGGATTCGGTGATGGTGGTGCGGTCACATTTAATCTTGACTCGCGTACGGCCTTCAGGATTCACCGCCAGCAGAGCGATCAAGGCTTGTTCCAGCTGTTCTGCGTTCGCGTGCGCGGTGAGATTTTCGAGACCCGAGATCGCGATTGGCGCGTCGGCGGCGGTGGCCAGTTTCTTGTCGATGGCCGTCAGCGTCTTGGTCACGTTGATGGTGGTCGCAGCCGCGGAACTATGACGGGTGAATTGAAGCAGTTGATTGGTGAGGTCGGAGATGCGCTGGGTGGCCGTCAGGATCTGTTCCATGTCGGCGCGCCGCGGGTCGCCGGCTTCGAAGCTATGCTGCATCTCTTCGGTGTAGCCGTTGACGATCATCAAAGGGTTGTTCAGGTCATGCGCCAGACGGCCGGAGACGTGCGTGAGCGCGGCGTGGCGTTCGGCCGCAATCCGCAGATGTTCGGCCTGTTTGCGCTGAGAGATCGCGGTGAGCACCCCACTGAAGGTGTTCCCCGTGCCGGGATCCGGGGCGAGAATCGTTTCACGGCACCAAACCAGTTCGCCGGAGGCGGCAACGGCGCGGAACTCGGCGCTTGCTTCTCCACCGTGCTCCAGAGCGGAGTGGTAGAGAGCCAGAACGGTTTCGCGGTCTTCCGGGCAAATGCGTTCCGCAAAAAAGCCGGGTGTCTGGGTCCAGTGCTTGGCTGTGTAGCCAAGCAACGCTTCCGCGCCGCCGCCCAGGGCGGAAAACGCAAGCGTCGCCGGATTTGCCTGCCAGATGATGGCGGGGAGGTTCTCGAAGTCCGGAGCCAGCGCGCGGGAGGGTGCCGCCGTTTGTGGGCGGGGTTCGACGGGCGTTTGCAGGTCGGTTATGTCTTCGACCACCAGGAGCGTTTCGGGCTCCATGTCGTCGCTCCAGTTGCGGATGGGGACTAGGCCAACGCGGTAGTGCTTTTCGCCCGCATTGATGACAAACGGCGTTCTCGCAAGCCCGTGGATGTTCAAATCGCGGATCTTTTCGATCAGCACGTCCGAAGGCAGGATCTGTTCAATCGCCTTTTTGCGGACCTCGTCGATGGTCAGTCCAAACAGTTGGCGGAAGGCACGGTTGGCGGAGGCAACGGAGCGGTCCGAGCTGAGGACGGCAAGGGCGACGGGGAGCCCGGCCACCATTTCCTGGTAGTAGCGCCGTTCAGTCTCGACGAGCGATAAAAGGCGTGCGACTTCCCTGCCTTTCCACTGTTCGAACTCGCTGCGCTCCATGGACAATCCTTCGCTTTTTAGTGTGCGGTTCGGGGACTGGCTGGACAAGGTACCGGAGGTGGAATCGGCATAGTACCGCGACTGGTACCAGGGGCCGCGGAACGGTGGCGAAGTTATTGAATGACAGGGCCTTGCGAGATGGAACCGCCTAATCCCGCATAGGTGTCTTTGACCCGGACTACCTTATCGCCCGAAAAAGTGACGAAACTGACTCGGCCCGGAGGCTCGCCGTAGATCCAGTCTTCATACTCGGTTCCGTCTTTGTTATCACGGACCTTGCGGACGGGTTTGCCGACGGCCAGGATAACCTGATCGCGATTCATCCCCTCGATGACTTTCTTGGAGCGCACAGCTTCCTTGATGGGCTCGGGGAGTGATTCGACGTAATCTGTGGTGACGCTTTCTTTCTCGAAGTCGAGAATGGGCAGTAAAAGCTTCTTCACTTCCTCGGCGTTGGTCTCACCGATGGGGGCGTCGTAGAGCAGCGTGACCACGGTGCCGCCGGGGGCGTTGGTTCCGCTCGTGATCGGTGCGGTGGTGTTTCCGATGCCGACCTGAATGTGATCGGTCCATTTGCCGCGGGCCTTTCCGCCACCGTTCAACTCGAGGACAATACGGTCCTTCTCAATGCCGACATGTGTCACCTGGATCAGATCGCCAACGCGGCCGGCGGGGCCCATTTCCTTTTCCGAGGCCTTCCATTTATCCTGCTCCCAAGTGCCATCGGAGTGAAATTCCAGCGGTTTCTTGGACTTCGGAAGCAGAACCTTGATCTTGGCGTATTCAGCGGTGAGGCCGCGCAGGATTTCAATGCGCTGGTCTTCTTTGAGTTTCTTTGAATCGGCGCGAAGCGAGACCGGCAGCAGCGCGAGGGCCGCCGCGAGAGCAACAACAGATCGAGGAACAAAACGCATCGCGCACCTCTTGCGAATCCTAAACGGCTCCGGTCTCGCCCGGAACCTCCTCAGGATTAGCGCGCTTGACGGCGTAAAACAATGCCGCAACCGCGATGGTCGTCAGGAAGCTACCTTCCAAGCCGTAAGCGCCTCCGCTATAGAGATCGCCACGGTTCCAGTGCAGCTCGTATCCAACCACCCCTATTGTAAACCCGCTCAAATTGATGCCAAAGAGCATCAGGCCCAGGTTCCACCCGAAGTGCAGTCCGATGGGGAGCCACAGTCCTTCGGTTAAGATGTACGACCAGCCAAGCAGAACTCCCCAGAGAACCGTGTTGATGATGCCGAGAATCGAGGCGTTGGCGTTGCCCATGTGCACCACCCCGAAGATGACGGCCACCGGCAGAATGGCCGCGAAATCGCCCATCACTTTGCGCTGCGCCTGAAACGCATAACCGTGAAAAAGCATTTCCTCTCCTGCGGCGCCGAGAATCAGGACGAAAGCGACAAAGGCTATATTCGGCCAACTGGTTGTTTGCTCCGGAATCGTTTCGTAAACGGCGAAGCGGGCGGCCAGGGAAAACAGAACGATCGCGGTGACGGCGCCCAATCCACCGGCGATGCCGAGCAGGGAGTTTCGCGCGGACTTTGGATTCCAGCCGAGGCCGAAGTCGCTGAGTCTTCCTTCCTCCCACAGGCGGACGGCGATTTCGTTCGAAGCTGCTCCGGCGGCGAATACGGTGAGAGCGGAGGAGACCAGCAATCCAGCGATCGGCGTGATCCGCTCGGGAAGCAGAACGTGCGCCGCTCCGGCGATGGCGATGAACAGTGCCAGTTTGGGCGCCAGCCCGAGAAGCTTCGCATTGTTGTTGTCGGGCGGGAGACCGGTCATTGGGGAACCACCTCGCGCCGAAGCAGGTAGAAAAATCCGAGCGCGGCCAGCGAGCAAAAAAGCGTGCCCGGCAGCGCGTATTCGGCGATTCGAAGAGATTCGTAGTAATAGGCCAGCAACATGACTAAGAGCAAGAACCGCATCCCGAACCGCGCGGCTCTTTCCGAATACCGCAGGGAGAGCCAGGCCACGGTGACCACCACCAGCGCGGATGCCGCCGCGCCAAGCAGGGCGGATGCCGCAAGCGTGTCCAACTGAGGCAACCACCAATGCCCCGCGTGCCGGAAATTTACTGTCAGGATACCAGCCGCAAGGAAGACGGCAATGAGCGTTTCGCCATAGACCATTGCGCGAATTATGCGACCGACCGCTTCGCGCCATGATTGCGGGCGAGTGGTGGGCGTGCCATCGCGGCGTGGGCCGCCTCCGGTAAAGGCCTGTCCTGCAGAAGGCCCAGCGAACAGCGCGCCAAGGCAGGCGTAGCCGCAGATCATCGGCGGATCCAAAAACTCAAGGCCCTTCATCCAAGGGAGATAGACACCGAAGAAGGCTATCAGGATCAGATGAAGGAGCATTTTCACACATGGTACCAGTGCCCGTGTGGTTTGTATCCCCTTTGGCCTCCAACGTTTTAAGCCACCGCCTTACTCGGAAATTAAGTGAAAATTGTCTAAGGCGCAAACGCTAATCAAAATGCCGGACGGCGACGATTACACTCTTGAATATGCTGGATAGGCGCGTTGAACCCCGATTACTTTGTGCGGACCTCGTTGATGTGCAGTGGAAGGATCAAACGGGGCGCATTCGCCGCGGCGTCGCGAATCTGGAGGACATTTCCCTATCCGGAGCTTGCTTGCAGGTGGAGCGGCCCGTTGCGCTGGGGACGCCCTTCCGCATCACGTATCCGAACGGTGTGCTGATGGGCAAAGTTCGCTACTGCGTGTTTCGCGAGATCGGCTATTTCCTGGGTGTCGAATTCGAGCCGGGCAATCGCTGGTCGCAACGCAGCTACAAGCCGCAACACTTACTCGATCCGCGTAAGTTGGTGAATCGCGCGACAAAGAATGTCGCCAACGCGGAATCGACGGCGGAAGCGGCCAGCTAGTCTCTCCCCGTTATTTGGACGCCGCCACTTCGGTAACTGCCGTCCAAACGAACTCCACGAATCTATAGACAGATGCTTCGGGCATGCGCTCGACGTCACTGTGCGGGCCGTAGTTGATGCGGTCTTCGCGAGTGGTTGCTGGTCCCAATCCGTAACTCTGAATTCCTTTGGCGCGAAGCTGCGCCATGTCGCTGGCGCCGGTGGACATGGTGGGCAGAACCGTCACCTTGGGATACATCTTCTGTGCGGTGCGTTCGAGAATGCGATACATCTCGGTGTCCAATCGAGACGCGGGAGAAAAAGGCCGCGTCATCGGAAGCGGGACAATCTTCACCGCGGGATCGTTAACTACTTTCTGCATCTCCGCGTAGAACGCCGTGATGTTTTCATCGGGCAACGCGCGAATGTCGAGCGTCGCTTCGGCTTCCGAGGGAATCACGTTCGGGCCGGTGCCTGCTTTGAGCATTGTGGGGACGACGGAGGTCCGCAGCATGGAATAGCGGTCCGGTTCATTCTCAGCGAGGTAGCGCTGCGAGGTGGTGGTGCGTTTGGGATCAAGCAGACCGTTGTAACGCGAGGCCATTTCCGGAGTGCTCATGGTGGCGAGCTTTTCGAAATAGGTACGCGTGGTGTCATTCAGACGCATCGGCGTTTGCCAGCGACCGACGCGCTCCACGGCGCCGCCCAGATGCGTTAGAGCGTTATCCATGCGGGGCACGGACCCGTGGCCGGAGGTGCCATTTGAGACGAGGCGCACGCGGGCCGGGACCTTTTCCGCGGTGCCGATGTTGACCATGGTGACGCGTTCGTCTTTTTCGCCTTGTTTTTCAATGGTGGCGTTGCCGCCCTCGGTCAGCGCGTACTCGGCCTCAATTTCGTCGAAGTGCTGAGCGACCATGAAGTTGATGCCGACGCCCGTGGTATCGGCCTCTTCGCCGGATTCGGCGAGGAAGATGATGTCGCGATCGAGGTTGGTTTGGTTTTGCTTGAGCCAGAGCATCGTCATGAGGTTCGCGACGATCACGGGACGGTCATCGGAAGCGCCGCGGCCCCAGACGTAGCCGTCTTTGAGCACGGCACCGAAGGGGTCCACGGGCCATTTTTCGCGCTGTACGCCAACCACGTCGGTGTGCGCGAGGATGAGCAGCGGGCGCTTCGAGCCGTTGCCTTTGAGCCGTGCGACGAGGTTGGCCCTGTTGGAATCTTTGGCGAATGTTTTGGTGGAAATGCCTGCGTCTTCGAGAACCTTTTTCAAGTATTCAAGAGCACGCGTCTCATTTCCTGGAGGCGAAGCGGTGTTGATCTGCAGCAGCGCGCGGTAGTGGCGGAGGATTTCGGGCTTCTGTTGTTCCCAGTTGATAACGGGAACCTGCGCGACGAGGGCAGGGGCCATCAGGAAGAGTGAGAAGGCAAGGGCTTTGCGCATGGGTTACCTCGCTGCGGCAGGCGTAGTGGCCGCCACTTCGTTGACTACATTCCAAACGTATTCGACAAACTGATAGAGCGTGGGCTCGGCGAGGCGCTCGACGTCGCTGTGCCAGCCGTAGTTGATGCGGTTCTCGTCGGTGGTGGGTGGATCGATGCCGTAGCATTGTACCCCTTTGGCGCGGAGCTGGGCGCAATCGGTGGCGGCGGTGAGCATGGTGGGCATCGTTACGGCGCCGGGATAAAGGCGCTTGCCAACGGCTTCGAGCGCTCGGAACATTTCGCTATCGAGACTGGACGGCGGCGTGGTTATCCGGCTACCCGTGGAGATGCGCTCGACGCGAATCGTGGGGTCGCCGATGACGCGTTGGATGTCTTCGTAGAATCTCGTCAGGTCTTCATCGGGCAGCACGCGGATATCGATGGACGCCTCCGCCTCTGAAGGAATCACGTTGGTTTGAAATCCGGCTTTGACAACCGTGGGGGTGACAGAAGTGCGGAGCATTGAATAGTGATCGGGCTCATTTTCGGCAAGATAGCGTTGGATCTCGGCCGAACGCGCGGAGTCGGTCAGGCCGTTGTAGCGGGCGCGCTTCTCAGGAGAACTGATGGCCGCCAGGCGTTCGAAGTATTCGCGCGTGGTGTTGTTGAGGCGCATTGGCGTCTGCCAGGCGCCGAGCTTCCCGACGGCAGTGGAAATATGAACCACGGGATTATCGACACGCGGAATGGACCCATGGCCCGAGGTGCCGTTGGCCACCAGGCGGATCCAGAAGGGGACCTTTTCAGCAGTGGCGATCTGTACGGCGGTGACCTTGCCGTTTTCGATGCGAGTGCGACCGCCTTCGTTCAGCGCGAACTCGGCGTCGATCTCGTCGAAATGCTCTTTCACCATGAAGTCAATGCCAAGGCTGCTGGTTTCTTCGCCGGATTCCGCTAGAAAGATGACGTCGCGATCGAGCTTGACGTTGGCGCGCTTGAGCAGAATCATCACCATCATAGCGGCGGTGAGTTTGTCCTTATCGTCAGTGGTGCCGCGGCCCCAAATGTAGCCTTCTTTCATCACCGCGCCGAAGGGATCGACTGGCCACTTCTGGCGCTGGATGCCGACGGTGTCGGTGTGGGCCATCAGCAGGATGGGGCGCTTTGCGCCGCTGCCTTTGAGCCGGGCGACCAGATTCGAACGGGCGGGATCTGAGGCAAAGACTTTGTTGGGGACGCCTTCGGCATCGAGCACTTTGCGGAGGTACTCGACGGCGCGGCTCTCGTTGTTGGCGCTGGTGTCGATTTGCACCAGTTCCCTGTAGTAGCGGAGCGTTTCGGTCTTGACCTTCTCCCAGTTGACCGCCGGCGTCTGCCCGGAAGCGGCGGGAACACACGCTGCAATGAGGGCGAGAGCCAGAAGGGTCCGCAGGATTTTCATGTCCACATTTTCCCTTAAAGTGAGGGGCTGGGTTGAGAAGGCGCCGCTGAGAAGAGCTGTATAGTTTGCCGGATCCAATCTCCTATACTTGTAAAAGAGTCCTTATGGCGTCGGTGGCAGAACCCATTTCCGAGCAGTCCAACAACCCCTCGCAGGCGATTTCCTGGCCTGCTATGGGTTGGTTCACGTTGCTTCTGGTAGGCGCTTACTTCCCGATTCTCCGGTACCTTGTCGAGCAATGGAGCACGGATGAAGACGTAGGACACGGCTTCTTTGTTCCCTTGGTTGCGCTTTACATCGCCTGGCAGCGCCGCGATCGGATTTTGGCGCTCAAGCGAGACCCGGCGTGGTGGGGCTTGGCGATCATGGCGTGGGGAGGCATCCAGGGCTATGTGGGCATGCTGGGCGCGGAACTCTTTTTGCAGAGGACATCGTTCCTGGTCACGCTGCTGGGCCTGTTGTTGGTAGCCGGTGGGGTGGCGCTGGTGAAGGAGTTGCTTTTCCCCCTGCTACTGCTGCCGTTTATGATTCCGATTCCCGCGGTGATCTACAACCAGATCACTTTCCCGCTGCAGTTGTTTGCCAGCCGCGTTGCCGAATTCGCCTTGGGTCTGATGGGGATTCCGGTTCTTCGCGATGGCAATGTTCTGGAATTGGCGAGCCAAAAATTGTCCGTGGTGGAGGCGTGCAGCGGTATTCGCAGCCTGCTTTCGCTCACGTTCTTGTCGCTCGTCTACGCGTACTTCTTCGATTCCAAGGTGTGGATGCGCTGGACTTTGCTGGTGCTGACGGTTCCGATCGCGATTGTTGCGAACTCGGGGCGGGTCACGATCACCGGCGTTCTGAGCGAAATTAACCCGGAATTGGCGCAAGGGTTTTTCCATAGCCTGGAAGGTTGGATCATTTTCCTGATCGCGCTGGTCATGCTGGTGGGAACGCACGCCGCTATCCGGAGAATATCGCCTCAGGACGACAAGGAGTCTGCCGTTGCCTAAGTTCTTAAAATCCTCGGCCTTGGTGGCGGCCAGCGTCCTGATTCTACTGCAAGCCGTGTTGCTGCGAAGCGCGGTGCGGCCGGAGTTGATGCCGTCATCGGCGCCGTTGTCCCAACTGCCGCTGACGCTCGACCAGTGGCGATTTGTGCAGGAAGGCGTTGTTGACGAAGACACGCAGAAGGTTTTGCGCGCGGACGATATATTGAACCGGACGTACGCATCGGGAGGCTCGGGAGCGAATTTGTTCGTGGCTGCGTTTCGCTCTCAGCGTAATGGGAAGGCTCCGCACTCGCCGAAGAATTGCCTGCCGGGAAGCGGCTGGACGCCAGTGAACTCGGGCGAGTTTTCGATCGATGTGGGCGAAGCGGTTCCGATTTCGGTGAACAAGTATGTAGTGGCGTTCGGCGATCAACGCAGCGTGGTGATGTATTGGTATCAATCGCGCGATCGCGTGATTGCCGATGAATATACGGCGAAGTTCTGGGTGGTGATGGACGCGATGAAGTTGAACCGTACGGACACGGCGCTGGTTCGTGTTGTGGTCCCCGTTGTCAATCGCGACGAAGAGACCGCCACGCGCACCGCCGCCGATTTTGTCCGCGCTTTTTACAAACCCTTGCGGCAGCATTTGCCGGCGTAACCGCCCGGCGTTCTTTCGAGGCCAACTATGTATTTCCAGCAGTTCTATCTGACGTGCCTGTCGCACGCCTCCTACATGCTTGCGTCGGAGGGCGTTGCTTGCGTGGTGGATCCGCAGCGCGACGTGAACCTTTATATCGATGAAGCCAAGGCCCACGGCTTTGAGATCCGGTACGTAATTGAGACGCACCTGCACGCCGATTTCGTCAGCGGACATTTGGAACTGGCTGAGCGCACCGGAGCGAAGATCTACCTGGGCGCGGCCTCGGGCGCGGATTTCCCGCACGTGGATGTGCATGATGGCGATGAGATCCGCTTCGGCAAAGCGATTCTGCGATTTTTGGAAACGCCGGGCCACACCGTGGAAAGCGTTTCGATTACGGTGACCGACTTGGACAAGAATGAACAGCCGTGGGCGGTACTGACAGGCGACACGCTATTCATCGGCGATGTGGGGCGGCCCGATTTGTCGAAAGATAAGACGCCTCAGGAACTGGCGGCGATGCTCTATGACAGCTTGCATGAAAAATTACTGAAGCTGGGCGACGACGTCGAAGTGTATCCGGCGCATGGAGCGGGATCGTTGTGTGGCAAGCAGATGCGCGCGGAGAAGCAATCTACCATCGGCAAAGAGCGCGAATGGAATTACGCACTACGCGCGGGATCGAAAGAAGAGTTCGTGAAGTTGCTCACGGCTGAGTTGCCGGAGCGGCCCAGTTACTTTGCCACCGACGCAGAGATCAACCGGCATGGCGCGCATGCGTTGGCTGAACTGCCGCCGATCGCACATTTGTCTCCTGATGAAGTGGCGGCCAGGCAGGCAAAGGGCGCGGTGGTGCTGGACACTCGTCCGGCAATTCAGTTTTGCGCCGCGCATGTGCCGGGCGCGCTGAATATTCCGCTGGGCGGGCAGTATGCGGGAACCGCGGCGTCGTTAATCGGAATGAATCAGGACATTGTTCTGGTTGCCGAAGACGATGAGGCGCTGGAGGAATCGCGCATGCGGCTGGCGCGTGTGGGCGTGGAGCGCACGGACGCTTGTCTGAATGGCGGTATGACGGCATGGGCTGCGGCGCGCAAGACGGCGGCGCAGATTGTGCAGATTCCGGCGGATGAATTGAAACGCGAATTGGAATCTGATGCCGCGGGCGTGCAGGTGGTAGATGTCCGGCGCAAAGGCGAGTGGGATTCAGGACATATCGCCGGGGCGATGCACAAGCCGCTGGATAAACTGGAATCGATACTTGGAGATTTGGATCGCACCAAGCCGATTGTGGTTCATTGCAAAGGCGGCTATCGCAGCGCGGTGGCTTGTAGCCTGATTCAGCGCGCGGGATTCGATAACGTCACGAACTTGATTGGTGGTCTGGACGCGTGGCAGGCATTCGGGTTGCCGGTGGAATGTTAGTCGATTGTTGACTTAGCGGGGAGCGACGGTTTCACTCGCGGCTTTTGTGGTGCGGCGCGCGGATTTGTCCACATGGAGTGCGGCCCGTTTTGCCCGGCGCTGTTGGCGCTGCATTTCGAGCAACTGCTTGCGGCGGCGCAACGTGACGTGCTGATCGACGCCGTGCCAGAACTTGCGGAGATAATCGGCGGCGGAGAGAAGCGCGAAGGCCATAACGGCCCACATCGCAAGGATGCCAGGCGTCGTGAATACGGGCCACTCAATGCCGGCAATCACCAGGGCAATCGCAATCACCTGAGCCACCATCTTTGTTTTCCCAAGTTCGCTGGCAGCGATGGTGAAACCAGCCGACGCGGCGATGGAGCGCAAGCCTGTCACGGCAAATTCACGGCTGATGATGAGAATCACCATCCAAGACGGCACACGGTGAATATCCACAAGAGAAACCAGCGCGGCGGAGATCAGCAGTTTATCGGCGATAGGATCCAGCAGCATGCCGAGCGTGGTGATCTGGCTCCAGCGGCGTGCGAGGTAACCATCGAGGAGATCCGTTGCGGCGGCTGCCAGAAAGATCAGAAGCGCCAATATCTGGTGAGAAACACCAAGGTCGAGCCACGGGGAATCGCTCAGCAGTGCCGCCACCAGCAGGGGCACCAGGAAGATTCGAGACAGGGTGAGCAGGTTCGGCCCGTTCATCGATATATCAAGGGTACAATCACCGTTCCCAGAGAGCAAACAGGTATTTTGGTCTAGGACTTGGCTACGTAGTGCACCAGGCGCCGATGAACGGATTCAGGCACCTCGGCCTCCAGCACGCATTTGTCGCGCACGTAGCGTGTCTTGAGGACTTTGCCACGCTCGTGAATCAGATGCAAAGAAACGCCGTCGGCGGCCGGGATGCGGAAGGTGCAGTGGATGACGGGGTCGAGCGTCAGTTCCTGGTCGATTTTGGCGAGCAGTTCTTTCAAGCCAATGCCGGCGCGCGCCGAGATGGCGCAAGCCCCGGCGGGCTGATGCTCGGGTGCGGAAAGAATGGTGCGGGCGAGCGCCGCAGGATTGGTTTCGCCATCGATGGAATCGATCTTGTTGAGCACCAGAATTTGCGGTGTTGTATCGGCGCCGATTTCGGCCAGTGTCGCCATGACGTGCGCGGTGTGCTCGGGCGCCTGGGCGGAACTGGCGTCGACCACGTGCAATAGGAGCTGCGCTTCCGTTACCTCTTCAAGCGTCGCCCGGAAGGCCTTGACCAGCGTGGTGGGCAGGTTGCGAATGAAGCCCACGGTGTCGCTCATAAGCACCTTGCGGCGTGAAGGCAGCGTCACGTGGCGGACGGTGGGATCGAGCGTGGCGAACATCTTTGCGTCGGCGATGACGCCCGCTCCCGTGAGCTGGTTGAAAAGCGTGGACTTGCCCGCGTTTGTATACCCGACCAGGGAGATGGTGGCGAGCGGCACGGCTTGGCGCTGGCGGCGCTGCGTGGCACGGCCGCCGCGCACTTTTTCCAGATCGCGTTGAATCGAGTGGATGCGGAGGTGGATGCGCCGACGGGCGGGTTCGAGTTTCGTTTCACCAG
>JBEBGM010000031.1:0-52876 GCA_040081455.1 Bryobacteraceae bacterium
GGCCGGGCGCGGGTTCGTCCTAAAATTCCGTCATTTGGTAATCTGAAAAAGATGCCTGAGAATCTTCGCCGCTTCACCGCCGGACCCGATCCGTTTGGACGCAACTGGGAAGTGGAATTCCGTTGGTTGCAGACCGGAATCTCCATTCGCCACGCAGACACCGTTGACGTGAAGTTCATCGTGTGGACGGAAGGCGAACCCATGCAGGAAAAAGTGATCGCTCTGCCTCACCCTGAGTTGTTGTCACTTTCCGCGAAAACCGGCCATCCGCTCACCGACCCGTGGTGCATGAAACTGGCGGCGCATCACATCCAGTACATGATCACGTCGGGCGAGGACCTGGAAAAGACGTTGGTCACTGTTTCTCCGGCGGACATGGAGCGCGCGGCGGGATCCGCGCAACCGGCCTAACCTTTCACGCCCGCATCTCGTGGTAAAAATAATTGGGAGCATGCCCAGCCGTGGGCGTGTTCAAGGAGACATCGATGGTCAACTGCCCGCTTTGCGACGCGGTAATCGACGTAGACGAAGAAGAATTGGACGAGGGCGACGCGCTCACCTGTGAAGAATGTGGCGCGAATTTGAACGTCAGCAGCACCAGCCCGTTGGAATTGGAACCGGAGTCCGATGACGACGAAGACGAAGACGAGGATGACGACGACTTCGACGACGAAGACATGGACGAAGATGAAGAGGAAGACGAGGACGATGAAGGCGACGACTGGAAGTAGTCCCGCGCGTCCATAGTTTTGCGAAACCGGTGAGAGTTTGCGAAACCGGTGGGCAGTTGCCAGCATCGAAGAATCAGGAAGAGGTGGAACTAGTATGACTCGGATCATCCAACGGCTTGTTTCCGTAACCGGCGTGACCGTGTTCGTGATCGCAGTTGCCACTTTCACGCCCACCCTGTTTGCCCAGAAGAAGACTCGCGCGGAGCGCCGCGAAGAAGCAAATTCCCGCGCGGTGCAAGGAATTGTCACCGGCGTGGATGACAAGCCCGCACAGGGCGCCGTGGTTATGCTGAAGGATCTGAAGTCACTTCAGGTGCGCTCCTTCATCACACAGGTGGACGGAACGTATCATTTTTCAGGCCTCAAGGCCGATGTCGATTACGAGTTAAACGCCAAATCGGGCGAGGCCGCGTCGCCAACGCGCAAGCTCAGCATCTTTGACACGCGCAAGGAAGCGATCGTCAACTTCAAGCTCGAAAAGAAGTAGCTCGTTAATCGCCGCAGCGCTCTACCTGGACCAGACAACTGTAAAACGCGGGACCGCCACCCATATCGGTGAGGCGATCCGCCGTGAGCGCGTTCACGTTCCCGCCGTCTCCCGCCCGTTTGTTCCATCGAACAGCCGGGGCTCTGGTGACACCGGGTGCGACCACTCCATCGACAGACGCTTTCAGGAAGAGACTGCCCCGATCATTGAATACGCGGACGCGATTGCCGGATTCGATGCCGCGGATGCGCGCGTCCCCGGAATGCATATGTAACAGGCCCGTCTGCTCATCGACGGCGTCGCGATTGCCGAACGTGGAGTTCATGCTGTCATCATTCTTCGACGAAACCATTTCGAGAGGGTACTTGTTGCGCAGAGCCTGCTCGCCAAAACGCGACTCCACGGGTGGGACATAGTCGAGTTTCTCCGCGCCCAGTTCGCACTTGGTGGACGCCGTGCCGAAGCCGCCGTTCGCGAAGGGCTGAAACGGTGTTCCCGGTGGCGAAACGTTTAGGCGAATGGAATGCTCCTGCTCCAGGCGCTCCAGCGTGATGCCGTCGAGGAACGAATGGCCGCTCGCGAGCAGTCCACGGATCATATCGTCTTCGCTTTGGTCGAAGCAGGCATCGGTGAAGCCCATGCGCTTAGCGAGTTCGCGGAAGATCCAAACGTTGGAGCGGGTCTCTCCAGGAGCCTCCAAAGCGGGCCGCGCTAATTGCAGATGGTAGTGCCCGTAGGACGTGTAGATGTCGCTGTGCTCGAGGAACGTCGTCACGGGCAGTAAGATGTCGGCGTAATCCGCCGTATCCGTCTGCATTTGTTCCAGCACAACGGTGAAGAGATCTTCGCGGCGGAAGCCGGCAAGCACCTTGTTTTGATTTGGCGCGATGGCCGCGGGATTGGAGTTGTATACGACAATCGCCTGGACCGGCGGCGTCTGCAATTCGGTCAGCGCCTTGCCAAGTTCCGACATGTTGACGATGCGGGCGTCCCGCCCAAGCGGCGAGAGCTTTTGAAGCTCCGGCATTTCGAGCGATACGCGATCCAGTTGGAATGCCTGCGAGGTGGAGAGTTGCAGCCCGCCTCCAGCGTGTTTCCATGAGCCGGTGATTGCAGCAAGGGCCGCGACGGCTCGAACGGCGGCGCCTCCTCGCTCACTCCGCTGTATACCGTAGTTCAGCCGGATCACGGCCGGTTTGGTAGTGGCGTACTCTCGCGCCAGTGTGATGATCGCTTCGGCCGGGATCCCCGTCAGCGCCGCGGCGCGCTCGGGTGGCCAATGTGTGACCAATTTGGCTAACTCCGCGAATCCGTTCGTGTGTTTCGTGACGTAATCGGCGTCGTGCAAACTCTCGTCGATGATCACGTGCATCATGGCCAGCGCGAGTGCCAGGTCACTGCCCGGGTGGACCGCCCAGTGTTTATCGGCGAGCGCGGCGGTCTTTGTGCGCACCGGATCGATCACATAAAGCTTCGCGCCGCTGCGGCGAGCCTCCACGATGAACGGCCACAGATGCACGTTCGTCCCGTGAATGTTCGCGCCCCACGCAAGGATCAGTTTGGCTTGGCGGAATTGCTCAGGCTCGGTGGAATAGCGGTAACCCAGCGATGCCGTCAGTGCGGCGCCTCCGGTGCTGGAGCAGATAGTGCGATCCAATCTGGAGGCGCCCAAGCGATGAAAGAAACGGCGGTCCATGCCCGCGTTGTTGAGCAAGCCCATGGTGCCGGCGTAGCTGTAGGGCAGGATGGACTGAGTGCCGTGCTCGTTGGCAATGATGGCCAGGCGTCTGGCGACGGTATCGAGTGCTTCGTCCCACGTGATGCGCTCGAATCGGCCCTCGCCTTTTGCTCCCACTCGCTTCTGCGGATAGAGCAGGCGATGCGGCGAGTATTCGCGTTCCAGGTATTGCGTGACCTTGGCGCAGAGAAATCCGCGCGTCACAGGATGATTGGGGTTGCCGCGAAGGCGCTTTGCTTTGCCGCCTTCGATCTCCACCAGCACGGAGCAAGCGTCTGGACAATCAAGCGCGCACACGGAATGCCGGATTTCCATACCGGAAGCATAGCATCCGGTTCCCAGCACGAACATACTCGCTTATGTGTAGACGCGGCGCGATCGTAAGGACACCTAGCGTTCGAACACTTGCTTCACGTCGAACTCGCCATTCGGGATGGAGACGTGCGCGTCCACCGTGAGCATTTTGCCGTCCGATGAGAGCGTCCAAATTTCTTTTTGCGAGAGAACCACGCCCTGCACTTCACGGCTGCTTTCCACCATAAGTTTGTCGCCGATCCACTGCGCGGAGCCCTTGGATTCGCCGCCGCTCACTTTGTTCACCGCGGGTTTGCCGTCGGTTGTGTAGTGATACTCGCTGGTGACTTCCCCTTGCGCGCCGCGCTGCGTCGTGGAGATGGTGAGCTTGACGCCATCCAACATAACCTTGCGCAGCATGCTTTGCGGAGCAGGAAATTTTCCGTACGCGCTTTTCGCGGGGTTCAATTTCCAGTCGCCCGTGATATTCGGCGTTGCCGCCGATGCGCTTGCCGTCAGGAAGAGCGCGCAGAAAGTGGATAATGCGCAACGAATCGGAATCTTCATAAAGAGCACCCTCTCGGAATCTTTCGACAGTTTCGCGTGAATCCGGTAGTGCCTCGGGATGCTCACAGTAATTGGGGGCTTGACAACGTTATTGCCTTGATTAGAATAGGGATAATCTGCATCTCAATATGCCGGGCTGTGAACACAAGCGCACTGAGTTTCTGATGCGGCGTGATGGAGTCGATTACGTGACCTGCCTCGATTGTGGGCAGGTATTCGAATCGGAGGACCTGGAACAGGTTCCCGTCTACGACGAAGAAGATCAACCACGCCAGAGAAAAGCTTCCTGAGGTTCTCCTGAGAATGGGCTCGCCGTTGTGTGCTTGTTCGCGCCCCCTCCGTGTTTCGTGTACCCACTGGATTGCCGAGGGAGGAGGTAGTGTCCGGTATTTGCTTTTTTAGGACAGCATCAGGGAGGATGCATCCATGGTGAGCCTCGTGCGATTCTGAATTTAGGGAGTAACTCACTCTGGTTCGAACTTCGCACTCGTCCCCGCTTCGAATCGTCTCGATCGGCGGCGGTAGCGGTCTCTCCACGTTGCTGAGGGGCCTCAAAAGATACGTACGGGAAAGCGCTGGCGGCATTCAGCTGACGGCCGTGGTGACAGTCACCGATGACGGCGGCAGCTCCGGTCGTCTGCGCCGGGATTTCGATGTGCTTCCTCCGGGAGACATCCGCAACTGCATGGTTGCGCTGGCGCCGGATGAAACGCTGATCTCCCGTCTGTTTCAATATCGCTTCGCGAGCGGCCGCGGACTGAAGGGACACAGCTTCGGCAATTTGTTCCTCACCGCGATGACCGATCTCACGGGCGATTTCAGCCATGCGGTGAAATTGTCCTCCGATGTACTCAGTGTGCTGGGCCGCATCTATCCATCCACCGCGGCGAACGTGCGCCTGGAAGCCGTGCTGGCCGATGGCAGCCGCGTCGCGGGGGAAACCAAGATCAGCCGCAGTAAGCAACGGATTGAAAAAGTCCTTCTGAAGCCAGGTGGTGCAAAGCCGCTGCCGGAAACGTTGAAAGCAATTGCCGAGGCCGATCTGATTACGCTCGGTCCAGGCAGCCTGTTCACAAGCGTGATTCCGAATCTGCTGGTGGACGGCATCGCAGACGCCATCGCCGCATCGCCGGCGCTGAAGGCTTACTTTGTGAATCTGATGTCGCAACCGGGGGAAACGACGGGATTCCTCGCGTCCGATCATGCCGACGCGATTCTGCGGCACTCAATCAAACGCTCCCGCAGCAAAGGTTCCATCATTGACTTGGTTGTGCTGAACAAAGGCGCGATTCGCGATGGCGTGCTGCGCCGGTATCGCGCGCAGGCGGCTCGTCCGATTGAAAACGACTCGAAGCGTATTTCCGAACTCGGGCTGGCCGTGCAGTGGGAAGATCTGGTGCGCATGCCGGTGGCTCCCGTCAATGGGAAGATCCGCCACGATCCCGGTGCTCTCGCCGCCGTCACCGTGGAACTGGCGCTACAAGGGCGGCGGCGCCGCGCCTCGAAACCGAAAAAACGAACGAGCGCGAAGCCGTAAAAGGACCTGCCCCAAAGGCGATTCTTTGCAATACGTGTGTAACAAAGGGCAGCGCCGGAACGATTACACTGCAGTGAGGAAGCAATTTTTAAAACGGAAACTATGAATACGACCGTTGTCATTCTCGCCGCGGGCCTGGGAACCAGGATGCGGTCGAAACGCGCCAAGGTCCTGCACGGTGCAGGCGGCGTGACCCTTATCGAGCATGTGGTTCAGGCCGCCCGCGCCGTCGCTGCGCCGGAGCGCATCGTTGTCGTCACTGGCCACCAGGCGGATCAGGTGGAGGAACTGCTCAGACCCACTGGCGTCGTCTTCGCGCGCCAAGTGGAGCAAAAAGGCACGGGCCATGCCGTGATGTGCGCGAAGTCCATTGCAAAAGGACCGGGGTTATTGATGGTGCTCTACGGCGACACGCCTTTGCTGTCTGGCGCGACGTTACGCGAACTGCGTGAGGCGCAAGCGAAGTCCGATGCGGCGGCAACACTGATCACCACAACCATCGAGGATCCCACTGGATACGGCCGCGTTCTGATCAATGAAAAAGGCCACGTTGATTCCATCGTCGAGCACCGCGCGGCTACCCCAGAGCAGTTGAAAGTCCGCCTGATCAACAGCGGTATCTACTGTTTCCGCGCTGATTTTTTGTGGAAGTACATCGGTGAATTGAAGCCGGACAATCCAGCACATGAGCTGTATCTCACCGATATGGCCGCCATTCTCAACCGCCACAAACAACATGTCCAGCAGTTGCACATTGAGGACTCCAGCGAGTTGCTGGGTATCAACACTCGTGTTGAGCTTGCCGATGCCGACCGCATCCTCCGCGTCCGTAAGGCGAAGGAAGTGATGCTGTCTGGCGTGACGATCGAGCGGCCGGAGACTGTGGCTATCGATTCGCAAGTGCGAGTGGGGCCGGATACGATTATCGAACCATTCGCGCGGTTGCTGGGCAATACCGTGGTGGGAGAAAACTGCCGGATCGGGCAGGGTTCGATTTTGTCCTCCGCCGCGCTTGCCGACGACGTCACCATTGCGCCCTATACTGTTGTGTCTGATTCGCGCATTGATCCAGGTGCCGAGGTGGGTCCGTTCGCTCGCGTTCGCATGAACTCTGAGGTGGGCCCACAAGCCAAGGTGGGTAATTTCGTGGAACTCAAGAAAACACGATTTGGCGCGGAGTCGAAGAGCCAGCACCTCGCCTATCTGGGAGATTCGGAAATCGGCCAGCGCGTGAACATTGGCGCGGGTACCATCACCTGTAACTACGACGGCGAAAAGAAGCATGCCACCAAGATCGGTGAGGGCGCGTTCATCGGTAGCAACTCGACCCTTGTGGCTCCGCTCGAAATCGGTGGCAGCGCGTACGTGGGCGCGGGCAGCGTGATCACCGAAGATGTGCCCAAGGGCGCTTTGGCGCTTGGCCGTGAGCGCCAGATCGTGAAATCCGGTTGGATCGCGAAGCGTAAGAAAAAATCGAAGTAGCTTTCGGCTTCGCTAAAAGACCAAAACCGGGTGATACAGATTCGGCAAACGAATTTCGCCGATGGCCACAAGTTCCCCGTGCGTTGTCACCGCCTTCACGTAGCGGGCATCGTTGCGGACAACGAACGGCGATACCCGGAAATCACGTCCGTTACGGATTTGGGCAGTGGTGGTGATGTCGACGGTCTCCGCCGGAAAATGCGGCAGCAGCCTCGAAGCTGGAATCAGCACCTCGGTCAGCCTGCTCTCTTTGGACATCGTCTCCAGCGCTTCCAGGGAACGCGCTTGTTCGATGGTGAAATCGCCGGAAGCCATGCGCCGGAGTTCACGCAGGAACGCGCCGCAACCCATTGCCTGGCCGGCGTCATGGGCGATGCTTCGCACATAGGTGCCTCCCGAGCAATGTACGCGAACCTTGGCCTGGCATCCTGCCATCGACAGCACTTCCAGTGAGAATATTTCAATGGGGACCGGCTTCAACTCCACCGGTTGATTCTTGCGAGCCAACTCATAGGCAGGGCGCCCGGCGATCTTCTTCGCGGAGACCGGCGGCGGGGTCTGTTCGAACCGGCCTCGGAATCGATCCAGCACCTTCTCGAGCGTCTCGCGGTCGAGTGTCACTTCCGTCTTGGGGGATGTGGGCGTGCCCTCGGCGTCGTAGCTGTCGGTGGAGTAACCGAACTCAATGATGCCTTCGTAAAGCTTGTCGTTGCGGGTATAGAACTGGGCGAGCCGGGTGGCCCGTCCGATGACCAACGGCAAAACGCCTGTGGCCGAGGGATCGAGCGTCCCTAAGTGACCGATCTTCTTTGTCCCGGCAATTCGCCGCATCTTGGCGACGACGTCGTGCGATGTCCAATCCCGGGGTTTATCGACGACGATGACGCCGTCCAACGTGGTACCTGTCGTGAAACTCAATGTCTGCGAACTCTCTTTCCCACTGTAGCAAGCGCGGTTGCCGGAATCGCGTTGTAGACTAGTGATTTGGAGGTGTGCATGCGCAAGTATTCTCTCGTCGTGCTCCTTTGTTCCTCCGCCACTTTTCTGCGGGCGGATTTTACTTACACCGAAACCACTCAGATGACGGGTGGATCCATGGCTGCGATGATGCGCTCGCTCGGACCGCTGGCGGGCAAAGCGCGGGAGCCAATCGTGTCCACGCATATCGTCAAAGGTAACCGGCAGGCCACCGTTACTCGCAACACGATTTCCGTCATGGATCTGGATAAAGAGACCATCACCAACATCGACACCGATAAGAAGCAGTTTTCCGTGATGACGTTCGCCGAGATGAAGAAGCAGATGGAAGAAGCCTTGGCAAAAATGCAGGGTCGCCAGAAGAACGATGTCAAAACGAGCTTCAAGATTGCGGCGAAGGCTACAGGAAACACGAAAACCGTCCAGGGTCTGAACGCGAAAGAGATGCAACTCACCGTAACCACCGAGTTCGCCGATGCGAAATCCGGCCAATCCGGTGCGATGGACATGGTGACGAATTCCTGGATGGCTCCCGTACCCGGTTATGAAGAGCTCCGGGAATTCAATACGAAAATGGCGTTGAAACTGGGCGCGACCTTCGGCTCCGGTATGCAGCAGATTGCGCAGATGAATCCCGGCCAGGGAAACATGACGCAGGCGATGGAGGAACTCGCGAAGGAGATGCAGAAGTTGGATGGCATCCCGGTGGAGTCGTTAGTGAAGATGGGTCCAGCGGGTACGATGAACGCCGCGGCGGCCCCGGCTCCCGCGGCAAATGAAGCTGCCTGCTCGGCAGGTTCGCCCTCGCCGCAAACGCAGGGCTCCACATCGGCAGCGGGTGCGCTGGCTGGTGCTTTGGGCGGACGCCTCGGCGGCCTCGGTGGATTCGGCCGCAAGAAGAAGGAAGAACCGGCTCCGGCGGCTCAGCCCGCGGCAGCGGGTTGCGATGCCTCCGCGCCAGCGGCGGCCGGTGGCACGTTGATGGAAATGACGATGACCCTGACCAGTTTTTCGTCTACCGCGGATGCCTCCAAGTTCGACATTCCGGCTGGATTCAAACAGGTGGAAGCGCGCGGCATGCGCTAGATAACGGCCGTAGCCTTACTGCTGAAATTTGCGGGCAAAGGTGCCAAGGCCGATCGCGTCGACCTCCATCTTTGCTCGCGTGAAAGCCTGCGGGTTCTCCAGCGGGCCAATTAGCACGCGAAAAATCCTCTCGTTCGGACCCGTCGCGGCAGACGCATCGAAGCCGTGCTTGCGCAAGCCTTCCACGAAAATCACCGCCATTCCTCGTTCCACCGCACCCATTTGTAAATAGACACCACCGGCCTTGGGCTCCTGAAAGATGGGCGGCTCGGGACCGTTGGATGGCTTCTTCGTTGCCGAAAAAGGCGCATTCAGAATGGATGCCTCGGGGAGGGGAACCTGGACCGCGACTGCCCCTGGATTCGCCGGCTCCGCGATTGGCGGTGCGACGCTGGCAACAGGTGCTGGTGTGGAAGTCACAGGTTTTGCGGGTACTTCCGCGGACTTTGCCGACGCTGGTGCCGTCATCTTTCCCGCCAGAAACGCTACGGTCGACGCCGTGCCCAACAGCAGAGTTACCAGGAAGAGCCAACTCGCAATCTGACGCCGGCCGACAACCAGTTCAAACTCCGACTCCTCGCCTGCGTTTGCCGCCGCCGGGGTGCCTTCGGCCGGACCGGACTCCGGCGACTGTTCCGCGGGTTTTGACTCGGGATTCTTATCGAGAAGTCCTAGCATCACCCTAAGTATCGGCTGAGTGGTAAGGTCACTGTAGGGTGTTTGGTCTAGCAGGCAAGAAAATGCAGTGCAGCGATTTTCTGATTACAGATTTCTTTTCAGGAAGTTACAGATATGATACCCGTCGATGAACTTAAACGGCGTCTCCCCGACCGTATAGTGGCCGCACGGGAGTACGACGGATTTGTGGTCCATTTTCAGCTCTTTGGCGCGACGGATCACCTGCTCGGAAAAGCGCAGCGGGAACGTAGTGTCGTACTTCGCGTAAATGAAAAGGGTCTTCTTTTTCATCGTCGAGTAGCGTTCCAGATAATGTGGGGGGCTAATGATGTCCCAGACGTGGCGGAGCTGTTCCAATGTCATCTCCGGCTCCAGGCTCTCCCGGATATGCTTGGTCGATAATCCTTCCCATACGACATCGGCGAAGTAGGTCGAGCAGTGATTGAACACGTTGACGGCCAGGCGATCATCGTGGGCGCTGGCGAGGAACGCGTAGCAGGAACCGAGGCTGGTGCCGCAGATGCCGATGCGCTCAAAGCCTTGCTGGGTCAACCAATCGATGACGCTACGCGTGTCGATCACGGCCTGGCGTGTTGCGTCAATGGTTCGGGCGACATTCGAGGACACGGCGTAATCGGCCCGCTTCAGTTCGGAAGGCATCCGGTAGTCGTGGTAGGGAAGGCTCAGGCGCAGTGAGGAGATGCCCAATTTTGCGAGCCCCGCGCACAACGCGCCGTGCTGATTGAGCGATGCGTTCCAATGCGGTAGAACAATGGCAGCCACGCGGCGCGCGCCCGGCTTGAGCTTTGCCGGATACCACACGCCATGCACGCAGTTGTTTTCGTGATGCGGCGTTTCGACCGCGCTGGTGAAACGAAGCAGGTTGCCTTCCAGGCTGAAGTCCGCTGGTGGGGTGTAGGAGTAGAACTTGTCCGTATCCGCAAGAGCGGCCTGGTTCAGCAGGCGAAGATAGGTCTCTTCGTCATGACCGTCATGCGGGTTTTCCTGCGCAACGGGCCAGTTGCCTGTCCACTCCAAACCCCATTCGAACGGACGCACAACCCGGTCGGTAGCACGCGAACACAGGCGGTCTTCCCAATCGTACATCCACTTCGCGTACAGGCTTCGCATTGCTGAACTTCCAGGGTAACAAACGCGCGGTTTCGGAAGCCGTTTCGGGAAAGAAAAAAATGCCGGCCACGAGGGCCGGCATAAGAGAGGTGATTAGGAGAAAAAAGAGAGACTAGTGAACCACCGCGTTCGTCTTGGCCGCGGTTTCGGCCGGAGAGGACTGCGCGGTGCGGAACTCGTATTGCTGAATTTCAACGGCGGCGCGGCCCTGTTCAAAACGGACAACGCGTCCGCGGGCGACTAACTTCAACGCGCACTTCTCGTTCAGTTGTGCGGGCCAACTGATGGATAACTCCATGCGGCGCCCGGGGAGGAGCAGATGCTTTGATGTAAACAGCACTCCGCTGCTCGAAATATTGATGGTTTTGCCTTCGCCGGCTTCTTCCCCTCCGCGTTTATTCAAAACGCGGTAGCGGATCTCCCGTTCAATCGGGAATCGATCCGTGGTTCGCCGGTCGGCTTGCGGTCTCTGATGCACGCTGATTAGCCCTCGTCGTTTGTAACAACTTGAGTTTCGCCGCTTTCGCTGGGCGGAACAATAGAGTCCCAGTGCCATTTCGACGGAGTACCCCTGTACCTCGCTGATTTAGGAAGGTTCTAGGACTTTGGTGGGTCGCCGGACCGGCGACGGCGGATCTCGGTAAGACGCTCACGAATTCGTTGCTCGATGCCGCGATCGGTGGGCTCGTAGAAAACGGTTCCCTGAATGCGCTCCGGCAGGCAGTCCATCGTGTTCATCGCGTCGGCGAACTGGTGGGCGTGCTGGTATCCTTCGCCGTAACCCCACTGTTTCATGGCTTTTGTGGGGGCGTTGCGCAGGTGCATGGGTACGGGGTCTGCCGGGTTCTTGTGAATGAATTCACGAACCGTATTCAGCGCCCGGTATCCGGCGTCCGATTTCGGGGCCACTGCGAGGTACAGCGTGATCTGCGCCAAAGCCTGGTCACCTTCGGGCACTCCCAGGAAATGCATTGCCTGTTGCGCGGCCATGGCTTGTTCCAGCGCCCGGGGATCGGCCAAACCAATGTCCTCCACCGCCATCCGGACCAAACGGCGCGCCAGGTACATGCGGTCCTCACCGGCTTCCATCATTCGCGCCAGCCAATACAGCGCGGCGTCGGCATCGGAGGAACGCACGCTCTTGTGCAGCGCACTGATCAGATTGAAGTGCTCTTCGCCGGATTTATCGTAAAGCAGCATTTTCCGGCCGAGCACCGATTCCACAGCTTCCTGATCGATGGCGTTTTCGCGCGCGACCGCGGCGGCCAGTTCCAGAATGTTGTACGCCGAACGAGCGTCGCCATTGGAGTAGATCGCAATCTGATCCAGAATCTCGCGCGGGGCCGTCAGTTGCAGAACGCCCAGCGCCCGCTCCAGGAGTTGCACGATTTCGTCGGGTTCCAGGGCCTTAAGAGCGAAAACCTTGGCGCGCGAAAGCAGCGCCGAAACCACTTCAAACGAAGGGTTCTCCGTGGTGGCGCCGATCAGGATGATGTCGCCGCGCTCGACGTACGGCAGGAACGCGTCCTGCTGCGCTTTGTTGAAGCGATGGATTTCATCGACGAACAGCACCGTGCGTCGTCCCATGCGGCGGGCGCGCTCGGCGTCAGCCATGACGGCTTTGATTTCCTTGATGCCGCTCATCACGGCGCTGAACGGGACGAAGTCGCATTTGGTGACACGGGCGATCAATCGCGCAAGCGATGTCTTGCCCACACCAGGAGGCCCCCAGAGAATGAGCGACTGCAGCTGATCTCGCTCAATCTGCACGCGCAGCGGTTTGCCTGGTCCCAAAATATGCTGCTGGCCGACGTAGTCTTCGAGGCGTTCGGGCCGCATGCGCTCGGCAAGCGGACGGCCTTCGAGAGAGGGCTCACCGGCGGAACCAAAAGGCGCGGCGTCGAACAGGCTCATCGCGCTGCCTTCTTCTCCGAAGCGTGTGCCGCGTCGCGCTGCCGGCGCGCCTCATAAAAGAGCACCCCCGCCGCGACGGCGGCGTTCAACGATTCCACGTTGCTGGTTGGAATGCGCACGGCGGCCGCGCGCGCGGCGACGGACTCGCGAACTCCTCGCCCTTCGCTTCCGATGACCACGGCGCATGGCTTGACGAAATCGGCTTGATCGGCGGATTTTTCCGCACGAGGCATGGCCGCGTAGAGCGTCATACCCTCAAAGGCCGTGAGGTCGTCGGCTTGGATGACGGGAAGCCGGAAGATGGAACCGGCTGAGGCGCGGATGCACTTTGGATTGAAGGGATTGACGGAGCCTTTGAGGAAAACGGCGCCGGTGGCTCCAAACGCCTCTGCCGCGCGCAGGATGGAGCCCGCGTTGCCGGGGTCTTGAATGCCATCGAGAACGACCGCCAGGGCGGCCTGTCCTCGAAGGATGGCGTCAGTGGACGATTGGCGCGGCTTTACCAGCGCGAGAATCCCTTGCGGTGTTTCGGTACCGGCGATGGAGCGAAACGATTTTTCGCTCAATAATTTTGCCTCGGGAAATCGTCGATCTGGCGTGGTAATGAGAATTACCTTCACTTCGCAACCGGCGGCGATGGCTTCTTCCACCAGATGGATGCCTTCGGCGATCGCGCAGCCGTCGTCGGTCAAGCCCCCGTGCGCGGCGGCGCGCCGGATTTTCTTTAATAACGGATTCTGTTCGCTGAGAGGTTCCACGAAAGGTTGAGGAGACAAGCCCAGAATAACAGCCGCGGCCAAACTGAGCGCGAGGACAGCGATTTTGAAGAACGAGCGTCTGAACCGTCCGGCCTATCCCGGTTTCGTTACCATAGTCTGTTATCCAGGTGATTTTGCTCCCACTTGGGAACGGCGCGCAGATTGTGACCTCCATCAACCATAAGCGTCCGATGCACTGGCCCGGCAGACTGGCGGGCGTTGCGGTGCTGGTTGCGCTCGCCTACGGTGTGGTGCGCGTCCGTGAAACCGCGCGGGAAATCCGGCAACAGTCGGAAGTGGACGAGGTCCATCCGGCCGACATCATCATGGTTCTCGGCGCCGCGGAATACCGGGGTAAGCCGTCGCCGGTTCTCGAAGCCCGCCTGAATCACGCTCTGGTGCTGTACTTGAAGGGCCTTGCGCCCCGCATCATGACCACCGGCGGCGCGGGCGGCGATCCGCAGTTCACCGAAGGCGAAGTGGGCAGGACTTACCTCAGTCAGCACGGCGTGCCATCCGAGGCCATCGTGGTGGAGGCTGAGGGCGCCAGCACCGTGGAGAGCACGGTGGCCGGGGCAGAGATCATGCAGCGGTTGAACGTGAAGTCCTGCATCGTGGTGAGTGATGGCTATCACATCTATCGTGTGAAGAAGATTCTGGAAGCGCGAGGCGTCGCAGTCTATGGATCGCCGCGGCCGGATAGCCCCAAAACGGTGGCCGAAAAATCGAACGACGATTGGCGCCAGCAGTGGATCTACTACCGCCAGGCAATTGCATACATGCTCTGGCGGATGGGCGTGGCGATTTAGGTCCTCAATGGCCGCGGAAGTGAAGTGGGGCAGGCACCACACCTGCGGCGGGTCCCAGAACCAGCTCCAGGGTGAAAATGCGTTCCGGGTCCTTGGCAAAGCGCGACCACCGGTCACGCGCCGAACTGGCGCTCCGCCTTACCTAATACTTGCGGAGCACCGCGAGTAACTTGCCTTGGATATTGACGTTTTCACGCGGAACGTAGATCGGCTCCATTGTGGCGTTCGCCGGTTGCAGCCGCACGCGGGTGCCTTCATCGTAGAAGCGTTTCAACGTGGTCTCCATGCCGTCCACAAGAGCCACAACAATGTCGCCATTGCGCGCCTGGGTGGCTTTTTCGATCAGCACGTAATCGCCATCGCAGATGTGATCGTCGATCATCGATTCGCCGCGGACTTTGAGCGCGTATGTGCCGGGGTCGCCCGCGAAATCAGCGAAGTTCAGCGTTTCTTCGCCCGCGATGGCCTCCACTGGGGTGCCTGCCGCGATCCGGCCGAGTAAGGGAATTTCGAGGCCCACGGGCGCCGGGGCCGACGTCTGCCGGTATTGACGCTGTTCTTCGTAATACTTGGGCGAAATTTCGAGAGACCGGCTCTGGTTGAAGCCGCGCTTCAAATACTTCTTACTCTCCAGCGCCATGATGTGCTTGTGCACCGTGGCGAGGGATGCCAGATCTAAGCCTTCGGCAATTTCCTCATAGCTGGGGCTGTAGCCTCGCTTGTCCAGAAACCCTGCCAGGAAATCCAGGAACTCTTTTTGGCGTTTGGTAAGAGCCATGACCGCATTGTACGGAGAAGAAAAGGGGAATGCAAGGGGAAAGTTGGGGGAAGATTGGCCGCTGATCTGGAAATCTATACCCGCTTAATCTTGGCACCAACCATCTCCGCTGCGCCGATCGCTACCAGGCCGATAACGAAATGCAGCACGCGGACCATCTCATGCATATCGGGCATAAAGCCGCCCATGCGCATGGCGAAGCCGACGACAAAGACGCCGTAGAGAATGACGCCGAGAACAAACGGCATGCTGACCCCGCCGCGCATGGCGATGCCGCACAGAATCCAGATCAGCGCGACCAGCACTTCACCCAGGCGCATGTGCAGCGGGATGAGGTTGAGGGAATTGCCGCTCCAGAACATCAATCCGAGCCCAATCATGCCGAGTCCGAGCAGGCGGATCAGCATTTGGAGAATCATCGCGGCGCGCTTCACGATCTTTTTCCGCTTTCTTCCACCATGCGGCGGACACGGTCCAGTTCGTCGCGGAGTTTGCGCTCGCGCATATTCAGCAACAAAACGTAGATCAGCATGATCGCCCAGGCGGCGAAAAGGCCGTACCACATGTAAGAAACGTTATCGCTCATGAAAATTGCCTCGAAGCTCCGGCTCCGAAAAAGGGGACAGACCGCTCTGTCCACGCTCCGGTCTCGCCGTCATATTCAGCATTGCTCTGAGGGACAGAGTCGTCTGTCCCGTTTTGCTCCTAAAACGAATGCGCGGTTCTGCGCAGCGTATCGATTTCGCGCGCGATGCCGGCCTGCCGCTGGCGAACCATCACCAGCATGATCGAGATACAGAACAGCGCGAGTACGTTCCAGCCCAGCGGCGCTTCCATGCCGGGGGCCATGCCGCCGCCACTCCGCATGCTGAGCACCGGACCCGGATGCTGGGTGCGGAACCATTCGATCGATTTCCAGACCACATAAGCGTTCACGGTGCCGAACACGCTCACGACCGCGGAAAGCCGCGCGCGCTGCACGGGCTCTTCAATCGCCCGGCGCAGCATCAGGTAGCCCGCGAAAATCAGCCACGCAATGAGGAACGATGTGAGCCGCGCGTCCCAGGCCCACCACACGCCCCAAATAATTCTTCCCCAGATGCTGCCGGTTACCAGCGTGATGGAGGCGAAGACAAGCGAGACTTCGGTCACTCCCTCGGCGATGCCGTCCCATCGGAGGTTGCCTGTTTTTAGATAGATCAAACTAAACGCGAGGCCAATTCCGAACCCGCACAACGCGAGAATTGCCGCAGGCACGTGAAAGTAGATGATCCGGAAAATCGCCCCCTGGTTTGCTTCGTCGGGCACTTCCGTGAAGATGGTGTGCATATTCCACAGGAGAATCCCCGCGGCAAGCAGCGCCAGCACCCATAAAATGCGGTCTTTCACAAGTTCACCTCATCCTACTAGAACGGTATCGATAAACGCCAATGCCAGCGTCGTGAAAATGACGTCAAACGCCACCAACAGCCGGATCCAAATCATATTGTCTCCGGTGATGGGCGCGCCCGCCAGCAGCTCCGTAGTCAGCGTCATGGTGGCCATCAGCGCTGGAATCATCATCGGATAAACCAGAGTTGGCAGCATCAATTCCCGCAGCCGGAGATTCACGGTGAGCGCGCTGAATATGGTGCCGATGACGGTGAGCGCCCAGCTCCCTAACGCAAGCACGGCGAGCAGCGCCCAAAACTGGCGTGTCCAATGGACTCCATAGAACAGGCCGAAGACCGGCAGGCTCAACAGTTCCACCATCATCAGCAAAAGAAAATTGGCGACGCATTTGCCCATCAACAGCGCTCCGGCGGAGGCGGGGGAGGAGATCAGGGCGTCCAAACAATCGTTGTGTACTTCACGCGCGAAACTGCGGTTCAAAACCAGCGCACCGGCGAATGCGTAGACCATCCATAACAAGCCGCCGGAAAATTCAGCGATCTGCTCTGACGATGGATCGAAGGCGAAGCTGAACAACACCAGGATCACCATCGAGAAAGCAAGTGAGGCATTTAGCGCTTCCTTGGTGCGGAATTCGGAGCGCAGATCCTTCCACGCGATGGTCCAGGCGGAGCGGAAGAAGCCGGTCATCCATTCGCTCCGTAGGTGCGATAGATGTAGCCGGGGTCGTTCACCATTTCCTGGGTGCGTTCGCCGGTGTAAGCGAGCTGCCCGCGCTCGATCAACGCCACGTGCGTCGCCAGTTCCATCGCTTCACGAAGCTGATGGGTGGACATGATTACGGTGCGGCCTTCTTTGTGCGCGGTGGAGAAAAGATCCTGCAAGACGGCGATGGCTTTGTCATCGAGCGCCGTGAAGGGCTCGTCAAACAACAGCACTTCGGGCTGATGCAGAAACGCGCGTGCGACGGCGAGGCGCTGACGCATGCCGCGCGAGAACTCGCGGACACGGCCGTCGCGGACACGATCGAGGCCCACACGCTCCAGCCACTGCCGGGCGCGTTGCTCAGGTCCTTGCAGACCATAAAGTTGGGCGAAAATGGTCAGGTTTTCGAGCGCCGTCAGTTCGTCATACAGCGAAATGCCATGACCCAGAACACCGATGCGATGGCGTGTTTCTGTCTTGCGAACGTCAGCGCCGTAAATGCGGACGGAGCCTTCGGAGGCGCGCGAAAGACCAGCCAGAATGCGCAGCAGCGTGGTTTTGCCCGCGCCATTGCGTCCGAGCAGCGCGACCGTGGAGCCGCGCTCAATATTCAGTTTGATTTTGCGGAGGGCGGGGTAATGGCCGTAGAACTTCGATACGCCGTCAATTTCGAGCGCGGGAGCTTGCCCAGCGGCAGCGGACGATGGCGAATCCTGAATGCTCACGCATCTCCCCGCCGGAACAGCATCGCGCCGCCAAGGCCGAGAATCGCAAACGCCAACCCAAGCACCCACCACACCCGGGTGTAGATTCGAGCCGGAGCCACTTCTACTTTTGGCGCTCCAGTGTCTTCTTCCGGCTGGCCTTCCGCCGGTCCACGCATGGAGCCCTTGCCCTGGATCAGCACGTCGAACTCGAGCCCGCTCAGGTTATACAGATGCGCCTGTGTTTGCGGTTCCTGACCGACGGGTTCGATGCCGTTGCCCGTGATCGTCACCGTGGATGGTGTCACCAAATGCGTGGCGGAATCCGACGGAACGACCTTGCCCGCGAACTTTTCCGCGGGAGGCGTGGTGTAGGTAATATCGATACGCGTTTCCCCCGGCTTGATGGGGTAATCCACTTTGAAGATATTCGTCTGACCTGTCTTCACGGGGGGGCGGTTGATCGGCATGCCGCCCGGGGCTGTGATGGACGCTTTGGCATCCTTCGCATCCTTGGGCAGATAGTATTGCACCGAACCCTTTTGCGGATCGTTGAACGTCAGGGACGTATCGTTTTTGAGAATGAACATCTCCGTCACCCGGATGGCGGTGTCATCCGGTTCGAGAAGGATCATGTGTTCATTCGCTTTTGCCGTACCCGCTTTGTTGGTGGAGTCGTACACCATCACTTCCACGCCGCTCCTGGGAGAAACAGGTGTCAGAATCTGGTTGTAGGTGGCTCCTTGAAAGGTTGCCTGCAGGAGGCCGGGCCCGGGAGGAATCTCCGCGTTGATGACGAACTTGCCATCGGGTCCGCTTTTCGCCTTGCCAAGCGGGACCATGCCTTTTTCGCTGGGTTGGACCAAATTGATATCCACGCCTGGTTGGGGCTGCTTGGTGGTGCCGTTGAGAACAATGCCATCGACAGCCCATGCCTGTACCGCGAGCGCGAGGAGCGTGGCGGAAATGAATGTGATCCTCATGCCATCTCCTTGCCGCATTCACCGCAGAATTTCATTTGCGTCGCGAACTCGTGACCGCAGTGGGGGCAAACGAATCCGGCGTTGGCGTCGGGCGGGCGGACGGTTGGCACCGGCGCCGCCGCTGCTTGGACCGGTGTTGCCGGCGCGCTTGGCGTCAGTTTGTTGATCTCAGCGATCACCACAGCCAGTTCCTTTTGCAGCGAAAGCTTGGTGGTCTGGTAATCCACTTCAGATAGCTTGCCGACGCGAAACTCAAACTGCAGGTCGCGCAGGTTTTCGTAAATGGCCGCCTTCTTTTCTTCCAAATGCTGCGTGGGAGAAACAGGCTCCGGTTTCGGCAGATCCCTGGCGCGAACGGAGAGCGTGAAGAATAGCGTGATTGCGAGAAGTCCAACAACGGCGATGATCAGGTTCATTAGTCCAAATTCGCCATGTCTTTTTCAATTTGAGCGAGCGTGGCGGGGTCAATGTCGACTGTACCCGCGGCTGCCGCACCTGCCACCGCCGCAGGTTTTTGCATGTAGCGGCGAATGGTCCAGACAACCAGCAACATGCCAAGGGCAAGAGCAACGTAAGGTCCCGCCGTCCCGCCGATACCGGGCGGAATCACGAGAACGTCTTTGCCTTGTTCGGCGACGTAGGAGTCCAGAATCTGCTGGTCGTTCATGCCTTCCTGCTGCATCCGGTAGATCTTGGTCCGGTTCGTTTTGCAGAGAGCGCAACCGCCGGGCATCTGGCACGCCATGGTCAGGTTGCAGCCGCAACTGCATTTCAGTTTGTTCGCGATGCGCAAGACGGGCGCTGATTCGAGATCAGCGGCATTCTGTGCCAAGCCCGCGATGGCCATCACCAGCACCAGGAACGCGGAGCGCAGAATGCGCGGCTGATGCAGGATCTGGCGGACCATCCGGAGTCCCCGGTTAGTTCTGGACGACATTCGACACCTTCTTGATGGCCTCCTGCCGCTCAACGGCAAGTACTTCCGTGCGCGGATAGACCAGTCGCTGCTTGCTCGGAACAAGGCAAATCACCGTACCGATCAGCACCACCCAGTATCCAATCCAAATCCAACTGACCAAGGGGAACACATAGGCCTGAATCACGCTGCCTTCGTTGTCATTCGAGGCGCCCGCGAAATTTAAGTAAAGGTCCTCGTTCAATCGGCGGCGAATCGAAACTTCCGAAGTTGGCTGGCGCGAGGCGAAGTAAACGCGCTTTTCCGGGCGCATCGTGCCAAGACGGCTGCCGCTGCTTGAGACATCCACATTCAGAATTTCCCAGGCGTAGTCACTGTTTTGTCCCGATTCCGTCTTGCCAATGCGCAGATCGTACCGGCCCAACTGCAGCGTCTGGCCCTCGACAACCTGCACGGTCTTGTCTTTGTCGAACGCCTTGCCTGTGAAGCCGATAAACATAAAGACAACACCCATGTGCACCAGATAGCCGCCGTAGCGCCGCGTATTGCGGTGGGTGAGTTGAACCATTGCGGCCGGCAGGCTCATCGGATTCTTCGAACGAATGGCCGCGGCACCTTTGAAGAATTCAAGAACAATGGTGACGGCAACGAAGGCGCACAGCGCGAAGGAAATCAGCGCGTAGGCATCGCGAACTCCGCCAAAAGCGAACAGCGAAAGTGAGATGATCACGCCCAGCAACGCCGGGATCATGAACGCTTTCTTCAGGCTCTCCACGGAACTCTTGCGCCATGCGATCAGCGGGCCAATGCCTGTCAGCAGCATCAGCATCAAGCCGATGGGAATATTCACGCGGTTGAAGAACGGCGCGTCCACCGAGATTTTTTCACCGTTGATCGCTTCCGTGATCACCGGGAACAACGTGCCCCACAGGACCGCGAAGCAGCTGGCGAGCAAAATCAGGTTGTTGAACAGGAAGCTCGATTCGCGGGATAGGACGCTTTCCAACTGCGATTCGCTCTTGAGGTAATCCAGGCGATTCAGGATCAAGTAAATGGTGGCGGCGATGCCGATGGCAAGGAACGTGACGAAGTAAGAGCCCAACTGCGATTGCGCGAACGCGTGCACCGATTGCACCACTCCGCTACGCGTCAGGAACGTTCCGAAGATGCAAAGGAAGAAGGTGCCGGAAACCAGCACGATGTTCCACACCTTCATCATGCCTTTCTTTTCCTGCATCATGACCGAGTGAAGGAACGCCGTTGCGGTGATCCAAGGCAGCAGGGAGGCGTTTTCCACCGGATCCCAGCCCCAATAGCCGCCCCATCCGAGCACTGCGTATGCCCAGCCGGCGCCCAACAGGATTCCCGTGGTTTGGAACAGCCATGTGACCAATGTCCAGCGGCGGGTGGTGTGAATCCACGCATCGCCCGGCTGCTTGGTGATCAGCGAACCGATCGCAAAAGCAAAAGGAACGGAGAAGCCGACGTAACCCAAATACAGCATTGGCGGGTGAATCACCATCGTCCAATATTGCAGCAGGGGATTGAGACCCTGGCCATCGCCCACATCAACGATACCTTTACCGGCCACCAGCACGTTAAAAGGCTTCTCGACGTACGAAATCAGAATCAGGAAGAAAGCTTCGGTGGCCATCAGCACCGAGGTGACATACGGCATCATGTCGCGGAACTTGCGGCGGTTCTGGAAGGTGACTACCGAGGTGTAGGTTGCCAGCAGCCAGGACCAAAGTAGGAGGGAGCCTTCCTGCCCGCCCCACCATGCCGCGAACTTATAGGCGCCGGCCATCGTCCGGTTGCTGTGCGACGCCACATACGCCAGCCGGAAATCTCCATTCAGCAAAGCGTAAAGCAGCATGCCGACCGCCGCCGTCAATAGCACCCAAACCGAGTACACGGCGCGCTCCGCACTCAGCGACAGGAATGGGCGCTTCGCCAGTTTGCCGGCAACGGAAGCGATCACGGAGTAAACGGCAAAACAAAATGCCAGGAGGATTGCTAGGGAGCCTAAATTTTCCATGAATTGGCCTTCTTATAGATAAGGGGCGGTTCACCCGCCCCCTCTATCTAGGATAGTCGTGCAACCTCAAAACGTTTCATCGCCTCGGCGAAAAGGGTAAACCCAACCGGCGGCGTCGAACTGAAACTAGCTCGAACGGACTGCCGGGTTGCCTTTGACTTGCGGTGCGGCTTCATACTTTGAAGCGCACTTCGCCTGGATTTTTTTTGCGTGGAATACACCGTCGGCGCCTAGCCTGCCATCGGCCAGCGCCTGCGCGCCCGGCTTAAACGTATCGGGCAGGGGATCCACGCCGTCGTAGACGACTTTCAGGCGAAGGGAATCCTGAGCCATAGTAAAGCTCACTTCCGAACCATTGCGGACAATGGAATCCGGAGCAACATCGCCACCCACGCGAAGCCGCTTTTCCTTCGCTTGCTCGCCCATCTGGCTCAATTCCGAGATGGTTTTGTAATAGGTCTTGGTATCGCTGATCCCGCCGACGGCGAGCCATCCCAAGGCACCCAGAATGATTACGATTAAAACACCAAACTTAAGATAGTTCCTCATGCTTCACCTATTTCACCCTTTCGACAGGTGTATCAAATCTCAGTATACTCCTGCTGCGTACGACTAGCGCCGCCGTCATTGTGCTTCCACCTTACGGATCCAGCCCGGTTCCCGACCGCGCCGTTGAAGGTTCGAGCCACGCCTGCATTTCCCGCCGGGGAGCCAGTCCGACCCGCTGCATCGCCGGTTTCCCATGCCGGAAAACGACGAAGTTGGGGATGGATTGCACTCCGTAACGCGACGCCAATCCGGGAAAGGCGTCTGTATTTACCTTTAAGACCAAGGCCCGGCCCGCCATCTCCGCAGCCAAGTCCTGCAACTGGGGCGCCGCGCTCCGGCAAGGCCCACACCAAGGGGCCCAGAAATCCACTAAGACCGGGACCTGAGCATCCTGAATAATCTGATCGAACGTGTCTTGATCGGCGTCGATCGGTGTATTACGAGGAGCTAGCCGGGACTTGCACGCGCCGCACCTTCCGACGTCGGCCAAATGTCTCCCCGGGATGCGGTTTTTGGTCCCGCACGCATAACACGTCGTGATTGTGGAAAAGGACATGCAGCCACCTCCTACCGTCCCTCCGATACCGTCCGATTTCTTCCCTGCCGATTCCGCAGCCAAAGATTTATCCCGCAGCCTCGTTCATTATGGCGACGATCGTTTCTTCCACTTCCTTCGCCACCGGTTCCATTGCCGGGTCCCCGAACGCTTTCATCATTTCAGTGGGCCTCATCGTAGCCAAGGTGTAATTGCCAGCGGAACCATAAACAGAGATGCGGCACGGCAGAGCCGTCGAGACCGCGCCGTTAGCGTCCAACACCTTCTTAGCCTGAACCGGGTTGCAGACCTCGAAGATCCGGCATTCCATCGCAAGCTCGACGCCCTTTTTCGCCATCGTCTGTTTCAGGTCATGGACGCCCAGGATCCCGAACTTGTGTTTGGCCGCAGCAGCCTCGAGGGCCGCCCCGATTTCCTCCAAACTTTTCGTCGAACCCGTCCGATAAATCATATGTGCCCGTCTCATCAGCGGACTTACTCGTTCGTGCCTTTGCGGAGAAATCCGATATCCACTGCGCTATTTGGCGCTGTCCGCCTTCAGGAGCTCTGATCAAACCGCTGAATAACGGCTCTTTGGATGACCGGAATCCGCGTCATCGTGGAGGGAAGATGCAATCCGGTAGCCGAAGTTACACGCTATTCTGGAATTCCAGAATCGGGCACTTGCCTCGCTATCCGAAAGTGATATGTGTGGGTGACCCCACCTTGCCCGAGTCTCCCGGAAAACGCTACCTTGGTATCACCGATGCTCAAACATAAAGTCGAAGCGCCCGACGACCTAAATCCTCAGGAAACCTCCGAGTGGATTGAGGCGCTTGAACAGATCATCGACCAGGAGGGGCCTGACCGGGTCCACTACCTCCTCAGTCGTCTCATGGAACGCGCCGCGCAGTTTGGATTGCAGCCGCCGCTGCGCTTCAATACGCCGTATATCAATACGATTCACTCAGAAGAACAATCGCCCTATCCGGGTGACCGGGAATTGGAGCGCAAGATCAAGAGCTTGATCCGCTGGAACGCGGTCGCCATGGTCGTTCGCGCCAATAAGTACGATGCCAATATCGGTGGGCACCTGGCGACCTACGCGTCGTTGGCCACACTGGTGGAAGTCGGCTACAACCACTTCTTCCGCGGTTCCTATAGCGACCCGGAGCATGGCCGTCTTCCCGGCGATTTTGTCTACTTCCAGGGCCACGCGTCGCCGGGCGTTTATGCCCGCGCCTATGTGGAAGGCCGCCTCAGCGAAAAGCATCTCGAAAACTTCCGTCACGAACTGCGTGAACATCCCGGCCTGTCGTCGTACCCGCACCCGTGGCTGATGCCCGACTTCTGGCAGTTCCCGACGGTCTCCATGGGCCTTGGTCCTATTGGTTCGATCTATCAGGCCCGCTTCATGAAATATCTGGAGAACCGCGGCCTCGTTCCCAAAACCGGCCGCAAGGTTTGGGCCTTCGTCGGAGACGGCGAGAGCGACGAGCCGGAAACGCTGGGTGCTCTGACGCTGGCCTCCCGCGAGAAGCTCGACAACCTGATCTTTGTGGTCAACTGCAACCTCCAGCGCCTGGATGGGCCAGTGCGCGGCAACGGCAATATTGTGCAGGAACTGGAAGCTGCGTTCCGTGGCGCTGGTTGGAACGTGATTAAAGTCCTCTGGGGCTCGGGCTGGGATGCATTGCTCGCCCGCGATGAGAACGGACTGATCATTAAGCGTTTCCACGAATGCGTCGACGGCGAATTCCAGGCGTTCCGCGCCATGGGCGGAGCCTACATTCGCAAAGAATTTTTCGGCAAATATCCGGAACTGGCGAAGCTGATTGAGAACATGACGGACGAGGATCTGTGGTCGCTGCGCCGCGGCGGCCACGATTCCCTGAAGGTCTTCAACGCTTACAAGCGCGCCTACGAAACGAAGGGCCAGCCCACGGTCATTTTGGCGCACACGGTCAAAGGCTATGGTCTGGGCGAGAGCGCCGAAGGCCGCATGACCGCCCACCAGCAGAAGAAGCTAGCGCCTGCCGATCTACTTAAGATCCGCGAACGCTTCGAACTGCCTTTGAGCGATGAGGCCGTCGAACATGTGGACTTCTACCGTCCGCCCGAGGATTCGCCGGAGATGCGTTATCTCCGCCAACGGGTGGAAGCGCAAGGCGGCTCGCTCCCCGCGCGCAACGTAAAGCCGATTCAGATCACCGCACCTCCAGTGGATTCCTTCAAGGAAGCTCTGGAAGGTTCGCGTGGGCGTGAAGCGTCCACAACGTCGGCCTTTGTCTCCATCATCAAAGTTCTGTTGAAGAACCCCGAACTGGGCAAACTGGTTGTTCCCATTATTCCGGACGAAGCCCGTACCTTCGGTATGGAGTCGTTGTTCCGCGAATACGGCATTTTCGCAAGCCAGGGCCAGCGCTACAAGCCCGTGGACGCCAACGTCCTGCTCTATTACAAGGAAGCCCAGAACGGGCAGATCCTCGAAGAGGGCATCACCGAAATGGGCTCGATGGCTTCGTGCGTCGCCGCTGGTACGGCTTACGCCAATTACGGCGTGCCGATGATTCCGTTCTACATCTACTATTCGATGTTCGGCTATCAGCGCGTGGGCGACATGATCTGGGCATTTGCCGATTCCCGCGGCAAAGGATTCCTGATGGGCGGCACTTCGGGCCGCACCACGCTGCTCGGGGAAGGTTTGCAGCACCAGGACGGACAGAGCCCGCTGTTCTTTAGCGCGGTTCCGACTTGCGCCGTCTACGATCCCGCCTATGCGTTCGAACTGGCCGTCATCATTCAGGACGGTATCCGCCGGATGTATCAGGAGAACGAAGACCGCTTCTATTACATCTGCGTCTACAACGAAAACTACGTGCAGCCGCCGGTGCCGGGCGGGGAACTCGCCGTGAGCGAAGACCTGCGCCGCGGCATCTTGAACGGCCTCTACAAATACCGCGCCGCCGAAAACGGTCCTGCGGTCGCCCAGTTGTTTGGCAGCGGCTCCATTTTGAATGAAGCTTTGAAGGCCCAGCAGATTCTGGCCGAACGTTATCAAGTCGCCGCCGATGTTTGGTCGGTCACCAGTTACAACGAACTTCGCCGCGACGGCCTGGCCGCCGACCGTTGGAACCGGTTGCATCCGACGGATTCGCCGCGCACGCCGTACATTTTGCGGGCGCTTGAAGGTTCGAATGGTCCCATCATCGCCTCCAGCGATTACATGAAAGCCGTTGCCGACCAGCTTTCACCGTGGCTCGGCTCTCGTCTCAATTCGCTCGGGACCGATGGCTTTGGCCGAAGCGAAAATCGCGAGTACCTCCGCAAGTTTTTCGAAATTTCGGCGGAAGCGATTGTGCAGGCAACACTCGCCGCGCTGGCCCGCGAAGGCAAAATCGACGCGCAGTTGGCGCAATCAGCGATCCGGGAACTCGGATTCGATCCCGAGAGTCCGGATCCTGTGAAGCAGTAGAACATCGCAATCCGTACCAACGAGGCGGCGGAAGTGGATCTCATCCAGGCTTTGGAAAACAGCTGCAATGAGTTCAGCTCCGCCGCCTCTGGGCTTTCTTTTGAACAAGAAAAGAAACGGCCGGCCGCCGGTGCCTGGAGCATATTGGACTGCGCGGAGCATGTGGCATTGGTGGAGCGCCGGATTCTGCATTCCTTGAAAACAGCCTCGGAAAGCGACGTTCCCGCTGCCGACGCCGCAAAGGAAGCGCAGTTGGCCGCAATGGTGTCTAGCCGTGAACGAAAAGTTACGGCACCCGAGGCCGTGCAACCCACGGGGCGGTATTCGACAGTTGCCGAGGCGCTGGCCGATTTTCAAGCTGCACGGGCCAAAGTAATTGCCTTCGCGGAGCAGCGCGGCGAGCGTCTCTACGAGTTCGCGATGAAGCATCCATTTTTTGGCGTTTTGAATGGTGCTGAAATGATCACGGTCCTCATCGGCCATACCGCGCGGCACCGGGATCAAGTTCAAGAGATAAAATTGCAGAACGGCTAGCCGGTGCCGCAACTTTCGCCGCTGGGCCCCACCGCTGTAGACTGGTCAGTAATGCTTCAGATCACGGAAAACCAGGTTAAAGAAGTCTTGTCGATGCAGGAGTGTGTCCGCCTGATGCGCGAGACATTCCAGGCGATGCGTGCCAAGCAGGCAACGAATCAGCCGCGCCGCCGCATTGTGCTGGAAACCGGCACGACGCTCCATAGCATGGGCGGCTCGTATGGGAAGTACGTGGGCACGAAGTTTTATTCGACCAACCCGAAACACGGCTCGCACTTCTTCTTTTTCCTGTTCGATGCGGAAACGGCCACGCCTCTCGCGCAGATTGAGGCGAACTGGTTAGGCCAAATCCGCACCGGAGCGGCTTCCGGCTATGCGACTGATATGCTGGCCGCGCCCGGACCCGCCGTCGTCGGCGTTATTGGCTCCGGGTTCCAAGCCGAGTCACAGATCGCGGCCATCCGTGAAGTGCGTGAGATCAAAGAGATCCGTGTGTGGAGCCGCACCGAGCGCAAGCGTGACGTGTTCGCCCAAATGGTGGGTGCTCGCGCCGCCAAGTCTGGGGAAGAAGCCATCACCGGGGCCGATATCGTTGTCACAGCGACCTTCGCCGGCGACCCTGTTGTGGAAAGCGCCTGGATCAAAGACGGCGCCCACGTCAATGCGATGGGGTCGAACCGCGCCAACCGCCGCGAAATCCCCTCGGATTTGGTGGCGCGCGCGAATCTGATCGTGTGTGACTCGATCGAACAAGCCAAGTTCGAAGCGGGTGATCTGATCATGGCTCCGGTTGATTGGAACGATCCGCGTATCGTCGAATTGTCGGAGGTCGAACAGCGTCCAGCGGGAAATCCTGTGACGATTTTCGAGTCCCTAGGCTTGGGTGTCGAGGATGTGGTGGCCGCTGCCTGGGTTTACGAGCGCTTGAAGTAGCGCGACAAATTGCCCGCCCGCGCACGCGGCCAACTCATGATCGAAAACGGAAGTGTTTGCCGAAGGCGAAACGCTACTCTTGCATCGGCATCTGCGAATCCGCGTCACGCCAAGCGGACAGCTTGAGCCGGCGGCACACCCAGCAAAGACCTTCGGTGGATGTTGGCGCCGTTTCCTCGCCACACACAACACATTTTGCAGGCTTCTTGATGCGGTCCGCTTCGATCGCGCGCTTGGCTTCCTCAATGAGAGTTTGGGGGATCACTGGAGCTTCCGGTGTCGCTTCCTCGGGAGCAGGCGTGCGTTTGCGTTTCACAACTCCACTATACCAAGTGCCGTACCGCAAGATAGTTTGCGGCGGGCATCCGTGAGCCTTTCGTAACTCGCAAATTCCCGAGGTATGATGAGAGCAAGTATGAAACGTCAACTTTTCCCGTTGCTTGCGGCCGTGTGCCTTGCTCCGGCTGCCTTGTTTGCGCATCATTCTTTTGCGGCCGAGTTCGATGACACCAAACCCCTCAAAGTCACCGGCACGGTTACGAAGGTGGAGTGGACGAATCCGCACATCTGGTATTACGTCGATGTGAAAAACGCCGATGGGTCGGTCACGAATTGGGCATTTTCCGGGGGTGCTCCCGGCCAGTTGATGCGCCGCGGCATCTTTAAGGACGCGTTGAAAATTGGCAGTACGATTGTGGTCGAGGGCTTCCGCGCCAAAGACGGTTCCAATAATGCCTCTGGTGGCCGGGTGACGTTTGCCGATGGCCGTCAGGTGTTCACCGCCGGGTCTGAAGACCGCACGCCGGATCAAGGCAAGAAACAGTAGTTGATCGCAAAACCAAAAAGGCGAGGCTTCCTTTTATGAAAATGCTCACTGCGATTGGTGCGTTCTCGGTAGTGGCCGTGCTCGCCGCTGCTCCCGCGTTCGCGCAAAATGCCAAGGCCGCCGAACCCAAAGTGGAAGGGCTCAAACGCACTCCGGAAGGGAAAATCGATTTCACCGGCACGTTTGAGTGGCCGAAGTATTTACCCGGCGCCAAGCGTGGCCGCTCTTCCGCCACTACGTTTGACGCTGCGGTCTTTCCGCCGCTCAAAGAAGGCGGCGAGCCCTTCATCGAACCGCGCACCGGCGACCCCCGCCACGATGAGCCTCGCGATTACTGCATGCCTGCCGGCTTCCCTGCGGGAATGCTATCGGGAAACGCGATGCAGTTTTTCCAGACCAAGGACTATCTCGTCATCGTGCATGAGTTCCAGCGCATGACGCGCATTATTCCGCTTGACGGCCGTCCGCACCGCACCTACGTCGAACCCAGCTACTACGGCGACCCGGTGGGCCACTGGGAAGGCGACACACTGGTCATCGTCACAAAAAACTTCAAGCGCTGGATGATCGACGATTATTTCTACACCAGCCCGAAGGAATACCGGATGCACAGCGACGCCTTGGTTTCCACGGAACGCATCCGCTTCAAAGACAAGAACACCATCTCCTACGTGTTGACCATGGAAGATCCCAAGATCTTCACGAAACCCTACACGCAGGAGTTCGAAATCAAGGCCCGCCCTGAGTGGGAAAAAGACGGCCTGATCGAATACATCTGCGAAGAAAATAACCGCTGCCCCGGCGGCAAGTGCCAGGGCAACTAATTTCCTTGGCGGTCGCGATGAAGTGTGCACGCGCATGGAGACTCGTGTGGACGAGTGCTCGCGTTCGCTAGACTAAAGCAAGAAAATCATGTCCAAGACCGCATTTCTTTTTCCCGGCCAAGGCTCGCAGTTCGCCGGCATGGGCAAATCGCTCGCTGAAGCATATCCGGAAGCCGCGCAGGTATTTGAACAAGCTGATCAGGCTCTGGGCTTTCCCATTTCCAAGCTCTGCTTTGAAGGACCCGAAGATCAGTTAAAGCTGACTGAAAACACGCAACCTGCGCTGGTAACCGTTTCCATTGCGGCGTTTGCGGTGCTTAAGGCGAAGGGACAGGCTCCGGACTACGTGGCCGGCCACAGCCTTGGTGAGTATTCAGCGCTGGTGGCCGCGGGTTCGCTCGATTTCGCTGACGCTGTTCGCTTGGTCCGTAAGCGTGGCCGTTATATGCAGGAAGCCGTGCCCGCCGGGGTTGGAGCAATGGCCGCTCTATTGAAAATGCCCGATGGCGCGTTGGACGGCGTTCTTACGCAAGCGGCACAAGGGCAGGTGGTTACGGCCGCGAACTTGAACTCGCCGGATCAAGTGGTGATCGCCGGTGACGCCGATGCCGTCAATCGTGCCATGGAGTTGGCGAAGGCCGCGGGAGCCAAGCGTGCGGTATTGTTGCCCGTCAGTGCTCCGTTCCATTGCCCGTTGATGAAGCCGGCGCAGGATCGCCTGAAAGCTGATCTCGACTCCACCGAGTTCCGTGACCTGGCGACACCGCTCGTCAACAACTGGCAAGCCAGGGAAGTCCGCGTGGGAGCCGAAGCACGCGAAGGGTTGTTCCAACAGGTGCCGAATCCGGTGCGCTGGCACGAAACAGTGAAACTGCTTGCCGCAAGCGGCGTAACTCGCTTCATTGAAGTGGGTGCGGGAGCTGTACTCACTGGCCTGCTGCGCAACATTGATCCCACTCTCAAAGGCGCAAAGTTTGGAGAGTCTGCGGACTGGGAGAAGCTGGCGGGCTAGTCAGGCGGTCCTGGTAGGGCAGCTTTGCAGGGTACCGCGGGTTTGTTAACCCGCCCCGGGCGCGCGGTTTCAAATCGCGCGCAGGTTGCAAACGTACTCCATGTTTCTATTCAATTCCTCATTTGCTCGGTAATCGTCACTGGCTGCTCCAGCCGGAACGTCAGGCGTGTTTCCACGGGCATGACGACGGGCTTCCCGCGTGTCGCGGCTACGGTGCCGCCGCCTGCCGCGCCGCCAACACCGGCGCCGATGGCCGCGCCTTTTCCGCCCCCTGCGATCGCTCCGATGATGGCTCCAATCGCCGCGCCCGCGCCAACCTTGGCAGCGTCCTGCTTCTTTGTGTTCTGTCCATCTTCGGCATGCGCTGACGTCCGGATGTTGATGCGCTGGCCGTCGGCGGTGTGCAGCCGCGTCAGCTCAATACTCATGTGGGCCAGACCTTTCACGCGGCCTGCTTGTTGGGAGTCCACGACGCGGCCTTCCACTTTCGCGCCGCGTTCTGCGATAACGAGACTGTCGACGATGAGTGGCTGATCCAAAGCACCCGTAAAGTCATCTCCCGCGCGGTTGCGATCACTCGATAGGCCCTCGCCCAAACGAACGGCCAACACCGTTCCTTCGCGGATCGTTACGGTGCTCGGTTCGCGCACCGCAGGGCGAGAAGGTGGAGCCTGCTCAGGCCGGAACACGCGAGATTCTGCTGGGGGTGCCGGACGTGGTGCTGGTTCCGGAGCGGTTACCACCACAGGTGTCGAAGCAACGGGCGCCGGGGCCGCCACAGGGGCGGGTGCCGGTGCTGGTGCTGGCGGCGCGGCGGGAGCCTCTGTCCCACGCGGCAGATGCGCGATCGAAGGCGCCGTTGCCGCGCGCGGACGCACAATCGAGCTCGGCGTGATTCGCGTTACCGGGGCAGGAGTTGGTTCTGCAGGCTTCGCGATCTGCGCTTCGGGCGCCTCCGGCGCTTCATTCGAAGCCGCAGTAGGCGCGGAGGGTACCGTGGCCGCTGGTTCCGCCGTCTTCGAGCCGCTGTGTGAAATCAAGTAAGACAGGCCAAGGGCAACCGCCACCCCAGCTATGAATCCGAATAGAGTTTTCGAGTTCACCCCGTTTCTCCTTTTGTGTGCTTACTTATACAAACGCATCCCGGCGACGAACAGTTTCTCATTTTCAAGCGGCGGGCGCACGCGTACGGTTTGACGGCGAGCTGGCCGTTCCGCCGGTCCGATGCCTGGTGCCCCGTACTTCCTCTAGGTGTCTTTGCAGGATGACCCTTGACAACCACCTCCCTTTGGAATACTGTTTCCCACTGACAGCGCGTTCGTGAAAAAAGGGGGCCCTGTATGTCTTCGTTTTCTCCGCTTGAGCTGACCATCGTCGTGTGGGCTGTAGTCGCGGCGGTATACCTTCTTCTGTTCCTCTACCGATCCATCGTGGGTATGAAGGAGGAAGACACCCTTTACCTCAGTGCCGGCGAGTCTCGCATGGCGGAAGAGCAAAAGGACATAATGAGGCAGATTAACCGGATTGAACCAGTCACCAGGGGCTTTGGATGGGCCACTTTGGCGATGACCATTTTGGTCGCCGGGGCTTGGGGATATTCGGTCTACCGCCAGTTGTTTAATATCTAAATTGGTGGATCACTAAACCGCAGGATCCATTCCGAATCTGCGAAGCAGCAAGAATTCGGATAGATTGTCCGTGGTGAGCAGGCCTATGAGGCGCTCTCCGTCCATGACGAGAGCGCACTTGCCCGCGCGCGCCATCAAGGGCAGAACCTCGGCCAAATCCATATCGGGCGTGAGCGAGACGAACTCGCGATCCATCACTCCGGCCACATATGCGTCTGGGCCCTCGGACGCAATGGCGCGGATCAGCAGGTTTCGTCCCAACAGTCCCACGGTCTTGCCGTTGTGCATGACGGGGAAGTCCTGTTGTGACGTCGAAAGCAACAGATTCGCGGCATCGCGGATCGTGTTGCCATGTTCGAGCGTGTGGAATTCGGTAACCATTGCCGCGCGGACCGGAATGCCGCGCGTTAATGTTCTCCCCAGAGCCGCCACGCTTTCCTGCGCGGCACCAAGGTAGATGAACAGAGCGAAAAACACGACCAGAAATTGTGCGGCCACCAAACCGTAGAGGCCCATCGCAATAGCGAGCATACGGCCCATCCAAGCGGCAATACGGGTTGCCTCCGCTTCCGGGCGAATGTAGCAAAGCAGAGCGCGCAGGATGCGGCCGCCGTCCATCGGAAACGCGGGCAACAGATTGAAGACCGCGACCAGAATGTTTCCATAGAGCAACAGGGAGAGCGCGCTCTTGCCGGTCGGTTCCATGAGATCGGCAACTTTGATGGACTCCACTTCATGTGTGGAAACCATATAGGCGAATAAACCCGCGGCCAGAACCAGGTTCACCAAAGGACCTGCGATCGACACCAGCAACTCCGCGCCAGGGCGAAGAGGCCGCTCCATACGGGAAAGGCCGCCGATGGGAAACATGACGATTTCCGTTGTGCGGACGCCGAAACGGGCAGCGACAAAAGCGTGGCCAAATTCGTGCAGAAGAACGCTCGCTAAGCCGCCGAGCATAAAGATGGCGTAGCTTGAATCCGACTGCGAATTGCTTAGCACGCTCACCATCAGGAAGACAGCGAAGAGGATAAAGGTAAAGTGCAGGCGCACCGGTACCCCGAACATGCGAAACAGCTTAACCGTCCCAGCTGTTGTGCCTTGATCTGTTGTAGGTGCCGGACTAGTACTCGCCACAGGTATCACGTTATCAGAATTCCCGTGCTCTAAGGTTCGGCCTTATTGGCGGGGAACTTTAGCGATTCGCCGTAAGTTTTTTAGAATCTTCGACCTGGAACGCGAGTTGGGTATGGAGTTCGAGAACTGGGGAGCGGACCGCTGGTGTCAGCGGTTCCGGTACGGCGCAAATTGGCACTGGTGAAGTCGAGTTCGGTCTCGTCGAACCGGACTTGGCGGTCCAGCACCATCTCAATCGTGGTTCCTTTGGCGAGGACGGCGTCGGGGCCGCGGGTGAACATCACCCCGACCAGGGCTACCGCGGCTCCAGCACCGGCACCGATGGCCGCGCCCAAGCCGGCGGCGCCATTGACGCTGCCTGCCAGGGCGCCAATACTTGCGCCCGCTGCCGCAGCTTCTCCAGCGGCGCGAATATCCCCGGCTTTGTTGCCCTCGCTGCGGATGGTGCCTTCTTTGTGGTCCAACTCTTCGTTGGCCCGTCCATCGAGCCCGGTAACGTGGGCGCGAAAGTCGCGAGTGGCTCCGCTGGGCAACGTGAGGGAATCAAAGCGCAGGTGAAATTCGCCGCGGCCTTTCAAGCGGCCAGGCCGCCGGATTTCGGTGATGGTACCCATCACATAGCTGCCGGGTGGAATGACAATGCGGTTATCGATAAGGATCGGAAAAACGCTTTCGAGGTACACGCGATCCCCGGGCACGGCGCTTCTGGTGCTGACGCTGTTGATCAGCGCGAGCGGAATACGCGTGCCTACGTCAACAAGGTAGTTTCTTGCGGAGGAACGGCTCGGACCGTCCTGGGACGGCTCGGGATCCTGCGCCATAAGCGCGAACGATACCAACAGCAATGCCGCGATCAGGGGCTTCCAGCGCATATGATGCCTCTTTCAAAGTGTAGCGTAGTGGAATAGCGCCCAGGACGCTACTTGCGCCATGTCCTCAGTCATTTGCCTTATGGCCGCAATAGTGATGATGCCGATATTCTGGAAACTATGCGTTTCGTTTCCAGACTTGCGGCGTTGAGTGCCCTGCTTCTTACGTCCATGCCGGTTTTTGCGGACAAACCCAAGGAGCATATCTCCTTTGAGACCACGTTTCAGCCTGTTCCGGGAGGGCTGCTGCTGCGGACCATGCCGCCGGTGCAAGCGGGTATCGTGCATTTTGGCAGCACCGTTCAGCTTGACGGCGTGCCTGTGGATTTGGAGTTGATCGCGCGTTTGGAGTATACCAACGGCAGCGGGCCGTTCAGCGGCTTCATTACGCTTCGCTGGCCGAACGGCGATGTGCTGGTGACCCGCTACGTGGGCGGAGCCGAAGTGAATCCGGACAGCAGCAGCACGGTGACCGGCAAGCTCACCGTCATTGGTGGCGAAGGCAAGTACTTGCACGCGGGCGGCGTTGGAACAGTTCTTGGCTATCGCGACGGTGTATTTGGATCGCCCGTCGTTTATGACGTGAACCTGAACGTGCATTTCTCTTCGAAAGGGCGTGATTCGGATCGGGGCGACAAGAACCGGCGATCCCGGGACGATTCTGACGGTTTCAGCTTCAAAGGCCGTGGGAAAGCAATCTACCTGGAGACGTGGCTGACCTCGCTTCCCTCCGAACAAGTGCTGACCGATGTGGGACCTGGCGGACGGCTCCGTTACGGGATTGTTCGTCTCACCGGCCCTGCAACGTATAAAGGGAGTCCTGTCTCCGTGGAGGTTGCGGCCGCAGTGGAGTACATCAATGGGGATGGACCGTACTCCGGTTTCATGAATTTCGATTTTGCCGATGGCACGGTGCTCTGCCGGTACGAAGGGACCGCAGAGCGGGACAACGCCGGCAACACCGTTGTCCGCGGTGTTTTGGAGCCGTATGTGGGCACGGGCGCCTACGTCAATGTGCGCGGCACCGGCCGGGTGGTGGGGACGCGCTCGGGTGCAGTGGGATCACCGCTCGAAAACAGAATTGAACTTCGCTTGCGGTAGCGGAGTCCTTATTATTCCGTGCCGCGGAAATCGGTGGAAAACGACAGATCTTTCCATGCTTCGAACTCCGCGCGGATCCGCTCCGCTTTTGCGACGGCGCGTTCGTAAGAGTCTTTGCCAAGCACCAGATGCAGGGGCGGTTCGGGCGCGTCAATGGCTGCCACCATGGCTTCGGCACCCAGACGGGGATCGCCAATCTGTTTCCAGTTGTTCTCCTCGCGCCAGACGCGTCGCTGGCCCACGGTGTCGGCGTAATCGGCGATTTTGGTGGGTGCAACGCCAAGCGATCCACCCAGAAAATCCGTGCGGAACAAGCCGGGCTCAACCACGGTGACTCCGATGCCCAGGGGCTGGAGCTCCTGCGCTAGCGCTTCAGACAGCCCTTCCACTGCGAATTTCGTTGCGTTGTAGATGCCGAAGCCCGTCGTGCCAACCAATCCTGCAATGGAGGATAGGTTAACGATGTGGCCGCTCCGCTGTTTGCGCATGTGTGGCAAGACTTCGCGCGTAATGCGGAGCAGGGCAAAGACGTTCACTTCGAATACGGCGGCCACTTCATCTTCGCTGACCTCCTCGACCGCGCCCATCATGCCATAGCCGGCGTTGTTCACTAAAACATCGATGCGCCCGAACCGCTGGATGGCTGCGGCCACGGCAGAAGCGACGGAGGCGGGGTCTTCGAGGTCCATCGAGACGGCCATCAGGGTGTCCGAGGCATCGGGAAAGGCTTCAATCACCTTTTGGGGGGCACGGGACGTGGCGATGACGCGATCCCCTCGGTTGAGGGCTACGCGGACCAGTTCCTGGCCGAATCCCTGGGAGGTGCCTGTGATGAACCAGACTTTCGGGGTTTGATCTGCCTTGGTGCGAACCGAAGAGGACATAACGCAATTATCCTACGGGCCTTGGTTGCCCTAAGGGTGCCTCAAGACTAGTAGGAAGGAATATGCAATCGCCCCCTGCTTCAGGCATAATAGTCCCTGCTCAAATCTCGTTTCAGGGAGGCCCCATGTCCAGTTCCGCCACTGCGGTGAAGACAGACGATTCTACGAACCCGACCATCGCGGCGACGGCTGCCGCCGATGCCGCCATTGCTTACGGCTTGCTCCGGGTCGGCTTCGGCATCAATATTATGATTCACGGTGTTGTTCGCTTGTTGGCACCTCCGGGCGCGTTTCTCAATTACCTTACGCATTATTTTGAGAAGACGCCGTTGATGCCGCAGGCCTCGTTGCCGATTTTCGCGGGGGTGATTCCCTGGCTGGAAGGCGGCTTCGGACTGTTGTTGCTGCTGGGCCTGTTCACGCGGATCTCGCTGATCGGCGGTACGCTGACGATGATCGGCCTGGTGTTGGGCACCAACATGGCGCAGGATTGGAACATCGCCGGTTTGCAGCTGATTTACCTTTTCATCTACTACTACCTGCTGGCGCATCGCGCGGAAATGAACCGCTACTCGATCGACGGCATCATGGGTAAGAACTAACCGCCGTTTTGTCGTGATTTGAAGGGCCTCTCGGATAGCGGAAACGTCCCCGCTCCCAAGCAGGCCCTTGCTTTTGTCTGGGCCCGGCCGGATCGGTTCACATTTTCTGCGAATAATCCTACCCTGAACGCACTATGGTCTAGGAGCGTTCCTGCGCATCGGACCTGCCCGGTTCCCGTGTGTCCGCTCCGTGACGGCATGGCGCTTTTTCGGACACAATCGGCTGCGGTCTACGGCATTGAGGCTCACTTCATCGATGTCGAGGTGGATATGTATCCGAGTGAGAACCGCGACTTCATCACCGTGGGTATGCCGGATACCGCAGTACGCGAAAGCCGGGAGCGGATAAAATCGGCGTTGCTCAATTCGGGATTCCGCTATCCTCCAAGCTCGGTGACGATCAACTTGGCTCCGGCGAACGTGCGTAAGGAGGGCGCCGGGTTCGACCTGCCGATGGCTCTGGGGATTCTGGGGGCATTGGGTATTGTGCCTCCGCAGGAAGACCATCTGTTTGTCGGCGAGTTATCGCTCGATGGGCGATTGCGGCCGGTGCGCGGGGCACTGTCGATTGCCGTTGCCGCGCAGAAAAAGGGGATGCGGAACTTGATTGTTCCCTCTGACAACGGCGCGGAGGCAGCGATTGCCGGAGGTGTCAATGTTTTTGCACTTGGGCATATCTCTGACGTTGTGAAGTTCCTGCGCGGAGAGGCGCAATTTCCCGCTGTACCGCGCTCCGGGAATGGCAATGGGCATGTGCAGGGCGATCTGCCCAATCTGGACTACATCCCGGACTTTAAAGATGTGCGCGGGCAAACGGCATCCAAGCGTGCTCTCGAAGTGGCCGCGGCCGGGGCGCATAACCTGCTGATGATTGGGCCGCCGGGTTCGGGCAAAACGATGCTCGCCAAACGTTTCGCAGGAATCCTGCCGCCGCTGACCTTTGATGAGGCCATAGAGACGACGCAGATCCACAGTGTGGCCGGGACATTGCCGAGAGGAGTCGGCCTGCTCCGCGAGCGTCCGTTCCGTTCTCCGCATCATACGGTGTCTGAAGCCGGGTTGGTGGGCGGCGGCGTGGGTGTGCCGCGGCCTGGAGAAGTGAGCTTGGCGCATCATGGTGTGCTTTTCCTGGATGAGTTGCCGGAGTTTCAGCGCAATGTGCTGGAGCTATTGCGCCAGCCGCTCGAAGACCGGTCTGTCACCATCGCCCGCAGCGTGATGACGCTGTCCTTTCCGGCAAGTTTCATGATGATCTGGTCCATGAATCCGTGCCGATAAGGATTGTTATTATGGAGTCGCAAAAACCTCGACCGAACATCCGATCTTTCATCATTTTGTGGGCGCTGGCAAGCTCAGGTCTCAGTGCTCAGAATGGGAAGTTTACGGCCTCCGTTGTCGGAATCTCAGATGGCGACACAATCCAAGTTTTTCACGATGGAGCATCACTCCGAGTTCGTTTATGGGGCATTGACTGCCCTGAGGCGAGACAGCCCTTCGGCACAAAGGCAAAACGCTTCACAGGCGATCTGGCATTCGGTAAGGACGTTACTCTGCTCGTCCGTGACATCGACCGCTACGGGCGACGGGTTGCTGAGGTTTTTCTGCCCGATGGCCGAAACCTCAACCATGAGATCGTCAAGGCCGGATTCGGATGGTGGTTCGTAAGGTACGCACGGCATGACAAGGAACTTCAGCGGTTTGAAGCCGAAGCGAGACAGGCAAGGCGTGGGCTATGGGCTGATGAGAAACCGACTCCACCTTGGGTGTTTCGCAACGCCGTTCCAATGCCTCTCGAAGGTGCTAAGGGTTTGCCATAACGCTTGCGATGGCTCGTCGTTCCCGGCTCCTGTAACGTCACGGTTCCGTCGCATTACGGTTGACGCAGCATTCGTGGTAGTTTGGGACTTCCTCACAGCGAAAATGACACCAGTGAAACCAGTGGGAAAAGCGAAGAAGGACGTTCCACGGCTACTTGAGAAGTACAACATTCTGAGGTCGCCGGGAATGCTCAACAACCTCGCTGAACTCAGCTATGCAGAACGCCTGATCGACATCTGCTTGTTTAGTCTGGGGCTGCTCAAGACCGACTGTGCAAGAATCGATCTAATTTCATTGGTCGTTGGTAAGCAGTATCATGCGTACCGCAAGGCTGTAGTCACCGCCAAAGGGCCGGAAGTTTTAACGTCTCGACCCGTCAACAGCACGTTGTTCATCACTGATGAAACCATTCTGACGCCTCTCTTGGAGAGATTCAGGACAGCCGACTACGAGGGCCTTTCGCCGGAAACAATCACCGCTCTGCTCTACACCATTGCGATGGCATTCTGTGCCGCAAATGACGTTCGTCAGAAGGACGACAAGAAGACGCCAGGAACATTCTTTGAATGGTTCATCGCTCACATCTTTGCAAGGCAATTCTCTAAACTGCCAGCAAAGAAAGTGAGAGTTCCGGCAGGCGAAAGCGGAAAGTGTGAACTGAAAACCGACATAATCTTCGATCTTGGGCCGGGCCAAGTTAAGTTCCACGTTCCAGTGAAACTATCCACTCGGGAGCGCAGCATTCAAGCGTGGGCGCATCAGCGCATCCTCGCAGGCCTCTGGGGTGACACCGAATTCAAGGGACTCTTGGTCGTGTTGGGCGAGACCAAACTTGCACATGAAAGTCTCAAGGTCACCGAAATCTTGGTTCCTCAGCAATGGGCTGTCTTTCAGCGCTACATCGCACGGATGGATAAGGTCTATTTTCTGGACCTGCCAGAGAAGTATTTTGTTTTGGCGACGGGCCATCCGAAGATCGACGTGAAACCGCTCGGAGCATTTTTTGCTGAGAAAGATGCCCTACTTGTGCGCTGATCGGGTCTTGGTGCCCTCTGTCATCCGAACGGCTCGATGAATGCCGTTGGTGTGGGCTTTGTCTACTGAGGCACTAAGACGCTGATCTTCTAAGGCCAACGTCTTCTTGATGCTCTCTCCGATTGCTTTAGAAAGCGGACACGGAACAGCATTGCCAATTTGGTGTCGAATGTCCCATCTAGTTCCATGAAACCGGAACCAATCGGGGAAGCCTTGCAATCGTGCAGCCTCCCTTGGAGTGATCGGTCGATTTGCCAACGGATGTCCATACCGCCCACGAGTGAAACTGTCAAAGCCTCCGGTCACTGTGGGCGCTTGTCCGTCTGCCTTTAGTCGTCCATAAACGTCGGGCCAGCCTCCCGAAGATCGATCTACGATCTGGTGGCACTTCAAGCGCAACTCGAACGGAATGTCCTCCCAACCGCCGCCTTGCGGAACGTGTGAAAACCGCTCAATGTTTGTCTTCGTCACTTTCGCCAGATAGTGATTGGCAAAATCCGTGTGCTCAGAGTAGTCTTCTGGCGGCTCAGGCAACCCTTGAAATGCTTTCCCGACCGTGCGCCACTTCCTTACGGTGGGCTTCGGAGATTCGTACTCGGACTGAATGTCCGTCCGTTTGCCGACTATCACGAAGCGCAGCCGGGTTTGCGCTACGCCAAAATCTGCCGAGTTGAAGAACTCTGGAGACAGAACGTAATCGCTGAGTACACTCTGCAATTCGCTCACAAATGTCCGGCCTCTCTTGCCTCCGAGTTGGTCAACGTTTTCAAGTAGAAAGAATCGAGGCCGAATGGAACGTACAAACCGAACATACTCAAGAACGAGATCGTTTCTCGAATCCCCATTGTGAGCGCCACGCTTCTGCTTGGAGAACCCTTGGCACGGAGGGCCACCTGCGAACAAATCCACACTTTGGGGATTACCTGCCTTCGCAAGCAAATGTGTGGTGCTCAGCTTTCGAGCATCAGCAGTGAAGCCAACCTTGGGCAGGTTTGAGTTATAGGTTTCAATCGCAATCTCGTTGCTATCGAACGCTGCAAGGACATTGAATCCAGCTTCTTCAAGTCCGAAGGAGAGACCGCCAGCACCACAAAAAGAGTCAATGGCGGTGTATTGCGTGGTTAGAGACGATTGAGGCGACCCATTGCGGTGACTGTTCTTTGTGCTCATTCAGACTCCTCTCCACTGAGAAACTGTTGCAGGCCAAGTCGTACCGCCGTGGGGTTCTTCAACTCGCACTCCCAGATGGTGAGCACGTCCCAACCTGACTGCGTGAGGTTTGCAATGTTGTCCTCGTCTCGCTCGATGTTTCTGTGAAGTTTGGTCTGCCAAAAAGCCGTGTTTGTCTTGGGAATTGTCCCGGCAGGACAACAATGCTGATGAAAGAAGCAACCGTGAACGAATACCACTTTTCGTATGCGTCTGAACACCAAATCGGGCGAACCGGGCAAGTCCCTTGCGTGCAGACGATAGCGATAACCGAGTGCCCACGCCAAGTGCCGGACGATCAATTCGGGCTTCGTGTTCTTGCTCCGAACTCGGCTCATCATCATGCTGCGTTGTTTTGGCGTTACCCTGTCCATGAGCAAAGCTCATTCTCCCACTCCTGTTGTGATCGTGTCGCCGTACATCGTCATCACACCATGAAGGCCCGTCTCAGTAAACTGACGCTCGTGGACGTGGCAAAGGACCACATCCAGCTTGTGTCGTTCATGGTACAAGGAAGGGTCCCACGGAACTACCACGACGAACTCAGTGAATGCCGCACGGAACAGGCATGTCCCGACCTCACAGGTCATCATCGGAACTCGATTGAACACACCGATCATAGGTTCCTCAGCACTCCACTCACGTAGACGTGCTGCCAAGGCGTTCCACGTCGGGTAGTCAATCCTGCTCTATTGAGAGTCGCTGCGATCACCCGCAGTGAATTGCCCTTGGCTCGTAACGCAACAATTCGCTTCACGATCTTGGTCTCGGACGGATCGGGTTCCAAATGTTTACCATCCGGTCCAACACGAAATCCGAATTCGATGTTACCGACCCGTTCGCCCTTTGATTTCTTGAATTGCATGGCAGAGCGTGTCCGCTCTCCGATTGCCTCTCGTTCCCACTGGCTGACGCTAATGAGCATATTGATGACAAGCCTGCCAGCAGCAGTGGCGGTATCGAGCGATTCAGCCACGCTAACCAGCGCAACTCCTCGGCGATTGAAGCGTTCGAGCAATTCCGCTAGGTCCTTGACGGAACGGGTAAGACGATCCAACTTGCACACGATGACTGTATCTACCTTCTTCGAGTCAACAAGGGAGAGAAGCGACTTCATGCCGGGCCTGTCCAGGCTCTTGGCTGAAGCGCCACCGTCTACGATGATGTCCACGAGGTCGGCGCTTTGCAGCATTGCCATAGCTTTTGCCTTCTCGACTTGGGCTTCCAGGGACACGCCGTGATCAGCCTGTTTTTCAGTGCTGACTCGAACGTAAGCGACGGCCTTCATTGAAGATCATTTTATCGTGTCTCTTACTGATTTGTCAATTGATGATTCATCATATGGGCTTCTTGGTTTCCCGCTCAAACTCGGAACGTCGAGCTTCAACGATTTCGGTCAAGAGTTTGCTGACTGAAGCCCTGCCGCCGTCAGATTGGGCACGGCGGAATGCAACGGCCCTCAAAAGTTCCCATGTTCGTCTGGGAAAATGGACGGCTGTCGTTAGGGTCTCGCTTGGCAATTCGTGACTCTTCTCGATCTGGGCCAAAGCCTTCCTGGACATGCGTAGTTGTGATGTCTCCTTCTTCGCCTCAGTGTAGCCGCTATTAACTGACTCGTCAATTGATGACTTGATGGTGGGATGAATTGCTGACCTTGCTCAGCGACCCTCTAAATAACTAACAGAGGAGCCGATCATGACCGTAGAAGATAGCTTTGAACGTTTCGTAAGGGCGCTTGCGAATGAATTCTTGTATCAGGACATCGACAAGCCAAGCCGAATGCTCGTAAATCTTTCCGGGCACGAACTTGCGAGGTTTAGGGACAAACTTTTGATGCAGTTCGGTATCGAACTCGTTGCTGGCGTATTCGAGGATTCTGGCTGGAACGATGGAGCACTCGTGATTCGGGCGAACGAGGAACTGATCCATTTGCTGCAAGTTGCCTGCTTTGCGGTACGTCTCGAAGTCCATCGCCGAACGGCAAGCCAAAACAACTAAATCCGCTCCACGGCCCTACCTCGTCCAGTGGCGATTTCGCCAGTGACGCTCGGCGCTAAATATCTTTCAGAACAAAGATATGCTGAAGGCGAAAACACAAACCACTCGACTCCCCGCTGTCCCGACAACTACCGCTGCGCTCATGAAGCGGCGAATGCCAGAGGTCCACAATTTTGATGCCGAGGTTGTTCCACTCCTACGGCTCTTCACCGAATACAAGAACGGGTTCATCGAGGCACTACAACAGGTGCCGGGAACATTCTACGCCGTGGCGAACTTCAACCTCCGAGGACTCGAACCAGAGTGGTGCCGTGAAAAGTTGAACCTCTTCGACATGAAGGTGGCACGTAGCCTCCTCGGGCGCAACTGGTCAAAGCGTCCAATGTCAGAGCGACCCAACTGGGTTGCGGTGCCAGAGCAGGCGACTTACCTGCACTTCAACATGATTTGGGACGTTCCCGTCGAACACCAGGAAAAGTTCTTTCTCGAAGCGCCCTCGATTTGGCGTGGCATCGTCCCATCAGGTCAGATGCACATCGACGTTATCGGCGAAAGCCCTGGCGAGGCTCGTGCGGTTCGGGCCTATAGCGGAAAAACCTTCCATCCTCGATGGACAATCGACAACACAATCACGAGTTCCGAGTTGCGCCGAAAGAAGTAGACGACGCAGAGAGCTTACGACTGGCACTCGCCTTTGCCGAAGCACTCGCATCGAACAAGATCAAATACCAAAACGGCTTCGCAGGCAGGCCGTATTGGTAGAACTATGCCAATTTTCAGGAGGAATCACATGAAGACTTTTATTCAATGGAGTTCGATGCAACCGTCCGCAGGACCGGAGCTTGCGACGATTTCAGGATCGACCAAGGCCAGCCGCAAGCGAGACAGACTCGCCAGAATGGAATCTCTGCTACACGAACTCGTCAAGGTGAAACGGATCATCTCTGGGAGTGCGATCAATGGCCAAAGCTAAACCGATGTACGACCACTCTCTTCAACTGCGACTTCTTTCATCGACGGTGGCAGAGATCGACGAAGCCATTTTGAGCTACCAAACGCTTTCGGCGTTCAGTCGCTCAGAGTTCATTCGCAACGCCATCCGATACGTTCTCTATAATCTGGAGAATGATCCTGTCGCAAGGAACGACATGACGAAATGAGGCGTGCTGATCAACTCGCTTGGAGCGATCAGCACGTGAAGCGGTCGATCTCCTAACGGGATGGTCGGTTTCCGATGATTCTTTCCATCTCGCATTCAAGTTCCTGAAAGACATCCGTTTTGATGCGCTGCTGGACATTTTCGTCGATGAGGTCGAGTATCTGCTTCCGTAGTCGCTTGTCGATCCAACTCTTGATTCCTCTCCCAACTCGTTCGCACTCCTCGCCGCTGAGATGCTCATACTCATCGTCAGAAGCATTGCGGCGTTCGAGAGTCGGCCAAACGATTTCATTCACTAGGGTGCTCGTCAATTCCTGCATGAAGGCCCACTGCTCGTTGGATGGCAATGTTAGACGGGCCTTCGCCTGGGTTTGACTCACTTCGATTTTGTCTTCCATCTTCATCTCCACTGAGGTAGCGGCCTAAGCCGCTACCTCCAAGTCCACACCGCTAATGAAATCGAATTCGCTGGTCAGTGCTTTGATCTGTTCTTTGAGGCGATCAAGAACGTCCGCATGCTCTTCGGCGACGGCCTTGCTGACAACGATTGAAATTCGGCCCTTGCGAGGCTTTGAGACACGCTTCGCCGGGTTGTCGCTCTTCTTCTTCTCGGCTGAAACTTGGTCAGTGCTATTTACCGAGGCTTCAGCCGTGGCCTTCGGTTCCGGCTCTGCCATTCTCGGTGCTGGCTGCTGAGACGGAGTGTCACTGCGTTTTCGCTTTGGCGGCTCTAGTTGCTCACGAAGTTGTTTCAGGTCGGCCAAATTGCAATTTGCGTGGATGATGCCCTTCGTCACTCCGACACGGAAAGTGTCTTCCTTCATCATCATGATTTCGTATCGCAAGGTCCAAGCCTCTGGTAGCAGCAGTTGGTTCTTCGGATCGTTCAATCGAAAATCTGCGGCCATTTTGATGAATTTGTAGACCAGAGAAGTATCAAACTGGCAGTCTTCGGCGACGAATGCCTGAAACTCTTCTGGTGAGAGCGTCAGTCGAGCGTCGAGAAGCAAGTCGGCGACGGCCTTGCCAGAGCGGTACAGCGCAATCGTGGCGGTCTGCATGGCTCGGCTGAAGTAGGTTCGGTCTTTCTTCTCGGATTTGCCTTCTGTGGCAATTTCGCCAGTGGTCATCGGAATGGGCATGGACCCGATTAGGGAAGCTGCGGATGTTAACGTTTCCATTGTTTCTGTCCTTGCAAGAATGTGTCTCGCATGGTCAGAATACGCCGCCGTCCGAGGACACTTTGAGGACACTTGGTCACATTTTTTGTTCCCGCCATTGCAGTTCGATCCAACTGTCCAGATTCATTAGCTTGGCGACTGCATGTGCGATTGCGGTACGGGCGTTGTGCCCCGGTTGACACATGCGCTGAAGCGTCTTGTAGCTGATCGCCTTATCGTCATCGTCAAACTCGTAGCTCCGTGACATCTTCCTGGCTTCTTCAGCCATCTTGTAATAGCTGAGGCCAGTTTTCTTCCGATACCGCCCAATCAATTCCGCTGGCGTCGGTGTAATCCACTTCGGCTGACTCAGCGTGTTCACCACTCCGTAATCAGCGTCGGTTCCGTCTTCTGCGTGCTCGGCGATCAGGTTCCTGAGATCGGTCAAGGATTCCGCTATGCTTTGCATGAAGGCTTCATGATCCTGTGACGAGATGAGAAATTCTCCGATGCTGAAGCCACGCTTGTCCTTGGGTTCCTTGGGTCTCGGTATCAGGCCAGTGGCAACCGCCATCATGAACACCTTGCTTGGTAGGTATGCTTCCAGGTGCCACATCTGTAGGTCGCCTTCGTCTTGAATGATCTGTGCGACCGTCCAGCAAAGCAGGTCAAGTGTGCCTTCGATTGTGCGAGAACTCTTCGGCATGAATTTCCATTGTCCTCGGATATGGTTACCCACGAACAGCGATAGACGGCTCGGCCTTCGTATAGACGTGAAACGTGGTCGAGTGGGTTTGTTGTGCCAAATCCGGTGCCGGGTATCTCGCTCGGGAGGGACGAGCGCATCCGAAACAGGAATGCACCACGGAGAAAATTTCAAACAGTGCTACAGGGTAAGGAATCCCTTATTTTTTCCGTCTTCAGAGTCGGGGGTGGAGTATCTCGGGAGGGATTTGAAGCCTCGATTGAGAATACAGGTGGAGTCCCATCAATTCGTCTCGTTGCCTTCAATCGTCCGGCCAATGACTTCAAGAATTTGCTCTCGTGCGTTCAGGTACTTCGATCTCTTCGACGCAAATTGGGGAACCGGGAGTCCCGTCCTTACCACCAGTTCTGCCCTGCCATTCTCCATCGTGATGCGCCGTATGTGTTCTTTCAGAACCGCCTTCTTTTTTTCAATCGAAAGTGACGGGAACTTGTCGAAGGCTCTGTACATCCGTTCGGAAGCCTCCTCAACGTCGGCAGCAGTCATGTTTGCTTCGAGTTCCGCTTTCAGCGCATCTAGCTTTGCCTGCGCCGCCGCCAACTCTACCTTCTTCTTCGCAACAACGGGCTTATAAAGTCCCGGATCATCAAGTACCTCCAGGGCTGCGACTTGCAGTTGTTTCGTGAGCTTGTTGATATCCTTTTCTGTCTGTTCAAAGCGCAGCTTGATCTTGTCCACCACATCGGTGTCGTTCGACTGCTCTCTCAGTTTTGCTGCGATGAAGTTCTTGTCGTAGAAGTAGGTCATCACCGAGAAGATGACTTGATGATCAACCTCGGTCGATTCGAGAGCCGAGAATCCACACGAGGTTCGACCGTTGCATCTTGTTGCACACAGGTAGTACGAGGGCTTGCCCGGTCTCCGGTCGAGTTTGTGGTACATCTTCTCCCCACATTCACAGAACAAGAGTCCCGTCGCTAGAAAATTGTTGCTGTTCGATTTACGCTGGGTCCACTGCCTGTGATTTGACACTAGTAGATGTTGAACGGCATCGAACTGCGATTTCGGGACAAGCGGAGTGTCAGCGAGATTCGTCCTCGTTAGGATCGGATCGTCACGTCTGACTCGTCGCTTTGCATCCATCAGCCGTCCATCTTCGTGAAATCGTCGGCCTTCGCTATGGTCACGAGTGTTCAGCGCCGACTTGTAGCCGTACATCCAAGGATTCTTCAGGATGAGCCTCAATGCGGTCGGGGTGTCATAACCCAGGTCTTCTGCGATTGTCTTTAGGCTTTGACCGTTCAAGAACATTTGGACGGCATCGACGACCTTCTTTTCTTCGTCCGTGATGTACTCGAACTGTCCATTCCCGTTTTTGTCGGTGGGAACAAATCTAACGAAGAATGGCAGCGGATCAGACTTTCGTGATGGGTTCCGTCTACTGGCATCCTTACCCTTGGACATCTGGCTTTTGATGTTGTCCTTCTCGATTCCAGCGACCATGCCCCAAATCTGGATTGTCATCCGGTCTTGTGCCTTATGTTGGTCGAGCGCTCCCAGGTCGCAGTACATCAGCTTCTTGGTTTTCTCAAACGCCTCGAAGATGGTGTATTGCGAAAGAAGACCAGGACGGAAAAAGCGGTTCATCCTGGCAAATACGAGGCCACTGATGTCAGACTCACTGAGCCGTTTCAGCATACGCTGGAACTTTGGGGATTTCTCAACATACGTACCTGAGATTCCGGTGAGCGGAAACTCCTCGACGACTTCCAATTCAAACTGTTTGCAGATGGCCTCGATGTCCCGGCGCTGGCTTGGCAGACCGTCCCTTTCATCATCCGCTTGTCCTTCAGTCGAGACCCTGACCAACGAAAGGACTTTTCTTTTCATGCTCTTATGGTAACGCAATAATCACTACCCTTGTCCTTGCGGTTTTCATGGCGATTCCACGCGTGAGTGCCACTGTACCGGAGCGATCATTCAGCGGTATTTGGCGAAGTTGAGCGGGCCCTTGCTCGATCGCATTGATCTGCACATTGAAGTGCCTGCCGTTCCGTATCAGGAACTGCGGGCGAAAGAGCCGGGCGCGTCCACTGCGGAAATTCGTGAGCGCGTTTGTCGTGCCCGGGAACTGCAACAGCAGAGGGGCTTTTATAACGCGCTAATCCCTTCCGGACAGTTGCAGAAGCTGTGTGTGCTGGATGCCGCTGGGGAGCGCACGCTCGAAATGGCGGTCCGGCGCATGGGCCTGAGCGCGCGTGCGCATGACCGCATTTTGAAAGTAGCGCGCACCATTGCCGACCTTGAAGGCGTGGAGGCGATCACCGCAAAGCACCTTGCCGAAGCGGTCCAATATCGAGCCCTGGACCGTACTTACTGGCAATAGTTACAGCCATTTGCCGATTGGCCGCTTGACATGCTCAACGGGAGGCGTATCATGCGGCTCACGGGAGGTCCTATGGTTTTGGGTGACACAGTTAGTGCCGTCCTCAGTCAGAAGAGCGGCTGGCTTGCTTGGGTTTCTCCACAGTCTTCGGTGTATGAAGCGTTGGAACTAATGGCGGAGCACGACATCGGTGCGTTGATGGTGCTTTCGCAGGGGAGGTTGCGCGGGATGTTCACCGAGCGGGATTATGCCCGGAAACTCATCCTGCTGGGGAAGTCCTCCAAGGAAACGACGGTTGGCGAGATCATGAGCAGTCCAGTGTTGACCGTACGCCCTTCCACGGAGATAGAAACCTGCATGCACCTGATGACCCTGCAACGAATTCGCTATTTGCCGGTGGTGGATGGCGCGGCGATAGAAGGCATTCTCTCCATCGGCGACGTTGTGAACTGGACGATACGGCGTCAAGGTGAGGAGATCGAACATCTCAATCACTACATCGCAGGCGCCTACCCCGCGTAGATCTGCACGGTTTCTCCCGAATGCGAGGTTCGATTCCGCGTAACGGCGGGGCCGCTCGACGGTCCTGCCTTGTTTTCATGTACACTGCTATCTCCCTCCGCATCCTCTTTGCTACAATCCGTTTCGATGAGCACAACCGGTTTGTATCCGTCGAGTGATGAATTTGTCCGTCAGGCGCATGTTTCTGGGGTGGAAGCGTATCGCGAACTATACCGCGCCGCGCGCCAGGATCCGGAGACGTTCTGGGCGGAGATCGCTGAAAAAGAAATCCATTGGTTTGAGAAATGGCACAAGGTGCTGGATTGGAATCCGCCCTTTGCGCAATGGTTCGTGGGAGCGAAAACGAACGTTTCCTACAACTGCCTGGACCGCCATGTGCAGACCTACCGCAAAAACAAAGTCGCGATACTTTGGGAGGGTGAGCCGGGCGAACAACGCGCGATCACCTATCAGGAGCTGCTACGCCTGGTTTCTCGTTTTGCCAGCGTGTTGAAATCGCGGGGCTTTAAGGCTGGGGACCGCGCCATTCTGTACATGCCGATGATTCCCGAGCTCGCCATCGCGATGCTTGCTTGCGCGCGCTTGGGCATCACGCATAGCGTTGTGTTTGGCGGATTTTCGGCGGAGGCGCTCAAGGCTCGTATTCAGGATTTGGGTGCGGAACTGGTGATCACCGCCGATGGCGGATGGCGCCGCGGCAAGGAAGTGCGGTTGAAGCCGGCCGTGGATGAAGCTTTGCCGGAGTGCCCCGGCGTGCGGGACGTCATTGTCTATCAGCGGACGGGCTCTGAAGTCACTATGGAGGCCGGCCGCGACCACTGGTGGCATGAACTGGACGCGGCTCTTCCAGACAGTGCGGAAAACTGCCCGGCGGAACGCTTGGATAGTGAACATCCTTTGTTTGTGCTGTACACGTCCGGCACAACGGGTAAGCCCAAGGGTATTTTGCACACAACCGGCGGCTATCTGACGCAGACAACTATCTCGATGAAGTGGGTGTTCGATCTCAAAGAAGACGACACCTATTGGTGTTCGGCCGATATCGGTTGGGTGACGGGGCACAGCTACATCGTCTACGGACCGCTCTCGGCGGGTGCGACCACGGTCATGTTCGAAGGCACGCCGGACTTCCCGAAGTTCGACCGCTGGTGGCGCATCATCGAAAAATACAAGGTCAGCATTTTCTATACCTCGCCCACGGCGATCCGTGCGTTGATTCGGCAAGGCGATCATTGGCCCGAATCGCGCGATCTTTCCAGTTTGCGTTTGCTTGGCTCGGTTGGCGAGCCGATCAATCCCGCGGCGTGGGAATGGTATCACCGCGTGATCGGCAAGGGACGCTGCCCCATTGTAGATACTTGGTGGCAGACGGAAACGGGCTCCATAATGATTTCTCCGATGCCGGGTGCGATTGCGCAGAAGCCGGGATCGGGGACGATGCCGATGCCGGGTATCTTGCCGGACATTGTGGACAACAAGGGATTCCCGGTGGGTCCGGACCGGGAAGGCTTCCTGATTTTGCGGCGTCCGTGGCCCAGCATGACGCGGACGATCTGGGGCGACTCGGAACGGTTCAAAGAACAGTACTGGTCGCGCGTGCCGGGTGCGTACTTTACCGGTGATGCCGCGCGCTGCGATCACGATGGTTATTACTGGGTGCTGGGCCGCGTCGACGACGTAATGAATGTGAGCGGGCATCGCCTGAGCACTATGGAAGTGGAATCGGCCCTGGTGAAGCATCCGTCCGTTGCCGAGGCAGCGGTGGTTGGCAAACCACATGAGATCACTGGGCAAGCCGTTTGCTGCTTTGTGACGCTGAAGAAAGGGCAGCACGATCACGACACGCTGGGCAAGGAACTGCGGCAATGGGTGGCCCACGAGATCGGTGCGTTTGCGCGTCCGGAAGAGATCCGCTTCACCGAGGCACTTCCAAAAACACGCAGCGGCAAAATTATGCGGCGCCTGCTGCGCGAGATCGTCACCAACCACACCGTTGTGGGTGACGTAACCACGCTTGAGGATATGAGCGTGGTGCAGAAACTAGCGGCACAGCAGGACGAGGACTAGCGCTCTTTCTTTGCGAAATCGATTTCAGAAAAGGCAAAACTCGCTTGCCCCGGTTTTGCCTTTTTTCTTAGAATTGGCTGGTGTCCGGATTTTCCTCCCGATTATCGAGGATGCTGGGGCGATGGCCGCTCCTGTCCGCGTTAATCTGTGCGATGATGCCCGGCGCGCTGCCAGCGCAGGTTCCTCGGCCGGCCTATCTCGATCAACGCTCGGATGAGAACTGGCGGTTTCTGAGTGATTCGTCCAGGCGCAGCGATGTTTGGGACTCCTGGAAATACATCCCACTGAAAAAATCCGGCGATTCTTACATCACTCTTGGCGGAGATGTCCGGATTCGCTGGGATTATTTCCGTGATGCCTCGTTTGGTTCGGTGCCGGACTCACCACACGGTTTCTTGCTGCAACGGTATTTGGTGCATGCCGACACGCACCTGGGTCAGCACGTCCGCTTTTTTACGCAGTTTCAGAGTGGGATTGAGACGGGGCGAGTAACAGGACCACGCATCACCGACCAGGATTCCGCCGAGGTTCATCAGGCGTTTTTCGATTTGTCCACTAACGGAAACCCGAACAGAGGTGTGTCGTTGCGGGTTGGCCGGCAGGAGTACGAATTTGGTTCTGGCCATTTCATCTCCGCGAGCGAGGTGTTCAATGTCCGGCGGATGTTCGATGGCTTCCGCCTTGCGTATCATTCGGGATCGTGGACGCTGCTTGCCATCGCGGCAAAGCCGGCGGTGACCAATCCTGGTGCATTCGACGACGTGCCGGATCATCAACAAACACTTTGGGGAGCGGGGGCGTACGGACCGAACCGGTATTTTAAGGGCGCCAATCTTTCGATTTATTACATTGGTTTGGATCGCAAATCGGTCCGCCTGGATCAAGGCGCCGGGCGCGACCAGCGGCATACGTTTGGCTCGCGCACATGGGGCACTCGTTGGGGTTGGGATTACAACTACGAGTTGGTGTTTCAATTGGGTAAGTTTGGCTCGGGAGATATTCGCGGTTTGGGTGCGGCGACGGATACCGGATACACGTTCGCGAAATCCAAATATACGCCGCGGGGCGGTGTCCGTTTCAATGTGACAAGTGGCGACAAGGACCGGAACGATCCCACGACGCAGACGTTCAATCCGCTATTTCCAGGCACTGCGTATTCCGGCAAGATTGGCTTGCTGGGGCCATCCAACTTAATCGACCTAACGCCGACGCTACGCATGCGTTTGAGCTCGCGTCTTTACTTTCTGCCTGAAAGCAGCTTCTTTTGGCGCACCAGTCTGAATGATGGAATTTATGGCCCAACGGGCACCTTGTCTCGCACGGGAGCGCTGAGCCGGGCGCGATTTGTTGGAAACCAGCTGACGCTTCCGCTGCAGTATTCCGTGGATCGCCACCTGACCGTGACTGCGTTCTACAGCCATTTTTTCGCTGGGCGGTTTTTGCGGGAAAGCCCTCCGGGGCGGTCAGTGAACTACGTCAGCGCATTCATTACGTACCGGTTTTAGAGATCGCGAACTTCAATGTGCTTCGACGGTCTGATGAATTTGAAGCGCCCGTTTCCGGCCGGTGACCACGATCTCTCCGCGATATTTCAACTTCCCGTTGATGACGAGATCGATGGGCCGCCCCACGGGGTAGTCGAGCGCCAGCACGTCTCCCTCACTAAGCGCCAGCAAATCGCTAACTTCGATCGTGGTGCCCTGCAGGCGAGCGTCGGTGTGAATAGTCGATGGGCGGATCAGGCGCAGAACGCGTGCGTGTTCGTCTTCGGTCGCATGCGTTTTTCGAACGGTCCACTGCTGGTCGAATCTTTGGCGCAGCATTTTGACGACGATCGACGGAATGCCGATGTTCATCATACCCGCCGTTTCGCCAATGCGGATCTCCATGCTGATGGCGACGACGGCTTCATTCGGCGCCAGGAATTGCAGCAGTTGCGGTTCGGTTTCGTGCGCCTCGATGGAAAACTGAATCGCAGTCACGGGAGCCCAGGCGGTACGTAAATCGTTCAGAATAATGCGGAGCAGCCCTTCCAGGATGCTTTGCTCAATCTCGGTAACTTCGCGCGTGATCTTCGCGGTGCCCCGGCCCGTCCCGCCCAGGAGCCTTTCCAGAATTGGGAACACGAGCGCCGGGTTGATTTCGAGCAGCGCCGTTCCATCATACGGTTTGAGGCCAAGAGCGATCAGGCTAGTTGGCGA
>JBEBGM010000097.1:0-4149 GCA_040081455.1 Bryobacteraceae bacterium
AAAAGGTGGTGGAGGAGTGCCCTTCTCCCGTGATGCTGCAGCATCCGGAGTTGCGCGCGAAGATGGGCGAGGCCGCGCTGAAGATCGCGCGCGCGGCGGGATATGCAAACGCGGGCACGATGGAATTTCTGGTGGACCGCGATCGCAATTTCTACTTCCTGGAGATGAACACGCGCCTGCAGGTGGAGCATCCGGTGACGGAGCTGGTAACGGGGCTCGATCTGGTGCACTGGCAGCTGAAGATTGCGGCGGGCGAGAAGTTGACGATCCAGCAGGAAGACGTGCGGTGGCATGGGTCGGCCATTGAGTGCCGCATTTATGCGGAGGATCCAGAGAATCAGTTCATGCCGTCGCCTGGGTTAATTACGAAGCTGGGCGAGCCGTCGGGTCCGGGGATTCGTTTGGATTCGGGCGTGTACGAGGGATGGACGGTGCCGATTGAGTATGACCCGCTGTTGGCAAAGCTTGCCGTGTGGGCTCCGTCGCGCGATGCGGCGATTGGGCGGACGCGGAGAGCGTTGGCCGAGTATGTGATTGGCGGCATCCGTACGAATCGGGCGTTCTTCGATGAAATTTTGCAGGACGAAGAGTTCCACGCGGGGCGGCTATCGACGGCGTTCCTGGACGGATTCTTCGCGCGAAGGAAATCGAACGGCGTGCAGTTGGAGATGGAAGCGGTGGCGGCGCTGGCATCGGTGCTGGAGACTCGGGCGAAGAAGAATGGCGGCGCGGCGGTGAACGGCGCGGCTTCTGGATCGCGGTGGCTGGACGCGGGGCGCGAGGCGCAGTTGCGGTAATCCACATGAAATACGATATTGTCGCGGTACAGAACGAAGGCAAGTTTTCGCTGAACGGAAATAGCTTCCGGTATGAAGCGAAGGACAGCGAAGTGGTGGAGCGCGAATTTTCCGTGGAGCCGGGCGGGCCGGGGCGTTATTCGATTTTGATTGAGGGTCGCAGTTACGCGGTGGCGATGTTGCCGGGCGGCGGCGTCAGCGTAAACGGCACGGTGATCCCGGTAGAGGTGATCGATCCGCGCGAGTATCGTAGAGGGAACCGTGGTTCGGGCACAGAGGGGCGGCAGCAGATTGCCGCTATGATGCCGGGGCGGGTGGTGAATATTCTGGTGGAAGTGGGCTCCGAGGTGGAAGCCGGGCAAGGCCTGATCGTGGTGGAGGCGATGAAGATGCAGAATGAGATGAAATCGCCGAAATCCGGTAAGGTTACAGAAGTACGCGCGAAAGCGGGCGCGGCTGTGGCGGCGGGCGAACTGCTGATGGTGATTGAGTAAGATGGCGAATCCGAATTGTCCGCATTGCAGCGGGACGGGGTGGAAAATTGTCGAACGCGGCGGGCTGTCGGGCGCGGTGCGCTGCGAGTGCGGCGTGACGGAGCGTCCGGAGCGGTTGTTCGCGGGCGCGCAGATTCCACCCAACTACCGAAACGCGACCTTCGATACGTTTGTGATTCCCGGGGATAATCCCACCGCGAAAAAGCATCTGGGCACGGCGTTGATGCAGGTGCGCGGGTTCGTGCGCGAATTCCCTGCTCCAGAGAGGCCGGGGTTGCTGTTGGTGGGCGAACCGGGCACGGGCAAGACGCATCTGGCGGTATCGGCGATGAAGGCGCTGCTCGACCGTGGGCACGAGTGCGTGTTTTGGGATTACCAGAATTTGCTGGAGCGGATTCGTTCCAGCTACGATGCGTCGTCAGGCGCGGCGGATCGCGAGGCGTACCGCTCGGCGCTGGATGCCGAAGTGCTGGTGCTCGATGACCTGGGCGCGCATCGCGTGACCGAGTGGGTGGAAGATACGGTGACGGCGATCATCACGTATCGATGCAACAACCAAAAGCCGCTGATTGCGACGACGAATCTGCCGGACCCGGACATTACCGGAGCGAAGCTCGAATATACGGGCGCAGGCGGCGTGGGCGTGTATAGGAAGACGCTTTCGGAGACGATCGGGTCGCGCGCGCGGTCGCGATTGTTTGAGATGTGCAAGACGGTGCGCATCATGGACGTGGAAGATTACCGGGTGCGGCGCGGGCGGTAATGCCAATTAGCGGCGCGGACTCCATCACGATTTGGAAGCGCTGGCTCCGGCAACCGCAACAGATTTGGCTCCGGCGCGCGCTGGTTCAGGTGCATTTGTGGAGCGGCATCGGGCTGGGGCTCTACATTTTCGTCATTAGCGTTACTGGAAGCGTGCTGGTTTACCGCAACGAACTGTATAGCTGGGCAGAGGCGCAACCGGAGGCGCGGAGCCGCGTGGCATTCAAGGTGATCACCGCGTTGATGTCTCTGCACGATGATCTCTTCGCGGGAACCACGGGGCGCACAGTGAACGGCGTGGGCGCGATCGCGGTGCTGGTGGTGGCGCTGACGGGGCTCGTCATCTGGTGGCCGGGCGTGGACCGCTGGCGGCGGAGTCTGGTGCTCACGCGCGGCGTGGGATGGAAACGCTTCAATTGGGACCTGCACAGTGTGACGGGTTTCTGGAGCTTCGCTTACGTTGTGATTTTTGGCGTGAGCGGCATTTACCTCTGCTACCCGGAGCGGTTTCAGGCGTTCCTCGATTGGATGGAACCTCCAACGAATGAGAATGCGGGGTTCCGTGTGGTGGATACGATCGGATATTGGATCGCGTACCTGCATTTTGGCCGCGTGAATGGCATTGGGATTCCGTGCGATGGGCCGGGAATTTGCGATCAGGCAACGAAGGCGGTTTGGGCTTTCTTTGGGATGGCACCGGCGGCGTTGTTTGTGACGGGCGCGGTTCTGTGGTGGAACCGGGTGGTGCGGGCGAGCATTGGCCGGGAGCGTTCTTAAGGGGCGTCACACTTCCGCCACGTTGCCTGGATACAATCGAGGAACCAAGCGGCTCACTCAGAGACCGCGTTCACTATTGGAGGAACCATGCTATTGATTCGGGAACATTTTATTGCGAAGCCGGGATGCGCCGGAAAGCTCGCCAAGATGATGAAGGAAGTGATGGAAGTGGCGGGAGCGACGTCGCGCATCATGACGGATGCGATGGGCGATTTCAATCAGGTGGTGATTGAGACGGAAACGCCCAGTTTGGCCGAGTTCGAAGCCTGGATGATGAAGAACATGACGAATCCGGCGATCCGCGAAAAGATGACGGGTTACAACGACCTTTGGATCACAGGCAAGCGCGAAGTTTTCCGCTTGGTGTAAGCGTTTCTTTTTGCCGCAAAATCTTGGTTTGCGCTTTTGATGGCGAAGGCGGATGGTATCTCCGCCTTTGCGCTCCACCTCCACCTGCCGAGTGTTGACTGCCCGCCCGTTGTGGTTCCGGTATTTCCGCGTTGTACACTTTTAATCATGAGAATCCTCGTCGTTGAGGACGAAAAACGGATTGTGGACTTCCTGTCGCGCGGGTTGGAGAGCGCGGGCTACTCGGTGGATGTCGCCAGTACGGGCCATGGCGCGATCGATCTGGTTCATGCAACCGATTACGACTTGATTATTCTGGACCTCGGGTTGCCGGATTTGGACGGCTTGACGGTTTTGACCAAGTTCCGGAATCGCAAGGCGAATCCGCCGGTGCTGATCTTGAGCGCACGCGACGCGATTGACGATCGAGTGAAGGGGCTGGAAGGCGGCGCCGACGACTACCTTGTGAAGCCGTTCGCTTTCGTCGAGCTTCTGGCGCGAGTGCGGGTGTTGTTGCGGCGGGGCCAGCCGACTCCCGAGCGGCTGCTGGTGGGTGATTTGGCGCTTGATTGTATCCGGCGCAAGGTTACGCGGGCGGGCGAGAATATCGAACTGGCGCCGAAGGAGTTCGGCATTCTCGAATACCTGATGCGGAACCGCGGGCGGCCCTTGAGCCGTACGATGATCGTGGAACACGTCTGGGATATGGACTACGACGGGCTGACGAACATCGTGGACGTCTACATTCGCCACCTGCGCGGTAAAATTGACGATCGCTTTCCCGTGAAAATGATTCAAACGGTTCGCGGCATTGGCTACATGCTGGAAGCGCCGGACAAACAAGCTGAGAAAGCCAGCTAGACTTCGTATGCCTGAATCCGCGGGCGCACAGAACGAATCGGGCAATCTGAGCCGCCAGGCGGCAGCGGCCACAGCTCCGTGGTTCCGCCGTGCCACAAACATAGTGCGCG
>JBEBGM010000065.1:0-14503 GCA_040081455.1 Bryobacteraceae bacterium
CGTATTCCCGACGTCGCCATCTTCCCGCGTGATCCCGGTGACGAAGTCCCTTCATCTCCGCCGCTCGCCGCCATTGAAGTGTTATCCCCCGATGACCGCGTCGGCTACATGACGGAAAAGCTCGAAGAGTACGCCCGCTGGGGTGTCCGTCACATCTGGTTGGCTGATCCGGAACGCCGCAAATTCTTTATCTACGACGTAAGTGGGCTGCACGAAGCCGACAAGCTGGTGCTTCCTGAGTACGACGTCACGCTCACGAAAACGGCAATTTTCGAGATGGAATAGATCGGGATTCGAACCCAGCGCGGCTACATCTCCCGCCGGTTCTCGAGCGATTTCGAAATCGTCACTTCATCGGCGAAATCCAAGTCGCTGCCTACGGGGATACCCATCGCGATGCGGGTCACGCGCACTCCCAGCGGTTTGAGCAGGCGCGATAGATAAACCGCGGTAGCCTCGCCTTCCACCGTCGGGTTGGTCGCGAGAATAATTTCCTTCACCTCATTGCGGCCCAGGCGGTCGAGCAACCCCTTGATCTTCAGTTGCTCGGGCCCAATGCCGCGCAGCGGAGAAATCGATCCATGCAGCACGTGATACACGCCTTCGAACGTCCGCGTGGTTTCAATCGGCAGAACGTTGTGCGATTCCTCCACCACACAGATTTGCGAGCGGTCGCGATGCGGATCGCGGCAGTAGGGGCACAGCTCACCGTCGCTGATGTTGTTGCACTCCGCGCAAAAACCGAGATTGTCTTTCACGTCGAGAAGCGCCGTTGCCAAGCGGGAAGCATCGTCGCGGCTGGCGCGCAAAACATGAAACGCCAGTCTCTGCGCGGACTTCTGCCCCACGCCAGGAAGGCGGCGGAACTCGTCAATCAATCGTTGCAGCGGTGCGGCAAAATCAGGCATCGGTTTGGGTGAAGAATCCCGAGCCTAGAACAATCCCGGAGGCAGCCCCATGCCGCCCAGCATTCCGGACATCTTCGACTTTGTTTCTTCGTCCACCTTCTTGGTCGCTTCGTTGCAAGCGGCCAAAACCAGGTCTTGCAGCATTTCGGTGTCGCCCGCCACTTCGGGATCGATCTTCACGCCGATCACGTTCTTGTGGCCATCCATTTTGATGGCGACCATGCCGCCGCCGGCCGAACCTTCGACGCGGATCTGCGCGACCTCTTCCTGCATGCGCTGTTGCATCTTCTGCGCCTGCTGCATCATGTTCTGCATGTTTCCGGGCAGTTTCATATATGGCCTAATTGTCCTTCAAATTGCGCACCGTGCGCACCTGGCTGTCAGGGAACATCTCGCGAAAGCGCTGCACTTCCGGATGCGACATCGCCCGTTCGGCGGCTTCGCCCTGCGGCGGGGCAGAGGTTGATCCGGCAACAGCCGCAGGCGCCGAAGACGTCATCGGCGCGGCAGCCTTGACGCCATCGCCGACTTTGATGGTGACGCGGACGGGCCGTCCGGCCAGCTTCTTCGCGGCAACTTCAAAATCGGATTGCTTTAAAAACAACTGATACATCCGAGGAGTCGTAAACACCAACTCGCCCGGCGATTCCGTCACTTCCGAATGTTCCAGCGCGTCCGCCAAGTGCGTCAGCTTCGCTTCAATCAACTGAGCGTGCAGGCGCGAGCGAAAATCTCCGCCTTGCATGGGCGTAGGCGGCGCGTACGCAGGCTCCACGGGAGCTGAAGACGAACGCGCAGGTGATGGCTCAAACGGGGGTGGCGCGCTCGATGCACGCGCACCGCCCGATGACGCTCCACCAAATCCACCCGAACGTTGTGCGTTTGCAGGCGGCGCGTTCGAATATCCACCCGAGGAACTGCCGCCGCCAAAGGCGCCACCCGACGGTGCCGCTTTCGCTGGGGCCGGTCCAGCTCCGCCCAGGTTCGCGAGCGCTTCTTCAATCGGCTGGAGCTTGCCAGCATATACCATGCGAAGCAGACCGATTTCCAAGTGCAAGCGCGGCTGCAGCGAGCTTTGCAGATCGCGGAACATATCGAGCGTAATCTGCAAATACCGCGTCAAGTCTTCTTCACCAAACGGCTTGTTGGCTTCCACCATCCGCTGCTGTTCCACAGAGGACGCCGTCACCAGCTTCGTCGGACCGCCCGCGATCTTCACCACCAGCAAATTGCGGAAGTATCGCGCCAGTTCGCGCGCAAAGTGTTGCAGGCTGCGGCCGTTCGATTCGAGCTCGGCGACAATCTCGAACATCCGCTGCGATTCGCCCGCGGCCAATGCCTTCGCCACCTGATCCAGCGAATCGAGCGAAAACATGCCGAGCAGCGTCCGCACCTCGGCGGCATCCAGCGTATTTCCGCAGCAGGCAATCGCCTGATCCATCGCCGAAAGCGAATCGCGCACACTGCCCTCGCCCGCCTGTGCCAGTACGCTGAGCACTTCGGGTCCGGCGGTGATGCCTTCTTCTTTGGCGATGAACTCCATGCGCGCCATCAGTTCGGAGAAATCAACCGAGCGAAAGCTGAACTGCTGGCAGCGCGATTGAATGGTTTGCGGAATCTTGTGGGATTCGGTGGTGCAGAGGATGAACGTCACCCACTCGGGCGGTTCTTCGAGCGTCTTCAGCAGCGCGTTGAAGGCTTCGTTGGTGATCTGGTGCGCTTCGTCAATGATGAAGACTTTATAGCGGTCGCGGGCCGGGCGGTAACGGACGCTTTCGCGCAGCTCGCGCATTTCGTTGATGCCGCGGTTGGAGGCCGCGTCGATCTCGATCACGTCCACCGCGTTGCCGGCCGTAGTCTCCACGCAACTGGCGCATTTGCCGCACGGGTTGGGCGTGGGGCCCTGTTCGCAATTCAGGCACCGGGCGACGATGCGCGCCACTGTCGTTTTGCCCGTACCGCGTTGACCGGAAAAGATATAGCCGTGCGCGATGCGGCGCTGGTTGATCGCGTTTTCAAGCGTGGTTTTGACGTGTTCCTGGCTAATCAGTTCGCCAAAATCCTGGGGGCGATACTTGCGGGCAATGACCTGATACATGGGAACCGGTCTGGCGGAGTATATGTCAGACCCCGGGTGATCCGCGGCACACAGGTTTAACCACTACCGTTGCTTCCTTCCGGATCTGGCGGGGTTTGCAGCCGCCCGTTGCACGAAGCCCGGAGCCTGACAAATACCTATGCTAGCAGATGCTGCCCAATGAACCCCAGTTCGCGACCAGGAAATTATGAGCAAAGCTGTGGGGCGGAAAAATTCCACGAAGGCCCATCCCCACATTCTAAAGAGAATATTCCCGCCCTCGGCGCACCAGTTTCTAGGACATCATGCGTATCCTCATCGTCGACGATTCGCTGGCTGACCGGAAGCTTTACCGCATCCTGCTGGAGGGCAAGTATGGCCGCTCGCTGGAGGTGGTGGAAACGGCTAACGCGACGGCAGGTTTGGATGAATGCCGGAAGCTACCGGCCGGGGAGCCATCGTGTTTACTCCTCGACTATAAACTGCCTGATATGAATGGGTTACAGTTCATCAACCGATTGATCGACCAGCACCCAGGACGCCGCTTCGCCATCGTGATGCTGACCGGCCTAGGCAACGAACGCATCGCAGCCGAGGCGATCAAAGCCGGAGCGCAGGACTACCTGGTAAAAGATCGCATCACCGCAGAGGGCCTGCAAAACGCCGTCGAGAATGCGCTCGAAAAAGTTTCCCTGATCGACGCGCTCAAAGCCGACCGCGACCGCCTGGCCCGGTCTCTAGACGAGTTGGCGCGGACGCTTGAAGAGAAGGACGTACTTCTGCACGAAGTTCACCACCGGGTGAAGAATAACCTCCAGGTAATTGCGAGCCTTCTTCGTCTGCAAGCCGAACGCGTCGAGGTGGCCGCCGGTGACTCGCGCGTCACCCAGGCGCTGCGAGAAAGCCAGTACCGTGTGGAGTCGATGGCCCTAGTGCACGAACAGCTCTACGCCACGCCGCGCCCCACACGGGGCGGCTTGCGGGAAGTGGATCTTGCCGCGTTCGCATCGCAGCTGGTGCAGAACCTCACGCACGCTTATGGGATTGACCCTCGGCGAATCCAATGCCGAGTGCAGGTGGAACCCGTCAGCGAACCACTGGACCGCGCCATTCCCGCAGGGCTGATTCTGAACGAACTGCTGTCGAACGCCTTTGAACATGCGTTTCCGGAGAACCGGTCCGGCTCCGTCACGCTGGAGGGAAGAAACACCGGTTCGCGGATTGAATTTCAGCTGCGAGACAACGGTGTCGGCATTCGAGACGGAGCGGACGCCGGGCAGCAAACGCTGGGCTTCGAGATCGTACGGATTCTCGGCCGCCAGCTGCGAGGCACATTCGAGGTACGGAGAGAGAGCGGCACGGTGTGTCATCTCAGCTACCCCAGCTCGCGCGCCCTGGCCGCCACCGGAGGAACAACATGACGCCTTCAAAGCAATACAAGATTTTAATTGTTGAAGACGAAGGACTGATTGCCCGCGACATCGCCATTCGTATTGAAGCGATGGGCCATCAAGTGATCAACACCGTTTCCACCGCAAGGGAAGCGATTGCCGAGGCATCGAACGCTGATCTTATCCTGATGGATATCCGTTTGGATGGCCCTGGCGACGGCATTCAGGCTGCCGAGATCATACGCCGGCATCACGCAAAGCCCGTGGTGTTTCTTACCGCGCATGCCGATCGCTACACACTGGAGCGGGCCAAACAGGCGGTGCCGTACGGCTATATCGTGAAACCGGTGCAACCGGCGACGCTCGGCGCCACGCTCGACATCGCAATCTACCGGCACCAGATGGAACGCACACTCGCCGAACAGCGCGCGCTGCTTGATTCGGTGCTCGCTTCAGTGGCGGATGCGATTGTTGTCGCCGAGGCAAACGGCCAGATCCGGTCCCTTAACAAAGCGGCGGAGAATCTGACCGGCTGGACCATGGCGGACGCTGTTGGCAAGCCAATGCTGGAAGTGCTGCCGCTGGCGCGCGGCGGTTCCCTGCCGAACGCGGCCGCAGACGCGGAAGATCCCGCTCCACTCGCCCTGCTGCGCGGCGAGGCGATTGAATTCTCCTCCGACACGATTCTCGTCCGCCGTGACGGGACAACGGTGCGGGTGGAAGGTTCAGCGTCCCCCGTGCGTGCGGGCGAAACACTGGTAGGCGTGGCGGTCAGTCTTCGCGATATCGCCGCCCGGGAGTGGCACGCGAGCCAGTTGCAACTGGCCGCGAAGGTGGAGTCCGCCACACGGCTTGCCGGCTGCATCACGGATCGGTACACCAGTCTGCTCGCGGGTATTCGTGCACGCGCCGTGCAGTTGATGGAGCGTTTCCCCGAATACACGGCCGTACGGACACCACTGGAAGAGATCGAACAATTTGCACTGACTGGCGAACGCGTGAACCGCCGATTGGCCGCGCTTTCCACGCAGAGCCTGCCGCGACCAGAGCTATTCAGCTTAACGGGCCTAGTGCGGCGCACCCGCAAAATGATCGAATCGATCGCCGGAGAATCCGTGAAGGTTACCGTGCGTGCCGACGGCCCGGTGGACAAGCTATGGGCCGACGCGGGGCAGATGGAGCAAGTGCTGCTGAATCTGGTGATCCACGCGAGTAAACGGCTTTCGGAATCGTCCGCAGGTGAACGGGTGTTGACGCTCGATGTCGCCAACCGGGTGCTCCGTCAAGGGAACACGGCAAAACCGTTCGTCCAACTCTCCGTTCGCTACTCCTGCGAGGAACCCAACGCGAACACACTATTCGAGCCCTCGCTTTTTGAAGAGGAAGACCGCAGCGCCTTGATCACCGCCCACAGCATCGTGACCGAGCACGGGGGCTACTTCTCAGCCGCGCAACGCGGAGAGGGCTTCAGCTTTGAAGTGCTCTTGCCCAGTTGCGCCACGGTTGGCAATGAAACGCGATCTTCCACGGAGGATGTGGTGCAGACTGTATTGCTGGTGGAACCCGCAGCCACCTTGCGCCGTGAACTCCAGAACTTCTTTGAGGCGAATGGGTACAACCTAATGGAGGCCGCGGATGCGAATGAGGCGCTGGCACTGGCCCAGATTCATGAAGGCCCCCTCCATCTCGCCATCGCGGCGCACACCGAGGCGGCCGTTCTGGCAGGGACACTGCGTGAAGTCCGTCCGGAGTTAAAATTGCTCGAAATCCTGAGCGACGGAGAACTGCCGGAGATGCACTCCGACGCATCGATAGCACGGCCTTTCACTGAAGCCGCTCTGTTAGATCGAGTGCGAGGGTTGCTATCGCCAACGCCGTTGGCGCAGACAGCATCGGTCGGTTAACGCGGCGCTAGCTTGCCGCGACTACTTTTTGCGGGTAACGCCAGTAAGCGAGAATAAATCGTCCGTCAGATCCGTATTGAACTGCACGGACTCCGCAAAAATCTGATAAATCTTGTCCCCGTTGCGTTCGCGAGTAATTTGTTGTGGCCACTGGATGCCGTTGTTCTCGCGATAGCGGGCAAAACGCGTGACCTCCTCATTCAGCTCTTTCGACTGATCGCGCCATTCAAAAACCTGCTTCACCGGCAGCTTTGTTGTCTGGTGGAAATACACTTTCACGCTGCGGTTTTCCGAATCAAATATTTCGACCGCTTCAACGGGCATGTAGTCCACCACTTCCGTTCCGCGCGATTCAAATGTCAGGCCCGGCTCCTTCAAGCGTACGCGCAAAATGTAGAAAATGTTGCGCAGCATCGAATCTCTGTAACGGCCGAACTGGTCCGGCGGCATCGGCTTCGTTCCGCGCCAGTTGATATTGGCGGCGCCTTCTTCGCGAAACACCGCGGCGGTATCCGCATTCTTCCCGAACTCCTGGCGTTCGCGCGTTGCCAGCATTTTGCCCGATTCTGCGGGAGCAACGCTAATGTAACGTGTGTAAATCTTCGCAATGGAAAGGCCGCTCAATCGATCGTGATAAAACGAGTAGGCGCGGCCGCTCTCCACCCGGTCTTCCATGTTTAGAAACCTCTCGCCGCCTAGCGCCACAAGAGCATCGTCAATCACCTGCCTGGCGCGCTTGTCGCTGGATGTCACGGCGCCCTGTGCCGATACCGGCGCTGTGGCCAGGCTGGACGCGATCAGGGTGAGGATCAAGAAACTGGTCCGCATACTCTTATTTTGGCTCGGGAATCGAGAGGTCGATCGGCTCCACTTTTCCGAGAGCCGACAAAGGTTTGCCGAAGTCCTTCGCATTGCCTGTGACAACAATGGTGAGGTCTTCCGGACGCATGTGCTGCTTGGCAACCCGTAAAACATCGGCCCGCGTCACGGCGGTGAGTTTTTTCTGATACTGGAACAGGAAGTCGCGCGGATAGCCGAAATACTCATACATCAGCACACGGTTGAGTGTTTTTGCCGGGCTATCGAAAAAGAACACAAAGCTGTTGAGCACGGAATCCTTCGCCGTCTTCAATTCCTGCTCCGTGACTTCGGCCGAGCGCAGTTTTTCCAGTTCTGCTCTGGACGCGGCGACCGCTTCCTCCGCCGTCATCGATTTCGTGCTGCCCGCCATGCGAAAAATGCCGGGATGATCGTAGGACGCGCCCCATCCTGCTCCGATCGAATACGCTAGCCCCAGCTTCGTGCGGATTTGCGACATCAAGCGGCTGCTGAAACCGCTACCCAAGATATGCGCAGCCACTTCGAGCGCGGGGTAATCGGGATCCGTGAGTTTCCCGCCCAAATGACCGATAGAGAAAAACGCCTGAGTCACGTCCGTTTTTTCGGCGTAGAAGACGCCGGGGGTCGGCTTTTGAGTGACGGCGGGGAACGGAGGCACTGGAGGCTGTTCGACGGTCCACTGCTTGAAAAGAGCTTCCAGCTTCGTCTTCATCTCGCCGGAATTGAAATCGCCGTAGATGCCAAGCATGATGTTCTTCGGGAAGTAATATCGCCGATAGAACTGCCGCAGGTCCTCACGCTTGATGCGATTGATGTGTTCGTGCTCAATCATCCAGCCATACGAATTTTCGCGTCCGTAGAGGATGCTGGTGAGTTCGCGATCCGAAATACCCGCGGCATCGTCATTGCGGCGCGAGATTCCGCTGTGCGATTGGGCAATGATCAAGTCGATTTTGTCCTGGCGGAACTCGGGATCGATGAGCACCCCCCTGAAGATATCGAGCACCTTATCGGAGTTCTCCTTGAGGGAGGAAAAGCTAACGGTGGCATTCGATTCGCCCATGTTGCTTTCGACGGCGGCCGCCATGTTCTCGAGTTCTTCATCCAACTGATCGCCGGTCTTCTGGCTGGTGCCACCAGTGCGCATCACGTCGGCAGTCAATTCAGCAAGGCCGCGCTTTTCGTTCGGATCGAACAAGTTGCCGGTCCGCACCAATGCAAACCCGCTGACCAGCGGAAGTTCGTGGTCCTCCAGCAGGAAAACGCGCATGCCGTTTGACAGCGTAATGGAAGGGACGTCGGGAACCTTCACCTGCTTGAGCGGCGGGTATTTCAGGTCTTTGTAAGCCGGAATAGCGGAGGAAGATCCCGGCGTGGCAGAAGCTCTGCGCACGGCCCGCTTCGGCGCCTGCGCTAACAGGGCTGCGGAGCAAAGAATAAGGGCAATAAAGAAGCGGCGCATTTACTTCGCACCTCCTTCGGCCGGCACATAGGTATACGCGACCGTGCGGTGCTCGGGAACCAGATACGTTTTCGCCACGCGCAGCACATCATCCGCGGTTACTTTTTCGTAGTCTTCCAACTCAGTGAACAACTTCCGCCAATCGCCGTAGGCTACCCAGTAGGTGCAAAGCTCCTCGGCAAGACCCGAGTTGCTCGCCAACTTGCGAATTAGATCCGCGCGCAACTTTGTCTTAACTCGCCGCAGCGTCGCATCGTCCACTTTGTTTTTTTGCACGCCATCGATGATGGTGTAGATTTCCTTCTCGTTTTCTTCCACGCTGCGCCCCTGCGACGGAGCCGAATAGAACATGAAAAGGGACGGATACTTCCCCCCCGGGAAAGTCGCCTGCGCGCCAGCCCCCAATGCCATCTGCTTGTCGCGGACCATGTCTTTGTAGATGATTGACGTGCGGCCACCGGCGAGGACTTCGCTCAGCACGTCGAGCGCGGCGTCATCTGGGGAGTAGCGGTCCGGGCGTTTGTAACCAATGATGAGAAAAGGCTGTGCGGGAGAGGCAACCGCGGCCCGCTTCTCGCCCTCCTGCGCGGGTTCTTCCGTGTGAAAGTTGGCGGGTAGCGGCTTGGACTTGAGGCGGCTGAAATATTTTTCCGCTAACTTCCTGGCCTCGGCAGGATTCACATCACCGGCAATACCAATGGTGATGTTGCCGGGAACGTAGTAGTCCTTGTAGAAGCTTTCCGCGTCCGGTCGGCGGAAGTTTTCGATATCGCTGGCCCATCCGCCGGGCATGTTGTGGTACGGGTGCGCGGCGTAGGCGGTGGATACCAGGGCCTCCACCAATTTGCCCTGCGGGCTTGATTCCACGCGCATGCGGCGCTCTTCGCGGACCACGTCGCGTTCCTTGTAGAATTCACGAAAAACAGGTTGATAGAAGCGTGACGACTCCAGTAGGAACCAGAGCTCCAGGCGGTTCGACGGGAAGCTGTAGTAGTAGTTTGTCGAATCCTCGCCAGTGCCGGCGTTCATGTCGAGGCCGCCGTTCGATTCGACAATACGGTCATACTCATTGTTTTCGATGAACTCATCCGCGGCCGCCATGGCCTCTCCGAGTTCCTTGCGCAGCGCTTCCAACTTCTTCGGGTCGCCCTTGCGTCCCCTGGCCCGTTCGGCGTCGTAGCGATCGTAGACTTTTTCGACGTTATCGAGCGCGGCTTTTTCCTTCGTCCAATTCCTGGTACCAATGAGCGGCGTGCCCTTGAAAGCCATGTGTTCGAACATATGCGCCAGCCCAGTCTGGCCGGAAGGGTCATCCACCGAGCCCACGTTCACATACGTGTGAAACGAAAGCACGGGCGCTTCATGGCGTTCGATGACGATGAAGTGCAAGCCGTTGGGGAGCGTGAACTCCGTCACTTTTTTCTCGAAATCTTTGAGCGATTGAGCACGCACGCCGCCCGCGCCCAAACAGGTAAGCATTACAGACCAAAGCAGCCAGGGCCTCATATGATTCAGGGTAGCAACGACGCCCGCGCCGCCGCTGATCCGTGGCATCGGTTGTTTCCCCTAGGCGCTATTAGAGCCGCGAGGTCTACAGAAAGGAAAGGGCCTCCCGGCGGCTGGAATCCAGCGCAACCGGGAGGCCCTTGGAAAAAGCTGCGGCCTATTTCACGCCCATGATTTCTTTTTCCTTCGCCTTCGACGCCTCGTCGATCTTGGCGATGTGCGCATCGGTGGTCTTTTGGATATCGTCCAACGCGCGGCGTTCGTCGTCTTCGCTGATGGCTTTGTCCTTGAGCAACTTCTTCAAATGCTCATTGGCATCGCGGCGGACGTTGCGGGCGGCAACGCGGTGGTCTTCGGCCACATGATGCAGACGCTTCACAATTTCCTTGCGCCGTTCTTCCGTCAACGGCGGAACCGGCACACGGATCATTTTGCCATCATTGCCTGGATTCAGTCCCAGATCCGAATTGCGGATGGCTTTTTCGATCACGGCGATTTGCGAAACGTCCCACGGCTGAATGGTGATCAGCGAAGGTTCGGGTACGTGCAGGTTCGCCAGTTGGTTGATGGGCGTCGGCGTTCCGTAGTAGTCCACTTTGATGTTGTCGAATACGGCCACGGTCGCGCGGCCCGTCCGGATGTTGGCCATTTCGTGTTGAAGGTCCGTCAAAACCTTATCCATGCGGGTCTTGGCATGGACCTCGACGTCCTTCACGCTCTGAAATGTATGACCTGCGGTCGGCTGCTGTTCTTTAGACATAAATCCTTTTTAGTGTAACGCGCGATTGCTGCGAAATTGAAGCCGGGTGACGCGCGGAAGGCGAAGCCCCAGCCTGTCATTTTCGATCAGCGAGCCGAGGGATGGAAGCGGGTCCGAGGACCTGCCTTCCGTTTTATGAAATGACCGTTCCTATCGCTTCGCCCTGGGCCATACGCATAATGTTGCCGTGGACGGTCAGGTTAAACACAATGATGGAAAGTTTATTGTCCCGGCACATGGCCACGGCCGAGGCATCCATTACGCGAAGGTCGCGAGAGAGCATCTCGGAATAGCCGATCGAATCAAACCGGATAGCATCTTCATGTTTGCGCGGGTCTTTATCGTAGACGCCATCCACGCTGGTCGCTTTGGCGACGACGTCGGCGTGAATCTCCAGCCCGCGCAGCGTAGCGGCGGTGTCCGTCGAAAAATAGGGATTCGAAGTGCCGCCTGCAAAGACAACAATGCGGCCTTTTTCAAGGTGACGAATGGCCCGGCGGCGGATATAGGGTTCCGCCACCTGAGGAATCGAAATCGCCGTCATCACGCGCGTGGGAACACCCTGCTTTTCGAGCGCGTCCTGCAACGCGAGCGCGTTGATAACCGTGGCCAGCATGCCCATGTGATCAGCGCTGACTCGATCCATCTTCTGCGCGGCAGCGGCCACGCCGCGGAAGAAGTTGCCTCCGCCGACGACGAGACCAAGCTCCACCCCGGACTTCGCCACTTCGGCAACTTCCTTGGCAAGCGCCTGGACGCGTTCCGGATCAATGCCGAACGACGCCTTCCCCGCCATCACTTCACCACTGAGTTTTAAAAGGATTCGTCGATAACGGGGCATGGGCTCTACGCTTTACTATACTCGACGCGGGGCATCCAGCGAGAGGGACATTCGGAAGAAAATGGGGGAAATGCGGTGGAGGTTGCCGCGCCCAGTTGGACGCCAGGCGCGGCTTCCAAATACTGAGGATTAAGCGTTTTCGGCGGCTTCTTCCACCTGTTGCGTGTCGCCCACCTTAAAGCGCACAAAACGCGCGATGGAGATATTCTCGCCGAGCTTGGCGATCTTCGCCTTCACCAGATCGTTGATCGTCGTGGTGTTTTCTTTGATGAATGGCTGCTCCATTAGGCAAACTTCTTCATAGTACTTCGAAAGGCGGCCTTCGACGATCTTGTCGAGGATCTTTTCCGGCTTTCCTTCGGCGAGCGCGCGCGAGCGGGCGATGTCGCGTTCCTTATCGAGCGCGGCTTGGGTCACTTCCTCGCGGCGGACAAATTGCGGATCAGCGGCAGCCACCTGCATGGCGACGTCGTGCACCAACTCCTGGAAATCCTCGGTGCGGGCGACGAAGTCGGATTCGCAGTTCACTTCAATCAGCACGCCAATCTGCGAACCCGCGTGAATGTAGCTGCCGATGACGCCCTGCTTGGTGGAGCGCGTTGCTTTCTTGGTAGCCGACGCGATGCCGGCTTTCCGCAGAATCACCTCCGCCGCGTCCAAATCGCCCTTTGCCTCAACGAGCGCCTTCTTGCACTCCATCATTCCGGCTCCGGTCTTTTCGCGGAGCTGCTTTACGAGCTGTGCACTGATCTCCATGCTATTTTCCTTTATCGCCTTGAATCTCTTTAGAAACTTGTGCGCCGCCGGCTACACGTTGAGCGCAGGGACCGGCGGCGATTCTGAAACTGGCAAAAAGACTACGCTTCGGGAGTTTCCGCAGCGGCCTGGGCTTCGACGGGCTTGCGCGCCGCGCCACCCGGCAGATCCTCAACCGGCATCGATTCCGACATCAGCTGCTTGCTGAATTCCGGATCGATGAACTGCCCGTAGTCCTGCATGTCTTCCGCGGGGACCTCGTCGCTCGACTCCACCTTCACGGCAGCGAAATCCTGCTCGGTGGCGAGAGCGCGACCCTCGTAGACCGCGTCGGCGATCTTTGTGGTGAACAGGCGAATGGCGCGCAGAGCGTCATCATTGCCAGGGATCACATAATCCACTTTCGTGGGATCGCAGTTGGTGTCCACAACGGCCACCACGGGGATTCCCAGCTTGCGGGCTTCCTCAACGGCGATGGCTTCCTTGCTCGAATCGATCACAAACAGAACATCCGGCAGACCGTTCATATCTTTGATGCCGGCCAGGTTCTGATTCAGGTGCTTGCGTTCGCGCTCGAGGCGGACAACTTCCTTCTTGGCGCGGCCGGTCCAGCCGTCCTCCGACATCGCATCGAGTTCTTTCAGACGCTTGATCGAGCGCTGCACGGTGCTCATGTTGGTGAGCAAGCCGCCCAACCAACGCTGGTTCACGTAGTATTGGCTGCAGCGCGTGGCCTCTTCGGCAATCGCTTCCTGCGCCTGACGCTTGGTGCCAACAAACAACACCGTCTTGCCCTGCGTGGCCATGTCTTGCACATAGCGCATCGCGTCCTTGAAGAGCTTCAAGGTCTTCTGCAGATCGATGATGTAAATTCCGTTACGTTCGCCAAAGATGTATTCTTTCATCTTTGGATTCCAGCGCTTGGTCTGGTGCCCGAAGTGAACGCCAGCTTCGAGCAATTCTTTCATGCTAATCGACGGCAAAATGCCTCCTAATGGCTAACTGCGTTTGGGGCCCTGCCGCGGCCCAAGTCGGAATTTGCGGCGGGGCGGACTACGAACAACGGCGGCACTCGACCATGAAATTTTTCATGCGTGAACCGTCGAAAAAGGGGACAGAAAGCTCTGTCCCCAATCTTGAAAACTCCAGCGGCGATGTCCAATGCCAGGCGCGGAACAGTCCGCTTCCGGCAACCGGATTTAGCGCTTGGAGAACTGGAACCGCTTGCGAGCGCCCTTCTGGCCGTACTTCTTGCGCTCGTGCTCACGCGCATCGCGCGTGAGGAAACCGAGTTCCTTCAACTTCGCGCGCAGTTCGATGTTGAACTCGAGCAGCGCACGGGCAATGCCCAACTTTGCCGCGCCGGCCTGGCCTTGGGGCCCGCCACCATCGGTGTTGATCAAAATGTCAAACTTGTCGGCCGTTTCGGTCGCAAGCAACGGCTGGCGCACAATCGCCCGCGACGCATCGCTCGGGAAGTAATCCTCGAACTCGCGTCCATTCACCGTGATCTTGCCGTTGCCGGGCCGCAGAAATACACGAGCCACCGCGCGCTTGCGGCGTCCCGTTCCGAGATGTTGAACCAATGCTGCCACTCTAAATCTCCTCTAACCCTTAGACGGCCAAAGCCACAGGCTTCTGCGCGTCGTGCGGGTGCTTGGGGCCCGCATAAACATTGAGTTTGCGGTACATCTGCTTGCCCATTTTGGACTTTGGCAGCATACCCTGAATCGCTTCTTCCACCATGCGCGCCGGACGCGTTTCGCGTACTTTGCGCGCGCTGGTTTCCGTCAGACCGCCCGGATAACCCGAGTGACGGCGGTAAAGCTTTTGCTCTTCCTTACGCCCGGTGAGCTTCACCTTGGCGGCGTTGATCACCACCACGTGGTCACCCATATCGATGTACGGCGTGTAACTGGGCTTATGCTTGCCCATCAAAATGTTGGCGGCCTTGGTGGCAATCCGCCCTAAAACTAGGTCCTCGGCGTCGATCACGTGCCACTGGCGCGGAATATTTACACCCGAGGGAATTTCGGTTTTCATGTAGACAGACCTTCT
>JBEBGM010000032.1:0-49148 GCA_040081455.1 Bryobacteraceae bacterium
ACCCCACCCTTCGAGTCCAGGGTTGGGCGGCAAAACACCTTCTCGGGAAAGGATTGGCACGCAAAATGCTCAGTCGGCTAGTACCAGGATGTACGTGCTCGCACAGGTCGGCCCTTCGGAACTTGGCTAATGGCTGTCACGAAAAACGAGAAATCAATACGAGCGAAGCGGCCAATGAAGCGCATTGAGCTGAACGGCGAATTGTTTCGTCAGTTCCTGGATGCTGCTCCAGATGGACTGCTGGAGGTGGATGGGAACGGCCGGATTGTGTTGATCAATTCGGAAGCTACACGTATGTTCCAACGGCCGGAGGAAGAACTTCTTGGCCTGTCCATCGAGGAACTAATTCCCGAACGATTCCGGCAAATCCACCTGGCGCATCGTGGAGCCTATTCGGAGCATCCGCTGCGCCGCCCTATGGGCCGCGATTTGCACCTCATGGCGCGGCGTAAAGACGGCACCGAATTTGCCGTCGACATAAACCTCAGCCCCATCAAGAGCGGCCATGTACTGTGCGTGGTGCGCGACGTAACCGAGCGGCGGCAATCGGAAGAAAAAATTCAAACGCTGAACCAGAATTTAGAGCGGCGTTCGTCTGAATTGGCCGCGGCGAACACGGAACTTTCGATGCGCAACCGCGAGGTGGAACGCGCCAACCGCCTCAAGAGCGAGTTCCTGGCCAGCATGAGTCACGAACTGCGCACTCCGCTAAACACAATCCTTGGATTCTCCGAGTTGCTCGCCGAAGGCAGCGCTGGCGCGCTCAACGACAAGCAGAAGCGCTTTCTTGGCCACATTCAGCGTGACGCCACGCATTTGCTGGAACTGATCAACGACATTCTGGATCTTTCGAAGATCGAAGCAGGCCGGATGGAACTGCATCTGGAGAAGTTCCCTATGGCTGTGGCCGCGGCGGAAGTGCTGACCAGCGTTCGCCCGTTGGCGGCGACGAAGAATCTGACGCTCGACAGCGACATCGATACCCAGTTGGTACTGCACGCGGATCGCGTCCGTTTCAAGGAAATTCTCTACAACCTATTCAGCAACGCGATTAAATTCACGCCGGCCGGTGGGCGCGTGTGGATTGAGACCTCAGTATCGGACGGCAATGCATACGTCGTCGTCGGCGATACCGGCATCGGCATTGCGTCGGAAGATCAAACAGCAATATTCGAAAGCTTCCGTCAGGCAAGCGCAACAACAAAGGGAGTGCGCGAAGGCACGGGTTTAGGCCTCGCCATTACCAAACGCCTGGTGGAGCATCACGGCGGCCGCATTTGGGTGGAGAGCCAACCGGGCAAAGGCAGCCGATTCTTTCTCACCCTGCCTCTCGCGCCGGAAAGCGCGGAGGAAACCGCGGGCGAGCCGGAGACAACGGCGATGCCGCCCGCCGTGCTGATCGTCAGTTCGCAGGTGGCTTGGCGCGACGAGATCGTAGGTTTCTTCAAGCGCGAAGGCGTGCGCGCGGTTGTGGCAGGTTCAGCCAGCGATTCGTTACATGCGGCGCGCGAAACACGGCCTGGAGCCATACTCATCGACATGGAACTTTCCGGTCGCAGTGGCTGGGAAGCATTGCATGACCTGCAATCGTCCTCCGATCTGGCAACCATCCCCGTCATTATCGTTTCCGCAACAGATGAAACCAAAATGGGCAAAGCGCTCGGTGCCGCAGCGTGTCTGACCAAGCCGATTACCGGCGAGGCCCTGATGCACACCGTGCGCGGGTTCTTGCGTCCATCAAACGGGCTGCAGGTGCTTGTGGTGGACGACGACCCGGAAACACGGCAACTTGTGGCCGATACGCTGATTGCCGAAGGCCATGCTCCCGTCATGGCGCGCAGCGTGGCCGAAGCGCTTCGCGTTTTGAACGCGGCGCATGTGGACGCCGTGATTCTCGATCTAGTGCTGGGCGGGCGTCGCAGTGGGTTCGATCTGCTGACGGAAATCCGCGACAACGAAGCGTGGAAGCAGTTACCGGTACTCATTCTCACCGTAAAGGATTTGACCGACCGCGAGCGCGAAATCCTTGCGGCGCAACATGCGATTGTGTTTGCCAAAGGCGCGGGCTGGCGTCCAGCGGTTCTCGAACGCCTGCGCAAGCTCAGCAAGCCAAAGGATCGCAAAACCGTGCTGGTGGCCGACGACAATCCCGTGGGCCTCGAAATGGTGCGGGAAGGATTGCGCGATCACGTGGCGTCGCTGATTGAAGCAACTGACGGACGCGAAGCACTGAAGAAGGTGCGGGAGACGCGGCCCGATGTGGTGCTGCTCGACATTCAAATGCCGGAAATGAATGGCTTTGAGGTGCTACGGGAGATTCGTAAAGATCCCTCACTCGACGGAACGCGGGTCGTGGCACTGACGGCGTTCGCGATGCAAGGGGATAAGGATCATGCGCTCGCGGCTGGTTTCGACGATTACATCACCAAACCGATGACGTTCGCCAAGCTGAAAGCGCAACTGGAACTGCCACGCGGTTCCGCGGCAGGCGACGACTAACTTCCGGCAATTACTTACGCTTTGTGGCGGCGGTCCAAATTCGGCAGGAACGCCGTCAGCAATCCAAGCAACGGCAGGAACGAACACACCGTATACACAAAATCGATGCTCGTGTGATCCGCTAACTGCCCGAGCAGCGCCGCGCCAATACCCCCAGTACCGAAGGCCAAGCCGAAGAACAAGCCCGAAATCATGCCGACTTTGCCGGGCAACAGTTCCTGCGCGAAAACAACGATCGCAGGAAATGCCGAGGCCAGTACCATGCCGATCAACGCGCTGAACACGGTGGTCCAGAACAAATTCACATAGGGCAGAATCAGCGTGAAGGGCAGAATGCCCAGGATCGAAAACCAAATAACATATTTGCGTCCGACGCGGTCGCCGAGCGGCCCGCCGAGAATCGTTCCCAACGCAACGGAGCCAAGGAAGATGAACAGGCGGAATTGCGAATCCTGCACGCTCACGTGAAACTTATTGATCAGATAGAACGTGTAGTAGCTGGTGAGACTCGCCATGTAAATAAACTTGGAGAACATCAGCAGCACCAAAATCGTCACGGCCAGGACGACGCGCTTCTGCGGAAGTCCATGGCCATCGTGAGCCGTGCGGCCGGCTTTGCGGAGCGCGTGTTTCGCGCGGTATTCCTTCGACCACGTTCCGATGCGCGCCAACAGCGCCATGCCCAGGAACGCCACAATGGAGAACCATGCCACGCTGCTCTGTCCGCGTTGATTGACGATGTAGGCGGCCAGCAGCGGACCCGTGGCTGAGCCAGCGTTGCCGCCCACTTGGAAGATCGCCTGCGCGAATCCGGGCTTTGGTCCGGCCGCCATACGCGCCACGCGCGACGATTCCGGGTGAAAAATCGACGAGCCAACGCCCACCAGCGCCGCGGCGAACAAAATGGCCGGGAAATTCGAAGCGAACGAAATCATGATGAGCCCAACCAGCGAGAATGCCATGCCGATGGAGAGCGAATACGGCTTGGGCCGCTTGTCCGTAAACGCGCCGACCACGGGCTGCAACACCGAGGCCGTGAACTGGTTGACAAACGTAATCAGGCCGATCTGGCCGAAGTCCAGACTGTAGGATGCCTTGAGAATCGGATAGATCGCCGGCAACAGCGACTGGATCATATCGTTCAGGAAGTGGCAGAAGCTAATAGTGCCTAAAATCGGGTAGGCGGTTTCTTCCTTATGGGCAGGCTGCGCCGGGATCGCCGGCTGCGAATCGCTTGGGGGTAATGTTGACGCTGACGTACTCAACTTACTTCCTAGGATACCGGGTTTCGGGCGTCTCGCTGGGAATTGAACCCGAGCGCTCGGCTAGGAGCAGGCCGGGGCCTTATTGGCCATCTCGATTTCCAACTTTTCATTGAGGGCCTGGGCGGCGGCTTCCAGGGACTGGCGCATCGGGTCTTCCCGTTCATAAGAACTCGCGACCATAAGTAAGGCTTTTTCCGCTTTCTTTTGGTGATTTCGCGCCACTTCTGGATTGCCAGAGCGGGCATGGAGCCAGGATGCCGTGCTATGAATGCGCCAGGCGACGGAGGGGAGGTCGAAAGCCTTCATTTCATCGATGGCGCGCTGGGCGCATTCGAGAGCCTTGGGAAGATTGTCCCGCGCGGCGGCAACCCGGGCAAGCGTATCCCAAGCCGGTGAACGAAGGGCAGGATCAGCCGTGGATTCGGTTTCCTTGCGGAACTGCTCAGCGGCAGTCTCGGCTTTTTCGAGGTCGCCCGATTCGAGAAGTGCGCCGACGATGCCGAACTCAGAGATCATGCGCCAATACCACTGCAGGAAGACTTTCGGCTTCCGTTGGCGGTCGCGGACCTTCATGAGGGGCGTCAATGCAGCCTGTGGTCGGCCCGTTGCCAAGTCCGAGTATGCCGCGGTCAGTAGGGCAAGACACTGTGCCTGACCAATGGGTTCCTCGTTGTGGGCTGTCAAAATTTCCTGCGCAAGACGGCGGGCTTCGTCAAAATCACACGACTGCATGTGGAGCCATGCAAGCATGGCTCGGAAGATGCCGGACCACGGGTCGTTGCCGTTCTTCTCAGCGAGTTCGATACCGTGTTCGAGCGCCCGGCGCAACTCACCCCAGCGGCCCAAGTGTATCAGCGCAAGCGATTTCGAAGAAAGCGAAGAGAGGTACACCACCAGACTTTGCGTTTCGCGCGCCTTCGCAAGGCCGGCGTCGGCGATGGCAAGCGAATCGAGATACTCGCCGGAAAGCGCCTGCACATGCGCGTAGAGCACCTCGTAATAGGCGGGTAAACCAGGGCCATGCAGTTCGCGGATTTTGGTGCGGGCAGCGGCGCAGATATCGGCGTCGCGGCGGGACCAGCCGTTGTTGACGATACGCCAGCAGGCGGCGAGTAAAGCCGTACGTGCGGCGAGAAGCGGGTCGTCGATGGCGGAACTGACTTCGGCGGCGGATTCGCACACCGTGACGCAATCGTCAGGATCGAGGAAGGAAAGCGCACGGGCAGCCCGCGTCAATGCGGCCACTTGCTGCACCTTCCACCCCCGCTCGGAGGCCAGCGTCGCCGCGCGACCGTCCACCCGCGCGGATTCTTCCATTTCGCCCAGCGCATAGTGCGCGTCACTCATTCTTTCGAGAGCTTCCAACTCAAGAGACCGCGCCGGCTCGGTTGGGGCTGAAGACAGCAGATCGAGGGCATGCCGCAGGGTGGTAACGGCATCGCGGTGCGCGTATTTGCGAGTCGCGTTTTGCGCGCTCAAAAGGAGGTACCGGGCAGCACGCTCGCCTTCGCGGCCATTCTCAAAATGCAGAGCTATCTCAGAAGCGAACGCGCTGGCGTCGCGCGCGTAAAGCGCCTCCGCCTGACGGGCCAGGTTGGCGTGAAAATTCGAGCGCTGCGCCGTGGGGATACGGCGGTACAAAGCTTCGCGATAAAGCGCGTGGCGGAATTCGTACTGGCCGGAGTTTTCGGCGCCCAGCACAGTGCTGCCGCGGCTGGAGCGCAGCAGTTGTTGGCGGCGCGCAAAGTTTTCGCAGACGTCCTCGGCGCTGGCGACTTCGATATCGAGCATCACCGAGACGCTCCATGCAGAGAACCGGCGGCCGGCGACGCTCGCGCTTCGAAGAACATGGCGCTCCTGTTCGCTCAATTGGTCCACCTGAAATTCCAGCATCTGCTGCAAGGTATCAGGGACGCCCAAATTGATTTCATCGAGCGGCTTCGCCAAACGCCATCCTTCGCCGCCGTGGGCGATGGCTCCGGATTCGATCAACTCTCCAACAATGGCGGTCATAAAAAGCGGGTTGCCATCGGAGTGGTTATGAATGAGCGCCGCCAAGCCCCCGGGCAACGCCTGTCCATTCGCCTCAGCGCGCAGATAGTCGGCGACGTTCGCTTCGTTGAGGCGTTCCAAATTGAATTCGCGGCATAGGCGATGGAGCACCAGTTCCTGCTTCAACCCCTTCAGCGGATTGTTGAGCAGGATCACCTCGAGTGGGCGATAGGTGAGCAGCATGAGGAGCTTCGCACTGCCCCGCCGGCGGGCGAGCGCGGAAACGACGTCCAGCGTCGAAGGATCCACCCAATGCATGTCCTCGAGAACCAGCACCAGCGGCGATTTCTCCGTAAGGATCTCGAAAGCCTCACAAATTTCGCGCACCATGCGTTCGCGCGTTGCCCCTAGGATCTGACGCTGCAGCTCTTCGCGTTGTTCGGCTTTGAGAAGCGCAGGAAATTGAATCAGCCAGGTGGGCGCGTGGGCGGCGAAGATATCCATCACCTCCGCCGATCGCGGCCCTCGGGCCAACTGTCCGATGGCATCAAGCAACGGGTAGTACGTTTCCTTGCCGCCAAAGCCTTCCACGCACTGGCCACGGGCTTGCCGGATCTCCGTATAACGGGCCGCGCTTTGCTGAAAGGCGTCTACAACCGTGCTTTTCCCGATGCCCGCTTCCCCGGTGACACACACGAACTGGCGCTGCCCCCCTAGGGCTTTTTCGAGGCAGCTTTGGAGTTCTACGAGCACCGGCTCACGGCCGACAAAGGTCGTCGGCTGGTCCATGGCGGGAAGGACGGCCGGCGCCGACGGTGCCAGCGGAGCCGTCTGCAAAACATTCGCGACAAACTGGTAGCCCCGCTTCGGTAACGTCTCGATATAAATGGGATTCTTGGGGTGATCGCCGAGAACTTTGCGCAGTTCCAGGATGTATTTGCGGAGAACCTCCGGCTGGACAAACGTGTCTGTCCAAACCGCCGTCAGCAGTTCGTCCTGCGTGACGAGGCGTCCGGGGTGATCCACAAGGTAGCGCAAAACGGCAAACGCCTTGGGAGCCAAGGAGATGCGAGCGGTCTCGTGCCACAAACACTGGTTTGTGGCGTCCAGCCGGAATGGGCCAAAGCTCTGCATCTGAATCTATCTACGCGCAGACAACAGCCGCGGGGTCTCAAGTCGTCCAGGACATTGGCTCGCCCGCTCATCAGCGGCAACCCTGATTATACTGCCGTTCCCTTAGGGTGACGGAAAGGGTCACGGGAACTCAACGGTTTCGTCAGGGTTTCTTCACGGGAATTAAAAGAACGTCCTTTATCGTAGAAACATGCAGGGCGCTTATCTTGTGCAGCTCGGGAAAGAGTCGCGTGAGGAACTCTCAGGGCGGGTCGAGGAAATTGACTCAGGACGATCCACGCGATTTCAGTCGGGGGCCGAGCTGCTTTGGTTTCTGCAAGTTAGCGCAAAGGAACAAGCGGAACCACATCAATTAGCCGGACAAGAGAAAGAATAAAAACAAAAAGACGGCAACAACTGGACATGATCGGGCGGCTATGCAGGCGGAGGGCATAGCCGTCCGATTTTGTTTTGGACGACGTTCGGAGTTGAAGTTTGGCGCCCTATTTCTGGCTTTGCGGGCCGGCGCCGGCATGCGCAAGAGCCAAGCGATGGTAGCGCGCATTAGCGCGCCCCAAAGCGGTTGTTCGGTGCAGCACACGGGGTGGTTAAGGGTGGATGGACCCGGTTCTTCCGGAATTTGTCCAGTTGCCTGAAAAAAGGCTCAAAAAAGCCCTTCGTTCACGGCTTTTTTCGCCGCATCTAAGCACTTTGCCTGATTTGACGGCACGGGGAAGGACCGTAGGATCAAAGAAGGTGGTGACCCAGCGATGAAATGCTCCCAGTGGATTTTGGCTCCTGCGGTTTTGCCTGCGGCTTTAATGCTTGCGCCGCTGCTGAGTGCGCAGAGCAACGTACCGGCGTGGCAGTTGGCGGATCCCGACGCGAAGGTTCTGATCGGCATCGATGTCCGTAGTATTCGCAACTCCGCGATCGGTAAATCGGTGAGCAGTCAAATGGCAGGGAAACCGTCTCCGGTGGCCGCCATGCCGTTCCGAATTCCAGGAATGGAGCTGTTGGATGACATCGACAGCGTATTTGTCGCTTCAACAGGTGCGCCTGCAAGCACAAACCCGCCAGCCGCGAAACCCGCCCCGGGTTCGGCCAAGCCTGCGGCGGCAAACAATCCGCCGTTCTTATTGGTGGTGCAGGGAAACTTCCCGATGGAGCATTTGCAGCCGCTGTTGAGCGGAAAGCACCCCAGTTACAAGGCATTCAATATTTATGGATCGAACGGCTCCAACCTGGCCGTGATGGATGAACATACGTTGGTCTTCGGCGATCCGAAGTCTATCCGCGGAGCCATTGACCGGAAGGCCGCGAAACCCGCGGCGTTATCGTCGATTTACGCTCGGGCACAGGAACTGGCGGCAGCAAACGATCTGTGGATTGTCGCAAACGGCGCATCGTTCGGCGAGGCGCAAGCGGCGAATCCATTCGTTAAGGAAATTGAAGGCGTGGAGATCGCACTCAACGTCCGCAACGGGCTGGGCCTGGATCTGAACCTTGGAACGAAGACCGAGGCAACGGCAACGATGATCGCACAGCTCCTCTCCTTGCAAATGCAGAGCGCTCTGGCCAGCCAGCCGAGCGAGCCGTCTCTGGCGGAAATCGCCAAGAAGCTGCAGGTGGGAGCCCAAGGCAAACGCATGACCGTCCACCTGGCGCTCACACAAGCCGAGCTGGAACAAAGCATGCAAGCAGTGCAGGCCGCGCGAATGAAAACGGGCGCCCGCCAAACCGCTTCGGCTGGAGCGACCAGCGTTGGAACTCCCGTGGCGGCCGCGGAAACACCGCGCGTCAATGCCGCGCCAGCCCCTCCTCCTGGACCTCCACCGGGACCTCGCAAAGTCCGCATTTACGGATTGGATGAAGGCGTGCGGGAAATCACGATCGATCCCGTGCGATAGGCGCCAGGCACTCGTCAAAATTCGGCGTAACATGAAGGGAACACCGAAAGGAGCACCTTCATGATCACCCTGCGACGCGCCGAAGAACGCGGCCATGGCAACCATGGCTGGCTGAACAGCTACCATACTTTTTCGTTCGCGAACTATTACGATCCCAATCACATGGGCTTCCGCGCGCTACGCGTGATCAATGACGACCGCGTGCAGGCGGGCCGGGGTTTTGGCGCGCATGGGCATCGCGACATGGAGATTCTTTCCTACGTCCTCGAGGGGCACGTGGCGCACAAGGACAGCATGGGCGAAGAGGGCAAGCTGGGTCCGAACATGGTGCAGTCGATGTCGGCCGGGAGCGGCGTGATTCACAGCGAGTTCAATCCGTCGGCTACCGAAGATTGCCACTTTTTGCAGATCTGGATTTTGCCGGACAAACACGACGTGCCACCGTCCTACCAGCAGTTTGCCTATGATCCGAAGGAAAAGCACGGCAAGTTCCGGCTGATTGCGGGTCCGCAGAAGAATTCGAATCCCCCATCGGCGTTTATTCATTCCGATACCAACATGTACGCGGCCGTGGTGACCCCGGGAGAGGCGCTCGAGTATCAGATCCCGGCGGGACGTCACGCGTGGGTGCATTGCGCAACCGGCAACATCACAGTGAACGGCATTGAGTTCAAGGAAGGCGATGGCGCGGCGATCAGCGAAGAGGCCGCGTTGAACATCACCGGAGCGGGCGAACTGGGCGGCGAATTCCTGTTGTTCGATCTTGCCTAGGGGCGCAGAACCGGCATCATGGACATCAACGTTCTGGTGGTTTTCTATTCGCGCTACGGAAAGGCCGAACGACTGGCGCTGGCCGCTGCCTTGGGCGCGATACAGGCAAAAGCGAATATCCGGTTGCGGCGTGTACCCGATATGGTGAGCGAGGAAACGATTGCCGCCGATGCTTTGTGGTCCGAGAATCTGCAGCGCATGAAACTCGACTACGTGGCTCCGCGGGAGAACGATGCTCCGTGGGCGGATGTGATTTTTCTTGTGACTCCGGCGGATACGGCGGCGGAGATTGATCGTTATCTGGCGATGTTGCATCCGGGCGGGCCATATCCAGCAAAGATTGCCGCGCCGTTTTCACCGGGCAATCGTCCGCAAACGGTGGCACAGTTGTACGCGGGGTCGGCGATTTTGGGAATGACCGTGGTGCCGATGGTGGCGATCACGGGCTACGCCGTGGACATCGCGCGCAAACACGGCACACGCGTGGTGGAGATGGCGCGCAGCCTGAAGACAAATCCTCCTTCCGAAAATTTATGAGCGAACTGGTTTCCTACGCCCGTCATGACGACGTGGCGGTGCTGACCGTGGATAATCCTCCCGTCAACGCGATGAGCAGCGGTGTGCCCGAAGGCATTCGCGCGGGTGTGGAGCGCGCTACGGAAGACGCCGAAGTGCGCGCGCTCGTGCTGATCGGCGCGGGCAAGACGTTCATCGCTGGTGCCGATATTCGCGAGTTCAATAGCCCTCGCGGCGCCGGCGTAGGAAGCGCGCTCAAGCAGGCGCTGGAGGTTCTCGAGAATTCGAAAAAGCCGGTAGTGGTGGCGATTCACGGCACCGCGCTGGGCGGTGGCCTAGAGACGGCGATGGCTTGCCACTATCGTGTAATCGCTCCATCAGGGCAAGTCGGGCAGCCGGAAGTGAAGCTGGGATTGATTCCGGGCGCGGGTGGGACTCAACGCTTGCCACGGCTGGCGGGTGTCGCCAAGGCTGTGGAGATGTGCGCCTTTGGTGCGCCCATCAAGGCGGCGGACGCAGTGGCGTCAGGAATCGCGGATCAAATCATCGAAGGCGATTTGCTCACGGGCGCGCTCGCGTTTGCGCGCGAGGTTGCCGGAAAACCTCCGGTGCGAACACGGGATCGGAATGAGAAGCTCTCCGGTGTGGATGCGGCAGTATTTTCGACAGCGCGGAAGCAGGCGAAGAAGAAAATGCGAGGGCAGAGCGCGCCGCTCGCCGCGATTGATGCGGTAGAGGCTTCTACGCGGCTTTTCTTCAAGGAAGGCATGCAGTTGGAAGCGCGGCTGTTTGAAGAGTGCCGGCAATCGACGCAATCAAAGGCGATGATTCACGCGTTCTTTGGCGAACGCACGGTGAGTAAAGTCCCTGATATTCCCGCCGACACCAAAACGTATGTGATCCAGAGCGCGGCGATTGTGGGCGCGGGCACGATGGGCGGCGGCATTGCGATGTGTTTCGCCGATGCGGGCATTCCCGTGATCGTGAAAGAAACGCAACAGGCGGCACTTGATCGCGGACTGAACACGATTCGCGCTAACTACGCGCGTACGGTATCGAGCGGGCGCATTTCGCAGGCAGCGATGGATGAGCGCATGGCCCGCATCACGGGGCAGCTCGGTTACGAAGGCTTCGAGAACGCCGACATCGTCATCGAAGCCGTGTTTGAGAACATGGCCGTCAAGAAGCAGGTGTTCGCGGAGATCGATTCCATCGCCAAGCAGGGCTGCATTCTGGCGACGAACACGTCGTCGCTCGATATTGATGAGATTGCGGCAACGACGTCGCGGCCTTCGATGGTGGTGGGCGTTCACTTCTTCAGTCCCGCAAACATCATGCGTTTGGTGGAAGTGGTGCGCGGCAAGCAGACCAGCGGCGAAGTGCTGGCGACGGCGATGGCGCTAACGAAAAAGCTGGGCAAGATCGGGGTGGTGTCCGGCAATTGCTATGGCTTCATCGGCAACCGTATGATGCAGGCGTATGTGCGCGAGGCGAAGTTCCTGCTGGAAGAAGGCGCGACGGTGGAATCGGTCAATGGCGCCATCTACGAATTCGGCCTGGCGATGGGTCCGTTTGCGATGGAAGATTCCGTTGGGCTGGACGTAATGCATCACATCGACATCGAAGCGAAGCGATTTGAGAAGCCCGGCGTTCGGCGGCCAATTGTGCTGGAGCGGATGATCGAAGCGGGCCGTCTCGGATTGAAGAACGGAAAAGGTTGGTCGAAGTACGACGAATCGAAAAAAGCCTCGCCTGATCCCGAAGTGGCCGCGCTGATCGAGAAAGCCTCGAAAGAGTCGGACATCGCGCGGCGCGAAATTTCAAAGGAGGAGATCGTCGACCGCTGCCTGCTGGCGCTGGTGAACGAAGGCGCGCGCATTTTGGAAGAAGGTATTGCGCTGCGCGCCGTGGATATCGATATCGTTTATCTCACCGGCTACGGCTTCCCTGTCTGGCGCGGCGGGCCGATGTACTACGCGGATACGGTGGGATTGAAGAATGTTCTTGCGCGCATCGAGGAATTCGGCGCGAAATTTGGTCTCGTCAGGTGGACGCCTGCGCCGCTATTGAAGCGACTGGCGGAGGAAGGCAAAGGATTTCATTCCTAGGGCGTACTGGAGCAGAGGGCTGGGATCTTCACTCGCGCTGCCCGATACCATGCGGCGAGCAGAACACTGCCGACGAAAATGAGACCGAGCGAGAGGCCGGCCCAAATTCCCATGGCTTGCATCGAGCGTCCGAATCCAAGCCACAATCCCAGCGGAAAACCGAGCACCCAATAGCCAAGGAAATGGCAGAGCATCGGCGTGCGCGTGTCGCCGACGCCGCGCAATGCTCCGGTAGTGACCACCTGAAATCCGTCGAAGAGTTGAAAGAGTGCAGCCATGCGTAGGATGGGTACGGCGGCTGCAATCACTTTTGGATCGGGAGTGAAGATCCGGGCGATCCAGTCCGGGAACAAAAGCAGCGTGAGTGCCGAGGCGCTCATAATGATCGCTCCCAGGGCAACAGCGGTCCATCCGGCCCTCGCGGCTCCGGAGGCGTCGGGGCGCCCCACGGCTTGGCCCACGCGCACCGCTGCGGCCGAACTGACGCCTAACGGCATCATGAACGTGGTGGTCACCGTCATCAAAGCGATCTGATGGCCGGCAAGAACTTCAGTGGCAAAGCGTCCCGCAAGAACGGTGGTTGCGGTCCAAACGCTGTATTCAAGCACCATCTGTCCCGCGGCGGGAATGCCTAGCGAAAGCAGTTTGCGAATGCGCGGACTGGGCCTCCAGTCTTCGTTGAGTAATTCTTGTTCACGACGATACGTGATGACACCAAGCGAAACAACCATGAATAATCGCGAAAGTAGTGTGGCGTATCCGGAGCCGACGGCGCCAAGCGCAGGCGCACCAAGGTTGCCGAAGACGAAGATCCAGTTCCCGGCAATGTTGACGAGATTCGCGACGAGCAACGTAAACATGATGGGACGGACTACGCCCACCGATTGCAGGTACCGGCGTAGCGCGAAGAAAATCAGCAGCGGCGGTGCACCCAGGTTCAGCACCTTCATGTAGGGATGAGCGATTGCGAGAACATCGGTGCGTACTCCGGCAACCGCAAGCAGTGGCTGCACGGCCCACGTGGCAACCATCACCAGCGGAATCAAGAGTGCTGCAAACCAGACGCCGTCGATCAGCGAGCGGCGGCAGTCGCGCCGGTCGCCCGCACCAAAAGCCTGGGACACCAGCGTGTCCAGACCCAGCAAGAGTCCGCCCGCCATACCGGCAATCGTGTGATACACATTCGTTCCGATGCCGACCGCGCCGATCCATTCCCCGTTGAGGCGGCCGATGAACATGGTGTCTTCAAGACCCATGGCGATCCAACCGAGTTCGGCCACGATCAGCGGAAGCGCCAGCGCCAACGTGGCGCGCCATTCTTTGCGGCGTGCACTCATACCTACTTCCCGATACAGAACGTGGAGAAAATACGGTTGAGGATGTCGTCCGCGGTGGTGGCGCCCGTGATGGCGTCAATGGGCTGCAGCGCGGCGTAGAAATCGAGCAACAGCATTTCGTGCGGAATGCCGAGCGTCGCGGCGGTGCGCGCCTGTTCGAGCGCCTGACGCGATTCGACCAGGAGGCGCTCCTGCCGCAGACTGGTGATGAAGCCGCCTTCCTGTTCCATTTGCCCGCCGGGCGCGATCGCCGAGACCACAGCTTTGCGGAGTTCCGCGATGCCTTCGCCCGTCTGTGCGGAAACGGGAATCATGCCAAGAACTTCGTCGTAGTTCTCCGGACGCAACAAGTCGCACTTGTTTCCCGCCACCAGGTACTTGCCTTGCGAGTGAGCTCGCGCAAGCAACTGCAGGTCTTCGGGACGCAGAAGCTCGGATTGATCCACAACAACAAGCGTGAGGTCCGCGTCGGCCATCGCCTGATAACTGCGCTCGATGCCAAGCTTCTCGACCACATCCTGACCTTGTCGGATGCCTGCGGTATCGACAAAACGAACCGGAATCCCTTCCAGCGACGCGCTTTCCGAAACCAGATCGCGTGTGGTGCCGGGGATATCCGTGACGATAGCGCGGTCTTGTTCGAGGAGACGATTAAACAGACTGCTTTTGCCCACATTGGGGCGCCCGACGATGGCGAGCGTGAAGCCTTGGTGCACCAGCTTCCCGTAAGCGTAGCTGGAGACGAGCGAGGCGACTGCCGCAAGAACCGGATCCAGGCGGCGCCGGATCTCTTCGGTGGGCGCGACGCTGACGTCATCCTCGGCAAAGTCGATGCCGGCTTCGAGCAGCGCGATCAGTTCAAGGAGTTGTTCTTTGATCGGCTTCAGGCGGCGGGACACGGAGCCTTCGGCTTGTTGCGCGGCAATGCGTGCCTGATAAAGTGTGGTGGATTCGATCAGGTCGCGAATGGCTTCGGCGCGGGGAAGATCGATGCGGCCATTGAGATACGCCCGCAGCGTGAATTCCCCCGGTTCGGCAAGGCGCGCCCCATTCGAGCAAGCGCGTTCGAGTGCGTGGCGAAGGATGACAGGCGATCCGTGGCAAGAGATCTCTACAACATCCTCGGCGGTGTACGACTTCGGCGCAGCGTAGTACGTGACAACGACGTGGTCGATGGTGCGGCCTTCGGCGTCCAGCAGATCGGCTCGAGACGCATGCCAAGCGCGCCAGGCAAAGTCTTCGGGCAATCGAAGTACGGAAGAGGCGGCGGCGGTTGCGCTCGCGCCGGAAATGCGGACGACGCCGATGCCGCCGCGGCCGGGCGGCGTGGAAACAGCGGCGATCGTATCGTGGAAGTTCAAGAGGTTCGTGTGTGCGAAGAAAATAAGGGCGGGCAAAACACGTCGCCGTGTTCTCCCGCCCTTGTTTCTAGCTTAATCGAAGGCGCCGCAACGAACTAATTGAATCGGCCTACTGAACGTTGACGCGTTTTGCCTTGAAGGTGAACGTACCCAGCGGAACACAGCCCTGCTGCGGATTGCAGAGCGACGGATCCTCTAACGGACTGGGCGTCGGCAAGCCGTCGGAGTCGACGATCGCGCGCCCGTTCTGGTCCGCGTAAAGGTACAGGAACGCGTTAATCTCGCCTTCCATCCTGTCGGGATTGACCATGGTTGCGCTGAAAAGGTTCTTAAAGCCGCCGATAAACACGCCGGTGGGAGACGATTGCAACAAGGTGAAGGTGGCCTTCATCTTGCCGCTGAGATCGTAAGTCCACTGGCCATGAGCAGTGCTATGGCTGCCGCCCTGGAAGATGTTCGAATCGATGCCGATAAACGTGCCGTCACCGTGTACTGTGAAGACCATGACGATTTCCGGCGGAACCGCGCAACCGGGCGCCCCAGGAGGGCAAATGGTGTTTGCCGGAATCGCGCGGCCAAACCAGGAACCGACCGGAGTCATAAACAGCGGCGAACGGAACGGGAAACCAAACAGACTTTGAGCATTCAGATTGCTGCCAAGACCCAAAGCAAACACGGCGATTGCCAAAACGCGCGACAACTTAAACTTTCCAGCAACTTTCATGAATTTCCCTCCAACGTACATATGAATTGCTGTACCCACCCCGAACGGCACCCGAACTCGGCGGGCCAGGTATTCACCTCCGGCAGCAGAAACAGTTGCTCCAGTTTACAACAGCAGTTTGATTTGAGAAAAGGAAAATGAACGAGTTTTTTAATCGGCGCGCCTTCGCGGCGAAAATCTAGTCCCAATTTGTAATCGCGCTAAGGAAATGACCGATACACGTACGATTAAGGCTGTACGCAATTAAGAGCGGTGCCGGTCACGGCCGCCACGCGGAGGGCCGCTGCGTCCGCCGCGGTCTCCATGTCCACCACGGACTCCACGTCCGCCGAAGCGGGGGGCACCCGGGCGTCCCCCATCGTTTTCCGGACGCGGGCGAGGAGGACGAACAGGCTCGGGCAGAGTCTTCATGTCCGCGGGCACAATCACCACCTGGCGGATAGGACCTTCGCCGACACTTTCGCTGCGCACTTCGGTTTCCCCGCGGAGCGAGAGATGCAGAATGCGGCGCTCGCGGCTGTTCATCGGGCTGAAATGAAATGGCTGCTTGGTTTTCTTGACACGCTCGGCAGCGGTAAGAGCGCTGACGCGCAGTTCCTCAATGCGGAGAATGCGGCGGTCATTCGCATCGAAGCAGATGCGCGAATGCTCATCGGAAGACGCTCCGATGGCCTCCATCGTCAGGTGTTCAAGCGCGAGAAGGAGTTCCGCCTTGTTTTCCAGGAGCACATCGACATCGCCACCTTCGAAACGAACCATCAGGTCCGGGTTCTCGAAATCGGGGTGCGGCGTTTCGCCTTCCGTAATGGTGAAGGTCAGCTTGAACCCCGCAAGCGGAAGAAGTTTCTTGAGGAAATCCTCGATCTTCGGTCCCGCCTCGGCGAGCGTATATTTACCGTGGGCCAATGTTTTCGTTACCTGCCCTTCTTTTTGGGAGCCGGAATTACCGTGACGGGGGCGGGGGTTGGCGTGATCTTATTCAGCACCCACTGCAATCCAATGCCGACAACGTTACCGGTTAACCAGTATAGTACCAGCCCGGATGATGCGAAGTAGAACATGTAGCCGAACATCAGCGGCATGAACAGCATCATCTTCTGCTGCGTTGGGTCCATGCCGGGGCTGGGCGTCATTTTTTGCGTAATGAACTGCGTGATGACCAGAACCACGGGCAGCCAATGGATGCCCCAGATGGTATCGGGTTGCGAAAGATCGGTGGCCCACAGCCAGCTGGCGCCGCGCATTTCGATCGCGACACTCAGAACCTTATAGAATGCCCACAAGAACGGCAACTGCACCAGCATCGGCAAACAACCACCGACCGGGTTGACGTCGTTCTTCTTGTACAGCTCCATGATCTCGGCGTTCTTGTCGTTTTGGCGCGGGTCCCGCATGGGAATGTTGGCGTAACGCTCGTTAATCGCTTTGATCTGAGGCTGCAGAGACTGCATCTTCTTCGACGACTTCATGCTGGAGATGCGCAGCGGGAACAGCAACAGATTGATGACAACCGTAATGAGCACGATGGCCCATCCGTAGTTATGAACCAGATTATCGGAGGTCCAGTTGAGAACGCGGAATAGCGGCTCGGCCAGGAACCAGAACCAACCCCAATCGATCACCTGTGTGAGCTTGGGATTGATCTTGGCCATCAGGTCGGTGTCCTTCGGACCAACGAACAAAGAAAGCGAGTTTGAGCCATCGCCGCCGACGCCCGCGCCCACATGCAGTTCTTCGGCGCCTTTCTCGGTGGGGATATTGTCCGAGTAAGTGGTGTGCTCCATCGATGGCTTGCCGCCCGGCAGAAAAACAGCGGCGAAATAACTGTCTTCAAGGCCGGCGAACGAAAACTGGCCTGCGGCGGAGATGGGACCGTCCTTTGCATCCTTGGCTTGCTTGACCTGCAGTTTCTGTGCCGTCTGATCGTAGTAAATAGCGTGCTGTACCGTTGTAGGATTGATCACCGTGGCGTCGCCAAATCCACCGCGCCACGTCAGCAGGTGCGGGAGCAAAACGCCATTTTGGGTCACTTCAGAGGAAACTGCGACCAGGTAGTTGTCTTTCGTAAAGCGGAAAGATTTTTTGGTGAGCGCGCGTCCGTCGGAATACTGAAACACAAGCTCGTTGCCATCCGTCGAGCGTTCCAGCTTGAACAAGGCGTTGTTCGGATCAGTGGATGGAGATGCGCCCTTGAACGCGATCGCAAAAGGGGCGGCAATATTCGCCAATGCCTTGTCATTGATCAGCTCGAGCGGTTTTCCATCGTGGTCTTTGTATTTCTTAACCACCCAGCTACGGGCCACAGCGCCTTTGTTGGAAAAGACGACGCGGAACACGTCGGTCTCAACCGTCGTGGTCTCCTCTTTGTCCGCTTGAATCTGTCCGGGAACCTCCGCCGGTTTGCCGGCGGATGCCTGCGTGTTTGCGGGCGGTTGGCCAGGCTTTGCCGTGTTGGGCTGCGTTGCCGTCGAACCACTCTTGCTCTGGTCAGTCTTAGCCTGCTCCGTCTTGGACGTGCCTGTTTTATTCGCGGGCGCGGGGGCCGGATTGAAATACTGGCTGACGGCCAGCACGCCGACCATCAGGACGAAAAAGAGAAGCAACCGCTTCTCCATGGACATGTCTTTGTTCATATTACCGGAGGACGGGTCCCTCGACCCGCGGCCAGCTAGCTGGCTGGCTTCTGTTGGAATATTCGAGAGCCAAAGCGGGCACGTGGACGAGGTAGGCGTCCGCAAAGGAGGCAAACAACGGAGATTCTGCCTGACGGATGAAGGTTCTAGCGGACAGGGTCAAACCCTCCCTCATGGAAAGGATGACACCGGAGCAACCGCTTGATTCCCAACCCCACGCCGCACAGAACTCCATGTTTTTCAATGGCCTGCATCATGTACTCCGAGCAGGTTGGATGGAAACGGCAGGCGGAGGGCAGGCACGGCGAGATCACTCGCTTATAGATACGCAAAAGGGCGATCGCTAGGGTCCGCATTTTTCGATCACCTTCCCGAAGGAGCGTGCAAGTTGTTCAAAAGAAGCATCCGCAGCGGCCTTGCGGGGGTTGATAACGATATCCCACTGTGGGCCGAGCTGGGCGCGATGCACGCGGAAAAGTTCGCGAAACCGCCGCTTGATGCGATTGCGAACCACCGCCCCGCCAATGGCTCGGGGAACCGTGAGGCCGAGCCGGGCTGTGGATCGCTGATCGGCGCTGTGCGGCAGACAGAACGCCGCAAACAGAGGACCGGAGAGGCGATGGCCATTTTCATAGACGGCTTTGAACTCGACGGACCGCTGAATTCGCGACCCGGGTGGCCGCGAAAATGCGCCGGCTTGGTCGGGACTAAGCGGCCTTCGCGTAGCGGACAGCTCTTTCGTCGCTAACCGTCAGTTTGTGACGGCCACGGGCGCGGCGGCGCGAGAGGACCGCGCGGCCATTCTTGGTCTCCATGCGGGACATGAAGCCATGCTTCTTGGCGCGCTTACGATTGTTCGGCTGAAATGTACGTTTCGGCATTTGTTCTTATCCTTCCAGGCGCGACAACACTGCAACGACCCGCAAGGAAGGGGACGCGCCACGGCTACTGGATCAAGAATCAGTATAGCAGAGGCTGGAAACGGGCGGGACTACCCCGCCCGCTTGTCACCCGAGGGGTCCACCGGCGACTTCGGTGTCCACTCTAGTTCCCCTTCCCCAGCGCCCGCATCATATCGGCGTACATGACGACCCGGTTATCGGCGGGATAGTGAATGGAGATGATCCGGCCGATGTCAAGTTTGACGCGGTCAAGGTTGTCGAGAAAGTTCTGCGTATAGGTGCTGATGGGCAGCGCTTTGCCGTTGGGGTCGGCCGGTGGGGCGAACATATCGGCCTGAACCAGAATTTTGCTCTTCGGCAAATAGGCCATCATGATGCCGGCGTTGTGCATGTTGCCTCGCAGATGATGGAGCTCGATAGTCTGATTGCCATCGGTCATCACCTTCTTCTCGTCGACCGTCTCCACTTTCACCTTCTGCTTGCCGCGTTCCTTGGGCGTGAGCTCGGGATTCAGCGTGTGCGGGCCGGCGAAAATCTTTTCGAAATACGGCTTGTTAACGGACTGCGTGACGATGGTGGCGCCTTCGGCGACGAACGTGCGGAGGCCGCTCGAGTGATCGAAGTGGTGATGCGTGTTGATCACGTACCGGATGGGCTTGTTCGGGATCAGTTCATGCGTGGCGTTGATGACGGCGTGCGCGCGCTGTTCGCTGGCCGGGCCTTCGAGCACAATCGCGTAGTCTTTAAACTCGATCGCCATACTAATCGCCCCGGCACCACGAATCAGATAGACGCCATCGGCTAGCTTTTCGGTAGGAGGCTTCGCGGGAGCGGCGCCGGTTTCTCCACCGCCGCGCGGGGCTTCGATGGTGACTGCGCCGTTGATCTTCGCATCGTTGATGGTGACGTCGAGAATCGGATGATCGCCCTGGGTTTGGATAATGTGCGTGGGCACCTTCGCGCCGCCGAAGTCCTTGTAATCGCTATAGGCCGCAGTGAACGGCGTATCGCCGAGCATCGGATTATCGATCCATGTCTCCACACGCTCGACTAAATTTTGGTCGTTGATGTAGCCATTGACCGCGGCTTTGTTCTGACCGGTGAAGCTGACCAGCGTGAACTTGCGCCCGGCTTTCGTCACGCTTTTTGCCGTGGCCTTGTTGGTCACCGCGGCTTTCAGGAAACCATAGGGCGTCATCCAGATTTCGAGTTGCTGCGGCCAAGGCGTGTTCGCGCCGATGACGACCGTCGTGTTCTGGCGGCGTTCTCCGATCACGGGCTGCTGCCCGCCGCCTCTGGGCGGATTCTCGTACTGCAAACGGACGCGGTCATCGCGGGAGGAAGGCACGCGCAGATCCAGCGCTCGATTGTAGGACTTCACCACAAACTTGGGCCACGGCGATGTGGGGCTGAACGCTTGACCAAAGACAAAATCGAACCCGCTACCCGAGTATTCGATTGTATTGAGCTTATCCGCGCCGATGGCCTTCGACGCGGCGTCAATCACTCCGGCGGCGTCCTGCGCAAGGGTCATCGCCGGAAGCGCGGCGGCGAGCAGCACGGCTCCCGCGATTTTCGATTTCAAAAGCATAGTTGCCTCCACAACAGTTTCCATAATGTTCCCTACGAGTATATTCCTGCAATCGATTCCCGGCGACGGGCGAGTGGTGCTCTTGCCTCCATCCTTCGATGCAGGCGCTTATGTAAGATAGGGAGTTTGCATTGGGGGAATGCTTCATGGTCATCGACTTTCATCATCACTTCACGCCACTCGATCTGGTCACACGCGAAGGATTCAAGCCCGGAGAACAGCGCGTCCTCATGCAAGGCGGCGTCCCAAAGTTCACCATTCACGAGCGCCTTTACAACATGGACATGCAGTTGAAGGACATGGCCGTCGCGGGCGTGGATCTATCGGTGCTGACCTGCAACCTGGGCTGGGACGCTCCCATGGCGGATTGCCGTCTCATGAACGATAAGGCCCTGGAGTTGCAGCACTCCGATCCAGCGCACTTCGCCGGACTGGCCCATGGGCCGGTGCTCGAGAAAGAGGGCCTGGAAGAAATGCGGCGCGCCGTCAAGCAAGGACTGCGCGGCATGACGATCAGTTCGCAGGTGAACGGACTACCACTCGACGCCCAGGAACTGTGGCCGCTATACCGGATGGCATGCGATCTGGACGCCGTCGTGTTCGTGCATCCCGTGATGGTGGTGCAAGGCTACGCGTTCATGAAGGAGTACGACCTGGGCCGCATTTTGGGGCGCGAGTTGGATCTGCAGGCCGCGGTGGGGCGCGTCATTGCGGGCCGTGTGATGGAAGAATTTCCGTCGCTGAAAATTGTCTTCTCCCATTTCGGCGGCGGTATTGCCGCGACGAAGGAGCGGTTACAAGCCAAACAGGGGCGCTTTGGAACCTTGAAAGGAACGTTCGACGAATCCTTCGACCGCATCTTCTTCGATCTCTCGGGCTTCGAAGGTGGGCCGATTGCGCTGCGTTCGGCGATCGCGGGAATCCGTCATGACCGCCTGGTGTTTGCAACCGACTATCCGCAGGATTTCACCGGCGCCACCACGCAGAGCGGCAAGGGAGTGCCCGATATCCGCAAGTACATCGAACTGGTGCGGAGCTTAGGATTGCCGCAAGACGAAGTGGACACGATTCTGGGCGGGACGGCGGCGAAGCTGCTGCACTTGAATTAGCGCGCACTCATGCCGCCATCGACGGCAAGCACCTGCCCGGTGATGTAATCCGATGCCGGCGCGGCGAGGAAAAGAACCGCGCCTTTGAGTTCTCCCGGCGCGCCCAATCGTCCGAGCGGCGTGTCGCGAACGATGAACTCTTCGGCGCGTTCGATAACGCCGGACGACAAGCGCGTCGGGAAGTATCCCGGCGCCAGCGCATTTACTCGGATGCCGTGCGCCGCGTACTGCACAGCCACTTCACGCGTCAGCGCCACAATCGCGCCTTTGCTTGCGGTGTAGCTCGACGCCTCCAGCACTTCCTTCACAGGGCCAACCAACGCAACCACCGACGCCACGTTGACGATCTTGCCGTAGCCTCGCGTTCGCATATGCGGCAAAACCGCGCGAGTCATCAAGTGCGTACCGATGACGTTCGTATTCAACACCTTGTGCCACGCGTCGATCGGCATGTCCTCATACGGAGCGCCCCAACTGATTCCGGCGTTGTTGATCAGAATATCGATGCGGCCGTAGTGCTCCATCACCTGCGCGACAAGCGCGTCGGCTTGTCCGGGTTCCGCGACGTCACTCTTAATGGCAAGGCAATCGAAGCCGCGATCCTTGAACTCTTCGGCGGTGGGCGTGAGCCATTGCTCGCGGCGCGCGGAGAGCACCACCTTCGCTCCCGCCTCGGCGAGTCCCTCGGCCGCCTCTTTGCCCAAACCGCGCGAGGCTCCTGTAACGATGGCGACGCGGCCTTGGAGAGAGAACAACTCCTGAATCGTTTGCATGTTGTTAAGCGCGAACGCGCGGGCGGTCGCGGAATGCCGTTGGACTGACGGTAGCGATGGCCGCATCCAAGCGGCGGATGAACTCATCGACATCCGGCTTCGTAATATTCAGCGGCGGCGAAATGCGGATCACGTTGCTCGCGATGCCGCCCTTGCCGATCAGAATCCGCTGCTCGCGCGCGGCCTCCATCACTCGCGCGGCTTCAGCAGCTGCGGGTTTTTTCGAAGCGCGATCTTCCACCAACTCCAGTGCCTGCATCAAGCCCATGCCGCGGACATCGCCGATCAGTGGATACTTTTCCTGCAGCTCTTCGAGCTTCTTCCGCAAATAGCCGCCGGTTTCCGCAGCGTTCGCGCTTAGGTTCTGCTCTTCGACGAAATCGATCACGGCCTTGGCCGCCGTTGTCTGAATCGGGCCGCCACCGAATGTAGAGATGGTGAGCCCCTTGACGCTATCGGCAACTTCAGCGCGCGCAGCCGTGAGCCCGATGGGCAAACCGTTCGCAAGTCCCTTCGCGCTGGTGATCACATCGGGCGTGACGCCATACTGCTCGATGCCCCACCACTTGCCGCCCGTGCGGCCCCACGCCGTCTGCACCTCATCACTGATGAAGATGCCGCCGTGCTCGCGCACGATGCCCGCAACGATCGAAAAATATTCTTTGGGTGGAGTGATGAAGCCGCCGACGCCTTGAATGGGCTCAGCAATCATACCCGCGACTTTGCCGGACGTTGTAGTGCGAATCAACTCGCGCACATCCTGCGCGCACCGGACCTCGCAGTTGGGATACGTCAATCCGAACGGACAACGGTAGCAATACGCGTTGTGCGCAAACGTAATGCCAGACTGGTTCGCCGGACCCACCCTCCAACTTCCCTGCCCCGTAACGCCCATGGCCATGGCCGAGCGCCCATGATAAGCATGGCGCAATGCAATGATCTCGCTAGACCCCGTGTAGCAACGCGCGGCGAGAATCGCCGTCTCATTCGCCTCCGTACCGCTGTTCGTGAAAAACGATTTCCATCCCTTGCCCGGCGCGATATCGGCGATCTTGCGTGCAAGCGCGGCTTGTGGCTCGGTCGCAAACACAGTGGAGACATGCTGCAAGGTGTCGAGCTGTGCGTGAACAGCCTTGTTCACATGGTCATTGCAATGGCCGATGCTGACCGTGAGGATTCCCCCGAAGAAGTCGAGGTATTGGTTGCCATCCGCATCCCACACAAACTGGTCTTTGGCGCGAGTCAGCACCAGCGGCTTGCTGAAGTAATGGAACACCGAAGGAAAAAGGCATTCCTGCTGGGCCAATAAAATCTCGTCTTTGTTCACGATGTCTCCAACCGCCTTGCGCTCACGGCGGATCGTTCCTCAGTATGCTTCCATTCCCCACTCCATCACAACACTGGCACAATAGTGAGGAACTCGCAGGGAGGTGCCGCCGTGGCCGCAATCACATCCACTCCAGTGAAATTGAAAACCGTCTCGCATTGGATCTCCGGCAAACCTGTGGATTCCGCTTCCGGCCGCTCCGGGGTCGTGTGGAATCCGGCCACGGGAGAGGCACAAGCGAGCGTCAGCTTCGCAAGCACCGCCGAAGTGGACGCCGCCGTGGCATCAGCCAAACAGGCGTTTCCCGAATGGCGCGCCACTCCCCTTTCACGCCGCGCCGAAATTCTGTTTAAGATGCGCGAGATTGTCGACGCGAATCGCCAGCGCATCGCCGAGGCCATTACGCGTGAGCACGGCAAGACGCTGCCCGACGCCATGGGCGAAGTGGCTCGCGGTCTCGAAAACATCGAGTTCGCCTGCGGGATTCCGAATCTACTCAAAGGCGGCTTTTCCGAGCAAGCCAGCCGCGGCGTGGACGTATATCAAATCCGTCAGCCGCTGGGCGTTGTCGCCGGCATCACCCCGTTTAATTTTCCGGCCATGGTGCCCATGTGGATGTTCGCCAACGCAATTGCGTGCGGGAATTGTTTCCTTTTGAAGCCTTCGGAAAAAGATCCTTCCGCGAGTCTCTTGATGGCCGAATGGCTGCAGCAAGCCGGCCTGCCCGATGGCGTCTTCAACGTCATTCAGGGCGATCGCATCGCCGTCGATCGCCTCCTGGAGCACCCCGATGTAAAAGCGATCAGCTTCGTCGGCTCCACTCCCGTGGCGAAAAGCATTTATGAAACCGCGACGCGAAATGGGAAGCGCGTGCAAGCACTAGGCGGCGCGAAGAATCACATGCTCGTTTTGCCTGACGCCGATATCGACATGGCGGCGGACGCAGCGATCTCAGCAGCGTACGGTTCGGCGGGCGAGCGCTGCATGGCCATCTCCGCGGTAGTTACCGTAGGCGCCGTGGCCGATCCGCTGATCGCGGCGATTCGTGCCCGCATGCCGAAAATCAAAGTAGGACCGGGCCTCGATAAGGGCAACGAGATGGGTCCGCTGATCACGCGCGAACATCGCGATCGCGTGGCGTCTTACGTCGCCAACGCCTCAGGTGAAGGCGCGAAAGTGATTGTCGATGGCCGCGAAGATGCGGTCGCGAAATCGGATGGTTTCTTCCTTGGCGCATCGTTGATCGATAACGTCCGGCCCGGCATGAAGTGTTACGACGATGAAATCTTCGGACCCGTGCTCAGCGTGGTTCGCGTCAACACTTACGACGAAGCGCTGCACATCATCAACGACAATCCGTTCGGCAACGGCGTCGCCATCTTCACGCGCGATGGAGGCGCAGCGCGGCAGTTCCAGTTCGACGTGGACACGGGCATGGTGGGCATCAATGTTCCTATTCCCGTCCCTGTTGCTTATTACAGCTTCGGCGGATGGAAGGGCTCGTTGTTCGGCGATCTGCACATGTACGGCCCCGATGGCGTGCAGTTTTACACGAAGTCGAAAGTGGTCACCAGCCGCTGGCCCGACCCCGGCACCAGCAGCGTGGATCTCGGCTTCCCGCAATCGCGCTAGCGTGTCACGGTAGAATACGTCCAGTGCCGACCTCTTGGCGCCGTTACGTCCGTCCGCAGGATTTCGTCTGGCTGCTGCTGTTCACCGCGCTCGCCGTGGTGAACCCTGACCGCGACACAAATCCCGAACAAACCGCCATTGTCAATTTACTGCTTGCCGCGCTCGGCGTAGTGCAGGTGCTCGAATTGCGTATCGGGCTGCGGGTCTCCGTAGTCCTCAAGCTGATCCTTTGCTTCGGACTCATCGGTTACAGCGGCGGCGTCACCAGTAGTTTTTATTTGATCCTGTTGCTACCGGTGATCTCCGGCGCAACGGCGTTCGGGTTGCTTGGTACCGCGATTACCTCGCTGGTCGCCTGCGGCATTTATCTTTCGTTCCTGCTCTTCTTAGGTGAGAACGAATACATTCCGGAAGATCAGACGCTGGAGTTGATCCTGCGTTCGATCTTCTTTCCTGTGGTCGGCTACCTGACGCACGAACTCGCGCGCGACCAACAGTTCCAGGCGAAGAAAGCCCAGCAAGCCGTGGAAGAATTGGCCGACGCAAACAAGAACCTCACGGAAGCCGTGGCGCAGGTCCGGCGCGCGGAGCGTCTGGCTGCACTCGGTCAACTGACCGCCGGTCTCGCGCACGAACTGCGCAATCCGCTGGGAACGATCAAGACGTCGGCCGAAATGCTTTCCCGCAGCGTGGCGGAAGAAAACGAAGTGGCCAAGGAGATGGCCGGGTTCATCAAAGAGGAAGTGGATCGCACCAATACGCTGATCACCCGCTTCCTCGATTTCGCAAAGCCACAGAGCCTGAAGGCCGAAAAGGGCGACCTCACGGATCTTCTGGACACAGCCATCGCACGCTTTGAGCGCGAGCAAAAAGACGCGCAGCGTGGGATCACCGTATTCAAGAACTACTCACCCGATGTGCCTCCCGTTGCCTTCGATGCGCAGTTGATGGAACGCGTCATCGCGAATCTTTTACTGAACGCCGCGCAGGCGAGTCCGCAAGGTGCGGTGATTACGGTGAAGACGCAGCGGACCGACGACGGTATGGCCGAATTCGCCGTGATCGATCGCGGCTCGGGCATCGATCCGAAGAACCTCGAAAACATCTTCAATCCCTTCTTCACTACCAAGCCCGAAGGCATCGGCTTTGGCCTCGCCATTGTTTCGAAGATCATCGACGCGCACGGCGGACGGATTCTGGTGGAGAGCACCCCTGGCGAAGGCAGCGTGTTCCGCGTTCGCTTGCCGTTAAATAGAGAGTAGAGTTTCCGCGCACATGGCAAAGAAAACGATTTTAGTAATCGAAGACGAAGAGAAGCACCGCCGGGTGATTGGCCTGCATTTATCGAGCCTCGGCCACGATGTGCGCGCCGTGGGCACGGCGGAAGACGGCTTGAAGATCGCCGCCGAGGCGGATTTGATCGTCACCGACTTGAAGCTCCCCGGCATGGATGGCCTGGAATTTCTCGCGCAGATCCGCAATCAAAATTCGCACACGCCAGTGATCGTGATGTCCGCATTCGGCACCGTGGAAAATGCCGTGGAGGCGATGAAACGCGGCGCGGCCGACTTTCTGCCCAAGCCATTTTCGCTCGATCACTTGACGGTAGTCGTCGAAAAGGCCCTGGAAGTGAGCAACTTGCGCAGTGAGAACCGCGAGTTGCGTGAAGCGCTGGGACAAAAATATAAGTTTGAGAACATCATCGGCCGCAGTCCGGCGATGCAGGAAATCTTCGCCACCGTCATGCGCGTGGCGCCCACCAAAGCGACGGTGCTGCTCGCGGGAGAAAGCGGCGTGGGCAAAGATATGATCGCTCGCGCCATCCATCAGAACTCGCCTCGCAAAGACAAGGCGTTCGTCAAGATCAACTGCACCGCGATCCCGGAAAACCTGATGGAAAGCGAACTGTTCGGTTACGAAAAGGGCGCGTTCACGGGTGCAAACACATCGAAGCCGGGCAAGTTCGAACAGGCCGATGGCGGCACGGTGATGCTGGATGAAATCGGCGATGTTCCGCCGTCGGTTCAAGTAAAGCTGCTGCGAATTTTGCAGGAGCGCGAGTTCGAACGCCTGGGCAGCAACAAAACCATGCACACGGATGTCCGCGTGGTGGCCGCAACAAACGTCGACCTGCGGGCGGCGCTCGAACAGGGAACATTTCGAGAAGACCTTTACTACCGGCTGAACGTGGTGCCGTTGAACATTCCTCCGCTGCGCGAGCGCAAGGAAGACATTCCGTATCTTGTCGAGCACTTCGCGCAAAAATTCAGCGGCAAGATCAGCGAAGGGGCTCTCGAACGGCTGATGAGCTACCACTGGCCCGGCAACGTGCGCGAACTCGAAAATGTCGTCGAGCGCAGCGTTCTCCTGGCCGCCGGTCCGCGCGTCGAAGCATCCGATATCAAGATGGACACGGCGCCGAACCGCCCACATGCAAGCGCGGCTGCCTCAGATGGATTCCTCCCCGCCGGCATGACGCTCGATCAATACGAGCAATCGATCATTCGCGAGGCGTTGAAGCGGGCCGATGGCAACAAGAGCCAAGCCGCGCGGCTGTTGGGATTAACAAGAAATGCGTTGCGGTACCGGTTGGCGCAGATGGGGATGGAGTAGGACTCAGCGGATTTTCGAAACGGAGCACGCCCCCACTACTGCGGCGGCTTTCGTCTCCTCAATATCACCAACAAACTCAGCACGACCAGCAATCCCACCACCCAGCGTAAGGCCGTCATGCTTTTCCTGCTCCTCTAAAACGAAGCGGCCGGAGGCTAGCCCCGGCCGCGTGATCGTTGGTTTGTTTCGACCGAACTACTGAAGTTTCGGCTTCAGCACGTCCACCAGTTCCTGGACGGCGCCGGCGCTCTTCTTCAGGGCGGCGGCTTCGTGCTCGTTCAGCTTCAGTTCGTAGATCTGTTCGATACCGTTCGAACCAAGCTTCACCGGCACGCCGACGAACAGGCCATTGATGCCGTATTCGCCTTCGAGCAGTGCCGCGCAAGGCAGAACCTTGTTCTTGTTCTTCAGGATGGATTCCACCATCTCCACGGCCGCGGCCGACGGAGCATAGTAGGCGCTACCCGTCTTCAGGTACTTCACGATTTCCGCGCCGCCGTTGCGGGTGCGGTCGACGATCTGCGCCAGGCGTTCGGCCGGGATCAGGTCTTCGAGCGGAATGCCAGCAACGCTGGAGAGGCGGGTCACCGGGACCATCGTGTCGCCGTGGCCGCCGAGCACCACCGCGTTCACGTTCTCAACCGAAACGTTCAGTTCGCGGGCGATGAAGGTGCGGAAACGGGCGGAATCGAGCACGCCGGCCATGCCGACCACGCGATTCTTCGGGAACTTCGAAACGTGGTGAGCCACCGTGCACATCGCGTCGAGCGGGTTCGTCACCAGCACGAGGATCGAGTTCGGCGAGTACTTCACCACCTGCTCGGTGACGCTCTTGACCACATCACAGTTGGCCAACAGAAGGTCGTCGCGGCTCATGCCGGGCTTACGGGCCAAGCCAGCCGTGATGACGACAACGTCCGAGTTCGCGGTGGGAGCGTAATCGTTCGCGCCGGTCACTTCGACGTCATAGCCCTCGATGGGACCCATCTGGGCCATATCGAGGCCTTTGCCCTGAGGCACGCCGTCGACGACGTCAACCAGGACAACATCACCCAATTCTTTCGATGCGAGGTTCACCGCGGCGCTCGCGCCGACGTTGCCTCCGCCTACTACGGTTATTTTTTTGCGCATAAGCAACAATTATATCTTAGGAGCACACCCGCTTGGGTTTTCGATGCGATAACCTCTGAAAACAGGGCGTTTTCGGTTTTCTTCGCACCGGAACTCGCCAGGAACCGACCGTGCCTCTCGACACCTCCACCGCCGCCCGTTTTGCCAACCTCGCGCTCGATTGCGTTCATCGCGAGTATCCGAACAAAATCGCGCACGTACTTTCGTCGGATGCCGATGTGCGGCCGCCGCGCGAGTTGACGCCGGCGTTTTACGGGTGCTTTGATTGGCACTCCGCGGTTCATGGGCATTGGATGCTGGCTCGTCTGGCGCGGCTGTTTACTGACGAGCCCTTCGCAAAAGAGGCCGTTGCGCGGCTACAGCGAAGCATCACGCCGGAAAACATTGAGGCCGAAGTGCGGTATCTGCTCGGCCCGAATCGCGATTCTTTCGAGCGGCCTTATGGGCTGGCGTGGCTGTTGGCGCTACACGCGGAACTAACGCGCAGTATGCCTGCACTGGCTGCGATTCTGGCTCCGTTGGAGGATGCCGCATTTCGCAAGCTTTCTACCTGGATTGCGAAACTGCCGTATCCTGACCGCTCCGGCCAGCACGCGAACACGGCGTTTGCCTTAGGCTTGATCTTGGACGCGAAGGGACGCGATGCCGCTCTCTTTCGTGAACGCGCGCTGCATTTTTATGCGAACGATGAGCCCGGCCCGCTGCGCATGGAGCCATCGGGCGAGGATTTCCTCTCGCCCTGCCTTGCCGAAGCGGACTTGATGCGGCGAGTATTGCCGCCAGAACAGTTCGCCGGGTGGCTCCGGCGGTTTTTACCGGATTGCTCCACGTTGCCGCCTGCGGGTTCGCCGGATCGAACGGACGGCAAGCTAGCCCACCTCGACGGATTGAATCTGAGCCGCGCGTGGATGCTGCGCGGCATCGCAAATGGTCTTCCCGAAGGTGACTTGCGGCGCGTGTCGTTGTTGGCTAGCGCCGAAGCGCATCGCACCGCAGGGTTGGAGTCCGTGACGGGCGAGCACTACGAAGGCGGCCATTGGCTGGGAACCTTCGCGGTGTATCTTGAAACAAGCTAAGTGGGGCGGGATGGAATCCCGCGCGGGACTGGCAGTCCCGCTTCATGAAGATGATAGAAAACTGCGCTAGGCGGAGTGCCACTCCGCCGCGGATTTCCAATCCGCCCCACGTGTTTACTGGAGGCCTGCATGTATCGTTTGAGAGTCGCTACCGGCGTGATCGCGGCGTTCGCGTTGTGTTCGTGCTCGAAGCCGGACACTTCGGCGGCCGATTTAGAGAAGCTGACGAACGATTACACGTTCGGCACTCTCGCGCTGTCTCCGTCCACGGCGACGCAATCGGGGTATCACGTTCATAACGGGGCGAAGCTCGACGAAATGCTGGACGATTACAGCCCGGCGGCGCTCGAAAGCTCGCGCAAGTTCGTGAAGGATATCGAAGCGCGCGTGAATGCTTTGGCGAACGCGAAGCTCGACAAAGAACAACAGGCCGATCTCGACATCATCAAGAACAATCTGGCGCTGAGCCTGCTGGAGCTCGACACCATCCAGAGCTACAAACACAATCCGACCATTTACGTCGAACTGATCGGCAACGCGCTGTTCAGCGAGTACGTGCTCGAGTACGCCCCCAAGCCCGACCGTATGCGCCACATCACCAAGCGCATTGAACAGATTCCGGCGCTGCTCGATCAAGCCAAGATGCATCTGGTGGACGCTCCCGAGGTATGGAATCGTGTCGCGCGCGAGGAGAACGACGGAAACGTTTCCTTGATCGACAAAACCCTGCGCGCCGCCGTCCCCGCAGATCAAAAGGCCGCCTACGGCGCCGCGGCCACAAAGGCCATCGCGGCACTCAAAAGCTTCAGCGGCTTCCTGAAGAATGACCTCTCAAAGAAGACATCCGACTGGCGGCTAGGCAAAGAGAAGTACGCGCAGAAGTTCAAGTACGTCATCGCGACCGGCAAGACGCCCGAACAGCTTTTGGCCGAAGCGGAAGCCGACTTGAAATCGACGCGGGAAGCCATGGCGAAGCTCGCTGCGCCGCAAACGGTGGAGCAGGCTTTAGCCGATGTCGCCAAGCAGCATGTGACTCCCGATAAGTACATGGACAAGGCTCGCGAAACTCTGGCACAGGCCACGGCATTCGTGAAAGAAAAGGACCTGGTGACGCTGCCGCCGCGCGGCAACTTGCAGGTGATTGAAACACCCGAGTTCATGCGGGGCATTTACGGCGTGGCGGGCTTCAATCCGGCGCCGCCGCTCCAGCCGGAGCTGGGCGCATTCTACTGGGTGACGCCCATTCCGAAAGACTGGCCGAAGGAGCGGGTGGAATCGAAGCTGCGCGAGTACAACGACTTCGGCATCCAGGAAATCACCATCCACGAGGCGATGCCCGGACACTACGTGCAACTCGAAATCGCCAACGACGTGCAGCCGACGTCACGGCGTTTGCTACGCATGTTGTGGGGCAACGGTCCCTACATAGAAGGCTACGCGTTCTACACGCAGCAGGTGATGGACGAAGCAGGCTACTTAAACGGCAGCAAAGCGCTGCGGTTGTCTTTCTATAAACAAGTCCTACGCGCTCTCGCGAACGCGATTCTCGATATCCGCCTGCAGACGATGGGCATGACGGATCAACAGGCGCTCGACCTGATGATGAAGGATACGTATCAGGAAAAAGAGGAAGCCACCGCGAAGCTGCAGCGCGCGCAGCTTTCGTCGTCTCAGTTGCCGATGTACTACTCGGGCTGGAAAGGGTGGCTGGAGGTCCGCGAACACTACAAGCAGCGCAAAGGCTCGGCGTATTCGCTAAAAGCGTTCCACGACGCGGCTCTCAAAGAGAGCGCGGTGCCGCTGCCGGTGCTGGACAAGTTGCTGGAGTAGACTGGAACTGTCCGGTTGCGATATGGAACCAGTTACGGTGCCATAATGGAATCATGAATCTGACCCTCAAGAACATCCCGGAAAACGTGCACAAGGTCCTGCGTCAAGAAGCGGACCTTCACAGACGCAGCTTGAACGCCGAAGCGATCCAGGCACTGGCCAAGGCTGCCGAAGAGGCGACGCGTCGGCGCAGGATGAGGGACTCTTTCCCTTCCCTGGAGCGCTTTGTGGACTCGCTGCCCAAGACGCCGAGCAGCGTTTCCTTGATTCGAGCGGATCGCAAGAACAGGTAAGCGAACGTGGCGACGCTCGTTGTGGACGCCAGCGTGGCGATAAAGTGGGTGTTAAACGAAGACGGGCACCTGCCAGCGAGGGACTTGCTGCGTACTTTTGTTTCGGGCGAAAACGATCTTGTTGCGCCCCGCACGCTTCCTGAAGAAGTCTCTAGCGCGCTTGCAAAACGCGTTCGAACAAAGCACCTGACGAGCGCCGCGGCCATAAAAGCCTTTGAGTTTCTAGAACGCTACATGCCCACGCTTGAGAGTGATCGGGCGCTAACAAAAGAGGCTCTCCTGCTGTCATTGCGACTGCAGTTGGGCCTCTGGGATTGCCTTTATCTTGCACTTGCGATCCGCGGCCGATACACGCTGATCACCGCGGACCGGCGTTTGTATCGGGGAGCGATCGCGCACTACCCGTACGTCGAAATGCTCGCTTAACCGTTACTCCGCTGCCGCTTCTTCCTTCTTCTCGCCCGGCTTCGGAGCTTCTTTGCGGGCCTTATCGAACAGGAAGCCCAGCGTTTTCTCCGTGCGGATCTGGCCGGCGATGCGGTTCAGCGTGCCGTCCTTTTGCAACTTTGCGCGCACCGTGGCTACAGGTTCGCGCTGCTGGCGCGCGTGCCTGTTCACTTCGCGATCCACTTCATCCTGGGTGGCGTTGATGGACTCGCGTTCGGCGATCTTATCCAGGATCAAAGACGCGCGCACATCACGAGAGGCACGGTCTTTCTGCGCCTCGCGAATCTTGGCCCAATCGAGTTTCAACTGGCGCGGATCCACGCCCTGCGCCGCGATCTGGCGGAGCTGGTTTTCCAGCGTTTGCTCAATCTGGCGGTCGATGTAAACTTCCGGCACAGCGAATTCGTGCGCATCCACCAGCTTCTCGATGATCTGGTGCTTCGTCTCATCCTGAGCATGGTGTTCGCGCTCGGCCAGGATCGACTTGCGGATGGCGTCCTTCAGTTCGTCAAGCGTCTGGTAATCGCCCAAGTCCTTGGCGAACTCGTCGTTCAGCTCCGGCAGTTCCTTGCGGCGCACGGCCTTCACGCTCGCCTTGAAACGAACGGTGCGGCCGGCGAGCGTCTCGCGGTCATAATCGGCAGGATACGTCACGTCGAACTCGCGGTCTTCGCCAGGCGAAACGCCGCGCAGGTTTTCGGTAAACGTGGCGAGCGTCGCCTCGTCGCCGATCTTCAGCATCAGCTCGTCCTGCGAAACTTTCTCGTCGACGCCCGAAACGCTTTCAAGCGAGATTACCGCGTAGTCGCCATCGGCCAGCGCGCGGGGATCTTCGTTGACGAATTCGGCCTTGCGGTCGCGGACTTCGTCGATGCGCTTGTCTACATCGGACTCCGGAACCTCGGGTTCCGCATACGTCGCGGTGATGCCCTGGTATTCGCCCAGGTCAAACTCCGGAGCCACTTCAAACTCAGCCTTGAACTTCAGCGGTTCACCGGCGTGGAAGTGGAGGTCGCTCACGTTCGGCTGACCCACCACCACCAGATGCTCGTTCTTAACGGCTTCGCTGAACGCGCGCGGCAGCAGCTTGTCCAAAACTTCCTGCCGGATATCACCGGCGAAACGTGTCTTCACCAGAGAGAGCGGCGCCTTGCCGGGGCGGAATCCGGGCATGCGGACCTTCGCCTGAATCGTGGCGGCAGCGCGCTCCGTCTCTTGCTCGATGTCCGCAACGGGGACCGTAATGTCGAGCGAATGCTTACAACCTTCTACTAGAGCCATTTCCTCTTAGTTTACCTTGCCGGGAGCATTGGATGCCGCATTTGGTTAGAACCAGGGGAAAGCGCGCCTCCGCGGTTTTTGCTACAATGCAGACTATCCGGGCGGACTGCCTGCGACAGAGTGAAAGACGGAGGATTGGAAAGATGGCAAACAATTTCGTTCACATCGAACTGAACACAACGGACCCGGACAAGGCCAAAGCCTTCTACGGACAGCTCTTCCCTGGGTGGAAGCTGGAAGGCATGCCCGGCGCGGAGGACGCTTACACCATGATCCGCGTGGAAAACGGCGTGGGCGGCGGCATCATGAAACACCCCATGCCGGGATACCCTTCGATTTGGCTCCCGTACATTCTGGTGGAAGACCTCGCCGCGGAAACGGCCAAGGCCCAAACGCTCGGCGGGACGTTGATCAAAGACGTGACGGAGGTCCCCGGAATGGGCTCCTTCAGCATCATCCTTGACCCAACGGGCGCGGCGATTGGGTTGTGGAAGCCGAAGATGGCGTAAAGGATTCTGTGCAACGGTAACGGGATGTGATGGGTGCCCTGCGTGCATGGACCGAAGCGTGGTTGCGTTCTATGATGAAGAAGAGGGCAACGATGTGGAGAACGGAACGAAAACCAAGCGCTTCGATCCCGTAATAGAAGCCTACAAAACTGGCATCGACCGTAGCCTGATCCGCGTGAGCCTCCGGCGAAGCATCGCCGAACGTTTTGAAGTAGCTATGGATGCTCAGCGCTTTGCGGAAGAGCTTCGGCGTGCCGGACGTGAGGCGCGCAAGCGGAAGTTGCTGTGACGGATTTTCGGGCGCTTCTGACGACACTTCACGTAAAGCGCGTTGAGTTCATCATTGTCGGCGGAGCTGCCGCCGTAGCGCACGGTTCGGTGCGGCTAACATACGATCTCGATATCGTCTATCGCAGGACGCCCGAAAACATCGCCCGCCTCGTGGAAGCCTTGGCGCCGGTTCATCCCTACCTTCGTGGCGTGCCGCCGGGGTTACCTTTTCAATGGGATGCGGAGAGTCTCCACCGAGGACTAAATTTTACACTCGTTACGGACATCGGCGACATCGACGTGCTCGGTGAAATTACAGGCGGCGGTGGCTACGAGGACCTTCTACCACACAGCATAGTGTTGAATCTTTTCGAAACAGCATCGCCTTGCCTCAATTTGAATAAGCTAATTCAGGTTAAGCGGGCCGCTGGCCGTGTGAAGGATTTTGAAGCAGTCGCGGAGTTGGAAGTGATCGCCGAAGAGACTGGCGAAGACCTCGAATAGCGGAGACCTAAGCGCAAGCAAAAAGGCCGCCACCCTCTTCGGGCAGCGGCCTTCGTTTTTTCTAACTGCGTTTAGCGGGCTGCCGCAGTCGCCTGAGCTGCTTCCTTCAAGGCCTTCGCCTTGTTGGTGGCTTCCCAGGTGAAGCTGTCTTCGGTGCGGCCGAAGTGGCCGAACGCGGCGGTGGCGCGGTAGATCGGGCGGCGCAGATTCAGCGTCGCGATCATGCCCTTCGGCGTCAGGTCGAAGTTCGCGCGGACGATTTCCACCAGGCTCTCTTCGGCGATCTTACCGGTGCCGAACGTGTTCACCATGACGGAGACGGGTTCCGCAACGCCGATCGCGTAGGCCAACTGCACTTCGCAGCGGTCGGCGAGGCCAGAGGCCACAATGTTCTTCGCGACGTAGCGGGCGAAGTAGCAGGCCGAGCGGTCCACCTTCGTCGGGTCCTTGCCGGAGAACGCACCGCCACCGTGACGGCCCATGCCGCCGTAGGTGTCGACGATGATCTTGCGGCCGGTGAGGCCCGTGTCGCCGTGGGGTCCGCCGATGACGAAGCGGCCCGTCGGGTTGATGTGGTACTTGGTCTGCGAGTCCACCATGTTGCCCGGAACGATGGGGTCAATGATGTACTTCTTCACGTCGGCGCGGAGCTGTTCGGTGGTCACGTCGTCGTCGTGCTGGGTGGAAAGAACCACGGCATCGATGCGAGTGGGCTTGCCGTTGACGTATTCGACGGAAACCTGGCTCTTGGCATCGGGGCGGAGGTAGGTCAGCTTGCCGTCGCGGCGGACGTCGCTCTGCTGGCGGCAGAGCTTATGCGCCATCATGATCGGCAGCGGCATCAGCTCAGGAGTTTCGTCGCAAGCGTAGCCGAACATCAGGCCCTGGTCGCCGGCGCCGCCGGTGTCCACGCCCATCGCGATATCGGGCGACTGCGTCTGAATCGTGTTCAGGATGCCGCAGGTCTTCGCGTCGAAGCCCATCTTGGCGTCGGTGAAACCGATGTGGGCGATCACTTCGCGCGCCAGTTTGGGCACGTCAATGATGGCCTTGGTGGTGATTTCGCCGGAGACCACGCAAATGCCGGTGGTGACCAGCACTTCGCAAGCCACACGGCTCATGGGATCAGCGGCCAGAGCGGCGTCCAGAACCGCATCGGAAATCTGGTCCGCCATCTTATCCGGGTGACCCTCGGTCACCGACTCGGACGTGAAAATATGCCTCATTCGGTCTGCCATTTCTTAATGCAACTCCTCGTTGAGTATAACAATCTCGCTCAATACCGACCGGGACGGGGGGCGGAGCTTTGCCTCCGTGCGCCAGGCTTTGCCCTGGCGCCAGCAGCGAGTTGAAGCCCCGCCCTCCCTGCTTAGTAACGACGCTTAATAACGACGCCTAGTACCGGTAGTGATCCGGCTTGTACGGACCTTCCACCGCGACGCCGAGGTAATCGGCCTGTTTCTTCGAAAGCGTGGTCAACTTCACGCCGATCTTTTCGAGGTGCAGGCGGGCGACTTCTTCGTCGAGCTGCTTCGAAAGCGTATACACGCCCACCTTGTAGGTGTCCTTGTTGCGCCACAGATCCAACTGCGCCAGCGTCTGGTTCGCAAAGCTGTTCGACATCACGAAGCTCGGGTGGCCCGTCGCGCAGCCCAGGTTCACCAGGCGGCCTTCGGCAAGCATGAAGATCGCGTGGCCGTCGGGGAAGTTGTACATGTCCACCTGGGGCTTGATATTGGTCTTCTTCACACCCTTGGCGGCGTTCAGGCGATCCACCTGGATTTCGTTATCGAAGTGACCGATGTTGCAGACAATCGCCTGGTCCTTCATCTTTTCCATGTGTTCCAGAGTGATGATGTCCACGTTGCCGGTGCAGGTGACGTAGATGTCGCCGCGGCCCAGCGTGTCTTCGATCGTCGTCACTTCAAAGCCTTCCATCGCGGCCTGAAGCGCGTTGATCGGATCGATCTCAGTGACGATCACGCGGGCGCCCATGCCGCGCAGTGCACGCGCCGAGCCCTTGCCCACATCGCCGTAGCCGCAGATGACGCAAACTTTGCCGGCAACCATAACGTCGGTGGCGCGCTTGATGCCATCGGCCAGCGACTCGCGGCAGCCATAGAGGTTATCGAACTTCGACTTGGTCACCGAGTCATTGACGTTGATCGCCGGAACCAGGAGTTTGCCTTGCTCCTGCATCTTGTAAAGGCGATGCACGCCCGTGGTGGTTTCTTCGGAAACGCCCCGCCAATCTTTCGCGATCTTGTGCCAGCGCTGCGGATCTTCGGCGTGAACCTGCTTGAGCAGATCCTTGATCACCTTTTCTTCGTGGCTTTCCGATGGCGAATTCACCCAGTCGCTGCCTTCTTCCAGCTCGTAGCCTTTGTGGATCAGCAGCGTCACGTCGCCACCGTCGTCGACAACCAGTTCGGGCCCTTTGCCGTCGGCATGGCTGATCGCCTGGTAGGTGCACCACCAATATTCTTCGAGCGTTTCGCCCTTCCAGGCGAACACCGGCACGCCCGCGGCGGCGATGGCGGCGGCGGCGTGGTCCTGCGTGGAGAAAATGTTGCAACTGGCCCAGCGAACCGTTGCTCCCAGATCCACTAGCGTCTCAATCAGCACGGCGGTCTGAATGGTCATGTGCAGCGAACCGGTGACGCGCACGCCCTTCAGCGGCTTCGCCGTCGCGTACTTCTTGCGGATGGACATCAAGCCGGGCATTTCGTGCTCGGCGATGCTGGTTTCCTTGCGGCCCCAATCGGCCAGACTCATGTCAGCGACTTTGTATTCGGTTGCAGCGTTCTTCAGCGTGGCAGTGCTCATGCAATCTCCAGTCGGAAATTTCATATCCAGAAATCTGGATATGTTGATATATTATAAAAACCGCATTGATGGCGTCAACGCTTAAAAACTTGAGACTCCTCGCCGACCCAAGCCGGGTACGCATCCTTTTGCTATTGGCCGTCGAGGAGCTGTCGGTCGCCGAACTCCAGGACATCCTGGCGATGGGACAGAGCCGTATTTCCACACACTTAGCGCAGATGAAGCAGGCGGGTTTCCTCGAAGACCGGCGCGAGGGGAAAAGCATTTTTTATCGACTTCGGCCAAAACGGGGTGCCGATGCCGAATCGTTTTCCAATCTGCTGGGGGTGCTGAAAGACGCCGCCTCTGAGATCCCCGAAGCGGCGCATGATGCCGAAGCGCTGCAGTTGGTGATGCGGCGCAGGCAAGACAAGGTTCGCGCCTACTTCAACGAACTGGCCGGCAAGTTTGGCCGGCACTACGTTCCGGGGCGCTCCTGGAAGGGTTTAGCCGAGACGTTGCTCACATTGATGCCGCCCATGGTCATCGCCGATCTGGGCGCGGGCGAAGGCACCTTTTCGCAATTGTTGGCTCGGCGCGCAAAAAAAGTGATCGCCGTCGACAATTCGGAAAAGATGGTGGAGTACGGCACGGCGCTGGCCCGCAAACATGGTGTGGAGAATCTGGATTACCGGCTGGGCGATATTGAAGCGATTCCGATGGATTCCAGCTCGGTGGATCTCGCCTTCTTCAGCCAGGCGCTGCATCATGCGCAGCATCCGGACAAGGCCGTGAGCGAGGCGTACCGCATTTTGCGGCCCGGAGGCCGCATCGTTATTTTGGATCTCCTCCGGCACAGTCATCAGGAAGCAAGGGAGCTGTACGCCGACGTCTGGCTCGGATTCACCGAACGGGAAGTGGAGTCTTTTCTTAAAGAAGCAGGGTTTGTGACGGTCGAGTCCTCCATCGTGCACCGGGAGGAAGAGTCGCCGCATTTTGAAACGCTCCTGGTTGTCGGCGACAAACCTGGAACCGCTCTCCCCTCGTAGAAAAACCTGATGGCTGATCCTGGTAAATCGCTGTCCAGCCTGAAATTACACAACTCTTACAAACAGAAAGACCGATCCCTGTTAGCGTAGGGATCGGGAGCTTTCATATTGTGAGCAAACATACGATTCCTTTTCATAACGGCCGCAAGCTCAACTGGCCGACGGCTTTGATTCTTGTCCTTTTCCACATCGGCGCCGTGGCGGCGCTGTTCATGTTCAGTTGGAAGGTTTTTTGGGTGTCGCTTGTGCTGCACTGGATCGCGGTTGGATTCGGTATCAGTTTGGGCTATCACCGCCTGCACACGCACCAGTCGTACCAGTGTCCGCTCTGGATGCAGTACGCCCTGGCGGTGTGCGGCACGTTGACGCTTGAAGGCGGGCCGATCTTCTGGGTGGGCACGCACCGGATCCACCATGCGAAGTCCGATCAGCCGGGTGACCCGCACTCACCGCGCGAAGGTGTGTTCTGGGCGCACATGGGCTGGATTCTTTTTGGCGAAACCAACCACAACAACACGAAACTGATGTCGAAGTACGCACCGGAACTGGCGCGGCATCGGTTCTATCTGTGGTTGAACAACTACCACTGGGTGCCGCTGACGATTGTCGCCGCGATCCTTCTGGCGTGGGGCGGTATACCGATGTTCCTGTGGGCGATCTGCCTGCGTGTCACCGTTGGACTGCACTGCACCTGGCTGATCAATTCTCTCACTCACGTCTGGGGCACGCAGCGCTTTGACGCGGGCGACGATTCGCGCAACAGCTTCATTCTGGCTCTGTTGACGTTCGGCGAGGGCTGGCACAACAATCACCACGCGCTTCCGACCTCGGCTCGCCATGGCCTGAAGTGGTGGGAACTGGACATCACCTGGATCACAATGAAGTTTCTTCGCGCAATCGGCCTCATCAAACACGTCCGCGTCCCCAGCGCCGACGCACTCGAATTGGAGAGCAAGGCCGCCTAAACGTTTCCTTGTGTCTGTTTTTCCCAAGTGCGGCTCCTTCGGGTGCCGCACTTTCATTTTGGGAGAGTGTATTTGGATGAGCAGTGAGGGAGTAGGAGCCGCCGATTCACGCGCGGCGGGTGCTCCTCGCGACAGACCTTTCGTGCTGAGCTGACAGCGTCCGATTCGCATTTGGCTCTATCCTAAAAAATATATGGTTGTTGGCGGACGCCGGAAGTCGATTGCGTTTTTTATTTCGCTCGGCATCGGGCTGATCCTGTTCATCGTATTCCTCTACGTCGGATGGGTCTTGCTTGGCTGGCGGAACGGGATCCTTTTGTTTTTTGGCGTCCTGCTGACGCTGGTGGTGATTGCGGGCATCGTGCTGAACACCACGTTTCTGGTGCGCGAAATCCGCAGAAACGCCCAGCATGACGCATTTATCAATGCCGTGACTCATGAGCTGAAAACGCCGGTCGCCTCCATTCGTTTGTATCTGGAGACGCTGCAGACGCGGCCGGTTGAGGAGTCCAAACGGCGCGAGTTTTATCAAACAATGCTCGACGACAGCGACCGTTTGCTCGGCACCATCGAGCAAATTTTGCGGACAGGGCAGATCGGGCAGACGCGCCGGCCGCTGCACACCTCTTCCTTGGACTTCGGCCGTATGGTGGAAGAGTGCATGGCCCGCGCGCGGCGCCTGTACCACGTATCCGAAGAGGCGTTGTCGTTTGCGCCCGGTCCTCATGTGATGATCCAAGCCGACGCCGAGGAAGTCCGTGCCGCAATTTCGAACTTGATCGACAACGCAGTGAAGTACGCCGGCACCAATCCGAAGGTGCGCGTGGAGACAGAAACGGTGGATGACAAATTCGTCAGGGTTCGCGTACAAGACAATGGCCCTGGGATTCCTGAAGCGGAACGGAAACAGATTTTCAAGCGGTTCTACCGCGTGCCCGGCCCGCTTGCCACGCGCATTAAGGGCACGGGGTTGGGTTTGTTCATTGTTCGTTCCGTCGCCAAACGCCATGGCGGAAAGGCCTGGGTGGAAAGCGACGGACCCGGGACGGGCAGCACGTTTGTGCTGCAGTTGCCGATCGCGCGCTAAGGAAGCGAAATGAGCGAACGCATCCTCATTGTGGAAGACGAGAAGCATTTAGCGGAAGGATTGCGCTTTAATCTGGAAGCCGAGGGCTATCGGGTTCAGGCAGTCGAAACAGGCGAGGCCGCGCTCGATTTACTCATGCCGCAGAAGCGGGACCCCGCGGCGGAACCATTCGATCTGGTGCTGCTCGACGTCATGCTGCCCGGGAAAAATGGCTTTGAAGTATCCACGGAACTTCGTCAGGCCGGGCAGTTCATCCCGACTTTGATGTTGACGGCGCGGGGCCGCCCTGAAGATGTGCTCAGCGGATTTGCCGCGGGAGCCGACGACTATCTGCCCAAGCCGTTTGAACTGAGCATCCTCATTGCGCGTATCCGCGGCTTGCTCCGGCGAAAACATTGGTTGGCCTCTGCACAGGCTGCCTCTGAAGCGCCGCGCACCGATCTCCCGAAGTCAGAGGTCGGCGACACGTTCACTTTTGACGACAAGTCGATTCACTTCGATACGCTGGAACTCCGGGTGCGCGGGGAGCGATTCCCGTTGACGGTAATGGAGGCGAACATCCTGCGCTATCTGGTGGAACGCGAAGGCAAGGCTGTCTCCCGGAAAGTGATGCTCGAAGAAGTATGGGGGCTGCACGCCGACACGGACACTCGCGCGATCGACAATTTTATCGTCCGGTTGCGGCGCTATATCGAGGAAGATCCCGCGCGGCCGCGGCACCTGCGGACGGTTCGCGGCGTGGGCTATAAATTCATCGCGAACGAATAGCCGCTTCGCAAAGACTATTTGGTGATAACTCCGCAGGCGATGTGAACGCCGGATTTCCCGGACGGATCGGTCTTCATATCATCGACGCCGGCATCAATCACCAGGGACGTTCCGCCGTTTGTGAACACCGAATTCGGCCCGTCGTTCAGGTTCAAATGCGTGTTGACCAGCAGCACATTGGCCTTCCGCTTTTTCCCGGCAACGTTGAAGTTAACCAGGTCACCGCCGTGCGGTCCGTCGGGATTCTCCAGGCCGTGCTGCTTCTTTTCCGGGTTGAAGTGCCCGCCCGCGGAAGCGAAATCGGGCCCTTCGCATTTCGGCTGCTCATGGATATGCGCGGCGTGATCCCCCAGCGGCAGTCCGCGCACTTTCAGCCGGATGAGAATGCCGCCGCGCTTGGCTTCCGTGATCTGCGCCGTGCCCACCTGATTGCCGCCGGCGTCGTGAACAACAACATTCGCGGACTTCCCTCCGGCAAGAAGCGATGTGGCTCCAACGAATCCCATGATGGCGAGGGCCGCCGCGTATCTGGTCATATCGATTCCATTTTCACAAAAACCAGCCACTGCACGCGGGCTCTATCCGACCGGGACATTCGCCACCGGGGCCTGCCATGGAAGATCAGAATTCAAATTGCATGCCACCGACGGCGGTACGCCCAGGTGTGCGGTAGCCGGTCTCATAGTATTTCTGTCCCGTTAGGTTCTCCGCCCGCATGTAGAAACGGACGGCTTTCGAATCGCTCAACGGCAAGCGGTAACTGATACCGGCGTTGATACGGCGCATGCCTCCAAAGCGGTAGACTCGCGTTTCGAAAGTGGTCACGAAATCGCCAAAGATGGGCGCCAGCGAATTGCCCGACTGGATGGTGTCCAACGTCAGCACCATTCGCTTTCCAAGCCGCTGCGTCACAACGGCGGAGAACTGATGCCGGGGGATGACGAATGTCCGGAGCACACCGGCGTAGAGCGGCGCCCGCTCCGCAGCGTTGACGAACGTGTAGGCCGTGGTGACATCGAGTGAAGAAAGCGGAGACACTCGCGCGCTCACTTCCACGCCGCGGGAAAGGCCGCCTTTCGAATTGATGTAGCCGCCGAAAATGCGGCCATACGGATCCGCGGAGGCGGTTGGCCCAAACGCAATGGTGTCTTGCAGCCGCGAGTAGAAATACGACGAGGAAAGGCGGACTCGGCCGGAGTAGAGATCCTGATCGACGCCGGCGTCAAATCCGAGTGAGTGTTCCGGCTTCAAGCGTGGGTCGCCATAGTTACTGTAGCCAAAGTACGAATCGAAGCTGGAACCGAAGCGTTCGTAAAGCGATGGCGCGCGATATCCTCGGCCCACGTGCGCGCGGATCTTCGTATGAGTGGAACGAAGAATGTAAGCGGCCGAACCGTCTCCCGTATACGCGGCCGGGGGCGAAGGAAGTGAGGTTCCGGCATAAGGGGACGACACCGCTGGAGCAAATACAGGCCTGTTCAACTGCACGAAATACTGCGCCCGGACTCCTCCGGTGATCAACAAGCGTCCATCGAAGAGCTTCACTTGGTCCTGCAGGTAGAAGGCATTGCTCCGCTGCGTGGCGTTCACCGCTGAGGCCGCCGCCGGATCGCTGCGGTCGGCATAGTGGAACGCGTAGTTTTCGTTTTCAAACTCGTATCCGGCGGTGATCGCCTGATGCGCCGCGCTGTAGCTGACGCGTGCGTTTGCCGTTTGGATGCGGCTATCGTACACCGTGCGCGTGCTGCCGAAGGGTTGAAATCCAAAGCCCGCCGTTCCGTTTCCATAGCGGCGCCCCGAGGCCAGTGTTTGAAACGCCACCTGATAGGCAAGCCTGGGCGCCAGTTGTCCATCGAGCACCAAGGCCCCACTGAGGAAACGGCCCGCGCGGGTGCTATCGGAGTCATTCGGCGCCGGAACAAAAGTGGTTCCGGCCACCGCATCGACAATGCCCGTCGCGGGAAGCACGCCGGTTTGCCCAGGTCCGCCGTTCAGTTTGCCGAAGCTATCGGCGGCAAACAGGCGCGCGTGCAGTATCGAGGACGAACCGATGCGTGTGCCGATGCGGCCCTGAAAGCTAGTGTCGCGGAAGGCATCGTCTCCATCAAGGCCACGTGTCGCGTTCACGTGCGCGAGCCCGGCGCTATACTGCACCCGATCGTGCGCAAGTCCTCCGGCAACTGTAGCGCGCGAGCGCGCCAGGCCAAGAGAACCTCCTTCGGCGAGAAACGATCCACGCATGTTCCCGCCGCCTTCATCGGTGACCACGTTGACGACGCCGCCAATCGCGCTGGTCCCGTAGAGTGACGAGCCTGGGCCATTCATGACTTCGACGCGCCGGGCGTTGGTGAACAGGAGATCCTGAATGAATCCCGAAGCATCCGATTGAATGGCGCTGGCATCGCGCAGGCGCATGCCGTCCACCAGCACAGCAGTGTCCTGATTGCGCATGCCGCGAATGCGAATGGTGGTCAACGCGCCCGGGCCGCCCAGTTGTTGCGCACGAACACCGGCAAGAGGGCTGATGGCATCGGCCAAACTGAAGCTATCCCGCGTGCGAACGTCTTCCGAAGTGACCGTGCTGATGGTGCGCGCAACTTCTCCGGAGGGCTGCGAGTCAATGGAAGCCGTCACCAGAATCTGTTCCCGGACAGCGGCAAGCGAGACGGCGAGATCCTTCTGCGCGGAGGCATCGCGTGTCAGCGAAATCTCACCGGCGAACGCTTGGGCAAAGCCCCTCGCATCCGTCTGGATCAGATAATCCGCGGGTGCCAGCGATTCGAAGCGATACGATCCATCCTGCGCGCTGACCGTGCTGACGCGTAGCCCGCCCGTACGTGGGACTAGAGTGATTCGCGCATCCGGTACCGGACTATTCTGCGGGTCGCGGACGATTCCGCGTAGCTCCGCCGCATGAGCGGAACTGCGAAGTCCGGAAAAACAAAGGCAAAAAATGGCGAACGAAAGCCTGGTGGCTTGTGACATGAGGTGCGGCGCCTCCCTTTCTGAACCGAGGCAGGTCTCCTGACTCACAGGTCATCACGTACCGGCAGCCTTCCCACTTCCGTAGAAGCAGTGGCTTACTTGCCGGTCCGCTCGCTGTTCACAGTGGCGCGACCGTGCGGGATTCACACCCGCTTCCCTTTTCACTCACCCATACGGGCAAGCACCTCGGGGCTTTTAGTGTTGCACACAGGGAGAATTCCGTCAATGAATTCTCAAACAATGCCGCCTGGTGCCGAAAGGGTTAGTGACAGGTAGCGCGTTCAGACGCTAAGCAGGGAGCGTGTATAAGCCGTGGAACCCGGCAAAGTATTAGTTGTCGACCATGATCTCGCTAGCCGGACGCAGCTTTCGGAGAGCCTGACCAGTAGCGGTTACGCCGTGGAAGTGGCCGGCGCCGCGGGTGAGGCGATCGAAAAAATCCGCGGAGATCATTTCGATCTGGTGCTGCTCGATCCCTCCACATCGAGCGAATCCGGCGCGGACCTGCTCGCACTGCTGCGCGGGACGTTCAGCCGCGAGGAACTGCCCGTGATTCTGGTGACCGAACCGAGCGCGGACAGCGCCTCCGCGCATGTTCACGATCGCGGCGCAAACGATTGCATCACCAAGCCCCTCGAATTGCCGTTCGCCACGGCACGCATCGACGCGCATCTCTCCCACGCGCAGGCTGGGCGGCAGGCGAAAGCGACCGATGCTCTCACGGGATTGCACAATCGCCCACTGTTCATGGAGAAGCTGGAGTCCGCGCTCACCAATGATCCACAGACGCACTCAGTGGCGCTGATCATCGTGAACCTAGATGGATTCAAACTGCTGAACGCGAGTTTCGGTCAAAGAATTGGCGACCAATTGCTTGCCTTGGCAGCGACGCGACTCAAAAGAGCGTTTCGCGGCGCGGACATCGCTCGCATCGCGGGCGACGAGTTCGCGGTGCTGCATGTCGCCGATGGGCGGCTGGGCAATCCGTGCAGCGTCCTGGAGGAGATGTCATCCCGCGCGGTGTCCTGCTTCCGCAATCCGTTCTCATTGGGGAACACGCTGACGTCGATGACGGCCAGCGTCGGAGGGGCTCTGTGCGAGGGAACCCGCACAAGCGCGGACGAACTGTGGCGCGAAGCGGATCTCGCCATGCGCCGCGCCAAGACGCGAGGCAAAAATCGCAGTGAGCTGTTCGATCCGGAACAAAGAGAGATTACGCTTGCTCACGCCGCCATCGGCCGCGACTTGCGCCACGCGCTGGAACGCGAAGAGCTACTGGCTCTCTATCAGCCGAAAGTTGATCTGGCAACGAATGACGTGGTCGGCTTTGAGGCGCTGCTTCGCTGGCGGCATCCGGAACGCGGCATGGTTTCGCCGGGAGACTTTATCCCGGCAGCAGAAGAACTTGGCCTGATTGTCCCGATTGGAGAGTGGATTCTCAAAGAAGCCTGCCGTCAGTTGAAATGTTGGCAGAACCTTCTACCGAAGGCCCATGCGCTGAGCATGAACGTGAATCTTTCGGTAAAACAGCTGCACGACCCAAAACTGGTTTCCTACGTGTCCGAGACCCTGAAGGAAACAGGCATCGAACCGGCAAGCCTCAAGTTTGAGCTGACCGAAAGTGCGCTGATGACGGAGATCGAATCGGCAAAAGCGACGCTCACGCAATTGCGCGCTTTGGGCGTCGGGCTGAAGCTGGACGACTTCGGCACCGGCTATTCCTCGCTGAACTACCTGCGCACACTACAGTTCGACTCATTGAAAATTGACCGGTCCTTCATCGCGAAGATCCAATGGGACGCGGAAACCACGGCGATTGTTGCCGCCATCATCAATTTGGCCCACATTCTACGGATGCAAGTGGTGGCCGAAGGAATCGAAACGGAAGAGCAGTTCCACATGCTGAAGAACATGGGTTGCGACATCGGGCAAGGGTACTTCTTCGCGAAACCGCTGCCAGCCGAGGAAGCCGAACGGTTCCTCTATCTGCCTTGCGCAACAGACGTTCTGCACTGGACGAAACCCGCAACAGGCGTGAATCCGCAACACCGGCGCTCGGTTGCGTGAAGAGCCCAAAGCCCTGGAAACCGCTGCGCCGGATCGACTATTTGCCTCGAAGCGGCGTTCATAAAAAATACTCCATTTCGGCATACGTCTTGATTTTGGCGCCGCACACCCCGCTCATGGACGCGTTATGATCTGTTGGATAGCTTTTTTTGCGACGTTGCCGGCGTCCGGCCGCCCGCTAGTGCTGTCCATGTGATTTGTTGTTTCAGATCGCGAACTTTTGGAGGTTGTTTAAATTATGAGAAAGACCTGGCTCATGCTGCTGTTATTGGCAGTGGGCATCGGGATCGGATTGCTGATCTCGAGTAAAATCGGCCTGGTGGAAGCCAAAGGCAAGCCTGGCGAAGGCTTCGCTGCGGTACCGGGCGCACTGGGTGCGCAGGATATCCTGGGACCCTACGAACTGGTAAAGAACTGGCCGCAGGACATCAGCACGCTTCCTGGCAACGAAAAATGGACCTACGGCGCGGGTGAAGCGGTGTTCGCTGAAAGCCCGGACCGCGTCTACATGCTGTTCCGCGGTGAATTGCCGAACATCAAAGCGCCCCGGGCGACGCTGCTGCCGCAGCTGGGCCCGAGCATCAGCTTCCCGGTGGCCGGCTTCTGGCGCGACGCCACGCAGGCGTCTCTGCCTGGCACCGGCGGCACCGACAACGACATGAACGAGTGGATGACGGCCTGGGAAGGCAAGTCGCAGAAGCTCGGCATGAAAGGCCCCCCCTACCGTCAGCTGGGTGTGGACGCGAAGTGGGAAAACTGCCTTGTGATCGTCAACAAAGAGGGAAAGATCATCGACACCTGGAAGCAGTGGGACAAGCTGTTCCGCCGCCCTCACAGCGTCTATATCAGCCCCTACGATCCGGAAAAGAACGTGTGGATTGTCGACGACAACATGCAGACCATCTACAAGTTCACCAACGACGGCAAGAAGCTGCTGCAGACCATCGGTACTCCGGAAGTTGCCGGCGCCGACGGTACGCACTTCAACCGCCCGACCTACATGGACTGGCTGCCCAACGGCGACTTCCTCGTGTCTGACGGTTACACCGGCACGCGCGTTGCGAAGTTCAACAAAGACGGCAAGTTCCTGATGGATTGGGGCAAGCCGGGTGGTCCGCGCGGCGGCGGCGATGGCGAGAAGGTGGAAACCCGTCCGGGTTACTTCAGCAACGTCCACGGCGTCGCGGTCGATCCGAAGACGAAGCACGTGTTCGTCAACGACCGTAACAACCACCGCATCCAGGTGTTCGACGAAAACGGAAAGTACCTGTATGAGTGGAAGATCGATGCCGATCCGTCCAGCCTGCACCTGCTGTACATCGGTTCGGGCCAGACCATCTGGACCTACGATCGCACCACGAACCGCATGGTTCAGTGGGATCTGCAGGGCCACTTGCTGTACACGTTCGGCACGATGGGCATGTTCCCGGGCGGTTTCTGGGGCATCCACGGCATCAGCGTCGACCAGGAGAACAACCTGTACGTCGCCGAAGTCGATTCGGGCCGCGTGCAGAAGCTCGCTCCGAAGAAGGGCGCGAACCCGGCCTTCATGGTCGCCAAGCCCGTCTATTCGGCGTGGAAGTAATTACCCTTTAACGCCCGCCATCGCTTACCGGCGAAGCGGAGAGTTCGAAAGCGCCAGGCTCCGGCCTGGCGCTTTTGTTTTTGGCAGATGTTCAGACACACCTCAAGCTCAGGATGGTTCGGCGAATGAGTTGTTATCCCCGCTCTGTCAGCGGGGTCCGAAAACGTCCGGCAACTTGCGGGATGGGTCTTCTGTCTTCCCCTGCCGTCACCGTCGAGGCCCGAAATCCTTTCAGGAACGCGTTCCTTTGTCGCCACTATCGGTAGACGACGACCGGCTATTGTTTCGAAACAGCTCACGACTTGAATCTTTCAGTCCTC
>JBEBGM010000098.1:0-3875 GCA_040081455.1 Bryobacteraceae bacterium
GCTCAAGCGGCACAAGATTCACGCCCAGCTCTGGGTGATGGGTGGCGGTGCAATGCCAAAAACCGCCGCAGAACATGAGGCGCTCGTGGCGGCGGAGGTCAAGCGACTCCAACCCATCGCCGAAGCGGCGGCGCAGATTGGCTGCACGGTCGCGCTTTACAATCACGGCTCATGGTTTGGTGAACCGGAGAATCAAATTGAAATCATCGAACGGCTCAAGGCAGTTGGCATCTCGAACGTTGGCATCGTCTATAACCTCCACCACGGCCATGAACATCTGGATCGCTTCGGTGCGTTGCTGCGTCTGATGAAACCCTACCTCGTGGCGCTGAATCTGAACGGCATGATTCGCGATGGTGATCAGCGCGGGCAGAAGATCATCCCCATCGGCCAGGGCGATATTGACCTCTATTTGCTGCGCGCAATTCGCGACAGCGGCTGGCGCGGGCCCGTCGGCATTCTCAACCACACTGACGAAGACGCCGAAGCACGCCTGCTCGACAATCTTGAAGGGCTTGACTGGCTCTCGCCCCAACTCGATGGACGGCCTGCCGGTCAAAAACCAACTCCACGTTCATGGAAAGCTCCGCCCTCCACACATGCCACAGCCGCGAGCGGCGAACCTTCGCTCTTGCCTGCATTCGGAAAGGCGTTGCGCGGCAGCATGGTCATTCCGGGTCGGAAGGAATTTCGCGAACGCCCGCTGACAATCGAGTGCCGGGCCAGGTTGGATAACGCCTCCAATTTCAACATCCTGGTCGCGAGCGATCCAAAAAGTTCCGCCGATCACTGGGAACTTTATTCCTACGCGGGCAGCGGTGTGTTGAGCCTCTACCAACCGGGGCGCGGCGGCGAAGTTGTATCGGGCGTGAACATTTGTGACAGCCAATGGCACTCGCTGGCGGCGATCATCGAGCCGGATCGCGTGCGGCTATTCGTGGACGGCAAGCTCGTGAAGGATGCACCAGCCCAGCCGCGCGCAGGCAATCCTGTATCTGGAGATTTTGCGATTGGCAGATTGGTTGAAGGCGGACTCGGTTGCAACGGACTGTTGGAAAATGTCCGCATTTCGCGCGGCGTGCGTGACATTGTCGGCGTGCAAGAGCGCCCGCTTGAAAAAGATGCAGCCACGCTGGGCTTGTGGAATTTCGACGAACTCACGGCGGCGACCGGCAAGCCGGATTACTGGGCGGTGGAAAGCGCGGAAGAGCGGGCGGCGTTGCCCGAGTTCAAAGTCATTCCTGCTGCATTGCCAAGCCAGCTCACGCCGGCGAACGGTTTTCCCAAACGCGAAACATTTTTGACCTGGCATCGTTCGCACGGAGACAACGGCGGGACGCGCTATTCGGCACTCGATCAGATCAACCGCCAAAACATCACGAATCTTCAGGTGGCCTGGACTTACCACTCACGCGATGGCAGCAATGCGATCCAATGCAATCCCATCATCGTGAACGGCGTCATGTTCGCCCCGACAGCGGGACGGCATCTTGTGGCAGTAAACGCCGCAACAGGAGAGGAATTGTGGCGCTTCAAACCCGCAGGGCGACCCGCGTTTCGAGGATTGATTTACTGGCCCGGTGGTAACGGCGCTGGCGAGCGCGTGATGTTTTGCGCCGGCAAATTTCTCTATGCGCTCGATCCGAAATCGGGCGAGCCCATTAAACGCTTGGGTCAGGACGGCAAGACCACTTTGCCCGGTGTCTCGTCAGATCATTTCGGCGCAGCCACCGCCGGGCCGACGATCTTCGAGCGTACACTTGTCGTGCCAGGGTTTGAGAAAGACGTGTGGGGGTTCGATGTTGTCACAGGCGAACAGCGGTGGACGTTTCACACGGTGCCGCAACCGGGCGAATTCGGTTTCGACACATGGGGTCAAACGGAGAGCTACGGCGCAAACTGCTGGTCGGGAATGGCGATGGACGAACAACGCGGCATCGCCTACATCACCACGGGTTCACCAAAGAAGAATTTCATCGGCGTCGGAAATCCCGGAGACAACTTGTTCGGTAACTGCGTCATCGCTCTGGACGCGCGCACGGGTCAGCGGCTCTGGCATTTCCAGGAAATCCGCCACGACATCTGGGACCTCGACATCCCATCGCCGCCGAATCTCACCACAATCACGCACGAAGGGAAACGGGTGGACGTTGTCGCCGTGGTAACAAAGATCGCAAATACAATCCTCCTTGACCGCGTGACGGGCAAACCAATCTTCCCTTTCCGCCTGCGCCGTGCGCCAACAAGCGATTTGCGCGGCGAAACAACTTCGCCGTACCAGCCTGATCCGGAGTTGCCCGAGCGTTTCTCCAAAAAGGAATTCACCGCCACTGATCTGACGGATCGCACGGAAGAGGCTGCGGATTTCGCGCTCACACGATTCAAGAGCGCAACGACCGGATGGTTTCGCCCCGGCAGCGAGGGACGCGCGAATCTCTTTTTCAACATTGATGGCGGCGCGGAATGGACCGGCGCTTGTGTTGATCCGGACACAGGTCATCTCTACGTCACCGCGAATCACATGGGATGGCTCATTTCCATTTTCCGAAATGATGACCCGCCCGACGATCCAAAAACACCGCGCACGCGAGGCCAGACTGTGTTTGAAACCACCTGCGCATCCTGCCACGGCACGAACCGTCTCGGTATCGGCGTGGCTCCGCCATTGCGTGGAGTGAGGCATCGCCTGACGGACGAACAGGTGACAAATCAGATTCGCACCGGCAGGAACGGAATGCCCGCAGTGCCTGAATCCCAACTCAGCGATGCAGATCTTAAGGCCTTGCTGGATTACGTCATGCTGCGTGACCGACCGATGCCAGCGAGTACAGCAAAGCCGGAACGACCCGTTTACAGTTTCACAGGCTACCCGAGATTTGTGGACCACGAAGGCTACCCCGCAAACAAACCACCTTGGGGATCTCTCAACTGTCTTGACCTGAATAGTGGCAAACTGCTGTGGAAAGTACCTCTCGGTGAATTCCCGGCACTCACCGCACAGGGTGTTCCGAAAACCGGCACGGAAAATTATGGCGGTGCAATTGTGACTGCGGGGGGATTGGTTTTCTGTGCTGGCACCATGGATTCCAAAATCCGAGCATTCGACAAGGTCACAGGTGAAGAAGTCTGGTCCGCCAAACTTCCTTGGGTCGGCAACGCACCACCGGCGACGTATCAAATTGATGGCCGGCAATACATCGTCATCGCATCTACAGGCAGCAAGCTCGGCACAGCATTTGGCGACGCCTACGTGGCATTCGCGTTGCCGCCAGCCAAACAATGAACGCCCGCCGCCCTGCCCCGCGCGGCTTCACGCTTGTGGAGCTGCTCGTGGTCATCGCGATACTCGCGATACTCGCTGCGTTGCTTTTGCCTTCTCTGGCCAACGCAAAGTCCAAGGCACGGCAAACCTCCTGCCTCTCCAATCTTCATCAGATCGGACTTGGATTTTCGCTTTACCTCGCCGACTACGCGGACCGCTTTCCCGATCAACGAGCGTTGAAGACTGCACTCGGATTCAGGCCATGGACCGACTGGCCGCCGTCTGATCCGCGCGGAGGGTGGGCCGCACTGGTCCTGAGCAATTATCTCGGCAGTTCGCCGGTTTGGATTTGCGCCGAACTTTCGGCCTCGTCGCAGTTGCGCAATCTGCCGCAGTGCGTTCAACTGGCGCGCACCAACGATTCCACCTCGACCGTCGGTTACTGGCTGTGGCGGTTCGACCGCACGGACGATCCAGTGCCACTGGATAATTTCTGGCTCAAGACACCGCAACAGGCATTGCAGGATTTACGCGAGGCAAACAACCCGACTGCGGGCCGTCCGGAATCCTTGGGTGACGTGGAATTCGCAGTTGATCCCTACTTCCCGAAAAC
>JBEBGM010000033.1:0-48383 GCA_040081455.1 Bryobacteraceae bacterium
CTATTTAAGGGTGGGGTCGCTATTTACAGTATTATTGGTTAGTATAGGCAAGATCCGACGAACACAATGAGGCCAACCGTAAAACTCGTCGCTGTGGATGACACACCAGCCAGTCTGGAATTGCTTGAGGAGTCTCTGCAGCAGGAAGGTTTGTCCATCTTTACGGCAACCGATCCTGAGCAAGGTTTAGATCTTGTTCTTCAAGAACATCCGCAGATTGTACTGCTCGATTTGGTGATGCCGAAAATGAGCGGCCTGGAACTGCTCGAACGCATTGTCGAGTTTGATCCTGCCATCGAAGTGATTTTGATGACGGCGCATTACACGACGGAAACCGCTGTCGAAGCCATCAGAAAAGGCGCCGCCGATTACATGAACAAGCCGGTATCGATCCCGGCACTTCGCTCGCGCGTCGAAAGACTGGTCCAGGACGCACGCCAGCGGCTGCGCGCGTATGATCTTGACAAAGAAATGCTCGAAACATGCCGTTTCGAGGGCATGATCGGCAAAAGCCCGGTAATGTGGGAGCTTTTCGCGCGCATCCGGCGTGTGGCCGCGCATTACCGCTCGGCGTTGATCACCGGACCGACAGGTACCGGTAAGGATCTGGTAGCACAGGCTTTACATAACCTCAGCCCCGCCAGCAACGGACGATTCGTAACGTGCAACTGCTCGGCCGTGGTGGAAACGCTGTTTGAAAGCGAATTGTTCGGCTACGTCAAAGGCGCGTTCACTGGAGCCACGTCCGATAAGATGGGCTTGGTCGAGTTTGCACACGGTGGCACGCTATTTTTGGACGAAATCGGCGATATGCCGCTTGCCACGCAAGCCAAGCTGCTTCGGACGCTGCAGAATCAGGAAGTTACCCGCGTCGGTTCAGTGACCCCGCGTAAAGTGGATGTCCGAGTTGTGGCGGCGACCAACCGCGACGTGGAAACGCTGATTTCGCAGAAACTTTTCCGCGAGGATCTCTACTATCGCCTGGCAATGGTTGAATTGCGCACGCCTCCGCTGGCCGAGCGCAAAGACGATTTGCCGCTGCTTGAGAAGTTCTTCCTCGGCCGTTTTTGCGAACAATTCGGTAAGGATATCAAGGGTTTGACGCGCCGCGCGCAGATCCTTTTAGCCAAGCATTCCTGGCCCGGAAACGTGCGTGAACTCGAGAACGCGTTGGGTCACTCGGCCATGATGGCGATGGGCGATTTGATTGATGTTGAAGATCTTCCGGCATCGGTACGCCGCGCTGGTAACACGCCGCTGGCGTTTGAAGCCGCAGCTGAAGCAGCAGCAAATGGCCATGCCGAACCCTCGCTCGAAGATCATGAGCGCGAACTCCTTGCCGACGCCCTTGCCCGCGCCGGCGGGAACCAATCCGAAGCCGCGCGCATCCTGAAGATTACACGCGATCGGATGCGCTACAAGATGGCTAAATATAATTTACGCTGATAATCAGTATTGACTCCGTCGATGACCTGCGTGACTTCCCTCACCCAGGGAAAGGCCGTCTGGGGCATTTTCCTTGTGCAGAAAGGCGCACTTGGAGTACGGATTCCTGTCGTGCCGTCTATTTTCTTGTTTCGCCGTTTTCTTGTTGCGCGGCCGTCGGTTGCGCCTATCATGGATAGTGGATTACGTCACCGGATAGGATAAGAAGCCGCTGGAAAGGATCACCATGAAGTCTTCGTATCTTGCGTTTCTTTGTGTCGCGCTCGCCTCCTTAGGATTCGGTCAAAAGTTGACTGTCGACGCTGTCGCGAACCCCTCGGGCGACGGCGCCATCCAGGCGAATTGGACCACCACACCCGACGGCAGCCCTCTGCTTAGCTGGGTGACCAACGAAGACGACGGCTCCATGAACCTGGTTTACTCGGTTCGCAAAGGTGGCCAGTGGTCGAAGCCCGTCGTCATCGCCAAGAACCGCGAATTTTTCCGCCATCCCGCGGAATTGCCCGGCGTGATCTCGTTGGCCGACGGCACTCTGCTCGCGCACTGGGTGGAGATGCCCGAAGATGCAGACGACGCCGAGTTCCTATGGGTGACCGCGTCGCGTGACGGCATGAAGTGGTCGAAGCCCGTGATGGCGCACAAAGACAAGAGTATGGTGCAGCATGGCCTTGCGTCGATGGTCGCCAGCGGCCCGAAAGAAGCGTCGCTGATGTGGCTGGAAGCCTTGAAGGGCGAAGACGGCCCGGTGACGCTCAAGCGCACCGTGATCAATAGCGAAGGCGCTGTGGTGAAGGAAGAATCGCTCGATCAGGACGTGTGCGCCTGCTGCCCCACCGCTATTGTGAAGACCGCCAAGGGCCTGCTGGTGGCCTACCGCGACCACACCGCCGGCGATATTCGCGATATCGCGGCTGTCCGTTTTGAAAACGGGAAGTGGAGCCCCTCGGCGAATATTTTTGCCGACAAATGGAAGATCAACGCCTGCCCGACGAATGCGGCTGCGGTTGCGGCGAAAGGCGACCGTGCGGCCATCTCCTGGTACACGGCCGCGGGCGGTGCGGCAAAGGTGCAACTGGTATTTTCCGCCGATGGCGGCGCCACATTTACCAAACCGGTTGTTGTCAGCACGGCGACAGCCTATGGCTACACGTCCGTGGCGCTAGATGATGATGGCGGCGCGATCGTATCGTGGCTCGAAAAGGGCGGCAGCGATTCGAGCATTCAGGTTCGCAAGGTGGACGCCAAGGGCGTCGCCGGGTCCGCGGTGCAGGTAGCGCAAGGCGCGCGCAAGAGTTTGGGGTATCCGAAGATTCTGCGCTCGGGCGGCGAAACGTGGATCGCCTGGGCTGGGGCGGGCGGCAGTGACAAGGTTCACACGGCCCGGTTGAAATAGTTGAAGCGTTCGTGACGAAACCTCTGGAAGCCATCGCGGCACTGCCGCTCGAAAATCGTACACCTCTGCAGTGGGGCCGCACGGCGCTAGCCGATCCCATCGCGTTGTTGATCGATCACGCGTTCCTTGAAAAGAAAGCCGCCATCAATGCGATGGAGTTGTTGACGCGCTGGCCGGGCGATTGGACGCCGGGCTGGGTGGAGACAGTGACGTCGGTTGCACGCGATGAGGCGTCGCACCTGGCGCAGACAGTGCGCATTCTTGGACGGCGCGGCGGGCGATTGGAGCGCTCTCACAAAAGTCACTACGCAACAGCGCTGCGTGCTCTCGCGCGCCGTGGCGGCATTCAGGAACTGCACGACCGTCTGCTGATCTCCGCGTTGATCGAACTGCGCTCCTGCGAGCGTTTCGCGATTCTGGCTGAAGTCGCGGGTGACGATGAGCATAAAGAAAAAGTGGGAGACTTGGCCGCTTTCTACAAAGCGCTTTTTTCCTCCGAGCTTGGCCATTACAAAGTGTTTCTGAAACTTGCCGCCAAGTGCGCCCCGCCCAATGTAGCCGAGGCGCGCTGGCAGTACATGCTGAATGCCGAGGCGCGTATTATTTCGCAACAAGCTCCGGGATCGGGCATCCACTCTGGAGTCAAATAGCATGCGCCGCCCTCTTCCCGCCGTTCTGTTCTTACCAGCATTGCTCTTCCCGGAATTGGGCGCGTGCCAAAGCGTGTACTCGCTGGAAGTGCTGCCGTCAGAACACTTTGAACCTCGCGAAAAATACACGGCGATCACGGGATTGCACGTCGACCTTCACGGAAACATCGCGGGCCTTGCGTCGAAGGACATCGGCGGAGGGAGAACGAAAACCACGGGCTTTTTGTGGCGTGCCAGTGCCGACCCGGTCCGCGCGCTCGTCTGGGGCGATGGCCCTTCGGCGTCTCCGTGCATGCCGCGCGGCTTCGATGCTTCGGGCAACGTTTTTCTATACTGCGGCGCCAACGCGCGCAACATTTTGTACTTGCCCGATGAGAGCGTTTACCGGGAAGCACGCCCTCGGGAGGTGCTGATGGAGACCCTGGGCTCTTCCGGTGCCTGGAGCGCAGGCGCATTTGCGATGAACGACGTCATTCGTGCGACGCGTGCCGCGGTGAATGGACCCCGGCAGACGCTGTTGCCGGCGAAGCCGCATCGGGATAGTTCCGCGCTTGCAGTGAACGCAACGGGCGATGCGGTTGGGCTTTCCGGCATGCTGGCAGGCGCGGTGGACGGCAGCCGCAGGTCGATTGTCACCGGCCTCGCAACCTACTGGCCGCAGGGCAAGGAGGACGCGCAGTTGATCTCCGCGCCTCCGAAATCTTCGTGGACGGCGCAGGTGGCACGCGCCATCAGCGAGGATGGCATCCTGGCCGGGTCCACGTCGCCTGCGGCCGCGCCCATGCCCGTGTGTCCGGGCGCGCCGTCGGCGCCTCAGATCACGCGCGCGTTTGTGGCTGTTCCCGGAGCCGTGTCTTCCGGCAAAGACATGCTCACCGCCGAACTGCTTCCCTCGGTTGCCGGAGATCCGGCGGCTACATCCATGACGCCGACGGCAATCAACAGCGTTCCGCAGATTATCGGCAACCGCGAGACGTTCGAATGCGTTGAAGGTACGCTGGTCAAAGATCGCCACGCGGTTCGCTGGCGCAAGGAAAGCAACGCCTGGGTTGCGGAACTGGTTGATCGCCTTCCGATTACTCTCACGGCCGTTTGTTTTCGGGAGCTGGTGCTAACGGAGGCGAACTCCACCAACGAAAACGGGCAGTTGACAGGCTCGGGCACCTGCATCGATCAAAGCGACGAACGGATCACGTTTGCCTACCGCTTGACGCCGATTGGTCCGGAAGAACTACCGCTGCGTTAGAACAGTTGCGTCCACAAGAGGACGCCCGTCAGCGCGATCATGATGATTGCCGTCGACCATGCCACCACGTTTTGCCACAGTTTGTTGGTGTATTCCTGCATGATGCGCTTGCGATTGATCAGCAGCAGCATGTAAATCAGCACGAACGGCAGCAGAATTCCGTTGGCCACCTGCGAGTAAAGGATTACCTTCAGCAGCGGCATGTTCGGGATCAGCACAAACCCCGCGCCGAAGGCGATGAGCAGCGTGTAGAGCCAGTAGAAGATTGGTGCTTCGGAGAACCGTTTCTCGATGCCCGATTCGAAGCCCAAGCCTTCGCAAATGTTGTACGCCGTGGCAAGCGGCAGAATGGCCGCGGCGAGCAGCGAAGCGTTCACCAGGCCGACGGCAAAGAGCGTTCCTGCAAACTGCCCGGCAAACGGACGCAACGCTTTGGCTGCGTCGGCGGCGTCGAGAATCTCTCCGCCACCCGATTTGTAAATGGTGGCCGCACACGCGACAACAATGAAGAACGCGATCACATCGGTGACAATGCAGCCGACAATTACATCCCACCGGCTGAGGGAATAGTGGCGGCGGTCGATGCCTTTTTCCACGATCGACGCCTGCAAATAGAATTGCATCCACGGCGTGATGGTGGTGCCGATCAGGCCGACGATCATCGCGATGTATTCGGGATCGCTTTGGAACTGGGGCACCAGCGTGTCATGCAATGCTGCCGACCAATCCGGTTTCGCAAGGAACGCCGAGACCGGGTAAGTGAAATAGATCAGCGCGAACAGCATCAATGTTCGCTCCACCGGCTTGTAGCGCCCCTTGACGATCACCATCCAAACAAGGATCGCGCCGACAGGTACGGCCAGGTATTTCGTCACCCCAAACACGCCCATGCCGGAGGCAATGCCCGCGAACTCGGCCGCGATGTTGCCCAAGTCCGCCATGCTGAGGACGGCCATGGTGAAGAATGTCGCGCGCAGGCCGAACTCTTCGCGGATCAAATCGGAAAGGCCCTTGCCTGTGACGGCTCCCATACGGGCGGCCATTTCCTGAATGACGATCAGGGCGAGAGTCGTGGGGATCAGCGTCCACAGTAGTGTATAGCCGTACTTAGCGCCCGCCTGCGAGTAAGTGAGGATGCCGCCGGGGTCGTTATCCACGTTCGCGGTGATGAAGCCGGGGCCGAGAATTGACAAGAACGCGAGCATGCGGTAGCGGAACGCCGAAAGATTCGCCGTTCTGCGCACCAATGGCCGGTTAATGTGGTGGTCGCCGCGCATCGCTCCCTTTGAGGCTACTTGGTCGCGGAAAGGCGGCGCAAGTTTTTCACCAGAAATTCACCTACGGCACGGCGCGCTCCGGAACCCGTTAAAATAGAGGTTCCAAATAGATGCCGGCCCAAATCGACCTTTCGAAGCTGAGCGTAAGCCAGTTTGCTGAACGTTTCCGCGCGGATATGATCCCGCTCAGCAATACGTTTTCCTACTTCTGTGCCTCCATTCCGATGACGGAAGAGGACCTGAAAGAGTATCTGGAAGAACCGGTGGCTGCGTTGCCTCCGGCGATCGCCTCCGCTCTGCCTAAGATTTCCATTCTCCTGGTTCCTTACCTCGAGCGCGGCGAAGAGGCCGAAAAGAGAAAGGCTCCGGAGTCCGCTCCCGAGTATGTCTCCATCGAACGGCCGCCTGAGGGCCGTATTTCGAGCTTCACGCAGTTAAAGGTGGGAGAGGAAACCGTTCTTGCGTTCGCGCTGAAGGATCAGGAAGTGGCTGAATACCACTACCGCTTTTATCACCTGCTGGCGAGCTTGATGAGCGAGCACTGCGGACCGGAAGTGGAGACCAAGTATGCGCAACTGCTCCGCGAAGAACTGCATGCCGATGTGCACGGCGAAGTGGACGAGCCGAGTTGGCGATTAAAGCAGGCGCTGCGGCGGGGTTCCTCGGGCCGCGCCAAGGGGTTCCACGCTTACGCGAAACAATCCTTTGCTGATACGTTGACGCTTTACTTGCATGGCATCTGCTGCGATATCGACGTGGACACCGGTCCGCGCCAGTTACCAAGCCGCTACCTGCGCCGCCGGTTGTTACTGTTGCAGGAGTTGTATCCGCCGCCTTCCGGCTACGCCGTTTTTCCGGAAGAGCTGGAAGCGTAATTTAACGTGTGCGGGATCGCTGGGTTTACACACCTGAACCGGAACACCGGTGCGGAGCGAATCTGGGAAGTCACCCGCTCGTTGACGCACCGGGGCCCGGACCGCCAGGACGTGTGGCAATCGCCGCATGTATCGCTGGGCGCTGTCCGCCTGAAAATCATTGACCTGGAACATGGCGATCAGCCGATGTCGTCGGGTGGAACTACCATCGCCTTCAATGGCGAGGTGTACAATCACGCCGAGTTGCGCAAGGAATTGGAAGCGCTGGGACACCAGTTCCATTCGCGCTGCGATACCGAAGTGGTGCTGCATGCGTTTCTCGAGTGGGATGTTAAATCCTTTGATCGATTGCGCGGCATGTTCGCAGCCGCGCTGTGGACCGAATCGCGTCACCGTTTGGTGCTGGTGCGTGATCGCCTGGGCATCAAACCGCTTTACTATGGGCGCGTCGGCGAGAACCTCTATTTCGGCTCGGAGATGAAAGCGATTCTGCTGCATCCCGAGGTGCCTCGGCATGTGAATCCCGTAGCGCTCGACCGCTATCTGGGGCTCAACTACATTCCGGGAACCGAGACGATGGTGGCGGGCATCGATAAGCTCACGCCGGGGCATTGGTTGGAGTGGAATGAAGGTCGGCTAAGGGAAGAAGCGTACTGGAAGTTGCAGTTCCGCCCCGATTCGCGACTCGATTTCAACACCGCCCGCGAAGAGTTGGATCGGCTGCTGAAGCTGTCCGTCGAGGAGCATTTGATCTCAGACGCCCCGCTGGGCGTGTGGTCAAGCGGCGGGCTCGATTCCTCGACGATTCTTCATTACGCCGCCGAGCAATCGTCATCGCGGTTGAAGACATTTTCGGTATCGTTCCGCGGGCGTAGCTTCGATGAATCCATTTATTTCCGCGAGATCGCCGAGCGATACCAGACCGATCATCATGAGTTTGACCTGAATCCGGAAGCCGATCTCGGTGGAGCGATTCAAGAGTTCGCGACGTATTCTGACGAGCCTAGCGCCGACGCGGGCGCGTTACCTGTTTGGTTCCTTTCGAAGATGTGCCGGCAAGACGTGACCGTTGCGCTTTCGGGCGATGGCGCCGATGAGCTTTTCGGCGGCTACAAAACGTATATCGCTGATCGCTACGCGCAACACCTGCGGATGTTGCCCATGGCGGTACGCAAAATGGCGGCGTCGGCTTCGCATCTGCTACCGGTGTCCGATGACAAGATCGGACTCGATTACAAGATCGTGCGCATGCTGGAAGGTTCGCTGCTTGAGCCAGTGCAAGCGCATCTCTATTGGAATGGAACGTTTAGCCCATCGCAGCGCCGCGCGCTGCTCGCCGATCCTTCGTGGTCGAGTCCGCCGATGGAATTGCCTGGCCAGTGCGAAGGTTATCTCAACCAGTTCCTGTGGCTGGATCAGCTTTGCTATTTGCCGGACGACATTCTGAACAAGTGCGACCGCATGAGCATGGCGCATTCTCTGGAAGTGCGGCCACCGTTCCTCGATCACCGCATTGCCGAGTTTGCCGCGACCTTGCCGGAATCGATGAAGGTTCGCGGCGGAGTGCTGAAATTCATTCTGCGAGATCTGATGAAGGACAAACTGCCGCACTCGGTGCTCCATCGCGGCAAAGAAGGTTTTGACATCCCGACGCATCACTGGCTACGCACTACGTTGCGTAAGCTTTTGCTCGAAACGCTGAGCGAAAAGCGAGTACGCGCCTCGGGCCTCTTCCATTGGGATGTTTTGAATGGATTTATTCGCGCGCATCTTGAGCGGCGTGCTAATCTCGGATATCATCTCTGGGGCCTTCTGGTCCTGTTCCTTTGGATCGAACGTTGGGGAATCGAACCACCACTCACCAAGAGCCTGCACGAACGGATGACAGCCGCCACCGGCTCTATTCGTTAACCGTTCTTGCCGTTGCGGCCGCCATTTTCTTCGGCTGCATCATCAGTCCGCCGTCCTTGATGGACGACGTCGATGCCGTACAAGCGCAGATATCGCGCAATATGCTCGATTCGGGCGATTGGGTTACGGCGCGCCTGGACGGTGTGAAGTATCTCGAAAAATCACCGCTCATCTATTGGTCGATGGCGGCATCTTATGCGATCTTCGGCGTGCATGATTGGGCCGCACGCATTCCGGTGGCGCTCTCGGCGGTATGGCTTGCATGGCTAACGTTTCGCATCGGCGTGTGGGCATTTTCGCTCCGCGCGGGATTGTATGCGGGTTTGTCTATCGCAACGTGCATCGGCTTGTGGTTATTCACTCGTATCCAAATTCCTGACGTCACGTTGACGGCGACCATGGCGTTGGCAATGTGGGCACTGCTGCGCGCGCTCGACGCGGAGGAGACGAATTCGCGGCTGTGGGCGGGTGTCATGGCCGGCGCGATGGGCACGGGACTCTTGCTCAAGGGCCTGATTGCGGCATTGTTTCCGGTTGCGGGCGGGTTGCTGTATTTGCTTTTTGCTGGTGAAATTGCGAAACGCGAAACCTGGCGGAAGCTGCACATCGCAAGCGGCTTACTCATCGCACTGGTGATCGCCGTACCGTGGCATGTGCTGGCCAGTCTTCGCAATCCGCCGTACTTCGATTGGACGATGTCGAGCGGACCTGGCAACTGGCGCGGCTTCTTCTGGTTCTACTTCATGAACGAGCATGTGCTGCGGTTCTTGAATTTGCGCTATCCGCGCGATTACAACACCGTGCCACGCTTGTATTTCTGGCTCTTTCATTTACTTTGGCTGTTCCCGTGGAGCGTCTATTTTCCAGCGGTAGTGAAGCTTTCGTTCAAGCCTGTCGACCGCGCCGGACGCACTCGGCTGATGTGCCTGTGTTTCACTGGATTCCTGTTGGTGTTCTTCACGTTCTCCTCGACGCAGGAATACTATACGATGCCTTGCTATCCGTCGCTCGCGCTGTTGTTGGGCTCGGCGCTCTCGGAAGAATCGACGGCAACATGGCGGAAGCGCGCACAGCAACTTCTGGGCGTGATCACTACCCTCGCGCTGCTCGCGATCATGTTCCTGCTCGCGAAGACGTGGAACCTGCCGACGCCCGGCGATATCTCGCAGGCGCTTTCGCAGAACCCGGATTTGTACACGCTTTCCCTGGGCCACATGGGCGATCTCACCATCGCGTCGTTCGCGTACTTGCGGGTGCCATTGATCGTCGCGGGCGTGGCGTTTCTTGTTGGGTCGCGTTCGGCGTGGCGCGGCAGCATTGCCGGATCTGCCGTGATGATGGTTCTATTCTTCCACGCCGCGCGACTGGCACTAATCACCTTCGATCCGTATCTCGCCTCCCGTCCCTTGGCGGAAGCGCTGAACCGCGCACCACACGGAAAGCTGATTGTCGATAACCAGTACTACGCGTTCTCATCCCTGATCTTCTACGCCGAGGCGTATCACAACGATCGCGTTCTGCTGCTGAATGGCCGCGTCAACAATTTGGAGTATGGTTCGAATGCGCCCGATGCGCCGCAGGACGTCTTTATTGATGACGAAGGCCTCAAACAACGTTGGCTGACAGCGGATCGCTACTATATCTGTATTGAAAAGCCGCAGGTGGAACGCATCGCAAAGTTGGTTGGCCAGGAGCGCCTTCACACGCTCATCGACAGCGGCGGGAAGTTTGTTTTTTCGAACCAATAAATCAAAGCGGAGGCAAGCTGCGCTTGGTCGCGCGGCCGAAGTGAAATGCGAGTAACGATCGACGCGACCCCAACATTGCTACGCAGCGCTGGTGTGAAGAGCTACCTCTATCACTGGATACGCAGCCTTCACCGCGCCTCGGCGACGCATCGGAGCACTGAGATTCACGCCTTCCCGTTGCTCGATGGCGTGTTGTTCCCCGAGCGATCGAGCGGCGGATTGAATCATGAGGCTTCTCCGCTAGGGCTTGCCGGGACTCTGTCGCGTCTCACTCTGGTGCATGGCAACCGCCTGTTTGGGGCAACTGTTCTCGATCGCGCCATCGCCGGCTCGGACATCTTTCACGCATCGAACTTGATTTGCAGGGCCCCTCGCCGCGCGAAACTGACAGCCACCTTGCACGACCTGACCACCTGGATCATGCCCGGCATGCACGCCGCCGCCAATATTCAAGCCGATCAATCGTTTGCCGAAAACATCATCACTCGCGCCGAGGGACTCATTGCCGTTTCCGAAAACACGAGGCAGGACGCCATCCGTGTGCTTGGCATTCCGCCGAATAAAATAACGACCATCCACTCCGGCGTTGCGCCAGAGTATTTTGATGCCAAGCCCACGCCGCGCTCGCGTCCGTATGTGCTGTTCGTCGGAACGATTGAACCGCGCAAGAATCTAGATACGCTGCTCGATGCCTGGCAGATGATCCGGGAGGGAACGCGCCGCGAGTACGATCTTGTTGTCGCTGGCCCCAAGGGCTGGGGCCCGGAAGCAACCTACGCGCGCGTACAGGCCGCCGCGACGTATCTCGGCTATGTGCCGGAATCGCAAATGCCCGGCCTGTTTGCTGGAGCAACGCTATTCGTGTACCCGTCGTTCTACGAAGGCTTCGGATTCCCGGTGGTGCAGGCGCTGGCGGCGAAGGTGCCGGTGGTGACATCGAACACGTCGTGCCTCCCCGAAGTCGCGCGCGACGGCGCAGCGTTGGTTGACCCGAAGAGCCCTGTGGAACTGGCACGCGCGATCGAACGGCTGCTGGAGTCACCCTCTGATCGCGCCAAACTCGCGGGCTATGGCCGCGCCAGCGCTGAGCGTTTCCGCTGGGAAAAGTGCGCCGAGCGATCGCTCGAATTCTTCCGAAGAATTGCCGGTTAACGTGGCGCTGCCCTCGTGCGCCCCGCCTTGCAGACTCATTGGAAGGCACTACAGGGCTTTTCGAAAAGTCAGACTAATGCGGCAGGGGCCGGTCGCCGGGTGGTCGCCTTCGGCGAGCGGGGCGATGCCGTGATAGGCGAGTCTGGCTTGGCCGCCCCAAATGACCAGGTCGCCGTGGCTCACTTCAATGCGGCGCGGGCGCTCTTTGCGCGTTAAGCCGCCGAACAGGAAGACGGCAGAGAGGCCCAGCGACACCGTCACGATGGGGGCCGTGAAATCGTGTTCGTCTTTGTCTTGATGCAGCGACAGCTTGGTGCCGGGAGCGTAGCGGTTGATCAGGCAGACGTCGGTATCGAAATTGGGGAATCCGGCTTCGGCGGCGGCTTGCTTCGCGAAGTCGGCGAAGCGCGCGGGCATTGAAGGCCAGGGGGCGGCGCGGTCGGGGTCAATGGGATCGTAGCGGTAGCCTTTGCGGTCGCTCACCCAACCGGCTCGGCCACAGTTGGTCATGGCGACGGACATGCGGAATCCGCCGGGGGTGATCATGTGGCGGAAGGGAGCGACCTTCGTGATGGCGTCCACTTCTTCGAGCAATGCAGGCGTTTGATTGAGCGCGTAGTCGCGGAGTACGACAGCCCCTTCCGTGAGCGCCTCGCGCGGCGGGAGGTTTGGCGCATCGGAGAATAGGCCGGGTTGGTATTGCTTTGGCATGTGAGTTACGTCGATAGAGCCGATCCAATCCGAGTCGCTTTGACTTCAATTTCGCACACTTGGCCTATGCACTCGTCCGTGTCCCGTCGAAACTCGTCCAGACCCACGGGCGTCGTTCACCGTCGACAAATGCCGGTTAATTCAACGGGACCCGGATTTCCAGGCTTGAGCCTTGACCGGGACGCGATTCCAGAAGCAGTTCGCCGCCGAGCATTCTGACTCTTCGCTTGATACTGACGGGGCCCATACGGAGCATCTCCAACTCATCGAGGGTAAACGCGCCACTGAAGGGATAACCGCCGCCGTTGTCTTCGGCTTTCACCTCCAGTTTTTCGCCGCGTTTGCCAACGGAGAGTGCAACGCGCGATGCTCCGGAATGTTTGTGCACGTTGTTGAGCGTCTCGCGCACGATCTGCAGCAGTTCGAGCGAAACCTCGGTGGCGGCGGGATCGTGGAACTCGGCGCTGGAGAATGTTGTCGATATGCCGGTGTCGCGCTGGAACTGTTCAGCCATGCGGCTTAAGGACGCGCTCAGCGTAACGCCTTCATCGGCCGGACGCATGCTGCGGACGAAACCGCGGAGTTCGCTCACCTGATTCCGGCACAGGTCCTGCAACTGGCGGAGTTCGCTGGCGGCGGCATCCACGTCACGTGCGAACAATTTGCGGATGATCTCCAGGCGCATTTGAAAACTGATGAAGTTTTGCAGCGGGCCGTCGTGAAAATCGGCGGCGATGCGTTCGCGTTCGGCTTCGCGCGCACCTTCGGCCTGCGAGCGCACGATGACGTTATAGCGAAGCGTGTTCGACATGCGGCGCTCGAGATAACGACGGTGCAGCGCATAAGCAATGCAGATGAGCGCAATGATGAAGGCGAGCCACGGGACGGGGGCTCCCTGAAAGGTGGCGAGTATATAGAGGCCCAGCGATGCACCTGCGACGATGGCAACGCGGGCAGGCGAGTGAAGGATCGCCGCCTCGATCATCAAGTAACCGAAAGCGAGCGAGTTGGCTCCGTCGGCGGGCAGGAGCCACTTGCAGAAGGCGAAGAAAGCGGCGTCGATCACCAGTGTGATGATGGCGCGCGGTTCGGAATCAAAGCGCGTTTCAAACAGCGTACCCACCGCGAAGATCGCGTAGGCGATCAGGAAGGCGAGTGTCGAGGTAATGCCCGCCGCGTTGGTGAACGGATACCAGGCGAGGCATGCCATGGCCAAAGCGACACGGCCGATACGCAATGCTTGACGAGCCTGGATGGGGATCATGTCAGTGCTTCCGCCGCTCAGCGCCTATACAGGAACAGGCGATGGCTGCGGCCCTCGCCGTCGTCGTCGATATCGACGATCTTAGCCGGCGGATTCCAGGTGAAAAATTCGAAATCGTGCGCGACGACGCGCGCGCCCTTCTTGAGCTGCTTCTCCAGAATCGGCGTTACTTTCTCGATAGCCACGGGCAGGAGATAAATCGTCAGAACGTCGGCGGAGGTGTAGTCCTGCAGCAAAAGATCGCCCTGGATGATCTTGACAGAGGGTGTAAGTCCAAGTGTACGAATGCGTTCCGTGCTCTGGCGGACGAGCGATTCGTCGAGTTCAACGCCCACGCCTTGGGCCTTGTACTTGCGCGCGGCGGCAATAGGGATTCGGCCATCGCCCGAGCCAAGATCATAGACCTTTTCGCCGGGTTTGACGCCGGCGAGAGAGAGCATCTTATCGACGACGATCTCAGGCGTTGGGTAATACGGCGCAAGCTTGGTTTTGTCGTTAACAGCGCCTTTCTGCTGGGCCAGCAGATGCAGCGCAGGCACGGCGAGCAGGGTGGCAAGGGAAAGCAGCGTTCGTTTCATGAGCGTACGGTTCATTCGGTTTGATTTTTTCACAAAAAGAGAGAGGGAGGGGAGACGGCGCCGGAGAGGGAGAAACACGACCTGATCCGCCGGCTCACGCCGGGGGTTCGTCGGCGCGATAAAAAAACGGGCCGGGTCAGGGTTCGATGTAAACGGCGACGCGGTTACTGGGGGCGCCATCGACATCGACGTAAAGTTCGGCGGGGCCGTAGTTGACGATCTTGGGGATGGTCACTTCGATGAGATAGAGGCCGACGTAGCCGGGAGCGAGAGTGGCTCGCGTCACTTCGATGGCCGTGCGATCGAGATAGGCATGCACGATGCCTGCGACGGCGGGGGGATTGTCGAGCGGCGCGGCAACACCGGTGGGCCATGCGGGAGTGACGCGTCCCAGTCCGGTGGCGAGGATTTGAATACGGGTACCTGAGTGCGCCGGCGCAGAGGCATCCAGCATCAGTCCGCTATCGGCATCGAGGAGCATGGGGCCACCATCGCGATCGATGAAAATCGCGGGCGATGCCGCGGCGAGTGCGAAGGGGCCGAACGTGAACGGGCCGTTGCTTCTGGTGGCTGCGGCGATGGTGAACGAGGCACCGTTGGCTTCGAAAGGAACTTGAATCTGCGATTGTTCAGCGTTAGAGGCCAGCACGGGAAGCGTGAGTCCACCAATGTGTGCGGAATCGAGTTGTGCGCCAAGTACCGTAATCAGAGACCCAGGCGCAGCGGCTCGAGAGAGCAGATCCGCCGCGCTGACAACTTTGGGATCGAGCTTGCGATGAGGTGCGAGAGCTGCGTACACTCCCAGGCCATCGAGCGCCACCCAAAGCTGATGCGCTTGCGCGTCGAGCCTGGCATCGAGCGCGGCGGCATCGGGAAGACCACTTAGTGGAATCCACGCGGGCGCGGCGCCTAGGGTCGAAAGATCGGCGTAGCCGAGGAAAACGCCGCGGTCACTCGCGATATAGATGGCACCGGTCGCGGGATCGGCCGAGACTCCGTGCGCGGGAGCGTCAGGAAGGTTCGCGGTGATGTTATCCCAGACGGCCCCAGCGTTCATCGTGTGGAGAGCGTGCACGGGAGCATCAGAAACGTTCTGCGGGCGCGCGCCGAATACCGCCAGAGCAATGTTCGCATTTGTCGCGTTGACCCAGATGCGTTCGATGGGGCCACCGGTGGAGGCATACATGCGCCACGATGCGCCGCTATCGCTTGAGACGCGGAGGTCACCAGAGCGCGAGCCGGCGTAAATGAAATTTCCGGAAATAGTCAGCGCGGTGAGCTCCGTTCCCAGGACCGAAGAGAGCGCAGTACGCAGAGCGGCCTCGTTGGCCTGTGCGGTGTCGGAGACGCCAACCCAATTTTGTTTTTCGCCCGGAGGCCAATCGGCGGCGCGAGTGTCGGAGAGGGCGATGCGCGCTCCGTGGACATCGGCAGGCACAGCGAGGATGCGGGTTGCGGGTAGATTAGGCAAGAACGAGTTCAGGCTGGACCAGGAAAGTCCGGCGTCGGTGGAGCGAAAGACCCCGGTATCGGCGGCCACGATAATTTCGTCGATCTCATTCGGCGACACGGCGAGATCCCGAATCTTTCCGCCGAGAATCGATGCATTTTGAAAGAGCACCGCGTTTTCCCAATTCTTCCCGCCGTCGTTTGAGCGATAAACGAAATCGCCGAACGCATAGAGGCGCGCGTTTTGGCCGAACGGTCGTCGAACAATGGCTCCACGTTCCGGCAGGTTGATGGGCGTAGCATGTGGCTGCGGGGAGGGAGCGCTTGCCGAAGTGGCAATCCAGGTTTCGAGATCGGCGGTCTCATAGCGGCGCCCAGTCGCAGTTTCCACGCCGACCTTCACTCCGTCGGCTGAGTACCAAACGCGATTGACTGGCCCCGAGGCGGGTCCAGCGAGGGCTCCGTCATGGACGAAGCCGCCAACGCGGCGCCATTCGGTTTGCACGGGAGCTGGTTGCGCGTAGGCATATGCCGAGAGCAGCGCCCCGATGCAGATCGCAGCGGCCTGGGTCCGGTGTGTCGCGCGGGAACACATGTGACGAGTCTATTGTACTCACTCCTATCGGCAGCCGGGTTCAGAAACCCCTCATTCTAAGGAATCTTTTCCCTGGGACCTAGGATCGGAGGTCCACTTGCACTGCCATTTTCGTGATAAACTGACCGCAAGTTGGAAGGCGAACCCGCCGATAGAGATGAGGTGGGTGGAAATCGCGTTCCTGAGTACAGTACACTTGAAGGTCTATAGTTGTCGAAGTTGTTAGGTAAGCAGGCATTTATGAAAGGGCCATTGACGCTCGCGGCGAAGTTGTCGCTACTCACAGTAGCCGCGACCGTCGTGTGCCTGGCGCAGATGTCACCTTCCGACGCCGGCAGCTACGCTGCGAAGGTGATTTCCGAATCCGGACAAGTCTCCGTTATTAAAGACGTGCAACCGTGGGCTTTGTCTGTAGGCGACACCGTAAATGTTCGTGATTTGATCATCACCGGTGTGGACGGTCACGCGCTGTTTCAAGTTTCTGATGGAAGCACTTTCGAAGTGTTTCCGAACTCCCGCATTGTCTTCCGCAAGAACGTGCCGAACTGGCGCGATTTGATCGATGTGCTACTAGGCAAGGTCCGTGTGCACATTGAGCACTTCGGCAATCTTCCGAATCCGAACCGTGTGATCACACCGACAGCGGTGATTTCGGTGCGCGGCACGACGTTCGACATTTCAGTGGATGATGACGACGAAACCACGCTGGTTGAGGTCGAAGAAGGCGTTGTCGACGTACAGCATGCTTTGTTGCCGCGCGGCAATGGCCGAACGCTGACCACGGGTGAAAATCTTCGTGTCTACCGCAACGCCCCGATCGAAGCGCACCGCATCGATAAGAACAACCTGGCGCGCCAGATTGTGCGTTCGATGGCGGACGCCGTGATCACGGTAGCCACGCGCATGCCTCGCTCGACTGGCGGCGGTGGCGTGGGCACGATTGGTGGAACGATCGGAACCGGTGGAGCCGTGGGTGATACGGCGAAGACTCCGGCGCCGCCTCCTCCGCCACCTCCTCCGCCCGCGCCGTAGCGCTGGGCGTTTCTGTACATTTTTTTCCCGTTTCGAAGTTGACGCTAGAAGTGTGTCCGTTCGTGGCACACTAGAACTGGGCGCTTATGAGGTATCTCGGATCGATCCTTCTTTTCTCCTTCTTGCAGGGCACGGCGGTGGCACAGGGAGTCTCGGCTCCTTGGGACGTTGCACAGGTGGCAACGTCGCTTGCTTCGCAGGCGGAGCGGCTAAAACCGATTCTCGATCAGCTCTTGCCCGAACAATGGCAAACGAAGGGCGCGCCGGCGACCTACGTGGCGCAACTGAAGAGCGCGAAGGATGAATTGGGGTATCTCACCGATGTGGCAGCGAAGTTCAAGCAGCAGCCGGAGCGGTTGCCGCTGGCGCTCGATACGTATTTCCGATTGCAGTCGGTGGAGATGCAGGTGAACACGCTGCTGGACGGCGTCCGGCGCTATCAGAATGCCGCGGTGGGCGATCTGCTCGTGAGTGTGATGGCGGCGAATGCGGAAAACCGCGATCAACTGCGGCAGTACATTTCGGACCTGGCGCAGACCAAAGAAGACGAATTCCGTGTGGTGGATCAGGAAGCGCAGCGCTGCCGTGGGATGCTTACGCGGCAACCGGCTCCGCGGCCCGCGGCGGTGAAGCCGGCGGTGGCGACGGCTCCAGGCGCGGCGGCTCCGAAACCGGCTGCAGCAAAGTAAAAGGCGATTATCATGAGCGAAACGGCGACCTTCCCCTGCAGCATCTGCAACGAACCGGCAACGGACATTTGCACTTACTGCACAAAAGACTGCTGCCCGAATCACCGGTGCGAGAAATGCGGGCGCTGCAGCGATTGCTGCCAGTGCGAGTTCCGGCGCACGCGGAATTAGTTGAATCGCAGGGCGGAATGGGACTTCGCGGGAACTTAGCTCCGTGAGGCAGGGAACAATTTAGGCCAGGCGGAGCGCCACTCCGCCGAGGATCTCTGGTCCGCCGCACGTGCACCGATTACGCGTTGGCGGCTAAGCCCCACTCGGGCGATCGCGCCACCAAATCTTTCAAATCGCGGCGCTGCACTTTGCCGGTGAGGCCTTTGGGGAGCGCGGGCAGGAAGATAATGCGCTCGGGAACTTTGTAATCAGCCACACGGGCTTTGACGAAATCGCGCAAACCTTCTTCGGTCACATTCATGCCTTCCCGCAACGCGACGAAAGCCACTACTTTTTCTCCGTAGGCGGGATCCGGTAGACCGATGACACCAACCTCGAGAACGGCGGGGTGGTGATAGATCGGCTCCTCGACTTCCTGCGGAGAAATGTTGGAGCCCCCGCGCACGATGATCTGCTTCACGCGGCCTTCGAACCAATAGAAGGCGTCCTTGTCGCGGCGCACGCGGTCGCCCGTACGGAGCCAGCCGTGATCAAAGGCGTTCCATGTCGCTTGCGAATCGTCCCAATAGCCTATGCAGTTGGCGGGGCTTTGCACTTGGAACTCGCCTTTTGTTTCGTCTGGCAACACGTTGCCCGCAACGTCGGCGACGCGCGCGTCGATCAAATCGAGCGCGGGACCCATCGATCCGGGACGCTGCTCGCCTTCGCGAATGCAGGTGACCGGGACGGTTTCCGTCATGCCGAAAAGCTCGCGCACCTGATGGCCGAAGAGCGCATGATATCGTTCCTGCATCTCGACGGGCACCGAATCGCCTCCGCAGAAACACAGGCGCATGGAATCCACCTTGCGCGGCTTCCGCGCCTGCTCTTCGACCATGAAGCGCAAGACGGCCGGAAGCGTGAGTGTGTAGGACACGCCCCATTTTTCGATCATGTCGAGGGCGAGCGTTGGCTCGAAAATAGGCAGAACAACCACCGTTGCCGCGTTGCGGATGCCGGGCAACAGCACGCAGGCGAGTCCGGCGATGTGCACCATTTGGGTCACTGCCATCACGGTGTGCGATTCATCGACGCCGATCGAATACATCAACTCGGTAGAGCCGGTGAGCGAAACGTGCGTGTGCATGACGCCCTTGGGGCGCGCAGTGGTGCCGGAGGTGTAGAGAATCGCCGTGACCTTTTCCGGGCTGACTTCAGGCAGCGGGATGTGCGCGATGGCGCTTTCCTGGACGGTAGGAAGTTCGGTGTGGATGCGGCGCAAGTCTTCGCAGTTGTGCGCGATCTCCTGCGAGAACGGGGCGAGTTGGGGCTGGCTGAAGCAGAGTTTCGCGCGCGAATGATTCAGGATATATTCGATCTCGGGCGGTTTCAGGCGGTTGTTGACCGGCACGGCGATCAAACCGGCTTTGAAGCATGCGAAGTAGAGTTGGACGGTTTCAATAGAGTTGCTCCAGTGGATGGCGACGCGGTCGCCCGGCTCCAGTCCTTCGCGCAACAGCCAGCGCGCCAGGGTTTCGGTGGATCGATTCAGGGCGTCGTAAGTGATGACGTTATCCAGACAAACGACCGCTGGCTTCTGTGGATTCTTGGCTGCGGCTTCACGCAGCATTCTCCCGAGATTCATGGCACGAGTCTAAGGCAACCGGCGAATAAAAGACAAGCTTCGGAAGGCAGTTGTTAGTTTTTGGCGACTTGGAAGCGGCTGAGCGAGGAAGCGTAGGCGGCAATTCCTTTGTAAAGCGCTTCGGCGATCTTCTGGCGATGCTCGGGCTTGCGGAGCAGTGCTTCATCATTGGTGTTGGTGAGGAAACCAACCTCGGCAAGCACGCTAGGCATTGTGGCGCCAATGAGCACGATGAACGGGGCTTTTTTGACTCCACGATTCTTGGCGCTATCGTTGGAGTTGGTCGATAAGACCGAAAGGGCGGATTGCAGGCGCGCGGCGAATTCACGGGACTCGTCGATCTTTTCCTTCAGCGCAATCTTGTTGACCAGATCCTGCAGACTGAAGACCGACGATTCCGCCGTCGCGTTTTCGCGCGAGGCCAGTTCCATGGCACTCTTTGAAGTCGTGAAATTCAGGACGTAGGTTTCGACCCCCGCGGCCGAGCGGTAGGGCGACGAGTTTGCGTGGATGGAAAGGAACAGATCCGCCTTGCGTTCATTGGCAATGCGTGTACGATCTTCGAGGCCGACGTAGGAATCGTCGCGGCGCGTGTAAACCACTTCGCTGCCCAGGCGCTCTTCGATGAGCGCGCCCAGGCGGCGTACGACATCGAGCGTCAGATCCTTTTCAAGCAGCCCGGAGGCACCATGGGTGCCGACGTCATGGCCGCCGTGGCCGGCATCGAGCACCACGCGGCCGATCTTCAAGCCGAGCGCCCGCGTGAGGTCACGGTCGCCGCGCTTGGCGGGTACAGCTTCCCGCACGGGGCCTATGTCTTTCGGGGGTTCCGGAAGTGACTTTGGCGGACTGACTTTGGCGATGGCCTCCCGCGGCGCCGGTTCCGGGCGCGCGGGTGATTCGTTGGCTACGGACTCGGCTGGAACGGGTGCCACCTCGACGGTTTCCAGTCTGTACGAGAGAGCAGGAGGAGCAACAGGCGCCGACGGGATCGCGGGCGCTTCCATGGCAACGCGGACGGGAGCGGCCTCACGAGCGGCTGGCTCGGGGGTCTTCAGCGCCGGGACAATTTCAACGCGGGAGGGTTCGTTGCGAACAGGTTCCGGCATGGACGCGGCTTCGCGCGGATGGGAGGCGTCCAACTTTGCCGAGCGCTTTCCCTTTTTCGTGCGCGGCTCGGCGGAGGCCGTTCTCTCGGCCTTCAGGTCCTTTGCTTCCTTGGTATCTTTCGATTCTTTACTTTCCTTAACTTCCGCAGCGGCGGCCTTTGCCGGCCCCGGAGTTGTGGCTGCCTGTTCTTCCGGCGTGGGCGCGGGTTGAACCAGCTTCGTGCTGCCTGTGACGCTGGGCGTTTGTGGAGGCGCGGGTTTATCTTTGGAGTGCAGTTCGACGATGAGGCGGTCCGGATTCGAAAGATGAGAAGCTGAGGAGGCCACCGGCTGTGCCAGATCCATCACTACGCGAGTCACACCGGTGGTCACTTCAGCCACGCGGATCTGCTGGACGAGAGAATCGCCGACCGCGATGGTCTGCATCCCCTTGCGAACCATGGACGGCGTGGCGCCATGGATATCGAAGAAGACGCGTTCGGGATTGGTGAGGCGGTCGGATTTAAACGTAAAGTCTGACGAGACTTCGATGGAGATGCGCGTCATCTCGCCGAGCGACCAGAAGCGCACTTCGGTGACACGGGCGGTGTCGGCGGCGGTGGCCGCCTGCGCACCGAGCAAGGCCATCGCGGCGACGAGCATCGCCGCGCCGAGCTTACTCCGTCGCAGTTCGAAGAGAAAGTCTGCCGCTCTCATCGATAAGTTGCTCCAGCTTCGGGTGCTTCTCCACAGGCGCCGCCGGTTCCTGCAACTGGCTGGCCTGTTGTTTGACCAACTCCGCGCCTTCTGCGGCGGCCTTGGCGACCTGCGCCGCGCGATAGCGGGCCGCGACGCGCTCCACGTACGCTTGTGTTTCGGGGTACGGCGGAATCTGCTTGAAACGGTCGACCGATCCGGGTCCGGCGTTGTAAGCCGCAAGCGCGAGGCGATCGTCTTTGTACAGGCCCTGCAGATACTTCAGGTACTTCACGCCGGCTTCAATATTCTGTGCTTCATCGAAACTGTTGCCCACGCCCAGCATGCGGGCGGTGGATGGCATCAATTGCATGAGGCCTTCGGCGCCCTTGGGCGACATGGCGTAGCGGTTGTAACCGCTTTCCTCTTGAATGACGGAGTGAACCAGAAGCGGATCAACGCCATTGGCCTCGGCGGATTTTTCCACAAGTTCTTTAACTTTGGCGGGTGGCCGCGGCGGCGCTGCACTTTTCGTGCTGACAGGGAGATTCGTGGCGCGGTCGAGCACGGTGCGCGTGAGTTTGCCTGTGCGGCGGTCAACGCGAACCACAGACACTTTTCCCAAGGAAGCCGGAGCCGACAAAAGCGGCGAAACGGCAACTGTGTCTGCAGCGCGCATGGGGGAGGCGGCCAGCATAACCAACAAGACTAAAGAACAAATATACACCGTTTTGTTTTCCACTACTAGCAGGTATTTGTCGTCTTGTCTTGAGGTTACTAACATCTGGGCCGCACTTGTTACCATCTTCTCATGGACGGGGGCCAGTCGAACTTGGACGGAGGCGGATCGAACTCGCGGGCGGGATTCGTGCTCACCGGTGGGCGCAGCTCCCGGATGGGCCGCGACAAGGCGCTGCTCGACGTGGGCGGAACCACTTTGGTTGGGCAAATCGCAGGGCACGTTTGCGAAGCTGCCGGAAGTGTGACGCTGGTGGGCGGCGCGGGGCGGTACGAGAGTTTGGGTTACGCGATCTTGTCCGATGTGGTTGAAAACGCTGGACCCATGGGCGGCCTGCTGACCGTCTTGCGCCTGGCGGCCCGCAAGTCTTCCGGGGCAGAATGGAACTTGGTGGTTGCTTGTGACATGCCGTCGGTCACCGCGGGGTTCCTGCGCGGATTGCTCGATGCCGCTGAGGCGAGTGGTGCTGGGTGCGTGGTTCCCGAGACGAGCGAGGGACTGCATCCGCTGTGCGCGGTCTATCATCGCCGGTTGCTGCCGGCCGTGGAGCGGGCAATCGATCATAAAATTCTCAAAATGCGGGACTTTCTCAAAAACATCGGGGCTGAACCCTGGCCGGTGGCCGACGGGCGGTTGCTTCGAAACATCAATACTCCCGCCGAATGGACGGCCCGATGAGCGAACATTACGTCGAGTTCCGCAATGTATATAAGACGTTTGACTACCCTGTTTTAGTCGACGTCAATTTTCACATTGATGCCGGGCAGACCTTGGCGATCATCGGGCGAAGCGGTGTGGGTAAGTCCGTGAGCCTGGGGCACATCATGGGTTTCCTCAAGCCGGATGCGGGGCAGGTGTTTGTTTCTTACGAAGACACGTCGGGATTCACCGAAGCCGATTGGCGCAAGGTTCGTAAGAAGGTGACGATGGTGTTCCAGTCCGGCGCTCTGTTTGATTCGCTGACGGTGGGGGAGAACATACTTTTTTCTCTGGAGTTGCGCGACGACTACAACGCACAGAACAAGGAAGACGTGGTGGAAGGGCTACTCGGGATGGTCGGGCTGCTCGATTGTATGGATCTATACCCCAACGATCTATCCACAGGCCAAAGGCGCGCGGTGGCGATCGCCCGGGCTCTGGCGTTTCAGCCTGAATGCATTCTTTATGACGAGCCCACAACGATGGTGGATCCGATCATGAGCGAGGAATTGGGCGACCTGATGCTTCGCTTGAAGCGGCAGCTGCACCTGACGAGTATCGTTGTGACTCATGACTTGGACCTGATGCGGAAGGTGGCGGATAACGTTGTGGTGCTCCAGGCAGGGAAGGCGGTCTACTTCGGTCCCGTGCATGGACTGGAGGACTCCGACCATCCGCACATCCAGGAATTTTTACTGAATGACCGTGTGGGCTAACGGTGCACGGCTCGAAGGTTTTAATGAGACTAGAGTACGCCGAATAGCACATTTTCAAATTTGGTTGATGGAGCCTGTTTTGCTGGGTGACAATAGAAGGGCATGCTGAAACTCTTCTGCCTGTTGGCGATGTGGCTGCCGTACTCCGCGCTGGCAGCAGCCCAGGAGCCTGCTCCCGTGTCTGGGGAAACCAGATCGGGAATAGCGGAGGTGCCCGAGGTTCCTGAGGAAGGAACTTCCGAGGAATCCGAGGAGCACACGCACCTTCGTGAGGAAGCGACGGAAGTCGCGGAACCTCCGTCTCAAGGCCGAGCGGCCGGCGAGAATCTGCTCGGCCAAGTGGACACGGCGCGCGGCGAAGGTAGGCGCAACGAAAACGTTCAGATCAACCTTGTCGATAACAATGCCGCGCGAGATAGTGCGCAGCGTGTTGGGCCAACCGCCACCATCGTGGATGAATTTCGAGTAGAGCGCAGCTATTATTCCGCTGAGTATGGAAATGCCGGTCGCGGACTCATTCATGCGCAGACACAGCGCGGTGCCGGTATCCACGGCAATGTTTCTTGGAATCACGGCAACAGCATTTTCTCGTCTCGTGCTTTCTTTCAGGCAGGGTCCGTGCAGCCGGCACGCCAAAATCAGTTCGGTGCGGGTTTGAACGCCGGATTGTGGAAAGGTGCGTTTTTCTCGTTTAATGGCACGGGAGACGTCAATCGCGGCAACGTGAACGGGAACATCCTGATACCGTTGCCGGAGGAACGCGTTGTGCTGGCGACCGATCCCACAGTTCGTCAGATCGTTCAAAGTTGGATCGACGCGTATCCAAACGTGGCTCCAAACCGGCCGGATATCGCGGCCCGCGCGTTGAATACGAATAGTCCGCAATTAACGGATACGATTTTCACGAACGGGCAATTCAATCAGAAGATCGGAGGCCGGGATACGTTAGCAGCCCGGTATGGATTCACGGGTCAGGATGTCGACGCGTTTCAATTTGTGAAGGGCCAGAATCCGAATACGCACAACAAATCGCACACGGCGCGTTTGACATGGGATCGGGTATGGAATCCTACGACCACAGGCGATTTTTCGATTGGCCTGGATCGCACGGGCGTGTTGTTGATTCCTGCGGAGAATGCCGTGGGTCCGGTGTACATCAACGGATTGAGCACGATTGGTCCGCAGAACAACATTCCAGTGAATCGGGCGATCAATAACTTCCGCGCCAATGCGTCGGTACAGGCGCGCCGCGGCCGGCATTCCTGGACGTTTGGAGGTGGCGGCACGCGGTTGTACTACAACGGCGACGAACCCGACGGCGCAAGGCCTGTATGGACGATCCGCGAAGATTTCGGCAATCAATCGATCATGAATATGCGGCTGGGCTTGCCGTATCAGTTGAGCAAGGCATTTGGCGATAGTTATCGCGCCTATCGCAACTGGGATTTCCTCGGCTTTGTTGGCGACCATTTCCAAGTGAGCGATCGTTTGACGCTTTCCTACGGGACGCGCTGGGAGCCGGTAACGAAACCGACCGAACAGAACAACCGGTTTGGAGTTGCAATGGATTCCGACTGGAATAATATCGGCGGCAACTTCGGGGCCGCGTACCGCTTGACGCGGGGCGGACAGAGCATGGGCGTCCTCCGCGGCGCTTATGGGGCGATGTTCGGGCAGATCTTCCCGGCAACCTATGGGCAGGACCGGCTGAATCCTCCTTACTATTCGCGAGTTAATCTGAATGCTCCAAACATGGTTGACCCGTTTGCGGGTTTGACGCCTGCGGATCTGGATCCGGCACAGAATGCACGAGGCATGCGGTTTGACATATCGCCGGCCTTGGCCACGCCGTACGCTTTCCAATACAACCTGAGCTGGGAAGCCGAGGTTCATCCGGGTTGGCGCGTACAAGTTGGCTACGTAGGCAGCCGTTCAGTAAAGCTTTTCCAGACGTTCATTCTGAACAGGGCCCGCTACGTGGAAGGCGTGCCGTACACGACCGCGACGATCAATCAGCGCCGCCCGAACCCGGCGATGAACGACCAATTCTATTCGGGAAATTTTTCGAGGGCTTCTTACAACGCTGGACGTGTGGGATTGACCGTTCCGCGCTGGCATGGCATCACGCTCAATACCTCCTACTGGCGGAGCCGCGCGATTGATTTGGGCGGCGATTATGTAACGACAGGCGCGGGCAACGAGCGCTTCGGCAGCGGCGGTCAAACAGGCGAGAATGTGCACGAAGATATGAAGGGCAGAAGTAGTTTTGATCAGCCACATGCCTTCATGCTGCAGGCGAGCTATGACACTGGACGCTACCGCGCTGGCATATTTTCTTCCCTGATCCGCAATTGGAACGTTTCCGGCGTCTATCTGTTGAAGTCGGGGACTCCCTTCAACATTACGTCAGGCGCGGATGGACCTGGACTTGGCAATGTGGACGGTTCGAATGGAGACCGCCCGATCGTACTCGACCGAAGCGTCATTGGCCGGACGGTGGGCAATCCTGGCAATGCTCAGGAATTGCTGCCTAAATCGGCATTCCGTTTCATCCGGGCTCCGCAGGAGCAGGCCGGTGACCTTCCCCGCAACGCTTTCCGCAAAGGCCGCATCGCGAATCTGAATGCTTCGATCAGCCGTACGTGGACGATCTGGAACGATTACCAGATCATGTTCCGCGCGGAGTCGATCAACTTTACGAACACGGCACAATTTGCGGAGCCGAACAACTCGCTTGCCTCGCCGGCGTTCGGGCAAATCACCAATACGCTGAACGATGGGCGGACGTTCCGGTTTAATCTGCGGGTGTCGTTCTGAGACCCGGCAGACTTGGCCGACGAAATTGGCGTCAGCGTGATCAATTCCGGGCATAATGCAAAAGGTCTGAGCCCGGCTGTCCGGGGCCCCCTTTTGGTAAAATTAAGCTTAAACCTGCAGAGGAGCATGCTTGGCCGCGCCGCCGTCTAGAATCGTCGCAATCTACCCTGGTTCGTTTGATCCAATCACAAACGGTCACCTAGATTTGATTCAACGCGGCAGCAAACTGGCTGACCGGTTGATCGTCGCCGTGCTTGAGAACCGCCGGAAACAGACTCTTTTTTCCGTCGCCGAGCGTGTGGAGATGCTGACGGAAGTTGTGAAGCCGTATCCGAATGTTGAAGTCGGCTACTTTCACGGCCTGCTGGTGGATTACGTCAAGGAACGCGGGGCGAACTTTATCCTCCGTGGCATCCGCGCGATCTCCGATTACGAATACGAGTTGCAGATCGCGCACATGAATCGGCGCTTGAGTCCGGGTGTGGAAACGGTCTTTCTGATGGCGGGCGAGGCGTATTCGTTCATCAGTTCGAATTTGGTGAAAGAAGTGGTTTCGCTGGGCGGCAAGGTGGACGGTCTGGTGCCTCCACTGGTTGAGGAACGCCTGAAGCGGTTGATGGCCACGCCTAAATAGAGATTACGCGGCAGACGCCGCAGACAAGGGAGCAACATACAAACGATGCAATCATTAGCCGAGAGGATTTCGCTGATCAGCGTTTCTTCGACGATGAAGGTGGCCGCCGATGCCGACAAGCTCCGGCGCGAAGGCAAAGACGTTGTCGATTTCGGAGCGGGCGAACCGGATTTTCCGACGCCCCAGCACATCAAACAGGCCGCGATCGACGCGATCAATGCGAACTTCACCAAGTATACGAACACTGCAGGAACCGAAGAGCTGAAGCAGGCGATCTGCGATGCGCACGCGCGCAACTACGGCACTGGGTACAACACGAAGGAATGCATTGTTACCGTCGGCGGCAAGCACGCGATTTTCGGTTTAACCCAGGCACTGCTCAATCCGGGCGACGAGTGCATCATTCCTGTGCCGTATTGGGTGACGTACAAAGACGTTGTGAACTTCGCGGGCGGCAAGTGTGTGTTCGTCGAAACCGACGAAGAGAAAGGCTTCGATCTACAGGCGTCGATGATTGAGAAGGCCCTCACGCCGAAGACGAAGATGATCATCCTCAATTCGCCTTCGAATCCGAGCGGCGCCGTGGCCGATCGCGATGAGCTGAACAAAGTAATCGCCATCGCCAGGGAAAAGAACATTTGGGTGATCACCGACGAGTGCTACGACCGGTTCCTTTATGACGCCGAGCCGTACTCGCTGGCGACGCCCGCATTGAAGGACACCGTCATTGTTGCAGGGTCGCTGTCAAAGACCTACTCGATGACCGGCTGGCGTATCGGTTTCGTGCTGGGTCCGGCGGCGGTTGTCGGAGGGATTGGCAAGCTGCAGAGCCATTCGACCTCGAATCCGACGTCGATTGCCCAGAAGGCGGCGGTGGAGGCGTTGCGCGGTCCGCAGGCCTGTGTCAGCGAAATGCTGGCCGAATTCAAGAACCGCCGCGATTACGTCATTGGCCGTTTGAAGGCGATGCCTGGTGTGAAGGTGCAGGTGCCGCAGGGTGCGTTCTACGCGTATCCGAACGTGAGCTGCGCATTCAAAAACGGCATTTCGAGCTCGCTGGAGTTCGCCGAAAAATTGCTGGGCGAAGAGTTCGTGGCGGTGGTTCCGGGCGAGGCATTCGGCACCACGGATCACGTCCGCATTTCGTATGCAACGTCGATGAAAGAACTGGAACGCGGGTTGGACCGCATCCAGCGCTTTATTGCTGCTCGCGCGTAGGTGAGTGTGGCGGACCACATGTGGGTCCGCCGATAATGAAAACGAATGGAGCGGGGACAGAACACTCTGTCCCCTTTTTCTATCCGTATGATGAGACTTTGGAATATAGAGCCGGTTTTTCAGGAACGCGTGTGGGGCTCGACGAAACTCGGTCCTTGGTTTGCTAATTCGTCGACGAAGATTGGTGAAGTGTGGTTTGAGGAAGCGGATTTGCCTGTCCTCATTAAGTTTCTCTACACGAACGAAAATCTATCCGTCCAAGTGCACCCGGATGATGCTTATGCGCGGAAGCATCATGATTCGCCGGGCAAAACGGAGATGTGGCACGTGCTGGCCGCTGAGCCTGGAGCAAAGATCGCCGCAGGATTCCGCGAGCCAGTGACACGCGAGCAAATGAAAGCGGCTGCACTTACGGGCGAAATCATGAACCTGCTCGAATGGTTCGATGCATCGGTCGGCGATACATTCTTTATTCCCGCGGGAACGGTTCATGCGATTGGCGCAGGCTTGACGATCTGCGAAGTGCAGCAGAAATCCGACGTGACATATCGCATCTTTGATTATGGCCGCGACCGGGAATTGCATGTGGACCATGCGTTGAATGTTTCAAAGCTGGAGCGTGCTCAGCCGCGAGCGAGTATGCCGGTGACCTGCCCATTTTTTGCGGCGAATCATTTGACAACGGAAGGATACTCGACGCAGCTTAGGACCGCGCCGTATCAGACGCTGGTGATTCTGGGTGGCGAAGGCAAGATCGGCGGGCACGACGTGAAGGCGGGACAGGTGTGGCGGTACGCGAACACGTTTTTGCCGATTCCGACCACGGCGGGATTGGATATTTTGCACGTGTGCCGTCCGCATCCAGAGGACGACAGCGATTAGCGGGATCGTCTCGGGACAGATTGGATTTCGATGCACTATATCAGCACACGCGGTGAGGATCGTGGCAGTAAATTTACTGACATTCTGCTCGGCGGATTGATGACCGATGGCGGATTGGCGATGCCGTCGTCTTATCCACGTTTTAGCCACAACGATTTGTCGGCCATGCACTCGATGAGCTACGCGGACTTGGCGTTCACGCTGCTTTCGCGATTTGCAGACGATATTCCCGTACGTGATTTGAAGGCGATCATCGACCGTACCTACACGGCGCAGGTGTATTGCAACGCGCGCGTGGACGAAGATGCCTCGCAGATTACGCCAGTGCGAACTCTGGAGCCCGGGCTGTATTTGCTCGCGCTTTCGAATGGGCCGACGCTTGCCTTCAAAGACATCGCGATGCAGTTGCTCGGCGGGCTATTTGAATATGCACTCGCAAAAACCGGGCAGTCGTTAAATATTTTAGGGGCTACAAGCGGGGATACGGGATCGTCGGCAGAATATGCGATGCGGGGCAAGCGCGGAATCCGTGTGTTTATGCTTTCGCCGCACGGCAAGATGAGCGCGTTTCAAACCGCGCAAATGTTCAGCTTGCAGGATCCGAACATCCACAATCTTGCGGTGCGCGGTGTGTTTGACGATTGCCAGGATATAGTCAAAGCTGTTTCGAATGACCATGCGTTCAAAGCGCAATACCGCATCGGCACGGTGAATTCCATCAACTGGGCTCGCGTGACGGCGCAGGTGGTGTATTACTTCAAGGCGTACTTTGCCGTGGCGGCGGAAATCGGGCAGCCGGTGAGCATGTCGGTACCCTCAGGCAACTTCGGTAATATCTGCGCAGGCCATATCGCCCGCATGATGGGGCTGCCGATCCACAAGCTGATTTTGGCAACGAATGAAAACAATGTGCTGGATGAGTTCTTCCGCACCGGTGTGTACCGTCCGCGCGGGACAGTGGAGACTCGGCAGACATCGAGCCCGTCAATGGATATTTCGAAAGCCTCCAACTTTGAGAGATTTGTCTTTGACATGGTTGGGCGTGATCCCGCGAAGTTGGGCGAACTGTGGGCGACGCTGGAGCAGACGGGCTCGTTCGACATTTCAAAGACGACGTTATTTGCTGAGATGCCGAAGTTCGGATTCGTTTCGGGCTGCAGCACACACGCCGACCGGCTGGCGACCATTCGCCGCGTGTATGAGAAGTACAACTTAATGATCGACACCCACACAGCGGACGGGATCAAAGTAGCACTCGAATACCAGGAGCCGGGTGTGCCGCTGGTGTGTTTGGAGACGGCGCTGCCAACTAAGTTTGCCGAAACAATTCGCGAGGCGCTGGGGCGGGATCCGGATCGTCCGGCGGGTTTTGAAAACATCGAATCGCTGCCGCAGCGGTTTGAGGTAGTGAATCCCGACGCCATGGTGGTTGAGGATTATATCGCCAGGCACGCTCCGGAATGCACGGCACTGGCTCGGTAGAATTGCCCGGCCCGCGCTCATTAGACAATAGAGAAAGTGCTGCTCGAACTCCCACCCGTCATCACCCGCGTCGTCACGGGCCTCCGTGAGGCCGGATTCCGTGCATTAGTCGCCGGTGGCGCGGTGCGCGATGTGCTGCTGGGGTTGGCACCGAAGGATATCGATGTTGAGGTCTACGGCATCTCATTCGACCGGCTTGCGCATTTTTTACAGCATTACGGCCGCGTGGATCTGGTGGGGAAGAGCTTTGGCGTCGTGAAATTCACGGCGGCCGATGCCGAGACCTGCGACTTCAGCCTGCCGCGCCGCGACAGCAAAACGGGTCGTGGGCACCGGGATTTTCTCGCCGAGTTTGATGAAGCGATCACGCCGAAGGAAGCGGCATCGCGCAGGGACTTCACGATTAATGCGATGTTGTTCGATCTTGAGCGCGGCGAGGTGCTCGATTTCTTTGGCGGCCAACAGGATCTCAAGAATCTCGTACTTCGCGCGACGAGCGATGCGTTCTCCGAGGACCCGCTGCGCGTGCTTCGTGGGATGCAGTTCTCATGCCGCTTCGATTTAGTGCTCGACGAAAAGACGGCGGAGATGTCGCGGGCTATCGCCGGCGAGTATGACACACTTCCCAGGGAGCGCGTGGCCGAAGAGTTCATGAAGTGGGCGGTGAAAAGCGTTCGACCGGGCCGGATTCTGGAGTATCTAAAGCAGACAGGTTGGATCGAACATTTTCCGGAGATCCGGAAGCTAGAGGGGGTTCCGCAAGATCCCACGTGGCATCCGGAGGGCGATGTTGGCACACATACCATGCACGTGGTGGATGCGGCTGCGCGTATCGCGGTTCGTGAGCAACTGGGTGCCGAAGCACGTGCCGTGCTAGTGTTCGCTTCGCTCGCACACGATTTTGGCAAGCCCGCGACCACGGAGCTACGCAATCGCGAAGGCAAGATGCGCTGGACTTCCTGGGGGCACGAGCCGCTGGGCGGGCCGATCGCGCGGCAGTTTTTGACTCGGATCGGGATCAAGAGCACGATTGTGGAACAGGTGGTGCCCATGGTGGAGAATCACCTGACGCATCACAATGCCGGTGCCGACGTTTCGCGGCGTGCGGTACGAAGACTGGCAATGCGGTTGGCTCCTGCAAGCATCGAGCAATTGATCTTACTGATTGAAGCTGATGCCTCCGGACGTCCACCCCGGCCTACGGAAGTGCCTGCCGAAGCGGCGCGCATTTTAGAGGCCGCGCGTGCGGAGGCTGTGGCGAAAGAGCCGATGCCGCCTTTGATTCTCGGACGCCATGTGCTGCCGTATTTCGATGGACGCGCCGGAAAGCACATCGGTGAAGTCACGAAAGCGGCTTACGAAGCGCAGGTGGATGGGGCGTTCTCCACCGAAGAAGAAGCGCTGCGCTGGTTGGCGGATTACTTCATTGATGCGCGCAAGGCGATTCAATAGCCCGCTTCGGTAGCAGGTGCGAGATCGCGTAGCCCGCGCACAAGACCGAGATCCACAGCACCGGGTAGCGGTAACGTGCGTCGTTGTTTGTGAGGTAGTAGGGGAGCGCATAGAACGCCGGCGCGGCGAAGAAGAACCAGAGTGCTGGATTTTTGCGGATTGCCAGGAGAACGAGTCCGATCCACGAAACCACGGTCGCCGTCCACACTGAGCGCGAGGACAGCGGAAGGGGTTCGGGAATCGGGAACCAGAATCGCTGGACGCGCAGCGCCGTCAGCCGAACGAACTCGGCCGGATGGGAGGCGATCCACGCTTGCGCGATGGATTGCCGGTTGCGATTGTATTCGGCCTCACCAAGTTGGCGAACCAAACGAGCTTCCTCCACATTGCTGTTTGGATGCGGCATGTTCGGATTCAGCGTGAAATTTTCCATGTACGTAGGGCCCGCGCCATCGCGATTGGAGACGTAGAGTTCCAGGCCGAAGTTATCGCGCAATGGCACAAGTTCGTGCAGAACCGCGTAATTGCGAATCGTCCAGGGCGTCAGCGTGAGCACAAGAATGCCGCCTCCCGCGACCGCGAGCTGAGTGATCCGGGTCATGGATGCGCCGCGCAGGACGAACGCGCACCAAACGGCGATGGGAACGATGATGGTGGGGTTGAGGAGCATCAGCACGCCCGCGGCACAACCGGTCAAAAGATCCGTGGCAAAAGGAGCAGCGGCAAGTTTCCTGGTGGCCACGCACAAGAGCGCGAACCCGCAGCTAACGGTGAGGGCGTCCCACTGTGCCCACATCAAATTGAGCGGCAACGCAATGAAGAGGACGGCCGCCGCGATCCCGGGTTTCCGCTCGCCAAAAATGTGCTCGGATATTGCCGGTAAGCAAGCGATCATTAGGCCCTGCGCGATGACATTCCAGATCACCAGCCAAATGGAAAATGCGAACATACTGCCGCTAAGCCGGATCATGGCGGCCATCAGGAACGGGTATAACGGGGCGACGTGAGCCGTGAAGCCAGTAGGGAGCGCGTGATACGGATTCGCGAAGATTCCTTGCGCCGCGAGTGTTCGCGCTACGTTTAATGACTCGGGGCCGGGGCCCATGCCGGCGTCGGGAGCCATCGCGAAATATCCAGCCGTCGAGACTGCACCCAAAACGAATAGCAGGACCGAAAGCCCGGCCAGACTGAGCGGCTGCCGTGCGGTTTTACGGTGTATGGCCGGAGCGGCGTTGGCCACCGTTGTTTCCGTCACTACGTTTGCGCTGCTGGGCATGAGCTTCGCGGGCGGACGCATTCTGCCCTGCTAAACCATCGACGCGAAACGCGCCCAACTATAGGCTGAACGTCATGGAAGTGGTGCGGAGATGGGCCCGCACCTCGCTACAATGGTCTTCAAATGCGGGTATCTCTCGTTTTTACGATTGCGCTTGCCTCCGCGGGCGCGCTGATGGCCCAAAAGAAGCCGTTCGACGTCGAAACCATGCTGAAGATTCAGCGCATCGGCGAACCGGCGCTCTCGCCGGACGGCAAGCTGGTTGCCTTCACTGTGCAGACGCCGGATGTCGAGAAGAATACGCGGCCCAAACAGATTTACGTGGTGCCGATTGAGGGCGGCGCGCCTCGCCAGCTGACTCGCGAAGGCAGTAACAATGAGCGGCCTCGGTGGTCGCCGGATTCGAAGCGTATTTACTTTGTCTCGGACCGTCCCGGGGCCTCTCCGAACGGCACGACGCAAATTTGGGAGATGGACGCCAACGGCGCGAATGCGCACCAGATTACGAAGCTGGCAACGGAGGCCGGTGGTGTGCTTGTTTCGCCCGAGGGCAAAAGGATCGTATTTCAATCGAGCGTCTATCCGGAATGCGACAGCATCACGGGGATCTTCGATGAGGGCTGTAACAAAAACCATGTGGATGCGGATGCAAAAAATCCCGTGAAAGCAAGAGTTTACACGTCGCTGCTTTACCGGCATTGGAACCAATGGCAGAACAAACGCCGGAATCATTTGCTGGTGGCGAACGCGGATGGCACTGACGTCCGCGATCTGACTCCGGGCAATCGCGATGTGCCGCCGTTTTCGCTGGGAGGGCCTGAAGGCTACGCAATCTCGCCGGATTCGATCGAACTCGCTTTTGCAATGAACGTTGATCCACAGCCCGCAACAAGCACGAATATCGATATTTACACTGTTGCGTTGACTGGTGGCGAGGCCAAAAAGATCACCATCAGCCCGGGTGCCGATGACGGTCCGCAGTACTCACCGGACGGCAAGTATCTGGCCTTCCGCACACAATTTCGCGCGGGTTATGAGGCGGACCGGTACCGTTTGCAGGTGCTGGAACGTATGTCGGGGAAGACGACGAATCTGACGGAGACGCTGGACCGCTGGGTGGGGAGCTTTACCTGGTCACCCGATTCCACGCGAATTTTTTTTACTTCGGAGGATCGTGGGCGCACTGGATTACAGATGATTGCGGTGACAGGGGGAGGGATTCGCAACATCATCAACGGGGCGTCGTCGGTGGATGAAGTGCAGTTCACCTCTGACGGGCGAACAATGATTTACGCCGAAGCGAGCGGATCGCGCCCCACGGAAATTTTCCGCGCGGCGAGCGGCGGAGGTACCCCAGTGGCGTTAACCCGCTTGAATGACAACCTGCTGAATGGATTGACGCTTACGGCTTTGGAAGAGTTGTGGGTGGATAGCCTGGATAAATCGCGCGTGCATTCGTTCATTGTGAAACCTGCGAATTTTTCGGCCGGGAAAAAGTACCCAGTTATATTTCTTCTGCACGGTGGCCCGCAGGGTTCGTGGGGAGAAGCGTGGTCGTATCGCTGGAATCCGCAGGTTTTCGCGGGCGCGGGTTATGTGGTGGTGATGCCGAATCCGAGGGGCTCAACCGGTTATGGACAGAAATTTATCGACGAGATCAACGGAGATTGGGGCGGCCGTGCATACGAGGATGTGATGGCAGTAGCCGATGCCGTTGCAAGGTTGCCTTATGTGGATGCCAATCGAATGGCTGCCGGGGGCGGATCGTATGGCGGCTATATGGCGAACTGGCTACTGGGGCACACGACGCGTTTCAAGGCACTGGTTTCGCACGCCGGCGTATTCGATCTTGCAAGCGAAGCGCGTGAGACCGAAGAGCTCTGGTTCCCGACCTGGGAGTTCCGAGGCATGCCGCTCGATTCGCCTGAGGTTTACACGAAGTGGTCGCCGAGCAATTACGCGCGCGATTTCAAGACGCCGACGCTGGTGATTCACGGCGAGCAGGATTACCGCGTGCCAGTGGGACAGGGGCTACAGTTGTTCACTTCCCTGCAGTTGCAAAAGGTGCCGTCGAAATTGGTGTTGTTTCCCGACGAAGGCCACTGGGTTTTGAAGCCGAAGAACAGCGTGTTTTGGTACAAGACGTTCCTGGATTGGATTGGCGAATACACGAAGTAGCCGTCCGGTAACGTATCCTGAGTTCTAATGGCAATTGAGTTTCGGAGTGTCTCTTCGGGCCCGTTGAAAAGTTTCACGGCATCGGCGCCATCGGGGGCGATCATTGGTGTGATTGGGGGCAAGAATTCCGGCGTCACGGAGTTGCTGAAGATCGCCGGCGGAATGCTTGCGCCGGAAAGCGGCGATGTTTCCACGGGTCCGCATCGGCGATTTGTCGCTTTGGGCGATGCATTGAATCTGGCTCCTTCCGACGTACTCGCGCTCGATCAGGCGCTTGCGACGCAGGATGCGCTGGTGCGTGCGCGTACGCTGCCGGGGCTTGATCGATTGCGCCGGGCGGGAACCACGATCTTTCTCTCTTCGCACGAAGACCGGTTGCTCGAAACCTTGTGCGACGAAATCTGGTGGCTAGAGGCGGGGTCACTTGCGGGGAAGGGCGATCCGCGCGAAACGATGTCCCGCTACCGGCGTTGGGTGGTGGATCAGGTGCGGGCGTGGGGCGAGACGATTCCCCCGCGAATGGCTCCGTCCGGTCGCCGGGGAGATGGCCGCGCAGAAGTGATCTCCATTGAACTTGTTGGGTCCGACGGCAAGCCGACAATCGTTTGGAAGAGTGGCGAGTATGTCACGGTTCGCGCCACGGTGCGATTCCACGAAACGGTGAACCGTCCGGTAATCGGCATGCTGATTCGCACGCAGATCGGCTTTGAGGTGTACGGCGCGAGTACGGATTCCGAGAACGTGGAGATGGGACCGTGCAAAGCAGGGGACACGGTCAGTGTGCTGTTTCAGTTCCTGGCGGATATCAGTCCCAGGGCGTATACGCTGACACTCTACTCTGAGGATTCCGGCGGCGTAGTGCACGATTGGCTGGACGATGCCGTGGCGTTTACGGTGATTGACGACCGGCACACGCAAGGCGTCGCGAATTTGCGCGCTAAAATTACGGTAGACATTGTTCCGGATAAACCGTGAGGCCACTACTTACTTCTTCACTCTTAGGGCTGTTCGTGTGTCCCGCCATGTTCGCCTTCCAACAGGGCGGACCTGCGGCGGCGGCAACGATTGTCAGTTCACGCTATTGCCTGGGCACACCAAGTGCGAATCTGCCGATGATCCGGCGCAATGGGAAACTCGAACCGATTGAGCCGTATCCGCCGGATGCCGTTACGCTTCGGTTGCAAGTGAGTGTGGCGTATCGCAACGGAGGGTCCATGCCGTGGATTCTGCCGGTGGCCAATCAGGCTGTGGTGTCGGTGGGACTGGCTGCGGATTCGCTGGCGGAGGTACCGCAACCCTTTTTGAATGCTGCCTCGGCCGCAGCGGATCGATTGCCGGACGGGAGCGAAGATATGCCCAACAAGGCACTGTTTCCGACCATTGGTCCGGCGGAGTCGCTCAATTTCAATAATCCACTGGAAAGTATTTTCGTGAGGGTGTATACGCCTTCCATCCGGTCGGATCGTGACCTTCGCGGCAAGAAGATCTACTTGCAGATGGAGTTGCTGTCGTCGCGATGGTCCCCGCGTCTGTTGGCGCGGCTTGCGAAAAAGTGGAAGAACTACGGCAATCTTTGGACGGATACGGTGCGGACGCAGTTGCTGGAAGTTGAGGTTCCGCGCGTACCGGAAGCGGCGGATTGCACGAAGTAACTACTTCCCTTCGAGTAGGAACGCGGGCGCGAGTCCAGAGAGTGTGGAAAAGCCGTTCGAACCGGCAACCGTGAGCCAGCTGGACGCTCCATGCACTTTGCCCTGGAACGAATTCGGATGGAACCCGACATTCATTTCTTTCATCACCAGACTGCCGTATTGCAGCAGCGGGAAAACCGAGCGTGACGTATCGGTGACTTCCTGCGCTACATAGGGACTGCGCATCGCCTGACGCAGCGCCTTTTCCCAAGCGGGTTCATCGAGTTCAGCGCCGCGGAAAATACTTTGATCTGAGTCTTGGTCATTTGGTCGCAACACGAGTTTCGTGCGGTGCTTCATCACGTACTCGATGAAATCGACGGAACGGGTACCGTGAGTGGTTTTGCCCGCTTGCACGACGCGCGTCCACGGGATGTAGTCCTTCACTGCTTTGCGCTCCGCGGCCGGGAATTTCGCTGTGACGCTTTCGTCGGTCAGTAGATCGAACAGGGCGCGTTTGGACGTCACTTCGGTGCGGAAGCTGTTCACCATGCACACAGCGCGATCTTTGTAAGCACGGACGAAAGCGTGGTTCAGATCGAAGCGAACCAGGAATTCGTGCAAGCGCAGCGCACGATAAACGATGTCGATCGCACGATCGCCAACGCGCAGCGCGCTGTTCTTATACTCGAGTTGCTCCGGAGAAACCTGCTCTGCTTCGAAGCCTGAACGGCGAAGAAAATCCACCAGAGCGGCATTCTCGCTGGCTTCGGCCGGCTGAAATGGCGCACGCAATTCGACAACGGCGATGAGCGGTTTCTTGTTCTTGCCCCCGAATTCCTTGTAGGCCTTCAGGATGGCCTGTAGCAACGGTCTTGATCCGCCTAGCTTCGTGAGTTTAAATTTTTTCCGGAATTCCTTAACTGGAGGAGCATCGTAATAGATGTCGGAGAGAGCTTCGGCGTGAACGATCCCGGAGGGCGACAGCGCACGATAACCAGTAAAATGTCCGGACCCATTGAGTATCGATGCATCGAGCGTGCCGCTAATCGTTGCCGACGAATATCCAGGCTCAATGGCTGCCAACATTCGCTCGGCCGGCCACAGATGCATCCGGGCCATGAGCGCCGGATTTGCCAGGACCAGCTTTTCCAGTCGATCGATGGCGGAATGTAAAGTGGCAGCCGCGCGCTCTAGTGCAGCGTAGTCACGCCCCCCCAAAAAATGCGGGCGGAGCACGGGCGAAATCGGCATATTAACCAAGTGCTCGGCCCGCAGACGCTCTTGCAGCGCCTCGGCCCAAGCCAGGTCAATATACGGCTCGCTTTCAATTAGTTTATGGTAACGGGCAATCGCCTCGGCCACCTGGGTCATGGATACTGAACGCTAGTATTGCACAGGGGATCAAGGGTTGGAAAGTAATACGAATCGCTTAATATGGCGTAACTCATTGATACTGCATTGGATAGCCGCATTAAAATTTGCATGCGGCTATCCCTGGCGCAGGGTGTCGCCGCGTATTCTAGCTGATTTTGAGCGCGGATGGGTGCCTCCCCATCCGCGCACCGGGTCAACGCTGGTTTGACTTGAGGATCTTTTTGCGCAGACGAATCGATTGCGGCGTGACTTCCACCAGTTCGTCTTCGCGGATGAACTCAAGTGCCTGTTCCAGGTTCAAGATGCGGGCGGGCACCAGACGGATGGCTTCATCGGCGCTCGATGCGCGCATGTTGGTCAGCTTCTTTTCCTTGACGATGTTGACGTCGAGGTCGGCGTCGCGAGCGTTTTCGCCCACGATCATACCTTCGTAGACTTCAATGCCGGGGCCCACGAACATATCGCCGCGCTCTTGAAGATTGAACAACGCGTAGCCAGTCGTTTTGCCAGATCGATCGGCGATCAACGAACCAGTGGGGCGCATCGGGATCTCGCCTTGCCATTCGATGTAGCCGTGGAATAGCGAATTCATGATTGCGGTGCCCTTGGTGTCCGTCAGCATTTCACTACGCAGCCCGATCAGGCCGCGAGAGGGAATAAGGAACTCGAGCCGGACACGGCCCGAGCCGTGGTTCACCATTTTCGACATCTTGCCCTTGCGTGAGCCGAGCTTTTCAATTGCGACGCCGACAAACTGCTCCGGGCAATCGATGATCAGCATTTCCAGCGGTTCGCTAAGTTTGCCGTCGATTTGCTTGGTGAGGATTTCCGGCTTGCCGACAGCAAGTTCGTAGCCTTCGCGGCGCATCATTTCGATCAAAATCGCGAGTTGCAATTCGCCGCGGCCCATAACCTTGAAGGCGTCGGGCCCACCGGCCTCTTCCACGCGAATGGAGACGTTGGTGAGAAGTTCTTTGTCCAGGCGGTCGCGCAGGTTGCGCGAGGTAACGTAGGTTCCTTCGCGGCCCGAAAACGGCGACGTGTTGATGGTGAACGTCATCGCGATGGTGGGTTCGTCGATCTGGATCTTCGGCAACGGCTTCGGATTTTCGATGCTGGTTACTGTTTCACCGATAGTGATGCCTTCCACTCCGGCGATGGCGAGGATATCGCCAGTGCGGCCGATCGGCTCGTCCACACGCTTCAGTCCCTCGAAGGAGTAGAGTTTCGTGATTTTCGTCTTCTGAATGGTGCCGTCCAGCTTCGCGATGGCCACTTCGTCGCCATTTTTCAGCGTGCCGTTAAAAACACGACCGATGGCTAAGCGGCCCAGGTAATCGTTGTAATCAAGGTTGGCGACCAACAACTGCAGTTCCGCGTTGGGATCACCCGACGGCGGAGGCGTGTGCTCCAGGATCGCTTCAAACAAAGGCTTGAGGTTCGTGCTCTCATCTTCCAGGTTCTTCTTGGCGATGCCGAGTTTGCCGTTGGTATATATCACCGGAAAATTGAGCTGATCCTCGGTGGCGTCGAGATCGATGAAAAGGTCGTAAACCTCGTTCAGCACTTCCTGAATGCGGGCGTCCGGGCGGTCGATCTTATTGACCACGACGATCTGCGGTAGCCGTGCTTCGAGAGCCTTGGAAAGAACATAGCGGGTCTGCGGTAGCGGGCCTTCGCTCGCGTCCACCAGCAGCATAACGCCGTCTACTACTTTTAGGGCGCGCTCCACTTCACCGCCGAAGTCGCTGTGGCCGGGCGTGTCAATGATGTTGATCTTGACGTCGCCCAGGTGAATCCCGGTAGCTTTGGCGAGAATGGTGATGCCACGCTCGCGTTCCAGGTCGTTTGAGTCCATGACGCGGTCGGCAACTTCTTCGTTTTCACGAAAAATGCCGGACTGCCGGAGCATGGCGTCGACCAGAGTCGTCTTGCCATGGTCGACGTGCGCAACGATGGCGATATTACGGATAGAAGTATTGGACATGCAGGAGGGAAATTCTATTGTCGCACGGCTGGAGTGCGGGTATTTGTGTGGCCCCCCAAACGGTTTAGGGCAGGGTTCGAAATCCCCCAAATTCGCTCGTCGGTGCGCTGGAGAACCTGAACAAAGTAACGGAACTACCGGGGTGCGGGGTGCAGGGAGTCCGCGGACTCCCTGCCTTTGCCTAAAAGCCAAACCGTCAAGTAGGCGGAGAGCCGCGTTGTTTGCACAGGTCACGCGGCCTTCCGGTTCCGGTTCGCGTGGCCGATGCTACCGCCCCTGCTGGAAATCCGCGCTACGCACCCTGCCGCTGTCGAAATCGACGGAGCACTGGAAGCGGTAGAAATCGCGGTCGCGGCCGCGGCGGGTCTCGAAGTTGCCGATCACCCAATCGCGGCGGCCCGGATTATCGTCAATTGCCGTGCGACGGAGAACAACGGCGGACACGCGCAGGCGGTCGAGAGCCTGATCAATCACCGCGTCTTCGCAGATCTGGATCGCTTCTTCTGTGGTCATCCGGCGATTGATTCCACGGCCTTGGCCGAAGCCGCCTTGGTTATTGCCAAAGCCGCCGCGATTTCCGCCAAAACCACCGAAAACGCCGCGATTTCCGCCACTCGGAACCGGGCCTGCGCCGTTCCACTCCATATCGAATGTGTATCCCTCGGTACCGCCGCGCGGATCTTCAATGCGAATGACCGCGTTGTCGCCGTTGAGTGGCGGACGCGACAGGGATTGCTGGCCTCGCCCGTCGACACCCTGAAAACGAAAATTCAGCGGCACAAGAGGCATGGGAGCATTGCACTGGAAGCGCACCCAGCGCGGCTGTTGGCCGCCGCCGACGTTGTACATCATGGCGGTGTCGCCGCGGACCTCGATCTCGGCAATCGTATCCACGACGACTTCAATCGTGCACTTGCCGCGTGTGTCGCTCGGGTTGCCAGTAATGGACGCCCGGAATTGCTGTCCCTGTTGCGCTTGCAGGGGCGTGCTTGTCAAAAGCATTGCCGCGGTCACGAACGCCCCGGCCCAGCTTGAAATCGTACTCCGATGGATTTTTCGCATGATGTATTCTTGTCCCATATTCGGGCGCCTCACCGCACGCCTGCTGCCATCATAAGACGGATCGGCTGCCGGGTTCGTTTCCGGAATGGCCGTAGGGTCTTTGCTTGGTTTGGCTTTGATGGATGCAGAATAGAGGAGAGGGGGCACAGCCTGTCTGAAGCGGACTCCGTCCCCTGCATGTGCTATCTTTCCCAAAGATCGAGCGAAAGAAACCAAGAAGGAGATTTTCCATGGAACGCATGAAAGCGAGTGATTTTCCGCAGGAACTGCTGAATCTGTTTGACAAATACGTGCACGGCGAAATCGACCGCCGCACGTTCCTCGATGGCGCGCAAAAGTTCGCGGTGGGTGGCATGACCGCGACCATGATCTGGGAAGCGCTCCGCCCCAACTACGCTTGGGCGCAGCAGATTGCCAAGGATGACAAGCGCATCAAGACGGAATACGTTACTGTGCCTTCTCCGGCGGGCAATGGAGGCATCAAGGGTTATTTGGCGACTCCGGCGAATGCTTCAGGCAAACAGCCCGGTGTGCTGGTAATTCACGAAAACCGCGGCCTGAATCCGTATATCGAAGATGTGGCGCGTCGCTTAGCCACGCAAAACTTTGTTGCGTTCGCTCCTGATGGGCTCACCAGTGTGGGCGGCTATCCGGGCAATGAAGAGAAGGCCGCGGAGCTTTTCCGCACGGTGGACGGCGGCAAGATGGCGCAGGATTTCTTCGCGTCGGCAATGTGGCTGAAGACGCGCTTTGACGTTACCGGCAAGATCGGCGTGGTCGGCTTCTGCTTCGGCGGCGGCGTTTGTAATAATTTGGCCGTGCGCATGGGCGGCGATCTTTCCGCTTCCGTTCCGTTCTACGGCGGCCAACCGAAGGCGGAAGAGGCGGCGAAGGTGAAGGCTGCCATGATGCTGCACTATGCCGGACTCGACGAGCGCATCAATGCCGGCTGGCCGGCCTGGGAAGCGGCGCTGAAAGCGAATAACGTCACCAATCAGGGCTACATCTATCCGAACGTGAATCACGGCTTCCACAACGACACGACGCCGCGTTACGACGAAGCGGCGGCGAAGCTCGCCTGGCAGAGAACACTCGATCACTTCAATAAGTATCTGCGCGCGTAGCTGACCGGCCGAGAACATTCCACGGAATGAAAGGGGCAGGAGAATTTCTGCCCCTTTGCGCGTTTTTCACGAGTTCGAAAAACACCCTTGCTAGACTGAACCCATGCGACGTTTTCTCGCTGCATTTCTCTTTTGCGCGGTACTGTCAGCACAAGCGCCAGCACCGCCGGCGGCACGCACAACCGCTCCCGCGGCTTCCGTAGTTGCCCGACCGCAGAGTCCGAAATTGGTGCTCGCCGTTGTCATTGATCAGTTCCGCTATGACTACCTGACACGTTACCAATCCGAGTACACCGGCGGACTGAAACGCCTGATGGATCGCGGCGCCTTGTTTACCAATGCGTATTTCATGCACGTGCCCACGGTGACGGCCGTGGGGCATTCCACGTTTCTTTCCGGTGCGACTCCCGCAACGAGCGGCATCATTGGCAACGATTGGTGGGATCGTACCGAAAAAAGACGTGTAACCAGCGTGACCCCGGTCCCGGGATCGAAGGGTTCTAAATTGGTGGGAGCTGAAGGAAACGGCTCGACGCCGGAGCGCCTGTTGCCATCGACCGTGGGCGATGAACTGAAGCTGTCGAAAAAAGGCGGCAAGGTCATCGGCGTGTCGATTAAGGATCGCAGCGCGATTCTGCCGGTCGGCCATATGGCGGATGCCGCGTATTGGTTCGATGATAATTCTGGAAACTTCGTATCGGGAACCTACTACTTCCCGGCGGGCCAACTTCCGGCGTGGGTGAGTGATTTGAATCGCGGGCGGCCTGGCGATAAGTACGCGGGCCGGGAATGGTTGGGGCACAAAGCTCCCGAACAAACAGGGAAGGCTTTGTATAACGAACTATCGTTCACGCCGTGGGGAAATGAACTGATTCAACAGGCGGCGCTTGCGGCCCTCAAAAATGAAAAGCTTGGCACTGGACCGAGAGTCGATCTGCTTGCCGTCAGCTACTCGTCGAATGATTACGTGGGACATCGGTACGGTCCCGATAAGCCCGAAGCGCACGATATGGCGCTGCGCGTTGATAAGTTGATCGGCGAATTATTGACTGCAGCGGAAGCGCAAGCAGGTGCTGGACGAGTCTTGGTGGCATTGACCGCCGACCATGGCGTTGCTCCCGTGGTGGAAGATATGATTCCACTGAAGATGCCCGCAGGCCGTCCGAATGGCGCGGCATGGCGCGCGGAGGTGGAGAAGGCACTGTCGGCGCGGTACGGAAGCGGACCGTGGGTGACGGACACCCCTGAACTCGCGATGGTGTTGAACCTGGAGACGATCAACTCCAAGAAACTCAGCCGTTCCGACGTGGAACGTATGGCTGCGGAAACGCTTCGCGAACAGCCACATGTCTTTCGCGTCTACACGCGCACGCAACTGTTGAGCGGCGCGGTAGCGGCGGACCAGATCGACCTGCGCGTCCGCAACGGTTTTAACGCGGCGCGGTCGCCGGATCTGATCGTGATTCCTGATCCGTATTGGGTGGCCGGGCAAAATGGCACCACGCACGGAACCCCGTTCACCTATGACGCGCATGTCCCGGTGATCTTCTACGGATCGCAGATCAAAGCGGGTCGTTATCACTTCAATATCGCTGTGAACGACATCGCGCCGACGCTTTCGACGATCCTTGAAGTTGAACCACCGAGCGGAAGTGTGGGGCGGGCGCTGCACGAAATCATGAAATAAATCAACGACTTCGGCTCGCGAATGCAGCGTAAGTGCGCGCAATACGCGATGATAGAAGGTAGTGTCCCAGTCTTCGACCCATCTCCCCAGCGTTGTTATTGTCGGGCGGCCGAACGTCGGCAAGTCGACTTTATTTAATGCCATCACCGGCCAGCGGCGCTCCATTGTGGGCGATGAGCCGGGTATCACGCGCGACCGCATCTACGGCGAGGCGATTCATCGCGGGCGGAAGTTTGAGTTGGTCGATACCGGCGGCATCATTCCCAACGACGAGGAAATGATCCCGTCGCAGATTCTGAAGCAGGCACGCGTGGCGCTGGACGATGCAGCGCAAATCATTTTCCTGATAGACGGACGCACGGAGATCACGGGTATCGATCGCGATCTGGCGCAGATGCTTCGCAAGATCGCAAGGCCCGTGACGCTGGTGGTCAACAAAATCGATAGCCCTCGCCGTGACGATTTACTGCATGAGTTTCATTCCTTAGGCTTTGAGGATGTTTACCCCGTTTCGGCGGAGCACCGCTTGGGCATGGAGGACTTGTTGGATCATGTGACCCGCGAGTTCCCCAAGACCGAAAAACCCGAGGAAAAGAAGCGAACGCCGGATAAAAAGGAACGCGATGCCAAGGCCGCCGAGGAATCGGGTCCGAAGGAAGTGTTCGTGCATCCTTCCATCAAGGTGGCGATCATCGGCCGGCCGAATGTGGGCAAATCGACATTGCTGAATGCGCTCACCGGTATGGAGCGGGCCATCGTCTCTCCCATCGCTGGTACAACCCGCGACGCCGTGGATGAAACCATGGAGCACGGCGGGAAATCGTACACGTTTGTCGATACCGCCGGCATTCGCCGTAAGGGCAAGACAACGGAGATGGCGGAAAAGCTGAGCGTGGTGATGGCTCGCCGGCATTTGCGCATGTCGCACGTGGCGATCATTGTGCTCGATGCGACGGACGGTGTGGTTGCCCTCGATGCCACTATCGCAGGCTACGCCCATGAAGAGGGCCGCGCGGTGATCCTGTGCGTCAACAAGTGGGATTCCGTCGAGGACAAGAACAAGAAGAAGTTCATCGAAGACATCAAGGATAGTTTGAAGTTCCTCGATTGGGCTCCGATCGTGTTTGTTTCCGCGCAAAAAAAAGCGGGCACCGGCGCACTGTTTCCATTGATCCAGCGTGTCTACGAAGCCGCGTCGCGCCGCGTCACTACGGGTGAATTGAATCGCTTCAAGGAAGCGCTTGCCTGGGAGCACGACATGAAGATCTACTACATCACGCAAGCGAGCGTCCGTCCTCCCACGTTCATTGTGTTCAACGACAAAGCGGAGAAACTCCACTTTTCAGCCGAGCGGTACCTGGCTAATCGCCTGCGTGAGCGCTTTGATTTTCTTGGCTCGCCGATTGTGATTAAAACAAAGCGGCGTTAAGTTTCTTGCCGCGCGCGGGCATTCCGCACCGCAGTTCTGGTTCTTCGCAGACCATTCCATCTGCCCCCCGGCCCCGCGTTTACCGCTGGATCGATAGTGCGCCCTATTGAACGACGATGTCCCGCCGGTTGTCAGCCATGGCAGAATGAAAAGATTATGGCTACTCCTGCCCGAAAGTCGGCTCAACCATTGAGCAAAAACACCCATCTTGTGAATTGGGTCAACAAGATGGCTGCTCTTACAACGCCCGATGAAATTTATTGGGTGGATGGATCCAAGGAAGAATACGATTACCTTTGCGATCGGATGGTGGATTCCGGAACGCTCCTCAGGTTGAATCAGAACCTGTGGCCCGGATGTTTCTATGCCCGTTCGGATGCCAATGATGTCGCGCGCGTCGAAGACCGCACTTTTATTTGTTCTCTTTCCAAAGACGCCGCGGGTCCCACCAACAATTGGATCAATCCGTTCGAGATGCGCAAAAAGTTGAAGGAACTTTTCAGTGGATGCATGAAGGGCCGCACTATGTATGTGCTTCCGTTCAGCATGGGTCCCATCGGTTCCCCGATGTCGCAGATTGGCGTGCAGTTGACCGATTCGCCCTACGTGGTGGTCAATATGCGCATCATGGCGCGCATCGGCATTGAGGTGTTCCGCGAGATCGATAAAGACACGAAGCGCGTTGTGCCCTGTGTGCACAGTGTGGGCGCCCCTGTTGCTCCTGGACAAAAGGATGTTCCGTGGCCGTGCAACAAGGAAAAGTACATTGTGCACTTCCCGGAGACGCGCGAGATCTGGTCGTACGGCTCCGGGTACGGCGGCAATGCGCTGCTTGGAAAGAAGTGCTTCGCCCTGCGCATCGCTTCGAACATCGCCCGCGACGAAGGCTGGATGGCGGAACACATGCTCATTCTGGGCGTGGAGAATCCGCAGGGCGAAAAGACTTACGTCGCCGCTGCGTTCCCGAGCGCTTGCGGTAAGACAAACTTCGCGATGCTGATTCCGCCGAAGGGATTCGACGGGTGGAAGGTATGGACGGTGGGCGATGACATTGCCTGGATCAAGCCGGACGCCTCGGGCCGATTGCGCGCGATCAATCCGGAAGCGGGTTTTTTTGGCGTGGCTCCGGGTACTTCGGATAAAACGAACCCGAATGCGATGACGACTTTGGCCCGCAACACCATCTTCACGAACGTCGCTCTTACGCCGGAAGGTGGAGTTTGGTGGGAAGGTATGACGGATTCGGCCCCGGCGGAATGTCTGGATTGGCAGGGTAATAAATGGACGCCTGAGATCGCCAAGCAGACCGGGGCGAAAGCCGCGCATCCAAACGCTCGCTTTACGGCCCCTGCATCGCAATGCCCGACGATCGATCCCGATTGGGAGAACCCGGAAGGCGTGCCGATTAGTGCGATCATCTTCGGCGGACGCCGCGCGACGACGATGCCGCTGGTGTATCAGGCCTTCAACTGGAGCGCGGGTGTCTATACCGGCGCGACGATGGGTTCAGAAACAACCGCCGCGGCGACCGGTGCAGTTGGCAAGGTGAGGCGCGATCCCATGGCGATGCTACCGTTTGCGGGCTATCACATGGGCGATTATTTCCGTCACTGGATCAAGATGCAGAAGAGCTTGACCGAGACGCCACGCATCTTCCACGTCAATTGGTTCCGGCGCGACAAGGACGGCAAGTTCATGTGGCCCGGTTATTCGGAGAACATGCGCGTTCTGAAGTGGATTGTCGACCGCGCGCATGGCCGTTCACTATCGCGCGAGACCCCGATCGGTTGGATGCCGCATTACGAGGATATCCACTGGGACGGACTCGATTATTCGAAGGAAGACTTCGATGAACTACAAAAGTTCGACCACGCCGCCTGGAAGCAGGAAGTGCTGGGTCACGAGGAACTGTTTATCGAACTGCACGATCATTTGCCCTCGGAGATGGTATACGAGAGAGAATTGCTGATCTGCAGGATGTAGTGCGAAACGTAGAGCTATCAATTAAGTAAGGGCGGATCGTCGGATCCGCTCTTTTTCATTCGGGGGAGATGTGGAGTTAATCCCCCATCTCTCCGCTTGGTAGGCCCGCCGATTGAGGTGTTGCCGCCATGCCGCGCTTCCAGCGTCGGCTAATCGGTGCGAGTACGCGGTTCCACCACATGACGAGTGCCGTGCCGAAAAGCAAAACCGGCGCGAAACCGAGAATCATGTAAATGATCTTCACTGGCCACCCGCCAAAATTTCCGTAGTGGGCCGAAGAGAATCCGCGCAGGATTTTGCCGCCGGTTGTTAACGGGCGGCGTCCGCGACGGACGACTACTGGTCCGTTCGGTGGTACGGGTGTCGCGGTTGGACCGGCCGATCCGGTCAACGCCGGGGCCTGGGGCTGCTGGGG
>JBEBGM010000099.1:0-3822 GCA_040081455.1 Bryobacteraceae bacterium
GACGAACGTGCCGACGGTGACGCTGTCGCCCCACGCCAGGATTCGCAGCGGTTGACCGTTGCGCAGTTTCGCCATGGTGCGCGGGGCAAATTTTTCGGCGGGCGACGGCTTTACGAGTGGCGGCTCAGAATACCTGCTTTCGAGAATCGGGAAGAGATGTTCCGGCGCGAGTTTTGGAATGCGCCCGGGGAGATACACGTTTGCCAATCGCCTCTCACCTTCAGCCAATGTTGGCGGGACTGGAGCGGCTGGTTTTGCCTCGCCTGCCCGGAGCGCGATCTGTCCGGCACGCGTGAGCACGATGGAATCCATGCGCAACATTCCATGGCGATACGTGGCGAACACCGGCTGGCCTTCCTGCAATACGCCGTTCGTCAGCCGACCGATTGTGGCCCACGAGAGATCCGCTTCGTAGTCCGTCCCGCGTGTTAAAAGCGGCGCGTCCGACTCAGAACCGGTTCGCAATTTCAGGCTTTCTGGTTCGAGCAGATTCGGTGTGGTGCATTCCTGCGCCTTCACTGCCGCCAGCGCTGTGCCTTTGACCCATCCTCCCGCTTTTGGATTGAACATCGGCAAGCCGGCGAACTTCTCCGCTGTCACAGTGGTCAAAGCTACCGGTGCTATTTTCAGTGTGGCCGTGATTGGTTTACCCTTCTGGTCTTGCGCGCTGACTTGAACCTGCCAGTCGCCGGTCAATGTAACAATGGTCTGATCCGGCGACTGTGCCGCGAGGCTCAGGCTTGCGAAAAGCGCGGGCAGGATCCGCAGGCGGAGTGAAGGCTTGTGCAACAGTTGAGAAATCATGTGGGAGTGTTGCGATGAAGCGTTGAATCGGCAAGTCTGAGACATCTCAAAGTTATCTGTGACTTATGGCGTCGAATTGAAAGTGGGTGATCCGGACAAGTTCGGGGAATCCGTGTGGACTCCGTGGCCAAAGCAGGGTATGAAATTGGCAATCGTCCCCTTGAATCACGAATCGTATGTCAGAAGGTTTGACTCAAGCCGGAACATTTTCACAGTTGATGTGGGTGGTCAACGTGGCTTGTCCGGCGGCATCAGCGTCATATTTCTCCGGCAACCCCGACGTCAACCTGTTGTCCAGGTGGTGATGGATTGACGCATGCAATTCCCGCCGAAATCACCAACGAGATACTGCATCACGATCCTGTTGCTCGTGAGCCTCAACGGCTTTTCCGCACCGGTGGATTTCGTGCGCGAAGTGCGGCCCATTTTCAAGCAGCACTGCTACGAGTGCCACGGGGAGAAGAAACAGAAGTCGGGGCTGAGGCTCGATCTTAAGGCTGCGGCGCTCAAAGGCGGCGACGAGCATGCGCCGAACATTATCGCGGGGAAGGCCAAGGAAAGTCCGCTCATCCGCTTCATCACGAGCAAGGATAACGACCAGCGAATGCCGCCGAAGGGCGAGCGCCTGTCGGAGGCGGAGATTGCAACGCTGTCCCGCTGGATTGATGAAGGCGCGTTGTGGCCGGAGGGTGTGGATGTAGTTCAGTTGGCGGACAAACGTGATCACTGGTCATTCAAGCCCGTGACGCTCCCTTCGCCCCCGAAGGTGAAGAGCCGGCGTTGGCCGCGCAACGATGTTGATCGTTTCGTTCTCGCGCGGCTGGAGCGGGAAGGATGGAAGCCTGCGCCCGAGGCGGATCGCGTGACATGGCTGCGGAGGGTGTCTTTTGATCTCACAGGTCTGCCGCCGACGCCGGAGCAGGTGGCTGCCTTCGTCAAGGATCGGCGACTGGATGCGTTCGAGCGCGTTGTTGATGATCTGCTCGCGTCGCCGCGTTATGGTGAGCGTTGGGCGCAGCACTGGCTGGATGTGGTGAGGTACGCGGATACGCATGGTTTCGAGGTGAACACGGAGAGGCCGAATGCCTGGCCGTACCGGGACTACGTGATCGAGGCGTTCAATCATGACACACGATACGACCGCTTCATCCGCGAACAGATTGCTGGCGATGCGTTGGACAAGGACGCGGCCACGGGATTTCTCGTCACGGCGTCGGTGCTGCTGTCCGGACAGATCGGCGCGGATGATGTTTCCAAGCGCCTCGCGCGGCAGGATTCGCTGGATGAGATCGTCGTAAACACGGGCCAGACCTTTCTCGGTTTGAGCGTGGGTTGCGCGCGTTGCCACGATCACAAGTTTGATCCGATCAGTGCGCGGGATTACTACTCGATGCAGGCATTCTTTGCCGGCGTCGAATACGAGGATCGCGAGCTGCGCACGCCGGAAGCGCTGGCGCGACGCAAGGAGGCCGAGACGCTGAAGCAAGGCGTCGCAGAAGTTGAGCGGGAGCTGGCGCAATTCGAACCACTGGCCAGGGTTGGCTCAACCTTGCCTAAACCGACGAATCCCCGGCTGAATGAAGAAATCTTTCCACCGCTGGCCGCCAAGTTTATCCGGTTCACCATTCACGATGCGAATTTGCATCCAACGCTCGGCCTCATCGAGCCGTGCGTGGATGAACTGGAGATTTTCTCGGACGAAGCTACGCCGCGCAACGTCGCGCTAGCCAGCCACGGCACGAAGGTCACGGCCTCGGGCAGTCGCACCTCCGACATTCACCGGCTGGAACACATCAACGACGGCAAGTATGGCAACAGTCACAGTTGGATGGCGGACGAGGCAGGCCGGGGCTGGGTAATGTTCGAACTGCCCGAGGTGGTGCGCATAGGAAAAATCAACTGGGGCCGTGATCGCGAAGGAAACTTCACCGACCGGCTCGCCACGGCCTACACTCTGGAAGCGGGACCGTCATTGGATGCGATGACGCCGCTGGTTTCCGTGCTCCCGCCGCGTCCGGCGTTAAATGCCACCATGAATACGGATCGTTTTGCGCCGGTGAAAACCAGACGCGTCCGATTTACCATCAAGGAGACGAACAGTCTGGAGCCGTGCATTGACGAGTTGGAAGTTTTCGACACGCAAGCGCGAAACGTTGCACTGGCGAGCGCCGGTACCAAAGCCACCTCATCCGGCGATACCGTGGTCGCAGATCGCCATGAGTTGCGGCAGATCAATGACGGTCACTACGGCAATTCACGCAGTTGGATGTCCAATGAGAAAGGCAAAGGCTGGGTGATGCTGGAGTTTCCGGAGGAGCACGTGATCGAAAGACTGGTCTGGGGGCGGGATCGCGAAGGGAAGTTTAGTGATCGTCTGGCGACAAACTATGTCATTGAAGTTGCTGACACCGTAGGTGAATGGCGGCCCGTGGCTGATTCGACTGATCGGCGGGCTTACGTGCCCGGCGAGAACAAAGCCAAGCCCGCTGTTTTCTCCACGGCCGGTCTCCGCGCGGATGAGGTCAAGAATGTTGGTGTCTTGCTCGCCAAACGGAAAGCGCTGGAGTCAAAAATCGCCGCCGCTGCAGCGGGGCAGATGGCTTTTGCGGGCACCTTCCGAAAGCCCGACAAAATCAGCCTGCTCTATCGCGGCGATCCTGAACAGCCGAAGGAAGAAGTCGCGCCCGCAGTGTTGAGTGTGCTGGGCAACCTGCAACTACCGAAGGACGCCGAGGAACAACAGCGACGCTTGACGCTGGCTGGTTGGATCGCGAGACCGGAAAACCCGCTCACAGCGCGCGTGATGGTAAACCGCATCTGGCAGGGGCATTTCGGCACCGGCCTTGTGGAAACGCCGAGTGACTTTGGCCGCAACGGGACGAAGCCTTCCCATCCTGAGTTGCTCGACTGGCTTGCGTCGGAATTCGTCCGCTCCGGTTGGTCTGTGAAACAAATGCACCGTCTCATCGTACTCTCGGCCACGTATCGTCAATCCTCCCGGATCAATCCGGTCGCCGC
>JBEBGM010000003.1:0-166698 GCA_040081455.1 Bryobacteraceae bacterium
TTTGTTCGACGGCCAAACCGTTCTCGTCTGCGACGTCGGCGGCGGCACCAGCGACTTTACGCTCATCCGCGTCGCCCGCGATGGCGACCGCATCGATTTCACCCGCACCGCCGTCGGCAAACACCTACTGCTCGGCGGTGACAATCTGGATCTCACGCTCGCTTGGCTTGTGGAATCGAAGCTCGGCAAAACGCTCTCCGTCCGGCAGCGCAGCGGTCTGCGCCGTCAATGCGCATCGGCGAAGGAACGCCTACTCGCCGATGCCAATTTGAAAAGCGTGGAGATCACCGTGCTCGGCGGCGGTTCATCGCTGGTCGGCGGAACTCTTCGTACGGAGATTTTGCGTGAAGAGGCGCTGGAACTCGCGCTCGACGGCTTCCTTCCGATCTGTGAGCACACGGATCAACCGAACGAAGAGGAAAAGAGTCCGTTTCGCGAACTCGGTTTGCCGCTGGTTTCCGATCCCGCCATCACACGTCATCTAGCCGCTTTCCTTGCATCGGCAGGCAACGCGACGCCCGATGCCATTCTCTTCAACGGCGGTTTTTTCATCCCCGAAATTCTGCGCCAGCGCGTCGCCGATGTGATGGAGCATTGGTACGGCAAGCGCCCCGTCATCCTCGACAATCGCGACTTGGATCTCGCCGTCGCCGTCGGTGCTGCGTATTATTCGTTCGTTCGCTCCACCGGCCAGGGCCTGCTCGTTCGCGGCGGCCTACCCCGCGCTTACTTCATCGGCCTCGCTTCGGGTGACACAGAAAAAACGCGAGCGATGTGCCTGGTCCCGCGCGGCGCAGAAGAAGGCTCCACCGTCGAACTCGATCCGGGCAATCTGCAGTTAGTAGCCAACAAGCCCGTTTCCTTCCGCCTCTACAGCTCGCGCATCCGTACGGAAGACAAACCCGGCGACATTTTAGAGTTTGCTCGCTGCGCCGATACTGACGACCCGCACCTGCACGCGCCACTGAACGCCGTCCTCCGCTTTGGCAAGACCGGCGAGCGTTTGGTTCCCGTGAAGCTTGGCGCAAAACTCACCGAGGTCGGCACCCTTGAAATTTGGGCCGATTCCAAAGAAACCGATCACCGCTGGCGTCTGCAATTTGAACTGCGCAAGAGCGCCGCGCAAGCCTCGGCCAAACCTGCCGCGGTCGTGAGCGACGAAGCCGTCGCCGCGGCCGAAGCGCTAATCACCCAAACTTTTGAAGGCGACGAGATCGAACCCACGCAGCTTCCCGCGCGACTAGAACAAGTCATGTCGCTGGGCCGCACCTCGTGGCCCCTCTCGGCGATTCGGCGCTTGGCCGATCGTTTCCTCGCGCTCGCCGCCGGACGCAAACGCAGCGCCGCGCATGAACTCCGTTGGCTAAACCTTTGCGGACTCTGTCTGCGCCCCGGCTTCGGCTTCCCCGGCGACGATTACCGCATCGAGCAGGCCCGGCGCGTCTACGCCGAAGGCCTAGTCTTCGCCAACCAGATTCAAAACGAAATCGAGTGGTGGATCTTCTCCGGCCGCATCGCCGGGGGCCTGAACCGCAATCAGCAAACCGATATCTTCCAGCGCCTCTCGCCGTCGCTCTTGCCGAGAAATTCGAAAAAGCCGCTGCGTCTCAACCCCGCACTCCATCGCGAAATGGCCCGCGCCGCAGCGAGTCTCGAACTCCTGCCCGCGATGACCAAAACGCAGCTCGGCGATGAATGGGTCTCGCGCATCCGCAAAGGCGATTTCGTTGAATCCGGCCTGTGGTGCGTCGCGCGCGTTGGTGCTCGCAAGCTCTTCTACGGACCCATTAATCAAGTGCTGCCTGCCACCACAGCCTCGCGCTGGATTGATGGACTCCTCAAAGTTCCCAAGGTCGAAGACTGCATCGCATCGCTCGCCCGCCGCACAGGCGACGCCGCGCGCGACCTTCCGCCCAACGTGCTCGAGGCGGTACGCCGCGCGCTCCCAGAGATCGACCTCGAAGCTGAAGCCAAGGGCGATCTCGCAGCAATGGGCAAAATTTTCGGCGAAGAACTCCCCGCGGGTCTGGTGTTTACCGAATCGGCGTAGATGCACGCGGCATTTCAACCGCTACAGTAAGTAAAGGCATGAACGAACTCGCGCTCGTCGAAATGCTCCGCAAGATGGCGGAGCGCAGCATGCCCGCAAGATCAGCGGGCAGCGCCGGACTCATCCTCGGCATCGGCGACGATTGCGCCATCTTCCGCCCGCGCCCCGGCGTCGATCTCCTTTTCAAATCGGATCAAGCGATGGAAGACGTGCATTTTCTTCGCACACAACCCGCGCACCTCACCGGCCAGCGAGCGCTCGCCCGAGCCTTGAGCGATATCGCTTCCATGGGCGGCGATCCTCTCGTCTGCCTCGTTTCTCTTTCCATTCCGAAGACGCTTGCCGACCGGTGGATTCGCCATTTCTACAAAGGCCTGCTCTCCATCGCGAAGTCCACCGGCACCGCCCTCTGCGGCGGCGACCTTGGCCATAGCGAAAAAATCTATTGCGATATCACGCTCTGCGGTTCCGTCCCCCGCGGCAAGGCCCTGCGCCGCGGTGGAGCGATAATCGGCGACGCCATCTACGTCTCCGGCCCTCTCGGCAAGCCCTGGGACCAGCCCATCACGCCGCGTTTGGAATTAGGCAAAAAGCTGCGCGGCAAGGCAACCTCCTGTATGGATATCAGCGACGGCATCGCACTTGATCTGCACCGCCTCACCAAAGCCTCAAGTGTCGCCGCAGAACTCGACAGCGTCCCCGTCCACAACGGCGCCACGCTCGAACGTGCCCTCCACGGCGGCGAAGATTACGAACTGCTCTTCACCATGCCCGCCAACCGCCGCGCACCGACAGGTACGATTCGCGTCGGCGCGATCGTCAAAGGCAAGCCCGGCACCGTTCGCTTCCAAGGCAAACCCCTCCCGGCTCGCGGCTACGAGCACTTTCATTAGGCCAAATTCTTCAAGAATCAAGCCCCTAACGCTACAATAGAGAAGAAAAGGGATTCACCGCCTCCTGCCGCTACTCGCCCCCATCGTCGTGACTTTGGTCGCTGTTTTCAGCGCCGCGCTCGGCGTGTGGCTGGAATCGCTGCGCTCGCTCTCGCGCAAAATGGTCCCCTTCGGCGGAGGCATCCTCGTTGGCGTCGCGCTTTTCTGGGTGCTGCCCGAAATGGCCGAATTCCTGCATTGGGCAAGCGCTCTTGCCTGGATCGCCGCCGGTTCCGCGATCCTCTGGTTCATCGATAAGCGCGTCTATCCCGTGTGCCCCGCATGCTCGCACACGCACTCACACGATCACGACCACTGCTCATCAGAACTGCACGGCTTCGCGCCGCCACTGCTCATCGCCGTTGGATTGCACGCTGCCCTCGATGGCTGGAGCGTTATTGCCGCCGATGATTCCGCAACGTTGGGGGCTCCGCTGGTGCTGGCCATTGCCATCCACAAGATCGCCGAAGGCCTCGCGCTCGGGGTCATCGTGCGCGCCTCTCTCGATTCTCGCGGAGCCGCGCTTGTGTGGTGCGCATTGGCGGAGGCCTCAACCCTTGCCGGCGCAATGCTTGAATCGTTCCTCGCGCCGCACATGAGCCCCTACGCTCTGCACGCGTTCCTGGCGCTCGCGGGCGGAAGCTTCCTCTACCTCGGCGGCCACGCGGTTCATGGAGCCTGGCGCAAAGCAGGTTTAACCGCCGCCTTCGCTCCCGCCGCTACGGGGATCGCCGCACCTAGCCTGATCCGATTGCTTCATTTTCTTGGATAACAGCGAATGCTACACCTTCGGGTGCTTCCGGTGCCAGTCGGTCGCTTCCTGAAACGCGCGGCCCATGCCGATCACGTGATTGTCGAAGAACGGCCGCCCGATAAACGAAATCCCCACCGGCAGCCCTTCCGCGAATCCGCACGGCAACGAAATGGCAGGCAGGCCCGCAAGATTGCCCGCCGGAATAATGCCGTCGAGTCCTCGCGATGTGGAAACCGACGCACCCACCGCTCGATTCGCTCGTAGCGATCCCGTCGCCGGAGGCGCTGGTGTCATGCGCGCAGGAGCCAGCAGCATATCGACGTTATAGAACATCTCTCGAAATGCCTGGCGCACCAGCGACCGAATTCTCTGGGCTTTCAGATAATCCAGCGACGGCAGCTCCAACGCCTCGCGCAGAGTCGCCGCCTGCGATTGGTCGGCCATCTGCGAAATCTCGCCGCTGCGGATTTTGTCCTCGAAAATCGAGGCCGCTTCCGCGCCGATGATCGTCTCCACCAGCGCGCCGTATGGAAAGTCGGGAATCTCCACTTCCTTCAGCTTCACGCCCAACTTCTTCACCGCGTCGAGTGCGGCATTCAATGCCGGTCGAGCCTCCGGCACCACACGCTCCCAATCCGACGGCGCATACCCAACCGTGAAATCCGAAACCTTGCGATCAAACTGCGGCGTGTATGCAAATCCCTTGCGCGCCGACGCCGGATCCTCCGGATCGCCTCCCGCAATCTCATGCAGCACAATCCCGCAATCATCCGCTGAGCGGCAAATCGGTCCAATCTTGTCGAGCGACCACGCCAGCGCCATCGCGCCGCGCCGACTCACCAGTCCATACGTCGGCCGGAATCCGGTCACACCGCAAAACGCGCTCGGAGTAATAATCGATCCCGACGTCTCCGAGCCCAACGCAAACGCCGTCAGCCCCGCCGCCACCGCAATGCCCGATCCGCTCGACGATCCACCCGACCATCGCGTGCGATCCCATGGATTCAGCCCCGGCCCTTGCAACGAAGCACCAGCCGAGTCATAGCTGACGCCCCCCGCAAGCTCCACCATCGCAAGCTTCCCCGCCAGAATCGCGCCTGTCTTCTCCAACTTCTTCACTACGGTCGCGTCTTCGTCGAACACCTGTAAAGCGAACATGCGCGAACCCCACGTCGTCGGCTGCCTCCTCACCGCCAACAAATCCTTCGCGCCGTAAGGAATCCCCTGCAGTAAGCCGCGGGTGCGCCCGCGCTTCAAATCGCCGTCCACATCTTTCGCTCGCTTGATCGCCGCGTCGCGCATCGAATGCGCCAACGCGTTGTGCGCGGCGCCGATTTTCTCCAGGCGATCGCAGTAGGCGCGCGTCAGCTCCACCGCAGAAAATTCCTTGGAACGCAGCTTTGCCGAAAGCTCTCGAATGGTGAGAAAAAAAACGTCGCCGGAAAGATCCGCCATTTTCAGGCCTCAAATCGCATCGCCGGCTCCGTCGCGCGAGGCAGCGTTACTTTTTCCATCGCTAACGCCGCGGCACTTCGTCCGGAACCACGAGGCGGAGGAGGCGGCTGCGCCTCGCCTTTTTGGGGAATGGTTGCCGCGGCCGATGCCATGGCGGCCAACCGCGCAAGCCCGCGTCGCGTCATTTTCATACGGTCATTATAGTTTGCCGTGGCAGCGCCACAGGAAGCGGCAAATCTTCACGTAGGCACGAAGAAAATTACTTGTAATTGCCCAACGCTTCCATCGCGGCTTTTTCCATCACGCTGCGTGGAGCCGATTCACCGGTAAAAATCTCAAATTGCCTCGAAGCCTGCTCGATGAACATCTCAAGCCCGGTGATCACCGCCGCCCCCTGCGCCTTCGCCTGCTTCAGAAGCATCGTCTCCATCGGGTTGTAGACCATATCAAAGACGAGCTTCGCTGGAATGCGCTTATTGAAGAAGCACTGATCCACTTTCGGTGTCATCCCGAGCGGCGTTGCGTGTACCAGCAAATCAAAGTCGCGAGCTTCCGCCTGATCGCGCGTCAGCAGCTCTGCGTTACACGCCTTCGCCAGCACTCGAACACGGTCCACATTGCGCCCGGTGATTGCAAGCTTCGCGCCAGCCGATGCCAGGGCGTACGCGGCGCCCCGAGCCGCGCCGCCATTTCCCACCACCAACGCCGTTGACTTCCCGACGCGCAGCCGCCGTTCTAGCGGAACCAAAACGCCATCCGCATCCGTATTCGTGCCGCGCCACTTCCCTGCCTTGCGCCAAACCGTGTTGACCGCGCCAATGCGGCGCGCCAGCGGTTCCACGTGATCCAAATACCGGATCACCTTTTGTTTGTGCGGAATGGTGACGCAGAATCCGGAGAGCGGGAGCTTCTCCGCTGCGATGAAGAAATCCTTCAACTGCACTGGATGCACCAGAAACGGCAACAAAATCGAATCCATCCGGCGCGCCTGAAACGCCCGGTTATGCACCGCAGGTGAGATCGAATGCCGCACCGGATCGGCAATCACGCCGTAAATCTTCGCATCGCGCGAAACTTTGTCCACGCGGTACAGGTTCCGCAACTGCTTGGCCGAAATCTGCCCCGAGGCCGTTCCCTCAGCCGCGTTCGGAGCCGCATACGTGTACATCCCGCCGAACGACGGCGAAAGCACGCGCGTCGGAAAGCCCGTCTCGCCCATCGCCAGCACAACCGTCGGCACCTTCGGATGCGACCGAGCCAGATCCAGCACCCTCACGCTATCGGAAGGCTTCTTCGCCGTGGTCACGATCTTGTACCCATCGGCCGGAATCTTCTGCATGCGCCGCAGAATGCCTTCCACCGGAGGCGTCCCACCGTAGTTGTGATACGAGAGCAGTAAGTACGTCCGGGCGCGCAGCGCTTCCAACTTCGGAACGCAGTTCTCCGCGCTTTCAATCTCAACGTCGATCGCCTGCGCCCCCGCCGTCACCGCGTCGCTCAAGATCCGTAACTGCTCTTCGATGCTGCCGTTAAACCGGCCCATATTCTGGTGCCGGCGGCACGTCGCGAGAATCGTGCAATCGGGATGGCGACTCAGAAACTTCCGGATCGCCGCCACGCCTTGATCCGGATTCGGCAAGTGATCCAGGCGGAACTCAAAGAAGCGCTCACCAGCATCATATTCCGTCCGCGCGTGCGCCAGCAGCGCTTCCGCGTTCGGAAATCCGAGTGCAATGCAAATATTGGGGAAAGTGTTCCGCCGAGCCATTAGAGCCTGATTAGAATAGCACGGTGGACGGGGTACGTTGTAAGCCCCAGCCAACAGAAGTGTGCTTGGGAATCCCAACCCGCGCCAAAACAGTGTCGAACGCGGGGACAGACCTTGGTCCCGGCGCGAACGCGATCAGGCGATACGCCTCTTATCGATATGTCAAATCAAGCGAACGGGAGAATTGTCGACCCTATGGGCTGCGCACGTGCTCGCCCCAGAAGAAAATCAACAATGAAGGCTCATCGCAGGAATGTCATCCCACTCACCCGGCGTCCTTCACCTTCTGAAATGGATTCCACCCGTCGAGGCACTTTCCTCCGAGCATCGCCTTTGCCTGCTCCCGCGGCGCCGGAGATCCGGAGCCCACAATCGCCAACAAATAATGCTCCATCATGTGATCCATAACTCCCGCCGCGAATCGATACACCAGAATCGTCATCAACCCTGCGATTCCCACCACAAGCGTCAGTAATCCATTCATTGGTATGGACGACCAAGACCACAGAAGGGCCCCGGCACCTGCGCAGCTCAGTACCAACCGGACCCATCGATTCGACGCAACGAACAAAATCAAAAACAGAAACTGCTGGGTCACGAAGAACCCCGCCGCCACAGCGGCATACAGTACAGCCTTCGCGCTTGCGTCCACAATGGGCGGGCTATGTAAGATCCCCCACGCCATTCCAAACGCCGCGCCCATCGACAGCACGAACCACACCGCTAAACGAACCGGTTTGTATTCGCCTCTCAACGTGACCGCCGCAACCAACAGCAAAGCTAAAAACGTTCCCACAAGCCAGGCGAGAAATTCGCCGATCCCTGCAAAGATGGCATGCGCGTGCCCGGCCAGCCATCCGGCAACAACCGGCGCAGAAACAACCAATTGCACGCCTGCCGGAACCAACAGGAAGAGAAACTGCGCCCCGCCCAGCGATACGCGCCGCAGCGCCGTCTTTTTCGGATTCATCCAAATGCTGTCGGATTTCTCGTCCAGCATCGAGAGCACCGCGCCCGCCGCCGGTGCCGCTCCCATCAACGCAGGCTTCAATGCCACAACCAGGGACTCGAACACTCCCGGCGCCGCCGTGACCGGCTCGGGCAAAAGCCCAGGCTGGCGGCGCACGGGCTCACCTCGATCCGGCATCTCCAACTTCAACGCTGGTGCAACGTGCCAAAACAAAAGGCGCGGAGGAATCACGCAGATCCCATCCTGGTCGTGCGTGTAGCGCAGCGTCTTTTCGCTCAAGTTCGCGCTGTCATATCGTTCGGCAAACTCCCACGACCCCGTGCGCGGCGATCCAAACGTGATCACCTGCTCCACCTCTCCGCCCTGCCGCGTCCAATCGAGAGCGGCGATTGTGGCGATCGCTCCCCCCAAAGAGTGTCCGCATAAATACACGCCGCCGTTCGCCGCGGGCGTCGCCTTCAGCCATCCGGTCACGTCCTTCTGCACCGCATCCCAACTCCGCTGAAAACCAAAATGAACCGGAGGGGAACTCCAATAGAACGATTGCAGATCGGTGACCCAATCCTCCGCCTCCTGTGTCCCTCGAAACACCACGCAGCGAAATCCATTTCGCAGATAGCCCAGGGCCTGTGTACCGCCCGCGTCAAACCTGCGAACCGCCGTGCAGCCGCGCGCCTCCAGCCAACGCTGCGCACCGTGCAGATCCGCGTAGACAACATCAGCCGCACCCACCATATGCACTACCCACTCGTTCCGCTGAGCCTCCTCCACTACCGGCGACAACCGCTCCTGCACCGTAAATTCCTTTGGGATCGAAGCATTCTGCGCAGACAGCGCAGGAACAGGAAGGCGTGCTGGAATCACAGCGGGAGGCGCCTGAGAAATCCTCATGGGGCAATCGTACAACGCGCGGGCCGACCTATGTTAGGCTGGACCAACAAGACACACCACGTCCCCTGGGTCGGAGGCGAGACGATGAGAATATTTTTGCTTCTTGCAGCGCTATGCGCGGTTGTAACGGGTACAGCAGTTGCGACCGAATGCCCGCAGTCAGCGAGCGGAAACCTCGCCTCCTATATCGCGCTCCCTCCCTCTGGCTGCACATTGCCCGACGGAGCCGTTCTTTCCAACTTCCGCTACAGCAGTTCTGCAGTTCCACCACCCGCAAACATGGATGGATTGATTGGCTCCACGGGCGTCGGCTTTTTCGTTCTGACCGGCGCGTTCACCAACGCCGTAGGACCGGGAGCAAACAAGTTTCTTACGGACAGCTTCGGTTTCACGTTAACCGCCAGTCCCGGAACACAGTTCAACGGCGCGAAAGCGTATCTCTCCGATTACCTGTACGACAACGGCACCAGTTCCAGCGGTAGTGGCAGTCCAAGCGTAGTCGTCTCCGCGTATCTGTGCGTGGGCGGACGGTTCTCAACAACGCAACCCGCCAGTTGCAGCGGCGGAACACTCGTGACTCTGCCGGCTCGCGACGCCATTGGGGTGGTGACCACCTTCACGAACTTTGCCGTAGCGTCCACCGTGGATGTTCTCGTCTTCAACACAATGGGCGGGCCGGCATTCCGAATGTCTAGCGTGATCAATTTCAATACCATCACAGCGCCTTGCCCCGCTAGCATCCAGGCACTCTCCGGATCCATGCCGCAGATCGCCACTGCCGGAGGCTGGGATTCGCTGATCACGCTGGTTCATCTAGGAGTGTGCTCCGACACAGGGCACGCGGATTTCTTTGACGACAGCGGCAATGCGCTAAGCATTCCGTTGAACCTGGTTCCGGTTTCATCGGGCTTATCTTCAGGCCCACCCGCCGCGCTGACCACGACGCCGACGGCGGCATCTTCCTTCGATCAACCGCTCAACGTGAATGCGTCGGCGGTGATCGACGCCACCGGCGATCCGCAGCAGGCCCAGGTGGTGGGATGGTCGCGCGTGCAAAGCGCTGGTGCGATTGGCGCCTTCGGTATCTTTCGCTATCCCCCGTTCAAGTGGGAAGCCGTGGTTCCGCTGGAGACGCGCAACGCAAGCAGGTACGTTCTGGCCTTCGACAATACAGGGAATCTCGCAACCGGCGTTGCGGTGGCGAACGTGGCAGCAACGGCGGCGAATATTGCGGTGATCCTCCGTGACGATACCGGCGCGCAGATCGGCACCGCGACCATCAACCTGCCGTCCAGGGGTCACACGTCGTTCATGTTGAATCAGCAATACCCGGCAAGCACCGGCAAACGCGGCACTGTCGAATTTCAAACGCCGGGCTTTGGCACACTGACGGCAGGCCAGATTAGCGTGTTGGGTTTGCGCGCCAATGGTCCGGCGCTGACAACGCTGCCAGTGTTGTCGTCCAGCGATTCCGTCGGAGGTGCGATCGCGCATACCGCCTACCATGGCGGATTCACAAGCACATTCTTCTTGGTAAACATGGGGTCTGCGTCCGCATCATTTACACTCAACTTCTTCGATGAAAGCGGAAACCCGTTGAGCGTGCCGCTGCGATTGCCGCAAACGGGAGCAACATCCACAACGTCTTCGCTAACGCAAACACTCGCGGCGCGCGCAATGTTACTGGTGGAAACCGTAGCGAACGATGCCTCGTCGAGCATCGTCGGGTCGGCCCAGCTGACCACCACAGGCAGCGTGAGCGGCTTTGAGGTCTTCAAGTGGACCACATTCGGGCAGGAAGCTTCCGTGCCGCTGGAGACCCGGACGCCAGGGAGCTTCGTTCTTGTGTTCGACGACACAAACGGCCTGACCACCGGCGTCGCGCTATCGAACGTCGCCACCACGGCAGCATCCATCACAACAAAGATCTATGACGAAACAGGCAGCCTTTTGCAGACGTCAACATTGAATCTGGCCGGGCGCGGACATACATCGTTTTTGCTGCCAGGCAATTACTCGGTAACCGCCAACAGGCGCGGCATGGTGGAGTTCGTCGTGCCCGCCGGCGGCAAAATCAACGCAGTTGGACTACGCGCAAAAGCCGATGGAACGTTGACGACCATCCCGGTGCTGGCGAAGTAGTTCTTCGCTCCTGCACTTCAGTTCGGTCACTGTTTCTTCCGCAAAACCCAGGTCGTCATCGAGCGTTGATTCTGCACCACGGTCGTCTTCAACGGGTCGGCCAATTCGGCTCCCAGTTGTTCGGTGAGCAATTCGAGCAGCGCTGCGTCTACAAGATACCGGTCCGACCCATCCGGCAATTGGTACCGGCGGCCTTCGATATTTTCGATCTGGCGCTCTATACCGATCGACGATGCCAGCCGGCAGAAGAACAGCCCGCCGGGCCTCAACACGCGCCAGGCTCCGTGCAGCATCGCCATGAAGTGTGCAGCATCGCGCGCAAAATGAAGGACAGCGCTAGAGATTACTACATCGGCGGACGCATCGTCGAAAGTCATTTGCTCAACGGCTTCCACCCGGAAACTCGCCTCCGGCAACGATGGCGCGAACATCCGGGCCATAGTGCGGACACGCTCCACCGCCCGTGCGTCCCCGTCCACCGCGCAAACGTCGTACCCCTCGCGCAGGAAGTAAACAAGGTTCCGCCCGGCACCGCACCCCGCATCCAGGATGCGCATCCCGCGTGAGATGCGACCTTTTAGAATCTGATCAAAAAGATAAATGTCGATTTGTCCGAACTGTTCCTGGAGTTTCGTTGTAGGCACTTTACAAACCTACCAGAGTGACTCGAATGCACCAATGGAAAGCCTCGACGAACCGTTGCCATTCCACTCGCAGTCGAGGCATAGCATGGGTGACAAAATTCGTCATCTGACATCTAAGCATCGGCCTCGTTTCGGGTGCATAGGTACTCAGTGCGATGTCGCCTGTCCGATTCGCGGTCGCCATCCGCGCTTTTGCGGCGCCAATACGTTCACGGCCGCGTGCTATCTTCGACCTTAAATGCCTCTCAACAATGGGAATGATCTCTCCCGCATTGGGATCGCGATCCCCGAAGGTTTGCTCGAGCAGTTTGACAAGCTGATGGCAAGGAAGAGCTATACCAACCGCTCCGAAGCCATCCGCGATTTGATTCGAGATGCTCTGGTTGAAGAAGAGACCTACAAGGACAATCAATCCGTGGTGGGGACGTTGACTTTGGTCTACGACCACCATCAGCGTCTGATCAATGACAAACTCGTCGACATGCAGCATCAACATTTCCACCAAATCGTATCGACCCTGCACGTGCACCTGGATCATGACAACTGCCTGGAGGTTGTTGTGCTGAGGGGCAGAGCCGGACAGGTCCGCCAGGTTGCGGACCGCTTGATCGCCGCGCGCGGCGTCAGGCACGGGAAGCTTACACTCACGAGCCCTTCCGTGATTTAACCGTAACCGGTTGCCATTGTTGTCATCGAAGGAAGTGTGTGCTACGAATAGTACATTCGTATGCTTTGTTTCTTGCGGTTCTGTTTCGCTGCCTTCGTCGCTGCCTCAGCCATGGGGCACGATCTTTACCTGCTCCCCGAAACATTCGTTGCCGCCAAAAGCTATCCGGTCCTATTCGAATTGCACAATGGCGATTCTTTCCCAGACAGCGAACTGAGTGTTGCCGTTGAGCGGCTGCGCGATGGCACTCTCCACAGCGCCTCTGGTTCCAGAATGGTCGACCACCTACACGTGGACGGAAACCGTACGCTTGGGTCCGTGTCCGTGCCGGGCGACGGCAATCTGATTCTTGGCATCAGGACGATTCCGAACTTCATTCAACTGGAGCCGGACAAGTTCCTCGCCTACCTTCAAGAAGAAGGCTTAAGTTCCGTTATTGAATGGCGTGCGAAGAATGGAGAGTCCGCCAAACCCGGTCGCGAACGGTATAGCAAATACGCGAAATCGCTTCTTCTGGCTGGCGCGCCCGACGGATATTTCAGCCACGCGGTGGGATTCCCGATCGAGATCCTGCTGGAGAAGGACCCGCACATTCTGAATCTGGGCCAAACGCTCCCTGTTCGCGTGATGTATCGGGGTGAACCGGCCTCTGGCCTGCAGTTGGAGGCCGCGTGGGCCGGGCCGGATGGCAAGAGGACCCAGATCATCGGCCGCACCGGAAACGACGGCCGGATTGCTATCCCGTTGACTGCCCGCGGAAAGTGGCGGCTACACACGATCAAGATGGAGCATCTCACTGACGCCAACAGGAGCAATCAACCAGCGGATTGGGAAAGCTTCTGGGCCAGTTTCACTTTTGAGATCCAATAGTTGCCTCAGTGCGACATTCGACCGTCTGAGACGCTACCGGGTCCCTAGGCGGCGCGACTGGAGAGGCAAATCGGTTTAAGCAGCGAATATGCGTCTCCAAAGGGGCCAAAACTAAGCCGTCCGCCTCATTCCGGCTGTGGTCCGGGGGTGGTAAATTGAAGGTGTGAGCAGGTATCTCGCCCGTTATACCCCGTCGCGCCGGTTTCTTTCGGTAACGCTCTTTGCGTTTGCCGGGACCCTCTTTAGCGCCTGGGTGGGGCTAAGTTGGTGGCCAAGCTGGATTCCGGCCGCGCTGTTTCTGCTGACAACCATCGGACTGGCGATCATCACCATTCGCCCGGTGATTGAGATCCATGAAACACATATCGCCATTGGCCGGCGCGTGATTTCCTGGAACGACGTCCGGGCAGTGGATCAGACGAGTTGGGCCATGCCTTTGATCATGCACCTGACGTTGGTCGACGGGCAGCGCGTCCTGGTCCTGTATCCGGGAGACCATGACGGATCGAAGAGCCTTTGCCGCCATATCCAGAGGCTTTCCCGTCGCGCGTTCATTCAGGGCGTTCCCTACCGCCAGTTTTGGGGTGAATCCGCCGCGTCGCTGGAACGCGAAGCCCGGGAACGCGAGGCGAAAGAGTTGGAAGCCAAACGTCAACAAAAGATGCAAGAGCCCGCCCCCACCCGGTATCCGGTTCTGCGCAGTGAAGATGAAGATGAAGTGGAGCGCATGTTTCAGCGCTTGAAAGCCACGGGCAAAGTCGATGCCCGTTCCTCTGAAGAGAAGTAGTTTCCCCACAAAGCCGTGAAGCTTAGATCACGCTCGACTTGGTTCGCCGGTGGAGCCGTGGTGGTCTTGCTCATGCTATTCCGCGTGCAGATCCTGACCGCCGGAGGATCGTATCTGGTTCGGGCGGAGCCCCCTAGGAAGGCAGACGTCGTGTTGGTACTGGCGGGCGGCGCTGACGGCAGCCGGATTCTCCGCGCCGGGGCGCTGGTGCGGGACGGATTCGCTCCACAAGCGATGATCAGCGGTCCTGGGGGCAACTACGGGTGGCATGAATGCGATCTGGCGATTCCATTTGCCGTGAAGCACGGTTTCGCGGAATCGCACTTTTCGCACTTTGAGAACGAGGCGCGGTCTACCGCGGAAGAGGCCGATGCCGCGGTAACGGAATTGCGGCGCCGTGGAGTCAGATCCGTACTGCTGGTAACCAGCAACTACCACACGCGCCGCGCCGCGAATATCTTCCGGAAAAGGGCGCCGGAGATCGAGTTCATTCCCGTGGAGGCCCCCGACCAATATTTCACTCCGGGCGGCTGGTGGCACAACCGTGAAGGCCAGAAGATCTTTCTGTACGAGTGGGAAAAGACGGCGGCGGAGTGGGTCGGGCTGTGACGCGCAGGTGCCTCGGCGCCGGAAGCAGGCCCCCAATTCCTCACTATAATCGGAAGAGGATGGTGGGGCGTTCGCACAATTTTATCGGCAATCGTCTGGTGCCTGCGGTGTGCGGGCTTGGGCTGTTGTTTGCGCCGACGGCTGCGGTCGGACAGCAAGGGTGCTCCATGGTCGCCGAATGGTCTTCGTGCGATCTGGCATTTGAACTGACGCCGCAGGATAACAGCGCGCAGATGACCCTTAGCGGCGAATTTCGCTCGCCACGGCACCGCACCTACTTACTGAACGCCTTCCGCGAAGGCAGCAGGATGATTTTCCGTTTCGCCCCAAGCGAAGCGGGCGTGTGGGAATACAAACTAACCAGCAACGTCGCCCGGTGGAACGATCAGGAAGGTCAGCTTGCAGCGGCGGCGGCACCGGAGGCCCCAGGGTTTGTACAGGTGCGAAATGTTCATCACTTCGCGACCGAAGGTAACGCCAAACAACATCTGTGGATGGCCGCGGCCCTCGATCGCTTCACCGAGATTCCCCGCCCCGAGTTCGACAAGGCGGTGAGTGATCGTGCCGATGGCAAATACACGCACCTTCGTGTGACCCTTGCGCCGAACACGAATTTGAACGAAGCCGTGGAGCGAATCCGCGCGATCAACGTGAAAGGCCTGGTGGTGGATTTGGTCCTTGCGGCGATTCCACTGGAGGCTCAGGCGCGGCAGCAGTATCTGACGGACATCGTCGCGCGATTCGCTGCGCTCAACATTACCTGGTCCTCTGGCGCAGGTTTCGAAGAGATACCCCACGGGCGAAGCGTATTGAAGGATGCCGGAACGTTGTTGAAGCGCCTGGACGCGTATCAGCACCCACGCACGGCCATGGCCTCAGTTACGTCGGCTCCCCTCTTGGGCGATGCATGGATGAACATCCGAAGCTATGGAACAACGGATGCCAACGTCGGCGCGGTGGAGCATCAACTGTATCAGGTGCCTGCCATCAACACGGGCATTCAGTCGCAGAAAGATCTCTGGAACGCGACGATGAACGGACAATATCCGGCATCGGGCAATGGGCCTTACATGAAGGCGTGGTCGGCGATTCTGTCCGCCAGCCGCTATTGGGAACTGGAGCCCTATTTCGACGTGGATGGCGGTCGCGCCATTGCGCTGGATGGAACGGAGTATCTGATCTACATCGAAAAACCGGCGCTGGTGGAATTGACCGTGGAAAAGCACGGATACGATGTCGCTTGGTTCAATCCAGCAACCGGTGAAATGACGAAGGCGAAGGAGTACAACGGCGAACACTTCACCGGTGAACCTCCCGATAAGTCGCACGATTGGGTTCTGCGGCTTTCCCGCGAGGGGCGTAAAGAGGGGATGCTCGGTTCCTATAAATTCGAATCGCGCCGAGTGCCTGTGCAGGAAGTGGAGACCGATCCACAGCGAGTGCCGTTTGAGGTCGCCGCCCCCGTGGCCGACGAAATCTCCCTGTCAAATCCGCCGAAGTTCAGCTTAAAGACGAAGCGCGAAACGCGCGCGACGCGATCCTTGCTCGTGGAATGGACCGCCGAAGTCGTGCTGGATGGTGAAGGCTATCGCCTCGCGGGATCCGGACGCGAGGGCACTCTGCGCATTCCAACGTCCGTCGCCAACAAGCTGCCTGGCGTTGTTCTAATGCGCGTGGCGATCTTGAATGCAAACGGAAAGGCGTACACCGCGGATAAAGTGTACCGGCTGACGCAGTGAGCTTTCCAAATCCGGCCAGGATTCTTGCGATCGACACAACCGGTCCCACGGGCAGCATCGCGCTAGTGAGCAGTGAAGGTCTGCTGGGGGAAGTCCTCCTCACCTCGCCCGATGGATTCGCGCACGTGGTTTTCGGCGAGATCGACGCACTGCTGCACCGCCACAATTTTTCCCTTCATAATATCGACGGCTTCGCGACGGCGTCAGGCCCGGGATCATTTACAGGGGTGCGCGTGGGCATTACCGCAGCCAAAGGACTGGCGGAGGCAACCGGCAAACCACTGGTGGGCGTGTCGAATCTTCAAGCACTGGCTTCGTTCGGAGCCATGGAACTGCGCGCACCCGTCATCGACGCCCGCCGCGGCGAAGTGTACGCGAGCGTCTACAATTCGAAGCTGGAGGTAATCCAGAATGAGGCCGTCCTTCGCTTGGCTTCGTGGCTTGCGGGGCTTGCCGGCCGGTTCGCGGAGATCGAATTTGTGACACAAACCGGCGCTCTCCACGTCCCCCTGAGGGAGCATTCATTGACTGTGACCGAAGCGCCAGAGGCACTGGCGGGAGCCATCGGCAGGATCGCGCTGGCGCGGTTTCGGAACGGTCAACCCGATGAAACAGCCGCGCTCGACGCCAACTATGTGCGCCGTTCAGATGCGGAACTGCTTTGGCGTGAACCACATAGCCAGAAATTCGAGAGGCGGTCGCGGCCATGACGAGGTATCTTGGAAAATCGCCTACCCCTGACGGCGATTTCGCTTATCCTTTTGGTACTTCCTGCCGAATCAAGGATTTTGGCGGGGATATTGCTCCAAATCAGCGCGCGGTTGCGCGTAAAATATGGAGAAGCCTATCGGGAGAACTTGGCGCATGGTTGTCGTCCTTCACGCCGTATCTGGTCCGGTAACGGGCCGCCGCATTGAGGTGCGCTCGGGCTCCATTTTGCGCGTGGGGCGAACCACTCGGGCTGACCATGTCATCGCCGAGGATTCTTATCTTTCCAGCCAACACTTTGCGCTGGAGTGCGACCGCTCGCAGTGCCGCCTGCGCGACTTGGGTTCGAGCAACGGAACGTTCCTCAACGGCGACCGCGTTTCGGATGCCTGGATTCGTAACGGAGACTCCATTGCGGCCGGCAGTTCCACGTTTTCCGTTCAACTGGAGGCGGCGCAGCGGGAAGGTGAGAACGGCAATTCCATCGGCCATCCAACGCTGCAGTTTCCAACGTCGCGCAATCAGTTCGAACAAACAATTGCCGTGCCGATTGAAGCGGCTGGGGAAGCTTGGCAGGGATTCTCGCGGCCACAGTCGATTCTGCTCGATGCACTCTACGGTCCAGGTGAGTCCGTGTTTGCGCTTCTGGATCCCGTGCGCGATCCGCGCATTCCAGCGTTTCTCGACGCGGCGCGAGCCGAATTCGCGCGCGTGGATGATACCGTAGCCTCTTCGCCTTACCTCGTCGCGTTGCCATCGAAGGCGAAACTGCTCGACGTGCTGGTGAAAGACGGCTGGGGGCATCAGTGGGGTTATTACTTCACGTCTCGCGAATCGTTCGACGCCAACCGCCTGCACTGGCGCAGCTATGTGATGCTACGCACGGAGCGTGGGCGAGAGATCACGTTCCGCTATTGGGATCCGCGCGTGCTTCGCACAATACTTCCCTCCATGCCTCCTGAGGAGGCGCGCGATTTCTTTGGCAACGCGGCCCGTTTAGTGGTGGAAGGCGAGAAGACGGAAACAGCGCTCGAATATTCCCTGACGGCACGCGGTTGCCGCCAGAACACTGTCGTGCTGGCGTAACCCGCTACGGCGTCTCCGGCCACTTGTGTTTGGGATACCGCCGTGAAAGTTCGCGGCGCACCTCGGGATACAGGCGCTCCCAAAATCCCGCAAGATCCGTTGTCACCTGCACCGGCCTTCGATTCGGCGCCAGCAGATGAACGACAACAGGCGTGTTCCCGACGCGCGGCGTTTCTCGTACGCCGAAGAAGTCCTGCAGACGCGATTCGATCCAGGGCGGCTTGCCGGTTTCGTAATGCACCTTCAATTCACGTCCGCCTGGCAGGCGTAGCTTCTCCGGAGTCAGTTGATCCAGATTCCGCGGGCGCAGCGCGCGCAGAAGATCGCTTGCTTCCAGATCGCGGAAACTGGTGCAACCCTCACACAGTTCTTCGAGCTTCGCGACAGGATCGATCGAAATCCCCGCAAACCCGCAGCGGGCGCGCAACTGTTCCAGCGAATCGCGATCGGCAAAGCGGCCGATATCCACCTCCTTTGCTTTGGCTGCCAACAGCGCGGATGCCGCTGCGCTCGGTAGCGCTGGCGCACGGGTTTCGTCAATCACCAGTTGATCGTAGACGATGGCCGAAACTTGCTCGACGCGTTCAGCCCCACGGTTCCATTCGAGTGAGGTGCGCTCTGTAGCGTATTCGATGAGCCAGTCGGGTTGAATGGGGCCGGCCGCGAGGCGAACCAGCGGCATGCCATGCTCGCGGCGCTCTTCCACATCAACGGCGACGACGAACTCGTGATGGCATTGGGGAAATTTCGCGGCGCCGCCAGCAGAAAGGAGAAGTTCGTCCCCGGATGCGCGCGAACGTTTACGCGCGACACGATCCGGAAATGCCGCGAGCACGGCCTGCAATACGGCTTCGTCGTTTGCGTGTGAGAATCCGGCCGAAGTCTTGTTTGCCCGGACATCCGGCATTCGGCGCAATGCGTTGCGGAGCTGATCGTAAACGCGTTTGGTTTCCGGGCGCCATACGCCATCCATCAGGGAGAGCAGATCCGAGGAGCCGCGCTCCCCCGTGCTCAGTACCGCTGCAACAGCACATCCCGCATCGGCGGCTCCGCGACGCGCGGCGTCCAGCACGAGTCGAGCCAGACGCGGCGGCAAGGGCAGTTCGGCCATGTGCGGCGTGACGCCCAGGCGATCGAGCAGGGTGTTGGCGGCATCCCAAGCAGGCGCAGGCGGGGCGTCCAACCACTCGAGTTCGGAAACGTTCATCGCCCGGAGAAGGAGCGCAAGGTGTGATAGCTCGCGACGCACGATCTCGGGAGGATCCGACGGTGACCGGCGATGAAAATCTTCCGCCGTGTATAAGCGAATCACACGCCCGGGAGCGGTTCGTCCAGCACGCCCCGCTCGCTGCGTGGCTGATGCCTGGCTCACCCGCTTGACGTCGAGCATCGGCAGTCCGGTCCACGGCGAATCACCCGCAACGCGTGCGAGACCGCTATCGATCACAGCAGTCACGCCTTCGATCGTCACGGAACTTTCGGCAACATTGGTGGAGAGAATCACCTTGCGTTGGGCATCGGGCGAGACAGCGCGATCCTGCTCGGCGGGAGTTAGGTCGCCATGCAGTGGAACCACCAGCAACTTTTCTTTCGCCGCGATTTTTTCGATGGCACGTGAAGCACGGCGGATTTCAGCGGCTCCTGGAAGGAAGACGAGAACATCGCCCGTGAGTCCGTCTTTGAGTAATCTCTCCAACGCCGAGGCAACTTGCTCATCAAGAGTTGTCGCGGAGTGCGGCGTGTACTCAACCGTGATCGGATGTAATCTTCCTTCGGAGCGCAGAATAGGGCAATCGCCCAAAAACCGAGAGATGGGCGCTGCATTCAGCGTCGCGGACATGACAATCAGCTTCAGCCCCTCGATTCGCCGGAGCAACGCCAGCGCGAGGTCCCCATCCATGTGGCGTTCGTGAAACTCGTCGAGAATCACTGCGCCGGCGCCGCGCAGTTGCGGGTCACTCAACAGCCTGCGTGTGAGTACACCTTCGGTCAGAAACTTCAGCCGCGTCCTCGGGCCGGCGACATCTTCAAAGCGCACCTGATAACCGACCGTCTCGCCGATCTCTTCGCCTAATTCCCACGCTACGCGGCGAGCGGCCATACGCGTGGCAAGGCGGCGCGGTTCGAGCACAAGAACCTCGCCCTTCACAAGCGGAAGAAGTGCCGGAGGCACGCGCGTTGTCTTGCCCGCGCCCGGCGGGGCTTCGATGACGAGACGTGGATTCGCGCGCAGCGATTCGACAATGCGAGACAGCAGCGGATCGATAGGCAAATGCAGATCCGCGGGAGAGGTGCGAGTAGGCATCAGCCTTCCGAGGACCCCGGCTCGTCTTCAATAACAGCCCGAATCGTCGTAGGGGCATTACCCTCGAAACGGTTGTTGACGAAGATTAACGCCGCCCGGCGTTCTTCCTTCATGCGGTGGATCAACGCCTTCAATGCAGCGCGGCCCTCTGGATTTTCGTCCTTCACTTCTTTGTACGGAGCGAACTGCTCGACGGCCTGTTCGTACATGCGGCCTTCGCGCAAGAGCGCGCGGACCACCGTGAAATCCGTGGTGAAGATTCCGGGCACGGCCATTTGTTCGTGCAAGGGAGGCATCTTCGACCAGGCGTTCAAGACGTGCGAGACACGATGCTCAGAAAGGCATTCGAGATACGGCGCGTCCAAATACGTCCGATTGCGAATCTCCACGGAGTAACGAAAGTCCGCCGGCAGAGCGGCCAGGAATTCGCTCAAGTGCCGGACAAACTCGCGCGGCGGCGTCGAGCGTGCGCCAAATTCGAAAATCACAGTGGAGATGCGCTCACGAAACGGTTCCAGTGGTTCGAGGAAGAGGCCGGCGAAGGCCTCGGCGTTGAGAAATGTCTCATTGCGCATTCCGGCGCGCGCACCATACCGGGCGTGGCGGGGGAAGACATCGGCCGTCACTTCTTCCGGCGCTTTCAACGCAAAGCGCAAATGCTTGGGAGCGCACGCGAACAGCTTGAACCAGTATTCGGGCGATGGAAATTGATAAAAAGAAAAGTCGCCGCAGACGATGGGGAACACTTCGGCGAACTCGGCGAGGCATTCGGCCTCAAAGCGGCTCTTCGAAAATCTCCCGCGCGTCAGGTAGCGTTCGGTAGTGTAGATTTGATCGAGCCAGCCTTCGTATTTCCACGAACTGGTGCCGATCCAAATGTTTTGCCGCGCAAGAGCACCCAGCTTTCGGGCAAGGCCCGCGCGATCGAACTCTGAAGGCAGATCAAAAAGCGGCAGAGTCACGTGTGCGAAGTTCTACTATTTCGGCCTACCAGGCCCGAGCCGTGCGGTTGTAGTAAGGATCCGCACCTGCTTCGATGGTCCCGTTCGGCAGCAGGCGGATCATCACGGGAGCCGTGCCGTTGGCATAGCGGGACATGAAACTGACCTTATGGCCTCGGTTGATCAGATCCGTGGCCACCGCCTGCGAGATCCGCTCGTCCAACTGCAAATCGCCGCGGTTCCACGCGTGATTGTCGAAGCTTGAAACCAGATGACGAGTCCCGAAGCGGGGCGCTTCCACGGCGTTCTGCGCGTTGAAGCGGAACTGGACAACATTCATAAGCACCTGCAGTAAACCTTGCTCCTGCGTATCCCCGCCAGGTGTGGAGAGAACCGCATAAGGCGTGCCATCCCCCGTTGTCACCAGCGTCGGTGTCAGCGTGACGCGGGGGCGCTTGCCGGGCGCTAGTTCATTCGGATGACCCGGAATCAGCACAAAGCTCTCACCGCGTTCGCTGAGCGGAATGCCTGTGTCGCCCGCGATTACGCTTGGCAGCCAAGCGCCGGAAGGGGTGGCCGAAAACATGATGCCGTCCTTGTCGATGGCATCCACGCAAGTCGTATCCTTCGCCATCAACACGGGATCCAGCGGAATGTGCGCTGTTTCCTCCAGACTCGGATGCTGGCCCTGCTTGCCGTTGATGGTGCCAGGGATGAACGCCTGCGACGCCTTGTCGGTGATCAACTTGCGGCGCTCGGCGGCGTATTCTTTCGACAGCAGAGTCTCGGATGGAATTTTGCTGAACTTGGGGTCACCGTAGTAGGTGTCGCGATCGGCGTAAGCAAGCTTCAGCGCCTCGGCCATGCGGTGGATGTAAGCCCCCGAGTTGAAGCCAAGCTGGTCATCATAGCCGTCCAAAATATTCAGAGCTTCCAGCATCGAAGGACCCTGGCTCCAAAAGCCCGATTTGTAGACGCGCAAGCCTTTGTAGGTGGTCGAAACCGGTTCTTCCGGCTCCAGCTTGAACGCAGCCATGTCCTCATAGCGAATGAGGCCGCCGTTGGCTTTGCTGAAGGCGTCAATCTTGCGGGCCACCTCGCCGCGATAGAAATAGTCACGAACCGCATCGATGGCGGCCTGACGGCTGGCACCCGAGGCGAGTGCTTTCTTTTCCGCATCGGCCATTGCTTGCAGAGTCTTCGCCAGATTCGGCTGCTTGAAGATTTCGCCGAGGCGCGGCACGTGGCCATTCACGGAGAAGTGCGCCTTCGACGATGGCCACGCGGCAAAGAACGGCGCGGCGGCAGCCATCGAACTGGCGCGGACTTCATCGATCGCGTAGCCGTCGGCGGTCAATTCAATCGACGGCGCAATGATGTCGTTGAAGGAAAGCGTACCGTATTCGCGCAGGGCAACCAAAGCCGCATCCACCATGCCGGGTACCAGCGCGGGCATCAATCCAGCGGCCGGAATCATGCCTTTCAATCCACCGGGCGCCTTTTCCTGCACTTCAAACGGCTGGAGCTGACGGTTGCGGAAGAAATCGGCGGTTGCGAGCTTCGGCATGGTGCCGACGCCGGCTATGGCGTGCACTTTACCATCACGCGTGCGAATCAAAATGGGTGCTTCGCCGCCCATGCCGTAATGCGAATGTTCGGTCACCGAACCAGCGAACATAGAGGCGACGCCCGCATCCACAGCATTGCCGCCCTTGTAGTACGCACGCATGCCGGCTTCGGTGGCCCATTCGCTTCCGGCCGCAACCGCTCCGTGGACGCCGCGGACGGCGAGTTTCACCGGACGCATGGAACTTTGCGCGCTCAAAAAAGCCGCGCCCAGAAGCCCTCCACAGAGAGCAAGAGCAACAAATTTCATTCGCATAAATACTTTTGTCCCTTGGGTTTCCGGGCGACCGCACATTTCACGCGTTGGTTTCCCCAAGCTGGCTTCATTATAATGGTTTCGCTGTGAGAGAAACGCACGACCGGATTGGCGAGGCCAAGTCACCGGCTCCGAATGAGCAGGAACCGATGTTGTTCTGTCCGGTCTGCAGCCGCCGCTTATCCGAGCGGAAGTGCAAACTCTTTTGCGAGCAGTGCGGCTACTTTATGAGCTGCGCGGATTATTATTGAGGCCAGTCCCAACGCATGCGGACTCCGCATCGGCCCTCCGTCTAGAAAAGGAATCAACGCAATGAGCGAATTGGCAGACATTCTCGAACGCTTCCGCCGTGGTCCGGAACTTGTGGCCGTGGCCACTACCGGAGCCGCGGGATCGGAACTCGACTTTCAACCGGGCGAAGGAAAGTGGAGCGTGCGCCAGATTGTTTGCCACCTGGCCGATTACGAAATGATCGCGGGCATGCGCTTCCGGCAGATGCTGGCGGAAGAGAACCCTTCGCTCCCCTACGCCGATCAGGATTTGTTCGCGACGAAGCTCGATTACGCTAAGCGCAAAGTGTCGACGGCGCTCGAAACCTTCCGCCGCATTCGCATGGATAATTACGAATTACTGAAAGACCTGCCTGAGGAAGCTTTCAATCGCACCGGCAACCACAGCAAACGCGGCATCATCACGCTTCGCGACATGCTGCGGATTATGGCGGAGCACCCCGAAAAGCACGTGGGTCAAATCCAGCGCACCCGCGCGGCCTTCAAGGAAAACAAAGCCAAACAAGCGGCTTCGTAAAATATGGTGTGCGGACGGCCCGTCGGCGCACCACCGCCAGGTCATGCAAGCTTTTTATTGTTGGAGACTGGCGGATTCTGAGCGCGATCTTCGGTCCCGCGCCGATCTGGCGCTCCGCCCTGCATTATTCGGACTTCGTTGCCGCTGGCTTCGATTCGGTTTTGGTGCTACCCGATGAATCGGATGAACCGGAGCTCGATTCCGTCTTCGACTCGCTCTTCGTCTCCGGCTTCGCCCCAGCGCCTTTGTTTCCGCTTTTGGCGTAATCCGTAACGTACCAGCCCGTGCCCTTCAACTGGAATGCCGGAGCGGAGAGAAGTTGCTCCACGGTGCCGCCGCATTCCTCGTGAACCGTTACCGGCGGGTCAGAAAATTTGCGCATCAACTCAAACGTCTTGCCACACTTCGAGCATTGATATTCGTACAGAGGCATGTTTCTTTGCTAGAACCTAAATTTCCTTACAGAATCTGAAGAGCCTTATTCAGCAATTCATCCGTCGCCGGTTTCTTGGAATCGTCAGGCGTAACATCCGGCAAATTATCGTCCGCGGGAACATCAGCGGTGAGATCCACTTCCGCCTGCGGGACGTTCGGCGTCACGCCGGTATCCTGAATCGCTTTGCCCTCAGGCGAGTAATACTTTGCCACAGAAAGAATCACCGCGCTGCCATCGTTCAACGTCAGCGTTTTGCGGATCGCGGCATCGCCGAAGGTCCGCTCACCCACCACCTGCGCGCGCTTTGAGTTGAGCAACGCAGCCGCGGCGACTTCCGCCGGACCCGCGGTGGAGCGATTCACAATCACCGCCAACGGCATTTTCGTAACCGCCTTCGAGGCCGACGCCTGATAATCTTGCCGAGCCATCTTCTGGCCCTGCGTATACCCGATCAGGCCACTATCCATAAACAGGTTCGCCAGCGCGATCCCCTCTTCCGGATTGCCAGTGGAGCTATGGCGCAAATCGAGAACCAATTTCTTCGCGCCCTGCTTTTCGAGCAAAGAAATCTGCGAGGCCACATCCTTCACGCGGCCCGGCTGCAAACCCTGCACGCTGATGATGCCCGCCTGCCCCTGCAGACGCCCAGTCACCTGCGGATAGCTGTAGGCGGCACGGGTCACCGTCATCTTGCTCGGCTCGGAACGGCGCACGCGGATCACACTAAATTCGACGACCGTTCCGGTATCACCCTGCAGCAACTGCTCGGCGAACGCGAGCGGCATGTCGCGGGTGGAAATATTGTTGATCGATTCCACGACGTCGCCCGTCGCAAAACCAGCCTTCGCGGCCGGGGAACCCGGGATGGCGTCTTCCACGGCCATGTAGCCGTAGCGCTTGGAAAGCAGAAGGCCGATATCCACCTTCTTGCCGTCCTTTCCCTTTTGAAACTGCTTGTACTGATCGGCGCTCAGGTAGCTGGCGTAGGGGTCAATTGATTCCAGCATGCCGGTGATCGCGCCCACAGTGACCGCCTTCATGTCCGGCTCTTCGACGTAATCCGCTTTAATACGCGAGAGGACTTCGCTATAGACGCCAAGGTTGGTGTACGGGGTGTCCGGCGAGGCACTGCGGCCCACGGCACCGAACAGCAAAAGCGCAACCAGACCGGCGGAGAATCCGACGAAAGCGAACTGAAAACGACGGCTCATAGGGCTAACTCGACCCTTTCTGTTTCCTAGGATACCAGAAGGCTTGCCGTCCACCGGGGCGGCTCCTGGAGCCATCATAATGATACGAATGGAAATCTACTTTCTCCGCCACGGCATCGCGGAAGACCACGCCCCCTCCGGCCGCGACGCCGACCGCCGCCTGACAGACGAAGGCCGCCAAAAGCTTCGCCGCGTTCTGGAGCGGGCCCATCAGGCCGGAGTAGCGCCGTCGCTGATCCTGACCAGTCCTTTTAAGCGAGCGATGGAAACAGCCGAAATCGCCGCGCGGGAGTTGGGTTATGAAGGCAAGCTGGTGCGGACCTTCGCCTTGGTGCCAAGCGGCTCTCCCCAGGAAGTTTGGGAAGAGGTGCGCCTCCACCGGGACGAGGGATCGATACTGTTGGCCGGACATGAGCCGCTCTTCTCAGCGACCGTATCCTATTTCCTCGGCTCAGCCCGCGAGATCGTCCAGTTCCGCCGGGGCGCAATGGTGCGGATCGATGTGGAAACGTTCGGCGGAGCGCCGGCTGGATTGCTGCAATGGATGCTAACAGCCAAGCTGGCGTAGCTCTACCCTACTTTCCATCGGGCAACAGCGGCTTGCGGTCCGGGCCCAGGTGCTGATCGATCGCCGAAAGCACAATCGCCGTCGCCGCGTAATCGCCGAACGTAACCGCGAGATCGATCATTCCGCGTTGGCCGAACAGCTGGATCACTTTCGCGTACAGTTCAGAACCCACTGTGTGATCGTTGAAGATCGCGCGGCCGAAGCGAATGACGGTGGCTTCCTTCTCGGGCAGGCCGTCGACGCTCCGGTTGAATTTGATCGCATCGATCACTTTTTGGTCCACGCCGGCCTTCTGCGCGGCTACTTCATGGGCGCTCCATTCATATTGGTTATCGAACGCGCGGCCCGCAATCAACGTGCAGATCTCAAACATCTGCGTCCCGTTCACCGATTTCCGCAGCGCACGATTGATCAGCTCAAACGGTTCGCCCACCGCCGGGCTGTACAGCACCGCGCCCACCGGACCCGAACGGTTCGGTTGATCCTTGCCGATGATGACGTCATAAACGCGTTGCCCTTCGGCGTCCATCTGATCACGCGAAAGCAGTGGCAGCCGCGAAAGCGACTTCGGATCGATATCGGCCGGAAGTTTCGCCGTTTGTGCCGCGAGATTCACCCCGGCTAAAGCGAGCGCAAAAACGAGTCGAATGGGAAGCAGCCTGTTTGTCATCGCTACAGTCTATGCAATTTGCCCCTGGGTGGAAATGGGGAGACACCCAAGGATGGAGAACGCCGGAAGGATGCTACGCTGAGTTTTTCTGCATGACTACCCCCTCCTTTTCGAGTGAAGACGCAGGCGCACGTTTCGCGCGGCTGGTCGATATTATGCGCCGTCTCCGCGCCCCGGACGGCTGCCCCTGGGATCGGGAGCAATCCTTCGATTCCATTAAGCCTTACCTTTTGGAAGAGACCTATGAGGTGATGGACGCCATCGATGCGCGCGATTGGCCGGGACTCGCCGAAGAGTTGGGCGACCTGATGTTGCAATCCGTTTTCTTCGCCCAGATGGCCGACGAAGAGGGCAAATTCGATATTCGCGATTCGCTCAACGCAATCAACGAAAAGCTGGTGCGCCGCCACCCGCATGTTTTCGCCGACGGCGAGGCCAGAACTTCGGATGACGTCAAGAAGCGTTGGGACGAAATCAAGGCCGAAGAGAAAGCCACGGCGGGAGATGAAGCAACGAAACCCAAAGGGCGCTTGGATGGCGTGCCGCGTTCCCTGCCCGCTCTCGTCGAAGCGCAACAGATCGCTTCACGCGCCGCTCGCGCCGGTTTCGATTGGGACAACGTCGAGCAGGTTCTCGACAAGCTGAAAGAAGAATTGGCGGAGATCGAAGGCGCGCGCGCCGAAGGGCACCCGGAAAAGATTGAGGACGAATTGGGCGACCTACTCTTCGTCGTAGTCAATATCGCGCGCTTTCTGAAGGTAGATCCCGAGCAGGCGCTCCGCAAGACCAATGCCAAGTTCCGCCGCCGCTTTTCGCACGTCGAGAGTGGACTTTCCAGCGCGGGCAAGAAGCTGGAAGAAGCCACTATCGAAGAAATGGAAGCGCTGTGGCAGTCGGCGAAAGCGGGAGAAAAATTGGCGCGATGATTGAGATTCGGCCTCTCACAAAGCATTCAGAATTCTTTGACGCCGTCCAAATGCAGCGCTTGATTTGGAACTGGCAGGACCTCGACCTCATCCCCGTGCGCTTCTTCGTTGTTGCGCGCGAGATCGGCGGACAATTGCTCGGCGCGTTCGATGGCGGCTCTATGGTAGGTTTTCTGATGGCTGTCCCCGGCGTCACTCGACACGGAGAAACCTATCTACACAGCCACATGCTCGGCGTGATGCCCGAATACCGCAATGCGGGCGCCGGACGGATGCTCAAGATCGCGCAGAAAAACGACGCACTCTCCCGCGGCATTGATCTTGTGGAATGGACCTTCGATCCGTTGGAGCTCAAGAACGCGTACTTCAATCTGCAGCGGCTGGGAGCCGTGGTCCGCGCCTACAAACCAAACCATTACGGAATGACCAGTAGCGTGCTGCAAGCCGGACTCCCCACGGACCGCTGCGTGGCCGAGTGGCACCTGCGCGTGCCGCGCTTCGAAGGAGACATCGTAACGCGCATCCCTGTGCCGATCGAAATTAACGAAATCAAACGCACCGACCCCGCCCGCGCGAAAGAAATCCAAACGCGCGTGCGCGAGCGCTTCGAAGAGTGCTTCGCCTCCGGACTCATCGCCGTGGGCTTCGAAAAAACCGAAGGCCACGGGAACTACTTACTGGCGAATTGCAAAGCCTCCGAGTCATAACCATGGCCTTCACCATTGACCGCATCGTCCTTCGCCATATCCGCATGCCGCTGGTGCATTTCTTCGAAACCAGCTTCAGCCGGACCCACGCACGCGACATCGTCCTGGTGGAAGTGATTTCTGATGGCCTCTCCGGTTGGGGCGAAGTCACTGCAGGCGAGCATCCGTTCTATAACGAAGAGTGGACGGCTTCCATATGGCCGCTGCTCGTGAACTACATCGCGCCGCGTGTTCTCCACCAAAGTTTCGAGAGCGCCGATCAGATCTACGACCGCCTCTCCCATATCCGCGGCCACTTCATGACCCGCGGCGGCATGGAAGCGGCTGTATGGGACCTGGAAGCGCGCCGCGCCGGGCAATCGCTCGCACAGTTCATCGGCGGAGGCGCACGCACGGAGATTCCCTGCGGCGTGTCCATCGGCATTCAGGATTCGGTCACGCAATTACTACGAAAGATTGAGACCGAACTCGCTGCCGGATACCAGCGCATTAAAATCAAGATCAAACCAGGCTGGGACATCGACGTCGTCCGCGAAGTGCGCCGCGTGTTTCCTGATATCCGCCTGATGGCCGACGCGAATTCGGCATACACGCTGGCCGATACCGAGCACCTGATGAAACTGGACGACTTCCATTTGATGATGATCGAACAGCCACTCGCGCACGACGATATCCTCGATCACGCCCGCTTGCAGCGTCAACTGCGAACGCCGCTTTGTCTCGACGAGTGCATCCGCGCCGCGCGACACGCCGAGCAGGCGATTGAAGCGCGCGCCTGCGGTATCCTCAACATCAAACTCGGACGCGTTGGCGGGTTCCGTGAAGCGAAGAAGATTCACGATATCGCCCAGGCCGCGAACATCCCCGTCTGGTGCGGAGGAATGCTCGAATCGGGCATTGGCCGCGCGCACAATATCGCGCTTTCCACCCTGACCAATTTCGTTTTGCCCGGTGATGTCTCCGCCAGCAAACGGTATTGGGACCGAGACATCATCCAACCCGAAGTGGAAGTCTCTCCGAACGGAACCATCACGGCGCCCACGGGCGTTGGATTTGGCTACGAGATCGACGCTGGTCATTTAGCCAGCGTCACCGTCAGAGCCGAAGTTCTGAATTAGGTCGGCTACAATTCAGGAATGGCCAACACGCACGTCTCTCCTGAAAGTATTTTTCAACTTGGCTTCGCCTTCGCACCGTCAAAAGCGTTCTTAAGCGCAGTCTCGCTGGGTCTGTTTACCGAACTGAACAAAAGTCCAATGACCGCGGAACAGATCCGCGAGCGGTTGAACCTGCATCCGCGCGGCGTCGTCGATTTTCTCGACCTTTTGCTCGCGCACGGAGTGCTTGAACGCCAGAACGGAGTTTATTCCAACACACCCGCGTCTGCTCTCTTCCTTGATCGCACCAAGCACACCTACATGGGCGGCGTTCTCGAAATGGCCGATGCTCGGCTGTATCGTTTCTGGGGAAGTTTTACGGAAGCCCTGCAGACCGGCAAGCCGCAGAACGAATCAAAGACCGGCGGACCGGACATCTTCGCTGAGCTGTACGCCGATCCCGTGAGACTTCGGGGCTTTCTATCGGCGATGACGGGCTTGAGCACGGGACCCGCCAGTGTCATCGCTCAAAAGTTCCCGTTCAAAAACTACACAACCTTCGCCGATCTCGGCTGCGCGCAAGGCGGCGCCCCAGTGCAGATCGCGCTCGCGCACCCTCACCTGCAGGGCATTGGTTTCGACTTGCCTCCAGTGCAGCCTATTTTCGAGGAATACGTCGCCGCGCACGGCGTTTCCGAGCGGCTCAAGTTTCACGCAGGAAGCTTCATGACGGACCCGCTTCCCTCGGCGGACGTCTTCGTCATGGGCCACGTCCTGCATGACTGGGACTTGCAAACCAAGATGATGCTGATCCGCAAAGCCTACGACGCTCTTCCCGCCGGCGGCGCGCTGATTGTGCAGGAAACGTTGATCGACGATGACCGCCGCACGCATGGATTCGGACTAATGATGAGCCTCAACATGCTTGTGGAGACGCCAGGCGGTTTCGACTTCACCGGCGCCGACATTCAGGGCTGGATGAAACAGGTCGGCTTCCGCGAAACGCGCGTGGAGCCGCTGGCTGGACCGGATTCGATGGCCGTCGGAATCAAATAGAAGATGCCCGCCCTTGAAGGCAAAGTGATTTTGGTCACGGGCGCAGCCCGCCGCATCGGGAGATCCATCGCGATTCGCCTTGCGCAAGAGGGCGCGCGCGTGGCCATTCACTACAGCGAGTCGAAGGCGGATGCCGAAGCAACCGCAGCCCAGTGCGGCGGCGCGCCATTGTTTCGAGCGAACCTCGAAAAGGTATCCGAGATCGAGCGGCTCTTCACCGAGATCGACAACCACTTCGGCCGCATTGATGGCCTCGTGAATAACGCCGCCCGCTTCACGCGCATCGACCCGCTGAAGGTCACCGAGGCTGACTGGGACTTCATTCACGACGTGAACCTCAAGGCCACGTTCTTCTGCTGCCAGCAGGCCGCGAAACGAATGATGGCGGGCGAGGGCGGACGCATCGTCAACATGAGTTCGCTCGGCGGTCTTCGTCCCTGGGCCCATCACGCGCACTACTGCGCCGCAAAGGCCGGAGTCATCATGATGACGCGCGCGCTGGCGAAAGCCTTCGCGCCCAAGGTATCAGTGAACTCCGTGGCGCCTGGTGTCATTCCAATGGGAAAAGAAGACGAACGCATCCGTAACCTGATAGCGAAGACTCCCTCTGGCCGTGCGGGCACACCGGAAGAGATCGCAGATGCCGTCGCCTTTTTCCTCACGGCGTCCACCTTCACCACCGGACAAGTGATCGCCGTGGATGGCGGACTGAGTTTGACGTAATGGATGGGGCAGATTCCTAGTCCGCCCCGCGTGCCTCGTTCGAATACATCTCCGGATATGCCGTGCGCATCACCTCAGCGCGGCGCTTGGCGGTCTTGACTTGAATCAACGGACCCTTACCGATTCCCGGACAGTATGTCCCGGCACTCCCCCACGTCGCTTTGCTTTCGAGCAGTTCCGGCCAATACGGAAACGCCCGGCACTGCGTTGGTTTTGCGGGATGAATATCGCACCCATGTTCGAGCAAGAACGGGCACTGCCTTCCGTCGCCCGGCTTGCGGAGGCGAATCTCATGCGCCGTACGGTAGACGTACTTCTTTTCAAACGCGGCCTTCGTCATACCCGTGAACTTGGCGGCATTCGCAAGATCATCTTCACTCAGATAGACGAATCCTTTTTGCGTGCAGCACTGGATGCACCCCGGCTGACAGGTAAAGCGAACGCTATCCAAAGTATCCATAGAATCCTAACCGCACCCCAAGCACCCAAAGGCACTCAGACAGGAACCGCACTACGTATGATCGCAACAACCGGGGCCGATCGCCCAGCGGCACCCACAATGCTGCCCTGAGTGAATCCATCCGCCGATTCTCCTTGACGCCGGCCAGCGCCGGCAGTGTAATTGATCTATGTCCGACACTCCACTACTCTCGCCCATCGCCGGATCCTCGCATCAGGAGATCGGAGGCGTGAAACTCGACATCGTGAAAGCCGGAGCCGCGCGCGTCAAGCGCATGATCTACCCCGCCGGTTTCCGCTGGTCGCGTGATCTGAAACCGCTGCTCGGCGTCGACCAATGCATGCACGCCCACGTCGGCTTCCTCGCCCACGGCCGCATTCACATCCATTACCCCGATGGCTGCGTCTCCGAGTATCAGGCTCCCGCGGTAGTAGCAATCGACCCCGGCCACGACGGATGGGTCATGGGCGACGAACCCGCCGTACTGATCGAGTTCGACTTCGAACGCGAAACCACCGCAAAGCTGGGAATGCCAACGGAGCACAAACACTAGGTATCGCGTGGCGCACTCGTGTGTGGCGCCTCGAGACTCGTCGCGGCGACCGTCCGTTAAGGGGAGAACTCAATCGGAAGGAACTGGGCAGGAATCTCCGTCAGCAACGAGGACCCCTTTCCCTGCTCCAGAATCGGCTCTAGTAGAACGCGATCGCCCGTCCCGCGAACCCCACGCCGAACCACAGCACCAGCGATAGCAGCGCGCCAAGTTTCGCCCCGCCCGTCGGTTGCTCGGCTTTGGTCATTTTCCGTTGGAACGCGTAAGTGAAAATCACCGCGACTATGAACAGAATCATTTTCAGCACAAACGGCGGACTTTCGTACAAGCGAAGCGCTTCGGAAATCGCCAGCAGGATGCCCGACGATGCCGCCAGAATCAGCCCGCCCAGCGTCCAGGGATGCGTGTCTTCGGCAACCTGCGAAACCGTCTGCGCTTTCATCCCGATGCCCATCAGGCGAAGGTCCAGCACGCACAGCGTTCCCAGCATCAACGTGATGCCGATCAAATGAATCACTTCCAATAATGCAAACGCCCACGTGGACGCACGAACCGTCTCGGCCAGCCACGACGTATCCAGAATTTGGCAGATTTCCCGCATGAGAGTCCCCGTTACTTGAGTCCGTACGCCGTCCAGCGTCCGAAGCCCACCACCAAAGTCCAGAAGACCAGCGAGCACCAGCCCACCAGTTTCGCGCCTGAAGGCAGCGCCGCTTGCCCGTCCCAGCTATCCATCTTTGGCACATACTTCACTTCGTAATACGCCGCGTTGATGCCCGCCAGCACAAGGAACACCAGCTTCCAGCGGAACGTTGGGCTGCGGTAGCACTTTTCCGCTTCCGCCCAGAACAAAAGGATTCCAGTGATGAACATCACGGCAAACCCGGTGAGATACCACGGCTTCAACTGCCGCATAATTTGCGCCGGTGTGGCCGAACGAATTCCCAGCCCCGTCAGCCGCAGGTCCAGCAGCACAATGGCTCCCACCGAAGCGGCCAGCCCCAGTACGTGAATCCCTTCCACTAACGGAAACATCAGCTGCGATTCGCGTAGCGAGGTGCCGAAGTTCGAATCGTACAGCATGACGCAAAATTCGTAGAGCGACATGTCCAGTTCGTCATCCTTTTGAGAGCGTTCCGCTCCGCGTTGGCCTCCCGCCGGTGCGACGGGCTTCTGAAGTCAATGGAAAAGTGTATCAGAAGGCAGAAGCCGCGGTGACTGGCGGATTCAAATAGGTGAACCGCGTTTGCGGACGGGACGAAAAGCGGAGGTTTAGACAGCCTTCCGTTGCATTGGCGCCGGAGGGCGCACTGCGCGGAAATCGTAAAACTTCAATCTGCACAGCGGACACAACAGCGGCGGAGCACCAATCAACGCCTGTAACAACCCGAACGGATTCGAAGTGCGCCGTTCAATTCGATCCCCGGAGTGCAGTGAAACCAAGTCATCATTGCCACAACGCACACAGCGAGTGTACCGGGAAAAGATAAACCCAAAGGTTCCGAGGATCAAAGCTCCATACCCGCGTGCTTCCAGACGGCGGATACCGCACTTTAGACACCTGCGCGCGTGAAAATAGAACAGCTTCTGAAAGGGCGTTCTATGAATGAGGACCTCTTGGCCCCCGCATACGGGACAGTTCATGGAAGCATTCGCGCGGAAACACAGAATCTTCTAGCGCATACGGCCTATACAGTATACAAGAAGTAGTGAAAATTTGCGAATTATTTCTAAGTTATCCGAATCTTCCGTGGATATTGCGCGTTATCCTGCAAAAACGTCTTTTTATTGGACAACTGGCCCGATGTCGGCTGCACTCTGCCCTTGGCGTCGGTGACCCGCGAAACTAAGGTATGTTCACCAGGGGAGGCTCCGTCCCACCGGTATGTGAAGAGTTTCCACGAATATTTCGTATTCGCCGGATCCAGTTTCGCCTGTTGCCACAGACCTCCATCGACCTGCACTTCCACCGACGTGAGCGGAGTGCCATCGTTCAGTACAAACCCAAGCACCTCGTACGCACCATTCTTCTTCGTCACGCGCGCAATCACCGATTTCAACTGCTGGCGAGTCACTTCCGTTTCCACCCACTGCAATTTGGCCGGATCCTCACTATCCCCTTCGCCCTTCAAATTCCGGTACCACCGCGCCTGATAGTTACCGACGTAGCGGTCCTCTTGCAGATGAATCTCCGCCAGCCACTTCACGTTCGCCACGCCATACCAGCCCGGCACGATGAGGCGGACCGGAAAACCCTGCTCGCGGGTCAGCGGCTCGTCGTTGAGCGAATACGCCACCAGCGGCTCTGGCTTCATTGCATTTTCCAGCGTCATGCTCCGGCCGAACTGCTGTTCCAACTTGTAAGTATCCTGCCGGAAAACAATATCCTGCGTCGCGCGATCCGTGCCGAAGAAGACCACCTCCCGCGCATCCGCCTGCACACCCATCCGTTCCAGCAGCGCGCTCAACCGCACGCCCTTCCATTTGCCATTCGAAACCAGCCCCTGCACCAGCCGCGGACTGTTGCCCGAACACTCATATCCAGCCACAACCTCCGTCGAGGGCATAGCTCTCAGATCGTTCAGCGAAAACTCGGAAGGCTTGTTCACCATGCCGCTGACCTTCAGGCGATAAGCCGCGCCATCCACTACTGGACGATCGTGATGCTGAATCGCATAAAACTTATCCTTGGGCGTCAGCAGGCCGTCAATCTTGCGGATATCCAGAATCCGGAGCCTATCCGTCGGGTTCGCGGGATTAAAATTCGCAGGAATGTCGGTAAACGCAACCTCGGTCTCACCCTGTGCGAGTGCCGGGATCGCGCCCTCCGGCAGCAGCGCGAGCAGCCCCGCCGCGGACAGCCCCATTCGTAACGTTTCCCTGCGCGTCAGTTTGGCGTTTTGCATGATCCAGCCCCCCCCAGCGATCAATCATATCGCGCCACAGAAGATTCTGGCAGGCGAGCTCCCAGCGCCCCTTGAGAGTTTTTCGCACGCCAAGCACTAATTCCATATGGAAGTCCGGCGCAGGAAACTCTCGCAAGTCTACCCGGAAGGACGCTGGCTGTTCCTCACCTGGCATCTCCACGGGAGCCTCCCGCACGGTCTCTATCCCCCGCAAGGCTTGCCGTCGGGCAGATCGTCATATGACAAGGCCTTCGTGTGGATTGACCGATTCCTCGATCTCGCGCAGTCCGGCCCAATGTACTTGCAGATGGAGAGCATCGCGCGATTGATGCAGGACTCGCTCCAGTGGGGCGCCGAAAACGGGCGTTACGAATTGGGCCCGTACGTGATCATGTCGAACCACGTACACGCGCTGCTATTGCCAAAGACTCCGGTCCCTAAACTCATACAGTCGCTCAAAGGATTCACAGGTAAAGAAGCCAACCGCATTCTCGGCCGGTCCGGTGGACCATTCTGGCAATCGGAAACCTACGACCACTTCGTGCGCAACGCCGCTGAGTTTGACCGCATCCGCAGATACATCGAACAAAATCCCGTGAAAGCCGGATTGGCGGCTACCGCTTCCGCTTATCGATGGTCCAGTGCGTGGCGGGAAAAACCGCTCAAGGCGGCAGCGGACCCGCATGCGACTACTGCACTATCGGTGCACGCCTAGAGCCGCCGCGCTGCTTCCAAAACCAGTTCATGCAGTCCCGAGCCGCCCTCGGCAATGTGCCGGGCCAGTTGCTCCCGCATGCGCGGTTCCCAGAAATTCTTGAGGTGCGCGGCCACCTCCGTTACGGCCTCCTCTTTTGGACGAGCCGCGAAAAATAGCGCGATCTGGTTCGCCATGTGCACCACACGCTCGGTGGTCTGCCGTGAACCGGTCTGCCGTGAAGTGGTCATCTGCGAGCCGGTTCCTCGCGTTCAATCCTCGTCGCGGCCAACCGTTGTTGCCGGTGCTGGCGCTGCCACTCGGATTCCCGCTGCACGGGCCGCACCTCCACCGCGGTGACTTTATACTCCGGGCAGTTCGTCGCCCAATCCGAATACTCCGTCGTCACCACGTTCGCGCCCGTCACTCCGTGATGGAACGTTGTATATACCACGCCCGGCTGCATGCGTTCGGAAATCCGCGCCCGCAGCGTTGTTTCTCCACTCCGGCTGGCAAGCGACACTCGATCGCCATCGCGAATACCGCGGTACTCCGCATCGAACGGGTGAATATCCAGCACGTCTTCGCTGTGCCAGACCATGTTCTCCGTCCGCGCCGTCTGCGCCCCCACGTTGTACTGCGAAAGAATGCGGCCCGTGGTGAGGATCAAAGGAAACCGCGCGGAGGTACGCTCTTCCGTTGGCACGAATTCGGTAACCACAAACGAGCCCTTGCCGCGGACAAAGCCGCCGATGTGCATCACCGGCGTGCCCTCCGGAGCGTTTTCATTGCACGGCCACTGGACGCTGCCAAGCTCGTCGAGTTTCTGATAATTCACGCCCGCAAACGTTGGCGTCAGTCGCGCAATTTCCTCCATGATCTCCGATGGATGCTGGTAGTGCATCGCATAGCCCATCGCATTCGACAGAGCCATCGTCACTTCCCAATCGGCCATTCCCGTTACCGGAGGCATCGCTTTGCGCACGCGCCCAATGCGCCGCTCGGCATTTGTAAACGTACCGTCTTTTTCAAGAAACGACGATCCCGGCAAAAACACATGTGCGTACGTCGCCGTCTCATTGAGGAACAAATCCTGCACCACCACGCATTCCATTGCGCGCAACGCGTCGGTCACATGCTGCGTGTTCGGATCGGACTGCGCAATGTCCTCGCCCTGAATGTAGATCCCCTTGAACGATCCATCCACCGCGGCATCGAGCATATTCGGAATACGCAACCCCGGCTCGGGATCCAGCCCCACGCCCCACGCCTGTTCAAACGCGGTGCGTACGCCGTTGTCCGATACATGCCGGTAACCCGCAAACTCATGCGGGAACGACCCCATATCGCAAGCGCCCTGCACGTTATTCTGCCCGCGCAACGGATTCACGCCCACGCCCGGCCTGCCGATATTACCCGTCAGCATCGCGAGATTTGCCATGCCCATCACCATCGTCGAGCCCTGGCTGTGCTCCGTCACTCCCAAACCGTAATAGATCGCTGCGTTCCCGCCGGTTGCATACAATCGCGCCGCCGCGCGAATCGTCTCCGCCGCAACGCCGCTGACCTTCTCCGCACCTTCGGGCGAATTCCTCTGTTCGACGATAAACGCGCGCCACCGCCGGTACATCTCCGCATCACAGCGCTCCTGAACAAATGCCTCATTCGCGAGCCCCTCAGTGACAATCACGTGCGCCATCGCATTGATGATCGCCACGTTCGTCCCCGGTTGCAGCGGCAAATGATGCTCCGCCCGAATGTGCGGCGATTCCACCAAATCAGTCTTGCGAGGATCAATCACGACCAATCTCGCACCCTGCCGCAACCGCCGCTTCATCTGCGACGCGAACACCGGATGCGCATCCGTCGGATTCGCGCCAATCACGATGATGACGTCGGCATGCTCCACCGAATCAAAGTTCTGCGTGCCCGCCGAGGTGCCAAAAGTTGTCTTCAATCCATAGCCCGTAGGCGAATGGCAAACGCGCGCGCACGTGTCCGTGTTGTTGTTGCCGAACGCCGCACGGATCATCTTCTGCACCAGATACGTTTCTTCGTTCGTACAGCGCGAAGAGGTGATGCCGCCAATCGCCCCGCGCCCGTGTTCCGTTTGAATGCGCTTGAACTCGCTCGCAGCGCGGCCAATCGCCTCTGCCCACGAAACCTCGCGCCATGGATCGGTAATTTTCTCCCGAATCATCGGCTTCGTGATGCGGTCCTTGTGCGTTGCGTAACCCCACGCAAAGCGTCCCTTCACGCAACTATGCCCGTGATTCGCTTTGCCGTCCTTGTAAGGCACCATGCGAACCACATCGTTTCCCTGCATCTCGGCCTTGAACGAACACCCGACGCCGCAGTAAGCGCACGTGGTGATCACGGTATGTTCCGGAATTCCCTTTTCGATAACCGCCTTCTCCGAGAGCGTCGCCGTCGGACAAGCCTGTACACAGGCTCCGCACGAAACGCATTCGGAGTCCAGAAAGTCCACGCCTCCCGCCGACACCATCGACGCGAAGCCGCGCCCTTCGATCGTCAGCGCCAGCGTCCCCTGCACCTCATCGCAAGCCCGCACACAACGCGAGCACACGATGCATTTTGAAGGCTCAAACGTGAAATACGGATTCGACTCATCCTTCGCCGCCGCGCTCTCCACATCAAAGTGATTCGCCCCCGTGAAACCGTAGCGAACCTCACGCAGCCCCACCGCACCCGCCATGTCCTGCAGTTCACAATCCCCATTCGCCGCACACGTCAGGCAGTCGAGCGGATGATCCGAAATGTATAGTTCCATCACCCCGCGCCGCAGCTTCGCCAGTCTCGGCGATTGCGTGCACACCTTCATGCCCTCGGCTACCGGAGTGGTGCATGACGCCGGTGTTCCACGCTTGCCTTCGATCTCCACCAGGCACAAGCGGCAAGACCCGAACGCCTTCATGCTATCTGTCGCGCATAGTTTCGGAATCGAGACGCCCGCCATTGCCGACGCGCGCATCACCGACGTTCCCGCGGGTACTGTGACCGACTTGCCGTCGATCAATAGCGTCACCAACGACTGCGCCGTGCTGGCCGGAGTTCCATAATCCATCTCACGAACTATCGCCATGGATGCCGCTCCCTTCCGTGAGTTGCCGCCACCGGCCGCGCGAAGTCTTCCGGGAAATGCTTCAACGCGCTCTCCACCGGCATCGGAATCAACCCGCCCAACGCGCACAACGACCCATCCAGCAGCACGTTGCACAAATCCCCCAGTATTTCCAAATTCTTTTCGCGATCGCTGCCAGCAATGATCCTGTCGATCACCTCAACCCCGCGCGTTGAGCCCACTCTGCACGGCGTGCACTTCCCGCAGCTTTCGATCGCGCAAAACTCCATGGCAAAGCGCGCCTGCCTCGCCAGATCCACGGTGTCGTCAAATACGACGATGCCGCCGTGGCCCAGCATCCCGCCATTCTCAAGAAACGCTTCGTAGTCGAGCGGCGTGTCCAGCATCGACTCCGGGAAATACGCGCCCAGTGGCCCGCCCACCTGTACCGCGCGCACCGGACGCCCCGATGCCGTGCCGCCGCCGAAATCGTAAACCGCCTCGCGCAGGGTCATCCCGAACGACATCTCAATCAAGCCGCCGCGCTTCACGTTCCCAGAAAGCTGAATTGTCAACGTGCCGCGGGATTCGCCCATGCCGAAGTTCTTGTAATACTCGTGACCCTTTTCCAGAATCACCGGCACGCTCGCCAGCGTAATGACGTTGTTCACTATCGTGGGCTTTCCGAACAGTCCCTCGATCGCGGGCACCGGAGGCTTCGCGCGCACCTGCCCTCGCTTGCCTTCCAAGCTTTCCAGCAGCGACGTCTCCTCGCCGCAAATATAAGCCCCCGCGCCCAATCGCACATCGATATCGAACGCCTTGCTGCTGCCCGCGACATTCGCACCCAGATATCCGCGCTTCCTCGCCGCCTCCACCGCCCAGCGCAATTTGCGAAACGCGTGTGGATACTCCGAGCGCACGTAGACGAATCCAACCGTCGCGCCCACCGCGATGCTCGCGATCGTCATGCCTTCGATCAACACAAACGGATCGCCTTCCATAATCATGCGATCCGCAAACGTGCCGCTGTCGCCCTCATCGGCATTGCAAACGATATACTTCTGATCGGCCTCGGCCTGTAGCGCCGTGTTCCATTTCCAGCCCGTCGGAAATCCCGCCCCGCCTCGGCCGCGCAAACCGGAGCCTGTGACTTCATCGACAACTTCCGCCGGAGTCAGCGTCAGCGCCCGCTGCAGTCCCCGGTATCCGCCGTTCGCCAGATAATCGTCGATCGATAGCGGATCCACCACACCGCAACGTGCGAACGTCAATCGCTGCTGGCGCGCGAAATAAGGGAACTGCTCCGTGAGCCCCAAACACAGCGCATGCGCCTTGCCGTCCAGAAAACCCGCGTCGAACAAACTGGCGACGTCGCCATCACACACAGGTCCATACGCAACGCGGCCCGCCGGAGTCTCCACTTCCACCAGCGGCTCCAACCACAACATGCCGCGCGAACCGTTGCGCACAACCGTCACATCCAGGTGACGCGCGCCGGCCTCCGTGGAAATTCGCTTCGCCACCACATCGGAACCCACCGAAAGCGCCGCCGCATCGCGAGGAACATAAACGCGCGTGCTCATACGGCCTCCCCCTGCTCGCTCGCTTGTCCAATCAGATCGTCAGCCACCTTCTTCGACACGCGCCCATACAGTTTCCCGTCCAGCATTACCGACGGCGACAGCGCGCAGTTCCCCAGGCAATACACAGGCTCCAGCGTGATGCTGCCATCCACGGCCGTCTGCCCGAGCTTCGCTCCCACGCGCGATTCCACATGCCGGATCAACGCATCGCAGCCCATCGATTGGCACGCCTCCGCGCGGCAAATGCGCAGCACATGCCGTCCCGGCGGAGATTTGCGAAAGTCGTGATAGAAACTGATGACGCCGTAAACTTCCGCCTTCGAAAGATTCAATGCCTTCGCGACCGGCGGTACGGCTGTTTCATCGATATAGCCGAACTCGTCTTGGAGCGCATGCAAGATCGGCAAGAGGGCTCCCGGCAAATGGACCAGTCCCTCGATGATCGATAGAGCGCGCTCGGGATTCCACTCCGTGGCCAATTTGTTCCGCCTCGATTATTAGTTTGAGCCTCAGGCGCGATGGGGTCAAGGAAGTGAACCAAGCCGCGCACCCCGCCAAACGGCAATCCCCAATACAATGGTTAGGCCCGCGCGGCCCGTCGCGCGAAGAAAAGGGGGAATCATGCGATTCATTTCGTGGCGCAAACAGAACAATCAGGGGCTCGCGCTCAAACGCGGTTCGGACTACGTGAATTTGCAAGGTCTCGACTTGCCTGCGATCTTGGCTGCCGGAAAAGACGGACTCGCCCACGCCGCAAAATTGGCGGAGAGCGGCAAAGTGCTCGATCCCACGGGACTCGAATATCTGCCCGTGCTCTCCCGTCCTCCCAAGATCGTCTGCGTCGGTATGAACTACCAGGACCACGCCGACGAGAACAAACTGAAGAAGCAGGAATTCCCCACCTTCTTCGCGCGCTTTGCCAGTTCGCTAATCGGCCACATGCAGCCCATCCTGCGCCCATTTGTTTCCGACACGCTCGATTACGAAGGTGAGATGGCCGTCATCATCGGCAAAGGCGGCCGCCATGTCCCCGTGGCAAAGGCACTCGATCACGTCGCCGGTTACGCCGTGTTCAACGAAGCCTCCATCCGCGGCTATCAGATCGGCAAGGGCACGCAGTGGACCCTCGGCAAGAACTTCGACAACACCGGAGCGTTTGGTCCCGAATTTGTCACCGCCGATGAACTGCCCGCGGGAGGCAAAGGACTCAATCTCCAAACCCGCCTGAACGGCCAAGTGGTGCAATCGGCCAACACAAACGATTTGATCTTCGACGTCGCCACGCTGATCTCGTGCCTCACCGAGGCCGTCAGCCTCGAAGTGGGCGACGTCATCGTCAGCGGCACGCCCGCCGGCATCGGCCTGTTCCGTGAACCCAAACTCTACATGAAACCCGGCGATACCGTCGAAGTGGAGATCGAAGGTATCGGCCTGCTCCGCAACCCCATCGCCGATGAGCCGCTCCAGTAAGCAGCAGGGCGATAAAGGAGTCCCATGAAACGCGCACGAACCTTCCTATTCGCGCCACTGATCGGCGCGTTTCTCGTTGCCCCGGCAATACAGGCGCAAACGCTTCCCCAAGCGCCCACCGGCGTCCAACCCGGCAGCATCACTTACGAAGACATCGCCTATCCCTATCCCGTGCAGTTTCTGCGGCTGACGTTGTACGGACAAGACGTTCGCATGGCGTTCATGGATATCTCCCCCGATGGCGCTCCCAACGGTCGCGTCGCGCTCTTGCTGCACGGCATGAACTTCGGCGGCTTCTATTTCGCAAGCCCTATCGAAGCTCTGCGCAAAGCGGGCTTCCGTGTGATCGTGCCCGATCAAATCGGCTTCGGGCGCTCCTCGAAAGCGGTCATCCCGTATAACTTTCACGACATGGCGGCGAACACAAAGAAGCTGCTCGATACCCTCGGCGTCAAGCAGGTGAACGTCATCGGACATTCCATGGGAGGCATGCTCACCGCCCGCTTCGCCGCATCGTATCCCGGCCTGATCGAACGCGCCGTCATCTGCAATGCCATCGGCCTCACCGACGTTCGCTGGCAAACGCCTTGGCCTGGGGCCGAGGACGCTTACGAGGCGACAATGGCGCAAAGCGCGGATCAACTCTATCAGGGCTTCTATCAAACCATCCGCCGCTATTTCCCCGGCGATTTGTGGAAGCCTGAATACGAACGCTACGTCCGCATCATGTACGCTCCCACACTCAGCGCAGACTGGCCGCGTCTTGCGATGGTCCGCTCTATCTATCGGCAAATTACCGTGCTTGATCCGGTCGTCTACGATTGGCCTCACATCAAGGCGCGCACGCTCGTCATCGGCGGCGAAAAGGACGGCGACAACTTTCCCGAACTGGCCCGCAACATGGCCAGGCAGATTCCGAACGCGGAACTCGTACTGCTCCCCAATGTCGGCCACGTTCCCCACATCCAGGTGCCGGATGTATTCGAACGCGAACTACTGAAGTTCTTAAAGTAGAAGGTTCTAACCCGCCGACGCAGCCGCCTCACGCGCGGCTTTCCCCGTCTCGGCGAAACGTCTCGCGTACGCTTCAATCTGCTCCACGCTGCGGCCCTTCACCGCGTCGCCCTGCTTGCGGTTGTATTCCACCGTCTCCAGTTCCGTCCAAAAAGAATCGTTCAGCCGGTTGATCATATTGAACATCGCAGACGCCATCGAAATCTCGACAATCTCGGTGTCCGTGAACAAGCGCCGCATGTTGTTCCACACGTCGCCCTCGTACTTGGCGGTATTCAACGTCATCGCCTCCGACCACGCGATCGCGGCCTTCTCGCGCTCCGTGAAACGGGAACTGGTCTTATAGTTGTCGCCTTTCAGCGCCTCAATATCCTCCGTCTGCAGTCCGAGCGCTTCGCCGAAGATCGACGTGTGCGTTGCGCAGTAGTTGCAATCGTTCGCAAGCGACGTCTTGATCGTCGCCAGATTACGAATACGCACATCCGTCGAGCACCCCAGTTCCGGCTGCCGCACCGCGGCGACCAGCCCAAGAAACCAGCGCGCCACCAAGGGACTCTGCTTTGACAGAATTCGCACCAGATTCGAAGTGCGCCCTAAAAATAGATTGGATGCCTGAATAATTTCCAAGGCGATGGGCGTCGCCTGATCGTCCGTAAATCCGCTGAGCCGTTGCATAGGAGCCTCCTGCAGGGCCTAGTCTATCTTGAATCGCTGGCTTCGTGGCATCCACAACGTACACTCACGCCCGGCACGCACAGTCTTTCTCCAAACGAGGCAATCGTTTCGCGATTGGACCACGTTGCACGCTTCCGCGCTGGCCTTACTTTATAGGCAAGAAGCCGGGTGTTGGTCTTGCACAGTACCGGCCACCAAAGCCCGGGTGTTCTAGACACCGCTCGACGCAGGGTGAACACCTCCCGCAAGGAGGACTGGAAGATTCAAGCCGTGAGCTGTTTCGAAACAATAGCCGGTCGTCGTCTACCGATAGTGGCGAAAAAGGAACGCGTTCCTGAAAGGATTTCGAGCCCCAACGGTAACGGAGGGGATAAGAAAAAGGGAGTAATCAGAAAACAGGAGACTGGCGGCTCAACGGCACCAGAGCAAATAACCGGTTTTTCTTAGCCGGGAATCGGCACAACACACAGCCGATCTGCGCTTAATCCAACCGCAGCCGGAAGTTCACATCCACCGCAGTCGCGGAATGCGTAATCGCGCCCGCGGAAATGTAATCAGCGCCGGAGTCCGCATACGCCCGAACCGTGTCCAGCGTGATGCCGCCGCTCAACTCCACCGTCGCGCGCCCTGCGATGTAGACGATCCATTCTTTGGCTTCCGCCGGCGTCAGATTATCCAGCAACAAATGCTTCGCGCCCGCCGCGAGAGCCTCGTCGAGCTCCACCTTCGTGCGCACTTCAATTTCCACCAGCACCTTCGCGTCTCGCGTACGATCCAGCGCCGCGCGGACTCCGCCCGCCGCCGTGATGTGATTGTTCTTAATTAGGATCGCGTCAAACAATCCCACGCGATGATTCGTCGCGCCGCCGGCGGCCACCGCCATCTTTTCCAACTGCCGAAGCCCTGGCGTCGTCTTGCGCGTATCCAAAATCTTCGACCGCGTTCCCTCAATCGCCTTCACATAGCGGTCCGCCAACGTCGCCACCCCGCTCAGACGCTGCACGAAGTTCAACGCCGTGCGTTCGCTCGTCAACAGCACCCGTGCAGGACCGCGAACCGTGGCGATTTCATCGCCGCTCTTCAATCTCGCGCCGGAAGAGCATTTCATTTCCACCACACATCGTGGCAGTCCCGCTGTATCCGATACAGGATCGAAAATCAGCGGAAGCAGTTCCACGCCCGCCAGCACCAGATCCTGGCGCGCGATCATGCGGCCCGTTCCAACGGCGTCTGCGGGAACACAAAGGTTCGTCGTCAAATCGCCCGTGCCGATATCCTCGGCAAGCGCGCGCTTCACGGCTTCCTGCACTTCCGGGTGAGAAACGGAAAAATTCATTTGACGGCGAGCATTCTTTCGATCGGCAGCGCCGCGCGCTTCCAGATGTCAGCCGGAATTTCAATGCGCGGCGAGAGCGTTCGCAGCGAGTTGCGCAACTTCTCCAGCGTGTTCAAACGCATAAACGGGCATTCGCTGCAATTGCAGTTCTCATTCGGCACGAAGTAAAATTTCTTCGCCGGAGCAACCTTTCGCAGCGAGTGCGACACCCCGCTCTCCGTCATCACAATGATTTCGTCCGCCGGTGCCGAGGCGCACCATTCGATGATCGCGCTCGTAGAGCCGATGAAACTGGAAAGCGCCAGTACATCGGGAGTGCACTCCGGGTGCGAGGCAACCAGAGCGTTCGGATGCTCCGCCTTCGTCTTCACCAATCGGCGGGCCATGAACGTGTTGTGCACAATGCAGGACCCCTGCCACAGCTTCATATTTTCCCGGCCGCTCTGCTGTTTGACGTAGTTGCCCAGATTCACGTCCGGCAGAAACAGAATCGGCTTCTCCGCGGGAATCGAATTCACAATCTTCACCGCATTGCGCGAAGTACAAAGAATGTCGCTCTCGGCTTTCACCTCCACCGACGTATTAATGTAGCTGACCACCACGTAATCCGGATTCCGTCGTTTGAACGCGCGGACATCCTCGGCGCGGCAGGCATCCACCAGACTGCAACCGGCCTCCAAATCGGGCAGAATCACGGTGCGATGAGGATTCAGCACCTTTGCGGTTTCCGCCATAAACTTCACGCCGCAAAAGGCGATCACATCGCCCGTAAATTGCTGTGCGCGACGCGAAAGTTCCAGGCTGTCGCCGATGGAATCAGCTATCTCCTGGATTTCACTGTCCTGGTAATGGTGGGCCAGGATAATAGCATTCTGCTTTTTCTTGAGTTCAAAAATTTCGTCGACAAGTTGATCGTTTGCCGAATCCAAAACGGGGGATACAACAGGCATGAAAGATTGCGTTTCCTAACTCAAGTTTAACGCGTGCGCGCTGTCCACCCAAGTCAGCCCGCCGGAGGCCGCTCGGTAACGGGCAATCCACACGTATCCGGCAGCAGCGTTTTCTTTCCCCCAAGCTTTTCGCCCTCCACAATCGCATCGGCATGCGGATAAGCGTAAATCACAGGTGCGCCATTTTTTGGCAGCCCACCGGTATCCGCGGTTGGACCGTAATTGCTATGCAAGTCGCGATTCAACATGCGCAGCATCGCCGTCTGCTGCCCCCGGTGATGCGATGTGTGCGCGACGCGGCGAACCATAATCCAAGCACGGCTCCGAGGATTGCCGAAGAACGACGCCTCCTGTTCCCACCATGCGTCGTCTTTCTCCCGGAGCTGCGCCAATCTGTGCGTTGCGTCCGCCCGATAGCGTTCGATGAAACCGGCGCGCGTCTCGTCCGCAGGCAGCGGCGTCGCACCCACATCAATACCGAGCATCGTGCGGAACCAGCCGTCCTCACTCATGCACTGGTGAACCATCTGCTCCAGCACACTGCGGCCACGCTTGTCGGAAGCATGGGGGCGCACCGGCAGATCGGCATCGCGAAACATGCTCCAGACGCTCAGGACCTTTAGAATTTCCGTCTCGTAGGTATCGACCAAAAACTGGTAGCGCATACTCACCTGCCAAAGACACGCTCGATCCACGGGCTGACAACCGACCCGGCCTTCCCCGGAAACCGGTGCTTTCCCGCGATCATGTGAAACTCCACATCCGACGCACGTTTGCGGAGTTGTTCGGGAAACTTCAATGCCATTCGCTCCGCATAGACTTCGTCCTCGGAACGCGCGATGTGCAATATCGGCGTCGAAACACTTTGATAGCCGCCCGTTTCCCAATCGCCCGGAACTCCTCCGCATAGCGCAAGAATGCCGCCCACACGGCCCGGAAACGTTCCCGCGAATCGGTAGTTCAATGAAACCGGCTGAGAAAAGCCCATCAGCATAATACGCCGCGCGTCCACCGCGAAGCGATCAATCAGTTGCGTAATTGCGGCGTTGAGGATCGCGTGATGCAGTTGTATCGACGACGTGTACTGCCGCGCGATGCCCCAGTTGTAGCCGATTTTGCGATCTGGATCCGACGGCGAACCAAGGTAGTGTTGGTTCGGCCCCTGCACGGACGCGATGACCGGCTCCGGCCCCAGCAGCGCCGCCGTCAGACGCAGCATGCTTTCGGCATCCATCCCGTAGCCATGCAGAGTCATGACAACCAGTGGCGAGTCCGGCAACAAATCCGGAACGCGCAGCAAATACTGGCATTCCAGCGGAACCGTGACAGTGGAAGTTCGTATCTCGTTCGCCATTTATGGAAGCGCAAACACGTAGATCGCGTTCTTAATCTCGGGACGAAGGTCCGGAAACAGTTGATTCACTCCGCCCGAAACCAGCGACGTTCCCGTGCTCACCGCAACGTATTGCTTGCCATTTGCCGAGTAGCTGATCGGAAAACCAGTCACGGGCGAACCGAGATTCACCTCCCACAGCACCTTCCCGCTGCTTTGATCGAGCGCGCGAAAAGTACCCGCCGTGTCGCCGCCGAAGACCAACCCGCCGCCCGTGGTCACCAGCGACAACGCCCCGGCGTGCGTATCGAACTTCCACAACGTCTTCCCCGTTTCCACCGACACCGCGTGCACCGTGCCGATATTCTGCGCTCCCGGAGCCAACTGGGCTTTGTTCCGCAAGCCGTACGCCGATTTCGGCACAATCGTATCCGCAAGCGGCGCCATGACCGCGCACGTATTCTGCACCGGCATGAAAATCGCGTTGTTCAGCGGACTGTAAGCGCCTGCTGGAAAATTTTTGCCGCCGTTCGAATTCGGGCAAATGAGATGTTCCTCGCCGCCTTTGCTGAACGTCGCGTCGGGACTTACGGTGACAACGCCCGTCGCACCGTCAATCCGACTCACCACGTTTTGGAAATTCGTTGGACGCGCCCACAGGAATTCGCCGGTGCGGCGGTCCAGCGTGTACACAATGCCGGTCTTGCCCGGAATTCCAGTGATTACTTTACGTCGCTCACCCATCTTGATTTTCGGATTGATCCAAGACACTTCTGAAGCATCGGGCGCAACGGCAGTATCAACAAGGATTCGCTCAAAGGGATGATCCAGATCCCAGTGATCCACCACGTGCTGGTAATACCAAACCAACTTTCCAGTATCCGCGTTCAGTGCGAGCGTCGAGTTGTGATACAGGTACTTCTTGTCATTGCCCGCCAACTGAAACTTCGGCGCGGGCGACGTCACCGACGTGCCGATATAGAGAAGGTTCAGCTCTGGATCATAGCTCGGCGGCATCCACGTGCCCACGTGTTTGCGTTGATCGTAAGGAATTCCTCCCCAGGTTTCATCGCCGGGCTCGCCGGGTTTCGGGATGGTGTGGAATCGCCACAGCTCCTTGCCTGTGCGGGCATCGTGCGCCGTGATCACGCAGGATTCACCGGTGACGCTAAACTCGCACGCGCGGCCCGAAAATACCTTGCCACGGGCGACAATCGGCCCCGACGTCTGCTGCGCGGAAAGCTCGCGATAATCCTGAATTCGTGTCTGCCACCCCGGTTTGCCGTCTTTCGCATCAAGCGCGTAAACGAAATCGTCCACACCAAGATCGATCAACTTATCTCCGTAAATCGCAATGTTGCGATTCTTCAGCGGCGCTCCGGCGAACCACTTCGAAAGATCGTCCGGCACTGGACGTTGATACTCCCACTTTTTTTCACCGGTAGCCGCGTCGAATGCCTGTGTCAGATCCCCGATTCCCGGCAGATACATCGTGCCTTTGTAGACGAGCGGCGTGGGCTCATTGATACCCTTGCCCATATCGTGCGTCCACACCTGTTTGAGGCTGGCCACGTTGCTTTTGTTGATTTGCGAAAGCGAACTGTAGCCCCACCCGTTCAGCGTGCCACGCCACATCAGCCAATCGCCCGGATCAGGATGCTCCAGCATCCTATCGGTGACCGGCGCGAAATTGACAGGCGCCTGCGCAAACGCGGGCAGTGCCGCAATCGCGGCGGCAAAAAGGCACGTTGGGAGTCGCATAAGGATTCCACCATGATAATCGAGCAGAATCGTCAAGCGGCGGATATACTGGACGCTAACACCCGGGCTGCCACACGCCGGGACCTTGGCGGAACCTATGAAATTGTCTCTCGATTGGTGGTCGGTGATTCTTGCGCTCGCCGCGGTGGGGTTGATCCGCCTCGGCGTTTTGCCGCACATTTCCTGGTGACGCGTTTTACGAGGCCAACATGAATCCAGCCGTTTCCGAATCCACATCCGCCGTCGGCGTCGGACAAAACCGCTTTCTCAGTCTGCTGCCGGGAGTCATACTCCTCGGCGTCATCGGTTACGCCGGCAAGCTGACGGAACAATCCATCGCAGCCTACGGCAAAGCGAACAACATCGCGTTGCCCAATATCGAGTACGTGCTGTGGGCAATTATGTTCGGGCTGATTGTCGCGAACACCATCGGCATTCCTTCGGCGTTCCGCGCTGGCGTTGACACCTACGAGTTCTGGCTGAAGATCGGCATCGTCTTTCAAGGCGTCCGTTTCGTTTTGGGCGACGTGCTGAAACTGGGCGGCTTGAGTCTTGGCTTCGTCGCCATCGAGCTTGCTGTTTCCATCGCTCTGATGACTTGGCTGGGCCGGCGCTTCAACTTAAGTCCGAAGCTGACCAGCTTACTTGCTATTGGTTCGTCCATCTGCGGCGTCTCCGCGATTATCGCGGCCAAAGGCGCGATTGAAGCCGAGGATGAAGACGTCTCCTACGCGATGGCGGCGATCCTCGCATTAGGCGCATTCAGCTTATTTGCGTTTCCCGCCATCGGACATGCGCTCGGCATGGGTGATACCGCGTTCGGCATGTGGGTTGGACTCGCCGTGGATAACACGGCTGAATCCGTGGCCGCGGGCGCGCTGTATTCCGAAGCCGCCGGACGTTTTGCGGTACTCGCGAAAACCACGCGCAACGCAACCATCGGTTTCGTGGTGCTCGGCTACGCGCTCCACTGGGCAAAGAAGACACACGGCAAAGCGGTTTCAAACAAAGCGGCTTTTTTGTGGCAGAAGTTTCCGAAATTTGTGCTTGGCTTTATCGTGATCTCTCTGCTCGCCACCGTGGGCGCGTTCACGAAGGAGCAGGCGGCCGACGTCGCCAACCTTTCGCGCTGGGCCTTTCTGCTCACCTTCGCGGGCGTAGGTCTGCGGACGGACATCCGCGAGATGCGGAAACAGGGTCTCCGGCCTTTTGTTGTCGGTGCCATCGGCGAGTTTGCAATTGCGGCGTTGACACTGGGCATGGTGCTGGCCGCGGGCAGCATGCTGACCTAGTGAAAGCCCGCACACGGACCCTGCGATAATTTCGGAAGCGGCGGTCGATGGATCGCCGCGGGAGGATTCATGCACGTATCGAAAGTAGTCACGGCCCTTCTTCTCGCGACCCTCGCCTTCGCGCAAAATCGCGATCCGGTAGTTCCGGAGACTCCCGTGCGGGTCTCCGAACATATTCAGGAACTCATCGCGTTCCCGAACGTCGTCATCGTCACCGGCAGCGACGCGACGCTGGTCGTCGATACTGGACTCGGCCCCAAGAACGGGGAGACCGTCACGCGCGTCGCGCGCAAGCTGGCCCAGGGCAAAGGCCAGAGGCTTTACCTCACCACCACTCACTTCCACCCCGAGCATGCCGCCGGCGAAGCGGGCTTTCCCAAAGACACCATCCTGATCCGCAACACGGTGCAGCAGAAGGAACTCGAAGAACATGGCATGGAGATGGTGCAGCGCTTCGCGATGAATCCGCAGTGGTCCGAATTGTTGAAGGATGTGAAGTCTCTTCGCAAGCCCGACATAACGTTCGATCGGGAGCTCACACTCGACCTCGGCGGCGTCACCGCGCGTCTGCTCTACTACGGCGACGGCCACACCAGAGGCGATCAGGTCATCATGGTGGAGCCCGACAGCGCACTGATTACCGGCGACCTTGTGCAGAACAAAGTGGTGCCCACCATACTGTTATCCGGCGGCATATCAGGCTCGTCGGCATGGATCGCGACGCTCGATCAGCTCGCCCCATTGAAGCCGAAAATCATTGTGCCGACGCACAGCCGCGTGGGAGACGGCTCACTGATCGCAGGCGAGCGCGCTTTCATCGTCGACTTGCGCACGCGCACGCTCGCTCTCAAGACGAAAGGCATACCGGTGGAAGACGCTGCAAAGGAAATCACGGAGCAGTTCAAATCCGCGTATCCCGAATGGGCCGCGAACGCCGATTGGACCAACCTGGCCTCGGTCCCCGGCTTCGTCCGTAGAATTTATAGTGAGTAGAAACGTGGGGCGGCCCATCCGGGCGGCAGGCGGGCATCTTCCGGCTTTTCAATTAGAGACAAGGCCGCGCTGATGCGCTCCTGCCCGGCGAAGCCCAGCCCCACATGTTCTATGCTTCTTACTTCAGCGCAATCTTCTGCACGCGCCAGCTCACCGCTTCGCCCACATAGAGTTCATTGCCCGTACGGCAATCGAGCGAATGGGCGCCGTCGAACTCCTTCAACACTTTCCCGGCGCGGCCAAACTTGCCAACAATCTTTCCGTCCAGCTCCACCTTGTAAATTTCGCCGTTATCGAGCGTGTTGTTCTGGTTCGAGTTCGACGCGAACAGATACGGGTGCGCCCCGCCGGAGATACAGATGGCGTAGGGCGCGCCCAGATTCTTATACTCCGTTTTGAACGTGCCGTTGTTGTCGAACACCTGAATGCGCTTATTGTTGAAATCGGCCACGTAAACGTTGCCCTGAGCGTCAATCGCAATCGAGTGCGGATCGTTGAACTGGCCCGGACCGGCGCCACGGTAGCCCCAGGACTTCAGGAACGCGCCGTTCTTGTCGAATTTGGCGACACGCGAATTGCCCGCGCCGTCGGCGACAAAGATATTGCCTGCCGCGTCAAATGCTACGTCGGTGGGTCGATTGAAGTTGTCACCGCCCACGCCCGCTCCCGGCATTCCGCCACCCGCGCGGCCAGCACCCTCACCGCCGGCTTCGGCGGCAGGAACACGCACGGCTTCCGGCTTGCGGCCCATGGTCATCACAACCTGCCCCGCCGGATTGAACTTGATCACCATGTTCGAGCCTTCATCCACAATCCAGATGTTGTCTTGCGCATCCACCTTCACCGAGTGCGCAAACAGAAAACCATACACACCGGTTCCGATCTCGCGCAGAAACGTTCCGTTCTGGGCAAATTCAAAGAGCCGCGAACCCGCGCGCGTGAACGTACGCGAACCGCCCACCGACGCGAGCATGGTGCCCGAGCGCGAATAGACGTAGATGTTGCCCTTCGAGTTCGTCGCAACGCCGGCCACTTCGCCCACATGGATGTTGGCGGGAAACTTTAGCAGGTTCGGAGCCGAATCAAAAGTGATCTCAGGCACCTGAGCCATCAGACATCCGTTCGTCAATCCGACGGCCATCGCCACCGTCAACAATAGATTTGTTTTCAAGATATTCTTCATGGCGGTTTCCTATTTCGCGGATGCCGTCTTGGCTTTCGCGCCAAACAAAAGCTTCTGCACGCGCCAGGAGGTGATTTCCGAAACCAGCAGCTCATTCTCGTTGCGGCAATCGATGGCGTGCACCGTGCTGAACGCTCCCAGCGTTTTTCCCGCATGGCCAAATTTGCCGACGATGGTGCCGTCGAGCTCCATTTTGTAAATCTCACCAGTGACCGCGTACAGCTCGGCGTTGCCGTTATCGGGATTTGAGTTGGAGCTGTACAAATACTGATGCGGTCCCGGCGTCACGCACAACGACCACGGCGCTCCTACGTTGTCGTAGATTGCTTTAAACGTCAGATCGTTGTCGAACACCTGAATACGTCGATTCGTGCGATCGGCCACATATACATTGCCTTTTCCGTCGGTAGCGATGCCGTGCGGCAGATTCATCTGCCCAGGCGCATTGCCCTTGGTGCCAACGGACGTGATGTAGCGGCCGTTCTTGTCGTACTTCACCACGCGCGAATTGCCGTAGCCATCGGAGACAAAGATGTTACCGCTGGGGTCCCAGGCGACATCCGTCGGGCGGCTGAACAGATACGGTTCCGCGGGAGGCACCACGTTGTTTGGAGGCGTGGCCACCAAACCGTCCACCGCTTGCGGACGGCGCCCAATCACCATCACCACACGGCCTTCGGGATTGAACTTGATCACCATATTGGAGCCTTCATCGACGGCCCAGATGTTGTCATCCTTATCCACGCGGACGGCGTGCGCGAAGAGGAAGCCATACAGGCCCTGGCCAATCTCGCGCACGAACTTGCCGGTCTGATCGAACTCAAACAGCCGCGTATCCTGGCTGCGCGTGTAGACGAAAACATGTCCCTTCGAGTTCGTCGCCACGCCGATGCCTTCGCCCAGATACAGATTTGGAGGCAGCTTCAAAAAGTTCGGCACCGATTCATAAGGAATCTCCGGCACGTTCTGTGCCTTGGCGCGCGCGTTGCGTTGCGCGGGCGTCAGATCCTTCTCGGCGATGGGCGCCTGCGCGTGGACGACGCCGAAACTCGTGGCCAGCCAAAAGATTGCAGCCGCGGCTCGGGGAATGCGATGAGTCATAAACACCTCACTGGAACTGGGATTTTATCACGCTCGCTTATCCAGGACGAAGATTGCGCGGGAAAAATCTGCAGGTCGGGCGGTTCGGAAACTGCCGGTATTACGTTACACTGAGTATTTCCCATGGCCTTCGGCAAAATCGGTCAGACGTTTTCGGCACTGGAAATCTACGATCTGGTCCGCGGCGATCTCGCAAAAGTAGAAAAAGAGATCGGCGTGGAAACCATCGCTTCCATTGAGGCCATCAACTACATCAATCAGTATCTGCAGGCCGCCGGCGGCAAGCGCCTACGCCCGATTCTGGTGCTGCTCTCCGGCCGTTTGTTCGGCGACACAACGCCGGGCCTGATCCGCATGGCTGCCGTGGTGGAAATGATCCACACCGCGACGCTGGTGCATGACGATGTGATCGATCTCGCAAAAACACGCCGTGGCCGTCCGTCGGTGAACGTGGTGTGGGGCAATCATACGTCCGTGCTCGCGGGCGATTGGCTCTACATGCAGGCATTCCAAGTGGCGCTGCGCGAACGCCAGTTCCCGATCCTCGATGTGTTGATCAACCTGACGCAGATGATGGTTGAAGGCGAACTGCTGCAACTCGACCGCATCGGCAAGATCGGCGTCACTGAGGCCGATTACATGGAGTTGATCGACCGCAAAACCGCCAGCCTCTTCGGCGCGTGCTCCCGCCTGGGCGCAATTGCGGCGGGGGCGGACAGCCAAGCGGAAGCCAGGCTCGGCGAATACGCGTGGAACCTGGGCATTGCGTTCCAGTTGGTGGACGATATTCTCGATTTCACCTCGCGCGAAAAGATTTTGGGTAAGCCGGTGGGCAACGATCTGCGCGAAGGCAAAGTCACGCTGCCGCTAGTTTACGCCCTGGAAACCGCCGATAACGAAGAGCGCAAGCTGGTGGAAACCGTACTGGCCGATGGCAACTACGACCAGGTTCCGTTCAGCAAAATCCTGAACATGCTGAACCGCAACCGCGGCATCGAGCGGGCTCAGGAGCGGGCGCAATCGTTCACAAACAAAGCGCGTTCCATCATCGCGGAGTTTCCGGAATCGCCGTATCAGCGTGCGCTTACCGCGGTCACCGATCTGGTCACCGAGCGCGATCGCTAAGCGCCGTACAAATTGTTTTCGCGAATGTAGCGGAGCACTTCCGCTGGCACCACTTCCGGCGTCTGACCAGCCGCCAGCGCCCGGCGAATTTCCGACGAAGACACCGGCAACTCCACCGTCTCCAACTTGTGTACGCGCGCACCTTCGGGAACGGTGATCTTGTGCCCCGGCCTCGATACAACGATAAACTCGACCGACCGCAGCACGTCCCGCCAGCGGTACCACGTGGTGATTTCCTCAAACGCATCCGAGCCAATGATGAAAAACAGCTGGTCTCCCGCGCCTTGCAGCTTTTCGATAGTGTGGATCGAATAGCTCTTTTCCTTGCCCTCTTCGATGCGGGAAGCAACGAAGCGGGCGTCTGCTGCGCAGGCGAGTTCCACCATGCGGAAGCGGTGTTCAAAAGGAGTGCTGGTTTCTTTGTGCGGGGGGTTGCCCGCCGGTATAAATAGGACGCGGTCCAAGCCGAACGTATCCGCCGCCGCGCAGGCCATCGTCAGGTGCGCGGTGTGGATCGGATTAAAGGTGCCGCCGAAAATCGCTGTCTTCATTTGCTATCAAACAGAGCGAACGCGTTTCGCCGCGCTGTGCTCCTTACCGCCGCGGCTTGGATGTCAGCAGCAGCCGCAAAAGCTCCTCTTCGTTTTCCATCGTCACGCCGATCTTCAGCCAGTACAGTTTGAGAGGCGCCATCCGTTCGGCGGCGTGTTCGTACAAGTTCAGCGCGTCTTTCTCGGTGGTCACAATCGCTTGCGCGCCGCCACGCTTCGCCAGTTCCGTCAAACGCTGGATCTCTTCGGGAAGGTACGTGTGATGGTCCCCAAACGCCCATCGGAAGGCAATATCCAACTTTAAATCAATTTGTTGGGGATCCGTCAACGTGCGCCAGAACGATCGTGGATTGCCCAACCCGCAGAACGCTCCCAGGCGAGTGAACGGCAGTGCGGCCAAAGGAATTTCTTCGCCCGTGGCCGCATCCACCCAGTACGCGGGACACACGGCGGACCGGAACACGGGAATCGATGCGCTCACAGCATGGATGGCGCGTTCGAGTCCGTCATAGCCCAGGCCCGGTTCGGCTCTCGTGATGATGACAGCGTGAGCGCGTTCTAAGGCGGAGGCCGATTCGCGCGCGCGGCCCAGCGGAAATACACCGCCGCCAAAGGGATTCAGGGCGTCGATCAAAACAATGTCACAATCACGCCGCAAGCGCGCGTGCTGGAATCCGTCGTCCAGCAGAAATATATCGGGATGGAGTTGCTTTTCCATCTCCTGCCCCACGGCAAAGCGGTCTTTCGCAATGCCGACGTGCGCGTCGGCGGCGCGAAGAAACATCTGGGCCTCGTCACCCGTCATCGACACAGGCGCGGTTTCGCCGCGGGGGATGATCACCATGCGCTCGGACGATTTCCGTTTGTAGCCGCGCGTCAGGATTGCCGGATTGTGCCCGGCCGCGCGCAGGCTGGCGGCCAGGTGCGCGACCACCGGCGTCTTCCCCGCTCCGCCCATGGTGAGCCCGCCAATGCTGACCACGCGCGTCTGGAGCTTTTGCGCCGAGGTGAGACCTTTCGCCATGTTGCGAAGGTGCCCGGCTTGCCAGATCCAGGTGAGTGGCACAAGGAACAATCGCTGTGGCCACGGTTGTTCCGGCTCCGGCAGAGCTTGCGCGAACGCGTCCCACAAATGTTTGGACAGAGCGAGCGTGACCCCGCGTTTGGCTTGAGCGAGAGCGCGGGCGCGTTCGCCGATGCCGCCAGGATACAGCAGAAAATCGCGAACCGCTGCCCCCAACTCCTCAGGACTACCGATGGTCTGCACGCCGCCACCCGCGCGGAACTCCTCGCCGATGGCGGCGAAGTTTTCCATGTGCGGACCCACGATCACCGGCTTGCCGAAATAGGCAGGTTCCAAAATATTGTGACCGCCGCGATGCGCGAGCGTACCGCCCATGAAGACGACATCCGCGCGTTCAAACAACGCGGCCAGTTCGCCGATGGTATCGAGCAACAAGACGCCGGGCAGCGTCAGCGAACCTAACGCCGTGCGTCGAACATAGGCAATACCGGCCTTCCCCAACTTCGCGGCAGCTTCGTCGAAACGCTCCGGCTTTCGCGGGACAAGAATCAACAGCAGGCCGGGTTCGGCGATCTGCTGAAACGCGGCGATGACGGCGTCGTCTTCATCCACATCCCCGGCGTGCATCGGCGGCATGGTACTGGCGGCGATCCAGATGCGGCTGGGCGCTGCTTGATCGAGAAACGCGGCAACGTCGGGTTTAATGCCATCAGAAGGCGGATTGAAATCGTACTTCAGATTGCCGCCGACGTGGACGCGGCTGGATGGCGCACCGGCGGCGATATAGCGGCGGGCGTCTTCCTCGGTCTGCACGAAGATCGCATCGGGCCATTGAAGGACGGCGCTGAAGAACCAGTTCCAGTTCTTGTAAGTCTGCGCGGTGCGGTTAGAGATGCGGCCGTTGGCGATAACCAGCGAGGCTCCGGCGCGCTTGGCTTCTCGATACAGATTCGGCCAGATCTCGGTTTCGAAAATCACCACCAGCGACGGACGCAACCGGCGCAGCACGCGGCGCACACAGGAGCGGTAATCGAGCGGAAGAAAGAAGATGCCGTCGGCAAACCCGGTAAGCTTCTGTTCCGCCGTGGCGCGACCGGCAAGTGTTCCGGTGGACACAAAAATCTGCACCGAGGGGTGTTGTGAGCGAAGAAGCCGCGCGATCTCCAGGGCGGAAAGAATCTCGCCCACGGAAACCGCGTGTAACCAGATGGTTCCGGCGCCCGTCGGCTGTATAGTCGCGGGCAGAAAGCCGAACCGTTCCCAGATGCCGCGAAAGTAAGCGGAGTTGCGGATTCCCCTGTACAGTAAATAAAGGATCGCCGCCGGAGACAGGAGGGCCTGCAGGGCCTGGTAAAGGAAGAATATGAGACGCGTCGCGTTAATGGTTCTTTTGAGTATACCGATGGCGTACGCTATCGACAAGGACAAAGACCGCTTTGTCGCGGGCGCTGCGTCTTCTTATAAAGGGCACCAGACCAGCGATAAAATCACCATCGGTGCGGCGCCGTATGTCACCGACGAGGAAACGCGCAAGGCGTTCGACAAGATCAATCCCAATAAATATGGAGTGCTGCCGGTGCTGGTGGTAATTGAAAACAATACCGGCAAGGCAATTCGCCTGGATCTGCAAGCTACCTACGTTGGCCCGAATGGCGCGAAACTGGAGGCCACTCCCGCGAAGGACGTCATTTACGCCACCGGAGTAAAGAAGATCCCGCGCTTGTACGAACCGTTACCGAATCCGCTCCCGCGCCGGGAGAAGAAAGGGCCGCTGAACATCTGGCAGATCCCGGGGCGCGAATTTTCCGCGAAACTGATTCCGCCAGGCGAAACGGCCGCGGGCTTTTTCTACTTTCAGACACCGCTCGAAAACGGGTCCACCATTTACCTCACCGGCATCAGCGATGCGAGTTCAGGGAAAGAATACTTCTATTACGAAGTGCCGTTAGAACGCCAGTAGATCGCCTTTAAAATTTCACGATGCTCGCGAAGGATGCCGGGTCGAGGCTTGCGCCGCCGACGAGTGCGCCGTCGATGTCTTCCTGCGCCATCAGGCCTTTGACGTTATCGGGCTTTACGCTGCCACCGTAGAGAAGGCGGCACGCTCCGGCAGCATTCGCGTCATAGGCGGCCCCGATCTGCGAACGCAGAAACGCGTGAGCCGCCTGGGCGATCTCAGGCGTCGCGGTTTTGCCCGTGCCGATCGCCCAAACAGGTTCGTAGGCAATCACGATGCGCGCGAATTGCGCGGCGTCGAGACCGCTGATGCCGTTGGTAAATTGCGTCGCGAGCACGGCTTCCGTCTGGTTCGCTTCGCGCTCTTCCAGTTTTTCGCCGACGCAAACGATGGGCGTCAGGCCGGATTCGAGAGCGGCCACTGTCTTCTTCAGCACGGTTTCATCCGTCTCGCCAAAGTACTGCCGGCGTTCGCTGTGGCCGATGATGACGTATTTGCAGCCGATATCGGCAATCATCGGAGCGGACACTTCGCCCGTGTACGCGCCTTCCTTCAACCAGAAAACATCCTGCGCGCCGATGCCAACGGTGCTGCCCTGAGCAGAGGCCACAGCGGCGGGGAGATTCACGAACGGCGCGCCAATCACAACCTCAACGCCCTTCGCGTCACCGATCAGAGGAAGAAACTTTTGAAAGAATTCAGTGGTTTGGCCGGCGGTTTTGTACATCTTCCAATTGCCAGCCATCAGAGGGATGCGCATATCTCAGCATATCAAGGGCCGCGCCCGGAAGGTGCGCGCGGGCGTCACGCCAAGCGTAGGTGCGTGTATTCTTTGATCAGCTCAAAGTTGGTGCGGACACTATCGATGCGTTCGCCGCGCTGGTCAATGCGGCCTTGGTCGGTGACACCCAAAACATCCGACGCCGTCTGCAGGTATTCCACCTTCGCCGGATCAATGCCCATAATGCGGCAGCAGGTCGCATCCACGGCGGGGAGGTCACTGCCCATCACCATCACACCCACCTTCTTGCGGGTGCCTTGAATGGGGCCGTTGCCTTCCATGCCGACGATGCCATCGACAATGGCGAAGCTCTTCGGGCCAAACAAGCGCGTCAGTTCGTGGATCGACTTCGGAATGCCGATGTAATGCAGTTCATTCTTGGGCCAACCGTAGACCGAGCCGGGCACAAGACCAAAGTAGTTCTTCATCGAAAGCGTCGCGCCCGCCCAGTGGTGCGTTTTCATCTTGGCGAGAGAAACGATGAGATCCGCGCCCAAAACCGAATTCGGGAAGTAGAATTCTTTGCGATCGGCAAACGGACCGGCGTTGGTAACGTCATCGCGATTGAGATCGACGAAGACGTCATCGAACTTGGTGATGTCCGAGCGGTAGCGTGTCAGCTCCGCCATCGCGTAGGTATCGCGGCGATGCCCTGGGCCTTCGCCAATGCGAACATCGGCGGCGCCCAGACTGCGGAAAACTTCAAGCGCGGCGGCCACAACGGCGACATCGGTGTTGATGCAGGTGTTCGGATCGAACTCGACAAAATTCGGCTTGAGCAGAACCGTCTTGCCCTTCACGTTCAGGCCGCATTCGCGAATGCCTTCGAGCATACGGCTGGCGAGATCGTGCGAATACGAATCGGCTTTGACGATGGCGACGGCAGAGCGCCGTCCGGGCTTGGGCTGCGACGGAGCGCGCATTTCCGCGAGCAAATCATTCTTGCCACCGCGGAATCCGGCGACGCCGGCAAGCGCGGCCGATCCGGCCAGGGCCAGGAATTCCCGGCGATTGCTGTTCATGCGGCTCCTCCTGCTTGCATCAGTTTCCAGTTCCCGTCAGCGGCGGAGAGCGCCTCAACGGAGGTGATCATCAGATCGCGCGACGGATTCCCGGCTTGCTCGCCCATCGTCATGCCATGCAGGCGCATCGCGATAGTGAGCCACGCGCGGCCGAGCGGCGACGGTGTCGATTGCATCATCGTCGAAGCCAGCGTGAATGCGTTTTCCAAGCCCTTGGTGTTTTGCAGACCAACCAGTGCCAGCGCCGTGGTCTCCGGATACGAAGGAAGGTCCAGGCCCAACACCCCTGGGCTTCCATAATTCCAGCCGCCATCGTGCGAGCGGACTTCCATCAACTGCTGTTCCCCGGTGCGGATGCGTTCGCGCAGAATCTTTTGCGATTCAGTGCTCGAAACCTTCGGGGCCGCTTTGCGCAACGCGGTTAGCGCGTGTGTGGTCGGCTCCACCCAGCTCGAATTATTCAGCTTCCACGACCAGCCTTTTCCCGACGCGCTGCCTTCGGCCTTTGCGAATCCAAAGGCAACAAGGAAGCGGCTCCACAGGTCCTGATCAACGCCGGAGGTATTGAGCAGCCAGTTCACGCCTTTTTGGAAAGGCTCGCCAAATTCGCCTCGGGCAGCGGCAATCTGCACGCACAGCGATGTCGCCCAACTCGGCTGATTCACGGCCGCGGAAGGACGCCAGCTGCCATCGGGAAGTTGCCAGCCGAGGATCAATTTCCAGGCGCGATCCGACGCAGGGTCGCCATGCAGAGCCAGCGCCGCGTAGGTGGTGGGCTCCAGCCACGACTCTTTACCAGGGAAATATCCCCAGCCGCCGTCAGGGTTCTGCGCCGCATGGAGGGCCTGCAGGCGCGCTTTCAGAAAGGTATCTGGCACCACAGTACCATTCGGCGGAACACTTTGATTCCATTAGCCGAAATCAAAAAATGAGAAAGGTCCGGTTACAAAAGTACTATTTACTCGCTAGGGGAAACCGTTTAGAGTCATTAAGGTAAGCGATCGAGGACCCGGACCAGTGAATTCACTTCTCATTCAGTACTCTTACCTACAGGTGCTAGACCTGCTCACCACCGTGGCATTCCTACTGAACGGCGTCCGCGAGGGTAACCCCTTAGTTCGCTTTGCAATAGCGCATGCGCCGAGTCCCGTGGGAGGCCTTCTCTTTGTGAAGATCGCCGCCATCGGTCTGGGTCTTTACTGCTGGCGAAGGGGACGTGAAAAGCTGCTGACGCGGATGAACATCATGTTCGCCGTGTTGATCGCCTGGAACCTGGCGGCTCTGATTGTGGGTTCAGTGCAGGCGTAACCACCGCAAGAGATCGAAAACAAATGAGCCGGGGCGCGAAGCTTCGGCTCTTTCCTTTTGGAGAGGTTACTGATTCAGCAGAGGTATGTCTTTCACCGCCGGTGGCGCCGGGATCGTGTTGAGATAAGCCCACATGTCACGGAGGTCCTGATCGGACACCACCTTTGCGGTGAACGTAGGCATGGTGCTGGCCGGTGGATGGCGGACGAAGGCGATGAACGCGGTCACGGCGATGGGCTTCGGCGCCACCTTCACGCCAGCGCCGCCATGGCCGTCATAGCCGTGGCAGGAGTAGCAATTGTATTTGATCCACGCCGCTTTGCCCTTGGTCACGTCGCCGGCAGGAGCAGCGTTCTGCGCGAATGCGCTGCCCGCGAATAAGGCCACCAGTAACGCCAGGAGTGCTCCGGTTCTCATATTCACTCTCCTTAGCCGCGTCCCTGCGTGACGGTGTCTATCAATGCCGGTTCGCCGCGCTTGACGATTTCCAAAGCGCGCTTGATCGCCGGACCCACTTCGCTGGCGGCCGTAACGGGGCCGATGCCTTGCATGCCATAGGCTTTCGCCATGGACGCGTAATCGATGTGTGGGCTATCGAGCTTGGTGCCGATACCAGCGCGGGTGACATCGCGATTGGCGCGCGCGGCCATGGTGGTCACAAACATCACTTCCTGGTGATAGCCGCGATTGTTGTTCATGATCGTCAGCAGAGGGATGTTGTGGTGTGTAGCGGTCCACAGCACGCCGGGAGCATAGTTCAAATCGCCATCATTTTGGATATTGATGGTCAAGCGCCCGTGTTTGCGGTTTGCGAGCGCCGCTCCCACCGCCGCAGGAGCGCCGTAGCCCACTCCTTCGCCGCCCGATCCGCCAATGAACTGGTAGTGTTTGTCGAAGTTCCACAGGCGCGTGGGCCAGCGTCCGAAGAACTGATCGTTGCCGACGAGCGACCAATCCTCATTTTTGATCTGCGCCCAGAGTTCGGCGGAGATGCGCGCGGGATGGAGGGGACTTGAGTCCCAGCCAAGCGCGGCTTGTGTGAGAGCGGCTTCCTTGTTGCGCTTCCACCCCTCGGCGAGGCGCGCGCCGCGCGCCTGCATGGCGGTGCGGCGGTCGCCGGTGATGAGTTTCTTGCAAGCCTCAATCAAATTCGGCAGCGTTGCTTCGGCATCGCCCGCGATGGCCATGTCCACTTCGTTGTAACGCGCGAAATCCTGATAGTTCGAGCGCTGGAACAGTTCGAGGCTCGAAATACTGATCACCTTCGCGCCGTCTTTCGTGGTCTTGATAGGCGCGTCCATGCCGATGCGATTGAGCGGAGACATCCGGTGCGTGAGCATGAAGATGTCTTCCACTTCAAGCGCAAGAATGACGTCGGCATTCGCAACGGTGCCAGTGTTATAGAACGGATGCGCCGAGGGGAAATTCATGCGGTTGCGCTGGTCGTTCACCGAAGCCTGCAGCGTGTCGGCAAGCTCCACCAGCAGCTTCATGCCGTTCTGGCTGCGCGCCATGCGGCCTGCGACAATCAGCGGATTTTCCGCGTTCACCAACAGCTTCGCAAGTTCCGCAACGGCTCCAGAATCGCCCTGGGGAGGAATGGTGGGTGAAAGTTTCGGAATGCGCAGATTGCGCTCCTCGATCGGCTCTTCCTGCAAAAGTCCGCTGGCGACGATGGCGACGGGGCCCATGGGAGGCGTCATCGCGATCTTGTAGGCTCGCACCATCGATTCGGCAAAGTGCTGCAGCGAGGCGGGGGCGTCGTCCCATTTCGTGTAATCGCGAATGATGACGGCGGCGTCCTGCACCGCGTGCGTCCATTCCACGAAACTGCGGCGCGAACCGGCCTCCATCTCATTGCCGAGAACCACAATGGTAGGGACACGGTCGCAGTAGGCGTTATAGATCGCCATGGCTCCGTGCTGCGTGCCGACGGTGCCGTGCACCATGGCGAGCATCGGCTTGCCTTCGATCTTCGCGTAGCCGTGGCCCATGGCGATGGAGGATTCCTCATGGCAGGCCGTCAGCAACTCCGGCATTTTATTGTTGCCGTAGTTAATGATGGATTCGTGCAATCCGCGGCAACTGGAGGCCGGATTCGCTGCGACGTATTCGATGCCGAGTGACTTGATGACGTCCAGCATGAAATCCGCGCCGGGACGCTCATTGGTGAGCATTTCGACGCGCGGGCCGCTGCTGGCCTCAGCGGGCGCCGCGGGAGCACGATTTTGCGCAAGTTGCGATTGCTGCGCCAACGCGATGGGAGCGCCGCCGGCTACCGCTGCGGCACCTTTCAAGAAATTACGGCGGCCGGGCTTCTTCGAATTCGCCATTGCAATGAACCTCCTCTGAAACGGCACACTCACGCGAAAGACCGGAAAACTGCTCCAAAGAGACTATCGCCTTGAGATGGTGATCTCAAGGGTGGGTCGTTATGTGGCCACGTTGCGGGTTGGAAACCCGCTGCGCGATGGCATCCTGCCCGCTGGGCTTACCAGTTCTTCAGGATCGTGCTATCGGGCGAAGGGTTCTCTGGAATTGAGCGCATGTACGCCCAGATGTCCGCCATGTCGGCATCGGAGAGAATCTTCGCGCTGTAGGCGATCATCTGTCCTCTGGGATTGCGGACATAGTTGATGGCTGCCGCAAGCGGAATTGGCTTGGGCGCAAGCTTGCGGTTACCGCCGACGCCTTGAGCGGTGCGGCCATGACATGCCTGGCAACCAGTGGTCATGTAAAGCTGCTTGCCCTTTTCCAAATTGCCCGATGGCTCAGCGGATTGTGCGAACAAAGTGGACGCGGCGAACAGCAGCGCGGGAATCAGGATTCGCTTCATGATTTTGTCTCCTTTGCCTCGTGCATTACCGGCCCTGCGTAACGGTGTCGATCAACGCGGGTTCGCCCTTCTTCACCACTTCCAGCGCCTTCTTGATGGCGGGCCCCAGATCGTTCGGATTCTCGATGGGTCCAATGCCGTAAACGCCGTAGGTCTTCGCCATGTTGGCGTAATCGATATTAGGATCGCGGATCGTGGTGCCGATATGGCCGCGGTCGATGCCTCGATTGGCGCGCGCGGCCATCGTATAGATGTCCATCGTCTCCTGGTGATACGCGCGGTTGTTGTGCATCACGGTGAGCAATGGAATCTGGTGATGCGCGGCGGTCCACAGAGCGCCGGGAGCGTAGTTCAAGTCGCCATCGTTCTGAATGTTGACGCTGAGGCGGCCAAACTTCTTGTTTGCGAGCGCAGCGCCCACCGCGGCGCCGATGCCGTAACCGATACCTTCGCCGGCCGAGCCGCCAATGTAGTGATAATGCTTCTCGGGGTTCCACAAGCGGCGGCACCATCCGCTGAAGAACATGTCATTCGATACGAGTGACCAGTCTTCGTTCTTGATCTGATTCCACAGTTCGGCGGAAACGCGGGCGGGCGTCAGGGGGCTCGAATTCCAACCAAGCACCGCCTGCTGCCGGGTTACTTCGTGCGCACGTTTGTAGGCTTCTTCGGCCTTCGCGCGGCGTTCATCGGCGATGCGGCGGCGGTCGCCAGTCATAAGTTTCTTGCACGCTTCAATCAGCCACGGCAGAGTGGCTTCGGCGTCGGCGGGGATCGCAATGTCTGACTCTGCGTAGCGGCCGAAGTCCTGATAATTCGCCTTGTGGCTAAGCTCCAGGGCGGAGATCGTGATCGTCTTCGTACCCGTCTTGAACTGCGGGCGGCCGTTGCGATGCGTGGAGTTGAAGAAGTCCTGCACTTCCAGACCGAGAATGACATCGGCATCGGCAACATTGCCGCCCACCGAAAGAATATTCGTCGAGGGGAAGTTCATGCGGTTGCGCTGATCGTTCACACGCGCGCCCAGCAAGTTCGCAAGTTCCACAAGAAGCTCAATGCCCTTGGGCGTGCGTGCCAAGCGGCCCGCCATGATTAGCGGATATTCGGCGTTCACCAGCAACCGCGCGGCCTCGTTCACCGCATTGGGATCACCCGACGGCGGGCTGGTCAACGAAAGCTTGGGGATGCGGAGATTATTTTCCTTGATCGCGTCTTCCTGAAGATATGCGTCCACCGCGAGGAGCACCGGCTCCATCGGGGGCGTCATCATGATTTTGTAGGCGCGCACGGCGGATTCGGCGAAGTGCTGCAACGAAACCGGGTGATCGTCCCATTTGGTGAATTCGCGAACGATGGCGGCGCCGTCCTGCACGCTGTGCGCCCATTCCACGTAGCCATCGCGCACCGTGGCGTCATCCCAGGTGCCGATGATGATGTAGACGGGAACACGGTCGCACCAGGCGTTATAGATCGCCATGGAGGCATGCTGCAATCCGACGGTGCCATGCGCGGTGACCAGCACCGGCTTTCCCGAGATCTTCGCGTAGCCATGCGCCATCGCCACGGATTGTTCTTCGTGGAGGCACGTCAACCATTCGGGATCTTTGTTGCCGCCGTAATTGATGATGGCTTCGTGCAAGCCACGGACGCTCGATGCCGGGTTGTTGAAGGTGTATTCGAAACCAAGCGATTTGATGACGTCGACCATGAAGTCGCCGCCGAACTTGGTGGGCGTGTTCACTTCGACGCGCGCGGGAGCGGGCGATGCAGCTACCTGATTCGCTCCGGCGGGCTGCTGTGCCTGGGCGGTCTGCACGGTGGACGAGGCTTGTGCCGCCAGGGCAGCCGCGCCGGCGGCACCTCTTAAAAAACCGCGGCGATCGGTTTTGTTTGGTTTCGACGGATTCGATTCAGACATGGCCGTCCTTTCTTCACGCTTGTGCAACTTTTTCCAAATACCGGAAGCGGCGATGGGGACGCTGTGCGCGCCCCCATGTATCCGCTCATTTTCGCATCGAACTTTCGCGAGTTCGATGGGGTCCGGCTGACGATCCCTAGAACAGGATCTTCAACGCGAACTGGATCTGCCTCGATTGGGTGGCGGTTTTGAGAATTTCGCCAACCGTTCCGGAGCGCAGCGTGCTATCGGTGCCCGGGAAAACAACGGCCGCGGCGTAGGAATCGGCGACACCGACTTCCGGAGTCGCGAAATTCGCGCGGTTGAACAGGTTGAAGGTTTCCATACGGAACTCCAGGCGGCCCTGTTCACCCAGGAACTTGAGCGGCGTGTCTTTGCTGACCGAGAAGTCCACGTTCGAAAGTCCCGGTCCGCGCATCGAGTTGCGGCCCGCGTTGCCCAGGTAGCCGATGGAAGGCAGACCGAAGCCGCACGGATCGAACCACATGTTTGGCGTGCCCACCGGAGTACCGGCGGCAATGTTGCTTCCCGCGCGTGCGCAGCCGGCGGAAACCCCGCTGGTCAACGACGACGCGACGACGCCCGGAAGGTAATCCGGACGGTCTAAGCCCGCCGGTCCGCCGAGAGCCGCGGAACGCGAACGGTTCGCGCCCAGCACCGGAGTAAAGGGGAAACCCGTGCGCACGCGAATGATGCTGCCAAGACGCCAGCCGTTCACCAAATTGCCCTTGACGCCGGTGGCCGAAAACTTTGGCAACGCGTACAGAGCGTTCAGCGACCAGTTGTGGCCAAGGTCGAAGGAACTGGGTCCGCGATCGGTACGCCGATTGAAGGGGTCCGAAGCCGCGAAGTGGCTGGTCGTGTTTTCCGCATCGACGATTCCCTGCGTTTCGTCGATTGCTTTCGAGAAAGTGTAGTTGCTTTGGAACTGCAGGCCGTGGTTGAAGCGTTTCCGCAGACCGACCTGCAGGCCGTGATAGTAGGAGTTGGAATCGGCAACCAGGCGGCTGGCGTCGGCCCAGTTGGTGTTCAGGCGGCTCTCCGTTCCCAGCCAGCAATGTACGCCGGTTGGACTGAAGGAAGTGGCGCCCTGACTGGCGCAAACGTTGGCCCCGTTGACAACGGTAGGCGTGCCGAGCGGAACGCGCGGGTTGCCCTCCGCACGGCGGTAAAGGTTGATGCCGCGGGTGTTCGCATACGTTACGTTGAGGGCCATGTCCCAGGGGAGCGCTTGCTCGACGGAGAGATTGCCCTGGAAGCTCTTCGGCTGTCCCAGGTTGAAGTCGACGCCACCGGCCGAACGAGACCCAGGGCCGGTGGGCAGCACGAGAGGAATCGTGAAGCCTGCCGCGGCGCCTCCGGCAACTGTGGTGGTCGCCGAATACGGCCAGCTCAAGCTCAGGATCGCGGAACCGAAGGTAGCGACGTCATAAAGGATCGCCGCGCCGCCTCGGATCGCTGTCTTGCCGTTGCCAAACACATCCCAGGCAAACCCGACGCGCGGACTGAAGTTTTTGCGCGAGGGATTGAGGAACATTCTCTCGGGGTCGCTGGCCTGCAGACAGAACGTCGCGTTCGCGCAGACCGGATTGGCGTCCACCAGGAGATTGCGAATGGTACTGACTCGACCATTGGTTTCGGTGGGATCGGTCAACGTCTCATAGCGGATGCCGAGGTTCAACGTCACGCGCGAGTTGAGCTTCCAGTCATCCTGAGCGAAAAAGCCGATGGTTCCGAATTTGTAGTTGCTATCCAGAATGGATCCGACCGCGCGGGCCGTAAAGCGCGCAGGAATGCCTTGGAGGAAAGATCCGGTTGACGCAAACGCAATGGTGCCAACGCTGGCGGCGCCGAGGGTGTATTCGGGCTTCATCTGATTGATCAGCATCCCGAACTTCAGCGAGTGGGAGCCTTTGGTGTAGTACACATCGTCGCTATAGGAGAAGACTTGCTGATTCTGGCGAATGGGCGCGCTGAATCGCGGACCGAACTCGCCGACGCCCGCGATGTTGATGACGCCCATGCCCTTGCCGGTCACTAATTCATATTGGGGACCATTGATGGAGGTGGGCGACGTCAGGTTCAGCACCGTGTCACTGAACGAAAATCGGAACGTGTTCAGCAAGCTGGGCGTGAAGATGTGCGTTTCCGAGATCGTAGTGTACCGGTTCTTGCTGAAACGGTCCGTGACGAAGCCCGGGAACGACAAGGGTGCAATCTGCGTGGTGCGGTCATCGGTGTACCGGCCAAACACCGTGTCGTTCTGGGAAATATTCCAATCGATGCGGCCCTGGCCGTAATGTTCGTCCGTGGGCCGGCTAAACGGGAATGTGTAGCGGTTGTTGGGAAGATTCGGCGTCGGGAACAGAAGCGCAAAAGGCTTCATCCGGGGGTCGATGGTAGTGCCGTTATCGGGACGGCAACCCGCGGGCAACGGTTCGGTGGTACACCCGGTTGGGATCGTATTCGAAACCGTGGTCACACCATACCGCTCACGCAGCGCCTCGTAGGTGCCGAAGAAGAACAACTTGTCCTTGATCACCGGTCCGCCGATGGAGCCGCCATAATTGTTGCGCTTGAATGGAGGCAGACGGCCGGGCGTCGCGGCGGTGGTGTAGTCAAAGAAGTTGCGGGCGTCGAGCGCGCTGTTGCGCAAGTACTCGAACAGCGAACCATGGAATGCGTTGCCGCCGCTCTTGGTTACCATCGCCATCTGGCTACCCATGGTGAGGCCGTACTCGGCACTGAATGTATTGGTGATCACTTTCCATTCGCGGATACCTTCGATGCCAAGCGTAGTGTTGGCGATGGAACTGGCCGTGCCGCCGAGCACGTTGCCCATGACGGCTCCGTCGATCATATAGCTGTTGGAGCGCAGCGGAGCGCCGTTGCTGCTATACCAACTGCCGACAAACGTTCCGCCCGCCGTGGTGTTCTCATTGCGCGAGACACCGGCTTGGAGGAACGTAAGGTCAATGTAGTTGCGTCCGTTGAGCGGCAACTCGGCAACAGCGGCTTCATTCACCACCGCGCCGAGAGACGAACTGGTGGTATTGACCAACTGGGCATCGGCTGCAACTTCAACGGTCTGGGTGAGTTCGCCGACCTGCAAGTTGAAGTTGATGACGGCTTCCTGGCCGACTTCGAGCTTGATACCGGTGCGCACTGCCGTTTGGAAACCCATAATGGCCGCCTTCACATCGTAGGTACCGACGGGAAGCGCGGCAAAACGGTAAGAGCCATCGGAGCCCGAAGACGAGGAGCGAATTGCGCCGGTCTCCGTGCTGGTGGCCGTAAGCATGACATTCGGTACAACCGCGCCAGCCGGATCGCGAACAACCCCAAGGATTGCGCCGGAAGGCAACTGAGCAAAGGCCAAGGACGCGCCGCAGAGTAGCAATAGCAATGCTGCAGCGATACGCGAGTAGTTTCCCCTGATAAACAACGTGGTCATCGTTCCTCCCCGAAACGTGTGCTTTAAGCAAAGCTCCGCGCGGAGCCTTACATTAAGTCGTTTTCATTGCATAGACCAGCAGCAGCATATCATAAACGGATTAGCTAAACAAAGCCATTCGGTCTAAGCAATATATCGAGTCAACGCGATGCGATGAAGCCAGTTTGCCTCAACAGCAGCGAGCGCACAGCCACAGTTCCCGGAAAGCGCGCCGGGATCGGAGAAAAGCCGGTCTGATCAAAGCCGACGGAGACCTGAGAGGCGGAGGTCACGAGAAATGGCAAGGCGTGCTCGACCACGGTCTGTCCATTCCATTCGATCTGAACTATGCGGGTTTGAGCGTGAAACTGCAGGCGGATTCGATTGGAACTTGCCGGGAGAAGAGCGACCTCCACGTTTGCCAGCGGACCCACGGTGAACGTGGTTTCGGAAACGAGGCGCACCGATCCGTCCTGGACAGCTTCCGCGCTCAGGAGATAGCGCGAACCGACCCGGCCTGCGGCGATCAACGGCACTCGTCCTTGCATGTTATTGGGGAATGAGAAATCCGCTTCGACCAGAAGCTCGGGGTTGTGAAGCGGACGATAGCGTGGACGGGAAGGAATCAGGCCGGCAAGTTTCGCGTAGACAGAGGGCTGCTTCTGGACAAACTCGTCGTTTGGTCCCGTGACGCCGAGCGCGAGGCCGATGAAGATTCCCGCAAATGAGGCGAGGCAGGTCACCCATGAGACACCGCGAACGCGGGAGGGCAACGCCGAAAGAAAGCAGGCGCAGAGCAACAAGTACGGGACGAAGTCCATCGAATAGCGATGGGAGATGAGACCAAGCGATGCGATGCCAATGGCGCAAGTGAACGCACCGGAGAGGATGGCAAGAAAGAAACCTGTGGCTCGCGACTCCGCGCGCGGCCATACGGTGAAGGGTGCAAGCAGTAACACGGCAAATAGCAACGGACTAAAAGCGAAAGCTCCAGCAGCCGGTTCGCGGACGTAGCGGCGGGGCGTGAGCGAAAAGTCGCGCATGACAAGCCGGACGAAGGGAAACTCGGGCGTGAATTCCGGCGCCGCTGCGAACAGATGATAAACGCCGGGCGCCAGGTTCCCGGTGAGCGGCTTCGGGTTGGCATAGGAGGGATCGGCGATCTGATAGCGCAGGCCGAATTCCAGTGGATCGGCAAACCGCGCATGGTTATAAAAGGCGACGCCGGCGACGCACAAGGCAAATGGAAGCAGGAACGCCATGAGTTCACGGGACCGGATCCAGGCTTTGTATCCAAGCTCGCGAAAGATCCACCAGGCGAGAAGCGCGAACGCAGAGGCTCCCATGGCCGCAAGATTCGGACGGCAGCCGATAGCGAGTCCGAAACAGAATCCAGCGGCAGCAAGGAACTTGCTGGAGCGTGTTCCGGCCAAGACAGCGCGCGCGAAGCACCAGACTCCGGCGCTGACACAAAAGTATCCACCGGAAATCGCGATCTCATAAACGAATACGCGCTGGAGCAGGAATGGCGCGGGATTACTGATGCCGAGCGTGAGCAACAGCAATCCAAACTGCCACAGCGGCGGCCGTTGCCCGGCCCAAGCGAGCATCCGCAGCAGCGTTAAGCAGGCAAAGAGATAGCCGGCGAAACAGAAAAGGAATCCGGCGAATGCCTCCGGCAGATCGTGGCCAGAGGCAAGGCGCCAGGGAAGAAACAAAAGAAGCGCCGGAGTCACTCCGTGATAGAGGTAATAGCGATTGTGATAGAGAACCGCATCCTGCAGAGCCCATTCGCCGCTTTGCTGGTAGTTGAGTGGGTTTGGCAGTACAAGCATTTGCGGAGCGGGATCGAGGGGGAGATACAGATGGCCGCTCGCAAAGCCCCGCGCGAGAAGATCGTAATAGCCGGATTTGTCGTGACGCCACTCGAAGCGTGGATTCGCCGCTTGTGCGCACCACAGATACAATGCCCCAACAGTGGCAGCTACCACGGCAAACGCAGCGCGATATGCAAACGGCCAGATGGTCCGGGAGTGGTCCGTCACGCGTGGTGTCTCTAATAGATACAGTGCGAAAGATGCAGTGCGAAGGATAGCGGATCGCCGTTGGCGCTGGCAATGGGAGCACGGAAAATGAAAAGAACCCGCGCGATGGCTCGCTGCGGGTCCGGTTCACGGAAAACGTTGGCTGGTTATTCTTCTTCGCTGATTTGCTGGCCCAGGTAGCGTTCGTAGCCGATTTCCTTTATCTGGTGGAGCTGCGCTTCCAGCCAATCGACGTGGCCTTCTTCGTCTTTGAGGAGGCGCTCGAACAATTCGCGCGATGCGTTGTCGTTTTCGTCGCGGCAGATGCGAATCGCCTCGTTATACATGGCAACGGCGTCGATCTCCAGTTTTAGATCGCTTTCGAGCTGTTCCTTTACGTTGGAACCCACGGTCAGTTGCATGGTTTCGGTCATCGCCGGGGCGCCGTCGAGGAACAGGATTCGTTCGATTAAGACTTCGGCATGCTTCATCTCGTCGATTGACTCGCGTTTGATCTTTTTCGCCAACTTGTCGTACTTCCAGTTTTCACACATCTCGGCGTGGAGAAAGTACTGGTTGATGGCGGTGAGTTCTTCTTTGAGCGCCTCGTTGAGTTTCGCGATGACTTTGGGACTGCCCTTCATGGGTCGTGATTCCTTTCCGTAGGGAATGAGTCGGCTGCCACCCGCGCGGGTGGGAGACTACATTCAAGATACTCCGCATTCTGGAATGCGGGTGTCAACTACCGGGAGTGGAGGGGTACCGAATGGCGGGCAACGCGAACGTGTGAATCTACTTCGCGCGTTCCATCGCGAGCAAGGCTTCAGAGATGCGGTTCACCGCGTGTTCTTCTTCGCTGCGGCTGGCTTCGCTGCGAGGCAGGGTGGCCAGTTCCAGGTGCACCAGCTCATGCACGGTGGTCAGTTCCAGATCACTGAGAATTTCCGTCGCGGGAATGGTGTAATCCGAGGGATCCATCACCCACACGGTGGCAATCTTCTTTTTCTTATCCCAATGGGTTCCGCCCAGGGTTTGAGGCTTCATGTCGCCGCGACGGGACATCACCAGGGTAATCTTCCAATCGTCAAGCTTCAGGCGATGCTGCCAAAGCGCAAGCCGTCCATCGACGAAGCTACGGGCGAAAGCGCGAAATTCCTCGGAACCCGGCGCCGCGGAAACAGTGGGGAAATAGGAAGGAGAAGCGGCCGCGCGGGGTAAAGCCGCCTCCCGCGATGCCGTTTCGGATGGCTTCAGGTTAGAAGTTTGGCCGCACACGGTGGCAACGGCGGCAACGGCCAGCAGCGCCAACTTCACTGCCGCCGAAGGCCGTACAAAACGCATGGCTGGGGCGGAAAACTTCACAGCCTGAGTATAAGGACGAGCTCCCGGCGGGTCCAATCGAAAGGCATGATGGGCCCCATTCAGGATTTCTGTGGACGTATCTAATTGATTCCATGCGCTTTACTTCGAAACGCCGCAGACAGCCGGAAAGCTTCATGAAAATATTTTTATTTTCGCGGGAGCAGAACGAACGAAATCGTGGTACGTCTATTGGAGTAAGGTGACGGAACTGAACCGATTTTGGAGCCGCGTCGCTCACATCCTGTTTCTTGCCACGTTGGCGGGAGTCCTAGTGAGCAATGCGGCCGCTTGCCCTCTGGGATTGGGCGCAACGGGAACATCGGTGCCGTGTCCGACGCACGATGACGACACGCAGAAGTGTCCGTTCTTTATCCACGATGCGAAATCTTCGCATCTTCCGGTTCTAACTTCCACCAGCACGGCGCGGGCCGCACAGCAGGTCGCGTTTGTGATTGCTTCCCCCGTGACATCCGATGAGGGCGTGGATGCAATTGACCAGGGAATATATCGCGTTGCGGCTTCCGGACCGCTGTTTCTCAAGACCCATTCCCTTCTGATCTAGGCCTGATTTCTCTCGCGACGTTTTCGGACGCAGGGTATTGCTGCGTTCGGTGGCATCGAAGGTGGTTGGAAATCGTTAACGGGTGATTCGATCGAAACGAGGAGCGAACGTGATGAAGACGACATGGAAAAGCATTTTGATGGCGGGAATCGTGTTGGCCGGGGCACAGGCCCTGCTGGCCGAAGCGGCCAATCAGGACGAGTGGTTCAAGGCAAAGATGGGGCGGATGTCTCCTTCGACAGAGGCCAAGATCAAGGCCGAAAAGGCGAATGTAGCTTACCGCGAGGAGAAGACGCCGGACCCCAAGTCGGCGGATGTGTTCCGTGAGAGCTTCTCAAAAGCAAAGACGGGACGCGCTTCGGCGATGGAAGAAGCCAGGCATAGCAAGGCCGATCAAAGCACGGCGTACCGCGAAGCTCCTGCCCCGTCGAAAGGCGCCGCGCAGGATCATTGGCGCGAGGAGTTTGGAAAAGCGAAGCTGGGCCGGTCTTTGCCGAAGTAATGGAGCTGCCATCGGCAGAGCTATTTGGATCATTTGTTGCTTGGAATGCAAAGGGCTGGGACGTGGTGTCCCGGCCCTTTGGCTTTATGCGCCGGTTCGTTTGTGGACGCGAATGATCAGTTCATCGAATTGCAGCAACGCTCCGTTATCGCAGTTGAGGCATTCGTCGCCACGCGAGGTGAACCACAGGAGCGCTTCGTTTAGATCCAAGTCGTTGAGTGCATCGGAATCCGACATCCAGTAGTGGGCGTAGTTTGGTTCCAGCAGATTGTAGTGAAAACGAGTCGGGCTGCTCGAGATGCGAGCGTATTGCTGGCGAACGTAGCGAACGCCCAGAAGAGATGCCACGCGCAGCGGCGACGCCAGCGGCAGGCTTGCCTTGATCAGCTTGCCCCTCATTCCCAGGTCACTATAAGGGCGCACCGGGTAACCCTGCGCGATCCACGGCGGGCAGTTCCACGCCGGATTGAGATACAAGATTCCGCCGTCCTTCACGACGCGGCGAATCTCGACGAGGGCTTGCTCGGGTTTCGGCACGTGCTCGAGAACCCAGATGGACCACAGCACGTCGAACTCGCCATCGCGAAAAGGCATCTCGGTGGCAGAGGCTTGCACGAAAGGCTTGTGAAAGTAGCGCCCGGCGGAAGCGGAGATATCGAGGCCGACGTAATCTTCCACCATATCCTGCAGGTAGCCGGTGCCGGCTCCGACGTCGAGGACGTGTTTGTCCTGAAGTTGGAACCTGTCCACAAACTTCGCGATGTCTTCCTTGATATGGAAGAGTTGGACATTGCGTTGTGCGATGGAGACGTACCCGCCGGCGTTATCGCCACCGCTTTCCGATTTGGCGGGAGCCTCGGCGGATGCTTCGACGGATTTGGAATAGATCTTGGTGTAGAAATCGCCGGAATCCTTGCGGATGACCGGAGGCGTCACGATATCCAAGTGGTAAGGAAAGAAGACCAGAAAGTTGAGCGAAAGGGTTGCGGCGACGGCGATGGCGAGCACAGCGGCAACTTTTGCGAAGCTGCCCGCCAGGCCGTCAGAAGACCCAACTTTGGGCGTCAGATGGTTCTGGGGATTCTCCGGCATTTCCCCTAAGATCGGCGGATTCCAGAAGTGGCTTTAACGGATACGGACGGGAACAGCCGCGCGGGGAAGACACCACTCCCCCGGCGGGATGAAAGTGGGTGAACAAAGAGAACTACATGGGTTCAGGCAGACGGAGATTGGCTTTGGACAGGACCTGTTCGAGGCAACCGATCGCTTGCGCTTCCGGCCATCCGCGGGAGGTGGAGAGCTCGGTGACCAGCATGTGGCGGGCGCGGTCGAGCATCTTCTTTTCCCGGAAGGAGAGCGGCTTGTTCATCTGGAGCATGGTGAGGCTTTTCAGAACTTCAGCGATCTCCAGGAGCGAGCCGGAGTTCATCTTCTCCGTATTCTCCTTGAAGCGGTCTTTCCAATCCTGCTGCCGGGCACGGCGCGGCTCGCCGAGGAAGTCGATCACGCGAGCCATAGCTCCGTTGCGGGTCACCTTCCGGAGGCGTAACTCATCGGCATGCGAGCACGGCACCATCACGGTGAGGCTGGTGGCGTTCAAGCGCAGCAGATAGAAGCGTTCCGGCTGACCGGCAAATGGCCGGCTACTAATGTTCTCCACCGTGGCAACGCCATGGTTTGGATAAACGATTTTCTCTCCTACTTGGAAGGTCATGCGAGTGCGACTGGGCCCCAATTCTTTGGACTAACGGCGTTTCTGAATCTTAAGCTGAACGTGGTGCAGAGTCAATAACAAATGTCTGTTAGACAGTGTGATTACTATGCCAGTATACACATTTCACAAGTGGCCGCAAGTGCTGTTTTTCGCCTTATCTTCTCCGTTAATGGTTTCCGTAGTGCCGACTGGGGCTCGGCTGGCTTGCGCCACTTGGGAGTAGCTTAGCAATTCCCTTCTAAGTGCTTGGTGAATTAGGTACGATGAAGAAATACCCAATGGACGCGAATACTCCGGAAAGCTCGAATAAATTGGAACTGAAGAACACGGTCCACCTGCCGAAGACCGACTTCCCCATGAAGGCCAATCTGGGGAATTTGGAGACCAAACTTCTGGCGCACTGGCAGGGGACCGGCATTTACGAGCGGACGCGCGAGGCTCGCAAGGGGCGGCCGACGTACATCCTGCACGATGGGCCTCCGTATGCGAACGGCAACATCCACCTGGGGCACGCGTTCAACAAGATCCTGAAGGATTTCATCGTCAAGTTGAAGACGATGGAGGGCTACGATTCCCCGTACGTCCCTGGCTGGGATTGCCATGGGCTGCCCATCGAAATCAAGGTGGATAGCCAGTTGGGCGGCAAGAAGGCGGGCATGACCGCCTCGCAGATTCGCGCGGCGTGCCGGAAGTACGCCGAAAAGTACGTGGACCTGCAGCGCAAGGACTTCATGCGCCTGGGCGTGTTCGGGCGCTGGCAGGATCCGTACCTGACGATGAGCGCCGAGTACGAAGCGGTGATCGCGGGCGCGTTCGTCGATTTCCTGGACCAGGGCTACGTTTACAAGGGCCTGAAGCCGGTGAACTGGTGTATCCATGACCGCACGGCGTTGGCCGAGGCGGAAGTGGAGTATGAGAACCATTCGAGCCCCTCGATCTGGGTAAAGTTCGCGCTGACGTCGGACCCTGCCACGATTGACCCTGCGCTCGCGGGCAAGAAAGTTTGGGGACTGATCTGGACGACGACGCCGTGGACGATTCCGGCGAATCTTGCGATCTCCTATCACCCGAAGTTTGAATACGCCGCTGCGGAAGTGGATGGCGAAATCTACATCGTTGCGGTGGAGTTGCTGAAAGCGACGGCGGAAGCCTGCGGCTGGGGCGATCCCAAGGTGGTCGCGGCGTTCCCTGGTGCAAAGCTGGGCGGAACGATGTTCCAGCACCCGTTCCTGGAGCGGACCTCCATCGGCATCCTGGGCGATCACGTAACGCTGGAACAAGGTACAGGCGCGGTGCACACGGCTCCGGGACACGGGCAAGAGGATTATCAGATCGGTCTTGCCAACGGGCTCTCGGTGTTCTGTCCCGTGGATGGCGGGGGGCGTTTCTATCATGCCGAAGGCGCGGCGGGACGGTTGCCCGAGGAGTTGATCGGCAAATCGATCTGGGACGGCAACGCGATTGTTATTGAGTTGCTCAAGAACAAGAACGCGCTCGCGGCGATGCGGAAGATCGACCACAGTTATCCGCACTGCTGGCGCTGCCACAAGCCGACGATTTTCCGTGCGACCGAGCAGTGGTTCATCAGCATGGAGCACAACAACCTGCGGCAGCGGGCGCTCGACGCCATCAAGCAGGTGAACTGGAATCCGTCCTGGGGCGAAGAGCGCATCGGCAACATGATTGCCACTCGCCCGGACTGGTGCATCTCGCGCCAGCGGGCGTGGGGCGTGCCGATTCTGGTGTTCTATTGCGAAAAGTGCCATGAGCCGCTGACGGACCGCAAGATTCTGGATAGCGTGGTGGCGGAGATCCGCAAAGAGACAGCCGACGTTTGGTATTCGAAGAGCGCGGCGGAGTTGATGGGCCCCGGCGTTGCCTGCAAAAAATGCGGCGGCACGGAGTTCCGCAAAGAAAACGATATTCTCGATGTCTGGTTCGATTCCGGCGCAAGCCACCTTGCGGTACTGACGCCGGAGAACAATCTGCCGTGGCCTTCCGACATGTACCTGGAAGGCGGCGATCAGTATCGCGGCTGGTTCCATAGTTCGCTGCTGGTGGCCGTGGGATTGCGCGGGTCGGCTCCGTATCGCGCGTCGGCGACGAATGGCTGGACGCTCGATGGCGAAGGACACGCACTTTCGAAATCGAAGGGCGCCGAGGAAGTGGAGAAGGTGATCAACAAGTACGGCGCCGAGTTGCTGCGCTTGTGGACGGCGTCGGTGGATTTCACCGAAGACGTGCGCTTCTCCGACACCATCGTCAGCCGTTTGATTGAGGCGTACCGCAAGCTGCGCAATACGTTCCGCTTCGCGCTGGGCAATCTGGCGGACTTCGATCCGGAAAAAGATTCGGTGCCGGTGGAAGAGATGCAGGAGATCGACCGCTGGATTCTGGCGCGCGGTGAAGAGCTGGTCCGCAAGTGCCGCGGCTGGTATGACGAGCACGCCTTCCACAAGGTATATCGCGCGATCTACGATTTTGCGACCACGGATTTGAGCTCGCTGTATTTCGATGTTTTGAAGGACCGGCTCTATACCTCCGCCACCAACAGCCGTAGCCGCCGTAGCGGGCAAACGGCGTTGTACAAATTGCATTACGCGCTGACGCGTTTGGCTGCTCCGCTGCTTGCGTTCACGACGGAAGAAGTTTGGGGCTACACGAAGAAGCCCGTGGGCTCGCCCGATAGCGTTCACTTGGCGTTGCTTCCAGAGCCGGAAGAATTGGCTTCGGGCCTGAGCCAGGAGAAACTGGCGCGGTGGGACCGGCTTCGCGAAGTGCGCGACGCCGTGCTGAAGGCCCTGGAAGAAGCTCGCCAAGCCAAGTTCATCGGCGCGCCGCTGGAGGCGCGCGTGCGGCTGAAGGGCGCGGAGGTGGACGATTACGCAGCGGATCTGCCGGGATTGTTCATCGTCTCTCAGGTGATTCTGGAGCCGGGCGACGAATTAAGCGTCACGGTGGAACGCGCGGACGGGACGAAGTGCGAACGTTGCTGGAAGTACTCGACGAAGGTTGGCGAGGATGCGGCGTATCCCACGGTTTGTGATGCGTGTTCTTCGGCTCTGAACGAAATGTACGGAGCGAGCCGCTAGCCGGGCTATCGCCTGATGAGCCAGCGCACACAATCGGCGATCATCATCGCGCTGGTCACGATTTTGGACCGGCTGACGAAGATGTGGATCGTCTCAAGCGTCGATTCGATCACCGTGATTCCAGTGATTCCGGGAATCTTCAACATCGTGCACGCGGAAAATCCGGGCGCGGCTTTCAGCATGCTGGCGGATGCTCCGGAAGCTTGGCGCAAGATCGTGCTGGTGGGCATTTCGATGGTCGTGATGGGCTTTGTGCTCGCGCTATTGTGGAGGCCGCTCGAAAGCAGGCTGATGCGGATTTCCCTGCCGATGGTATTCGGCGGCGCGCTGGGCAATCTCATCGACCGCATCTTCCGCGGCACGGTGACCGACTTTATTCAAGTGTTTCTGGGGCCGTACGAGTATCCGTCATTCAATATTGCCGATAGCGCGATCTTCATTGGGGCTTGCTTGCTAGTGCTGGATTTGATCCGGAGCGGGAAGAGCGAACAAGCGGCTTCTTCCTGAGGCCAATCGTATACTTTTGATGTGCGCCCATAGCGCACACGTTCCATCATGCGCCGCATTGCTTACATTGCCACGCTGACCGGGTGCCTTTTGGTGGGGACTCTCGCGGGGTGGACTGCGCTTGGGCTGCGGGTAGACAACTATGTCTACGATCAGCTCACGTCGCTTTCGCCGGCCCCGGAAAAACGGCCCCAGGGGGCGGTCGTAGTGGCGATTGACGAAGCCACATTGCAGGCGCAGGGCGGAATGCGGAATATCCGGCCGATTCTCGCGAATGCCCTGGATCAGCTCAGCGCCGCGCAGCCAAAGGCGGTCGCGCTCGACTTGATTCTCGCCGACAAGGGCGATGATGCGGATGATGCCCGCCTGGAAGCGGCGATGCGCGCGACAAAGAATCTGATTCTGGATTGCGAACTGGTGGGAGGCAAGTGGGAAGATCCCCTGCCCCGCTTCCGGAGCGCGGCGGCGGCGTTGGGGCATGTGCATCCGGAGCAAGACAGACTGGACGGCGTCAGCAGATTCATCTCACTCGAAGAGACTGGTGACGGTGCGAATGGACGCGAGCGGCGGTGGGCGTTGTCGCTGGAGGCGTATCGGCTCGCGAATGGGCAGGAGATTGTGGAGTCGCCGGAAGAGTTGAGCGTTGGCGCGACGGAGATACCGGCAGCGCGTAGCGAGGGTGCACGGCCGTTGTTGATTCGCTATTTGCCGGATGGAGTGGAAACGGTTTCCGCATTGACCATCCGCGACCATGCTGCGCAATTGCGTGGACGGGTGGTGTTCGTGGGCGTGACGGCGTTATCGGCGGCGCGGGACAGGTTGGTGAATCCCTACGGACAGAACGTGCCAGGAGTGGAAGTGCACGCTCACGCGTTTGAGACCATGGCGGGCGGTCAGTTTCTAACGCGGCTCTCGAATGCACCTTCGCTGGGAATGTCGATTGCATTCGCAGCTGCGGCGGGCCTCGCATTTGCATTTCTTTCCGGGTGGATGGCGTACGTGGTGGCTGTATTGATTCTGGCCGTCGCGCACATTGCTCCGGTGGTGCTGTTCCGGCAAGGATTCGTGCTGCCTTACTTCGGCCCAACGGGCGTGGCGTGGCTGAGTTGCGCGGGCGCGGCCACGTATCAGCACTTCTTTGTTCGGCGGCAATTGTCGCGCGCGGAGACGGAAAAGGCGCGCTATCAGCAGGCGATTCACTGGGCGGCGCATGAGATGCGGACGCCGTTGACGGCGATTCAGGGGTCAAGCGAGATTATGACGAACTACTCGCTGACGCCGGAGAAGAGCAAGCAGTTAAGCGAGATGATCAACGCCGAGTCGAAGCGGCTAGCGAAGTTGATCCAAACATTTCTCAATGTGGAGCGGCTTGCCGAAGGCCACATGGAGTTGAAGCGCGATCCGTTTTCGGCGGCGGAGATTGTGGAAACGTGTATGGCTCGCGTGACGCCCCTGGCGGAGCGAAAGAAAATCCGGCTGTCGCTGGATACGGGCGTGGAAGGCACCCTGGTTGGCGACCGCGAATTGATGGAGTATGCTCTCTACAATATTCTGACGAATGCGGTGAAATATTCTCCAGCGGGAACGGAAATTCATGTAACGGCGGAGCGCAAGAATGGCGAGTTGCGCGTGGCGGTGCGCGATCAGGGCATCGGCATGGACTCAAAAGAATTGAAGAATATTTTCCAGAAGTTCTACCGGACCAAGAAAGCCGAGGCCTCGGGCGAAGCAGGCACGGGCATCGGGCTTTCGATTGTGGAGCAGATTGTGACGCATCACGGCGGACGGATGGAAGTGACGAGCGACCCGGGAAAAGGGTCGTGCTTTACCATGGTGTTAGCGGCAAATGCAGAAACTGCTGATCGTAGAGGATGATCCGTCGGTCCGAAACACGATGGTGACGGTGCTGGAACTGGAGGGCTATACGCCTGAGGCGGTTTCGAGCACCAGTGAAGCTATCGCCAGGCTGTCGTCGGATTCCTATCCCATTGTCATTTCCGATATTTATTTGGACGAGCGCACGGGTATTGACGTCCTGCGAGCAGCCCGTCTGAACAATCCATCGTGCGCCGTCATTCTGATGACTGGACGGGGCAGCATGGAGACGGTGATGGCGGCGACCGAGGGCGGCGCGTTCGAGTATCTGGCGAAGCCGTTCGAGATGGCGCAGATGATTGAGACCATCCGCCGGGCGGAACAATCTTTTAAAAGCGAAGAAGAAACCGACGAAGCGACGGAGATTGACGATCTTCCCGAGACCGAGATGATCGGGAGCTCGGCGCGGATGATCGATATCTACAAGACGCTGTCGCGCGTTTCTCCAACGGACGCGACGGTATTGATTGAGGGCGAGACGGGAACCGGCAAGGAGCTGATCGCGCGCATGATTCACCGCAACAGCAAACGTTCGCAGAATACGTTTGTCCCGGTGGATTGCGGCTCCATTGCGCCGACACTGCTCGAAAGCGAACTATTCGGCACGTTGAAGGGCGCCTACACAGGCGCTGATCGTGACCGCATGGGTGTGTTCGAGGCGGCGAATAACGGGACGGTGTTCCTGGATGAGATCGGAGATATCGATCACGGCTTTCAGTTGAAGCTGTTGCGTTTCCTGCAGGAGCGCGAGATCCGGCCTCTGGGTTCACCGCGATCGAAAAAAGTGGACGTGCGCGTGATCGCGGCCACCAACAAAGATGTGCAGAAGATGGTGGAGGAAGGCAAGTTCCGCGAGGATCTTTGGTACCGCCTGAACGTGGTGCGCCTGACGGTGCCGCCGCTGTGCGAACGCGGTTCGGACATTCCGCTGCTGGCGCATTATTTCCTAAAACGCTATAACGGGCGCTACGGCCTGGAGACGAAACTCACTGAGACCGGACTGAAGGCGATGGAAGAGTACAGCTGGCCGGGCAATATCCGCCAGTTGCAGCATATGATGGAGCGGCTGACGATTCTGGCTCCGGCAGGCCGCATTGACGCGGCGGCGGTGAGGACGGCGATTGAACAGATGGATTCGCGCGACTCGGCAAGCGAGACGTTGGCGGATACGGAAGCCGATCAGATCCGCCGCGTGTTGACGGCGACGAACGGCAACAAGAGCCGCGCCGCGAAGATTTTGGGCATTGAACGCAAGACGCTGTACCGCAAGCTGGAGCGGATGGGACTCTAACTCTGACCCTCAGTACGCCTTCGCGCGATAGTAGGCGCGAAATTCATCGTGGTTTGTCTTGCGAAGCCATCGTTCCCGCGAAACAAGCCGGTCAAACTCGCCCTGATTAAATGCGATCACGAAGATGTCCCGGGGGCTGCGCTCGTAGGATTCACGGATTCTTGTAATGACCGCCCGTAGTGTTTCTCCTACAAAAGGATTGAAGAGAAGAATGACGTTGACGTCGTCTGGAAGCGGAAATGTGGCCGCATCGGCAGTAACGATTTCAACCTGTTCCACTCGGCGCTGCTTCATCACGGCGAAATTTTGACGGGCAATGGCAGCGAGTTCGGGAGAGATCTCTATACCGAGCACCTTGCGGTATGGAAATGCCGCGGCGCAGACCATTGGCCGGCCCTTTCCGGCGCCGTAATCAAAGAAGACAACGTCGCCTGGTGAAAAGGGGATGGCGGCGAGTGCCGGAAGAATGTGCTCATAACCGAGGGCTGCGTAGTCGCTTGAATCCGGGTTAGGAAAGCCCAATTCGATATTCGTGTGATAGCCCTCTGTGGAAACGCCGAACATACGTTCGCCGCGGCGAGTGGCGATGCGATGACGCAATTGCTCGAAGAAGATCTTCCAGCCGTGTGTCCGAATGTACCGAAAAGAGCTGAGGGGCCTACCGATAAGCATGAAAAGAAAAGACCGCCCACCGCAAGAGGCGGGCGGCCGATGAGACTTGCTCTGTCACTACCGCTGCAGATGATGATCGTTGTTCAACAGTCGCTGGCCATCATCCTCCTTGCAGATAGGCGATTCTTCGAGCGCAACTTTGGACGGCTTCACGCGGTGTGGGAAGTTGGTCCATGGCTCCTGGAGCATTTTGGGATCTTCAACGGTCACTTGGTAGGCAAGGTCCTCTCCGACGCGCCACAAGCGCTCGGTGACCTTCATCGCATCTGAGTGAATGTAGCCGTCTTCGCCAAACCAAGTGTCGTCGACAAAGTTGTTGGATTCGACAACCAATGTGTCGCCCTCCCAGCGCGCGATGCTGTCGCCGTAAAAGGACGGGTTCGAGCCATCACGATGCTTCGTAGCGACAGGGATCACGCGGTACGGGTCGCCGGAGATGTCTTCATAGAGGAAGATGAACTCGTTCGGCAGTTGCACGATGCGGCGCGGGGAACCGATGCGCGGAACGCCGGGCCTGCCGCAGTAGAACACGTTGTCCGTCTTGCTCTGGTGAGCCTCGACGTCGGCCACTTTCGCGCGGAACTCGGGCTTATAGGTAGGCGTCTTGGTCCACGGCTTCGAGCCTGGAAGATCCGCGAACACTTGATGGCGAGCGGACTGGTTCACCGGCGTCACGGTGGTCTGGCCGTTCACGGTTTTCTTCAGCGTGACCGGGGCGATGTCGATCGCGTAAGTCCACAGGCCGCTGAGATCCGGGTGGCCGTCGGCAGTACGTTTTACTTTGGCGTCGGCAGCGGAGGCCGCTGGAGCCGGTTTCTGCTGAGCAAAAGCGAGGCTGGCGATGACCGCGCCTGCGGTCAAGAGCATTGAGATTTTCATTTCTTACCCTCCCCTCCCACTGCGCCGCTGAGGTCCAATTCAATCGCGGTGCCGTCCGGGGCCGAAAACTTCGTCATGTAGCCGTAGAAGGAGCCGTCGACAGCGCGAACACCACCGACGGTCACTTCCTGTCCGACGTATTTGGCGAAGTCCGCGCGGCTGAGATCCACGTGTTTGAACCACGACGGCGGATTGCTTTCAAACTTCCAATTTTCAGCGCCGTTGGCGCCCTTCGAATCGAGCAAAATGACGATGTGAGGATTCACCCAGTCCACTTTGGTGAGTGTGCCTTTGATGGCGACCGGCTTTTTCATATCAAAAATCGCCGACGGCGAATGGTGCGCCAACAGCGAACCACCGACAAACAGGGCGATGAAGGCAGGCAACAGGGCAAAAACTTTGCGTTTCAAGGGGAAATCACCTCATGGAGATGATATGTCATTTCGGCATCGCCGGCAACGGGCACACACGCGCCGGAAAAAACCGGCTGCACCTCCGGATCACCGCAAGTTACACTGATCTCAAGTGGCAACAGATCTGATCGAAATTGATGCCGATCTCATCAGCGAGGATGCGATCGAGCGAGCAGCGGCGGCGATCCGCAAAGGCCAGGTGGTGGCGATTCCCACCGACGCACTCTACACTCTGGTGGCGGACCCGTTCAACTTGCAGGCCGTTGGACGTGTATTTGGCGCCAAGGGCCGCGAACCGCAACGTTCCCTGCCCTTGCTGGTGAACGATGTTCTGATGGCCGAAGACTTAGCCCGCGATCTATCGCCTCGTTTTTACCTGCTTGCCCGGCGTTTCTGGCCGGGTCCGCTGACGATTATCGTACCTGCGGCGTCGAAGGTGCCGCTTCGCGTAACCGGAAACACGGGCAGACTCGCGATGCGGCAATCGAAATCGAAAGTGGCGAACCGTTTGATTGACAAACTGAATCAGCCGCTGATCGCCACAAGCGCCAACGTCTCCGGTCAGCCCACCTGTTCGCAAGGCATTCAGGTTTTCGGCACGATGGACGGGCGCGTGGATTTGATCCTGGACGCAGGGCCGCTGGTGGGACACGGTGCGACCACGATCGACATCACGGAGCCGTTCTGGCGCGTGATCCGCGAAGGCGCGATTGCGGAAAAGGAGATTGCCGACGTGCTGCGGGGAACGTAGGCGCGAAGCCACCCTGTAGAATCAGGCAGCCGTCCTCCTCCAGAACGACCAATTCCGTTCCCGCGGAGATACCCTTTTGGCGCCGCCAGGTGGAGGGAATGACAATTCGTCCCTGATTATCGAGGTAGACATGTTTCCTCGTCCCAATCCTAGCGTGCCCTCCCCATCAACGTTCCGGCGAGCACACATACCTTTCGTTCATTGCGAGCCACGCGTCGCTTTTGGAGCCGCATCTTCCTGCTATCATCGGGTCTGGAAGCGTTCCTGCTAGGTTCGTTAGGCTTCTAAAAATTGATCCGATAGTCAATGTCATGGAATCCGACTCGATGATGCGCCGGTGAGCAAGCTCCGGTGGCGAAAGCCGCCATGGAGAAGCCTGAAGGCGCTCGGGGGATTCCCCCCTATGTTTTATCGGGGTCAAATGACGAAGCTGAAACGGCTGTGTGGTGCGCTTCCTTAGAAAGAGAGTTGGCGGAAATAGTCTGACGTTCGTGCGATGCGTTCCGGCATCGGCGTGCCTGAATCCATGAAGTGGCTGCACTGCCACTTGCCAACCAGCCCCCCTTTGACGAACCTTTTCTTTATCGGTGACATCTTCGGATCACCGGGCCGTACGATTGTCGCCCGGCTTTTGCGCGATATTATTGCCACGGAGAAGATCGACCTGGTTATCGCCAACGGCGAGAACTCCGCCGGTGGCTTCGGCATTACGCCGCAGATTGCCGACGATCTTTTCGGCTATGGCGCGGACGTCATCACCACTGGCAATCATGTTTGGGATAAGCGTGAAATCTATGACTATTTCCCGCGCCAACCGCGGTTGCTTCGGCCGGCCAATTACGTAGAGGAACTCCCCGGCGAGGGCATGGTATTAGTGAAGGCAAGGAACGGGGTGGAGTGCGCGATTCTAAATCTGCAGGGGCGCGTTTACATGCCAAGCACGGAGTGCCCGTTCCGCAAGGCGGACGCCTTATTGGCCCGGTTGCCGGAGTCGGTCAAAGTGCGCTTCGTCGACTTTCACGCTGAGGTGACCAGCGAGAAGATGGCGATGGGCTGGTACCTGGATGGCCGCATTTCGGCGATCATTGGCACGCACACACACATTCCCACGGCAGACACCCGCATTCTGCCTGGAGGCACCGCGTATCAGACGGATTCGGGCATGACGGGGCCGTATCAATCGGTGATTGGCGTGGAGCGGCAGATGGTGATCGAGAAATTTCTAACGCAGTTGCCGACCCGCTTTGAAGCGGCGCGGCACGGGGCGGAATTGCACGGCGTGATCGTTGAAGTGGACGAGGCAACGGGCAAGGCGGTGTCCGTGCGCAGGTACACGGCGGCGTAAGGTGGCGCCTGTTTTACGTTACGCGGACGGTTTGTCTTTTTCCGCGGGTAGATTCGCGTAGACAGCACGTTCGAAATCGCCTAGCAGGCCGACGGCTTCGGAATCGACGAACGGCAGGAACTGCATCATCAGCACGGCGCAGATGCCTTTTTTGGGGTCGATCCAATAGTAGGTATTGTTGATGCCCGCCCACGCGAGGCTACCCGACGAACGGCCGCCTTCATATGCGGTGGGATTCAGGAGAAACCCGAGGCCCCAGCGATCCGTCGCACCAGGATGTAAATCCACCTCGGCGGAGCGCTCCGGACGGAACGTCTTCAGCTTCCCTGCTCCCAGCATGCCGATCTGGTTCTTGCTCATTTCGGTGACCGTTGTGGGCTTTAAGACTTGCACCTGGCGGCGCGACCCGCGGCCGAGGATCATCTGCATGAAGTGGACATAGTCCGCGGCCGTCGAATAGAGTCCGCCGCCACCCAGAAAGAGCTTCGGCGGATCGGGCTGCACGCGCGCGTTTTGTTTGAGGGTTCCATCGGCCTGGCGGGTATAACCCGTGACTAGACGATCGAATTTCTGCGGAGGCACGATGAAGCTGGTGTCATTCATGCCGAGCGGCTTGAGGATGTACTTCTGGAAATAATCTTCGAGCGGCATATTGCTGACGGTTTCCACCAGCTTGCCTGCCCAATCGATGCCGATGCCGTACTGCCAGGCGGCGCCGGGCTCAAAAGCGAGCGGCGCAGGAGGTTCATTCAACGGAGGCGCGCCGATGGTGCCGGTCTTCGACGCGTACTTGAACATGGATTCGTTCCAGGTGTCGTAAGCGAAGCCCGAGGTGTGCGTGAGCAGATGGCGGAGCGTGACGGACTTCGTCGCGGGACGCAGCTTAGGTTCACCGTTTGCTTCGAATCCTGCGATCACCTGCAGCTTGTTCAACTGCGGAAGATGCGCGGCGACGGGTTCATCGAGCCGGACTTTGCCTTGCTCCACTAACTGCATTGCCGCCGTGGTGGTGATGGCCTTGGTCATCGACGCGATGGCGAAGATGGAATCGAGCTTGATGGGGGTGCCGGTTTCGGTGTCACGCTTGCCGAAGGCTCCGGTGTACAGATACTTTTCGCCGGTCGCGACAAGGGCAACGATCGCCGGAATGCCGCGTTTGTTGACGCCATCGCGAAGCGTTTCCGCAATGCTGGGGCCGCTGGGGGCCGTTGGAGCCGCGGAGGCCCACACAGCGCCCGTGCCTGCAGCGATAGCAACTCGCGCAAAGTCCCGCCTGGATAGTCTGCCCCGTGAAGTGGACCTCATGATCCCCATTGATACCACACCGCTGGCGGCGATTAGGACTTCGTGGCCGTTATGCGAGGATGAAGCTGAGGCCAATCGTTTCGGATAGTGCACGGTGCTCGACAGGCGATAAGTACAAAGTAGTGCCAGCTGGCCGGGTGCCTGAGGACCTTACGTTCATGAGTGAAACACCGACAGAAGCATATAGCATAACGATGAGAGTGCGATCGCCCAAGCAACCTGGGATGCTGGGCCGCGTATCGGGAGCCATTGGCTCTGCTGGAGGGATCATCGGCGCCATCGATATTGTGGACTCCCCGGCGGGCCACACGGTGCGTGACATCACCGTTTCGGCAGGCAACGTGGAGCATGCAGAACGGATTAAAGCCGCGGTGCAGGCCGTGCCCGATGTGTCGCTGATTCACGTTTCCGACCGTACATTTCTGCTGCATTTGGGCGGCAAGATTGAGGTGAAGCCGAAGCATCCGATTGCCACGCGCGCGGATCTTTCGATGGCCTATACGCCCGGAGTGGCGCGCGTGTGCATGGCGATCCACGCGGACCCGGAAAAAGCTCACAATCTGACGATCAAGCGGAACTGCGTGGCCGTTGTTAGCGACGGGACAGCGGTGTTGGGATTGGGTGACATTGGGCCGATGGCCGCCATGCCGGTGATGGAAGGCAAGGCGATGCTGTTCAAGGAATTCGGCGGCGTGGACGCGTTTCCAATTTGCCTGGACACCAAGGACACCGAAGAGATCATCCGAACGGTAAAGGCGATTGCGCCGGGGTTTGCGGGAGTGAATTTAGAGGATATCTCCGCACCGCGGTGCTTCGAAATTGAAGAGCGGCTGAAGCACGAGCTGGATATTCCTGTGTTTCACGACGATCAGCACGGCACCGCCGTGGTGGTTCTGGCGGCGCTGATCAACGCGCTGAAGGTTGTCGGCAAGAAGATCGACGAGATTAAAGTGGTGGTGGCCGGTGTGGGCGCGGCCGGGCGGGCTTGCTCCATGATGCTGAGGAATGCCGGTGTGCGGAACATCATTGGTGTCGATCGCTTGGGCGCGATTTACCAGGGCCGCGAGGGCGGCGATATCGGCAAGACGAAGTGGTACATGGAGAATACGAACCCTCACCGCGAGAAAGGTTCTTTGAAGGACGTACTGGAAGGCGCCGATCTGTTTCTGGGTGTCGCCTCGGCTGGATTGCTGAAGGGCGAGTGGCTGAAGAAGATGAATCGCGAACCGATTGTCTTCGCTCTCGCCAATCCGACGCCGGAGATCATGCCTGAGGAAGCCGCGCCGTATGTGTCGGTGATGGCAACCGGCCGGTCGGACTATCCGAATCAGATTAACAATGTGCTGTGTTTCCCGGGCATTTTCCGCGGGGCCATTGATAGCCGCGCCACCGATGTCAACGAGGAGATGAAACTGGCGGCGGCCTATGCGATCGCGTCGGCGGTGGGAGTGGACGATCTGCACGCCGATTACATTATTCCGTCGGTATTCAATCGCCACGTTGCTCCTTTGGTGGCAAAGGCCGTGGCGGAAGCAGCTCGGCGGACGGGGGTCGCGCGCAAGGAAATGCGAGCGAACTGACGCGGCGACGCCGCAGTTGCGATCCGGGAACACGATAAGCTGAGAGCTGTGACTGTTTCTTTCGAAGAAGCGCGCGCGTGCGTATTGCGCGAAGTGGCTCCATCAGATCTCACGGAAACCGCTGCGCTTGCTAACGCAAACGGCAGAATTCTCGCGGAAACCGTCACTGCCGATCGCGATTATCCGCCATTTCCCCGCTCAGCCCGCGACGGTTTTGCTGTACGGGCCGAGGATCTTCCGGGAACGCTGCGGATCATCGGCGAAGTGCGTGCCGGCGAGGTGTTTCAGGGCGAGGGCACATCCGGTGAAGCCGTCGAGATTATGACGGGCGCGCCGGTGCCGGATGGCTTTGATGCCGTTGTAATGGTGGAACACACGACGCGCGAAGGCGACCGCGTACGCATCGACCGCACGGCGAAACCAACGGACAATATCACAACAAAAGGCTCCGAGGCCGCGGCGCATTCGGTGCTGCTCGCTCCAGGGCATCGGATTTCTTTCGCCGAGATCGCGCTGCTCGCGATGGTGGGTCGCGCGGAAGTGAGCGTATACCGGCGTCCTCGTGTGGCGATCATCCCGACGGGCGACGAACTGGTGGAAATCGCGGAATCTCCGCTGCCGCACCAGATTCGCAATTCGAATGCGGCGTCGCTGTTCGCGCAAGTCGCACGAGCGGGAGGAGTTCCGCAGATCATCGGCATTGCGCGGGATAACTACACGTCCACGCTGGAACTGATCCAGGAAGGATTGAAAGCGGATCTATTGCTCCTTTCGGGCGGCGTCTCGGCGGGCAAGTACGATATCGTCGAACGCGTTTTGGGCGATCTGGGCGCGGAGTTTTTTTTCGATCGCGTGCGCATTCAGCCGGGACAGCCATTGGTGTTTGGACGCGCGCAGGGGAAGTTTTTCTTCGGACTGCCGGGAAATCCGGTATCGACGATGGTCACGTTCGAAACCATCGCGCGAGTGGCGATCGAGCGGTGGCAGGGCGTCGAGAGTCCCGAGTTGCCGTTGTTGCGGTCCCGATTGACGAAGGAGTTCCGCCAGAAGACGGGACTCACTCGTTTTCTTCCCGCCAGCGTCAGCGCGGATGGGAGCGAGATCACGCCGGAGGTTTCTCGCGGCTCGGGCGATGTCCCGGCGATGTCCCGGGCGAATGCTTTTTTGGTGACGGAGCCGGAGCGCGAAGTTTGGCAGGCAGGCGAAGATATTCAGGTGCTGCTGAAGTAGGCCCAGGGGGGCGGATTCGAAATCCGCGACGGGGTGGCACCCCGGCTCGAAAAGATTTCGAAATTCACGGAATGGGATTGCATTCCGCTCCACGTCCCACGCTATCCCACCGGGCCCGAACTCGCTACCATCTAAGTAGCGAATGAAGAAACTTTCCCACTACGACTCAAAGGGCACGGCCCGCATGGTGGATGTCTCGGCCAAGACCGACACCAAGCGCACCGCGACGGCACAGGCTTTTGTGAAGGTGAAGCCGTCCGTATTGAAGAAGTTGCCGCAGAATCCGAAAGGGAACCCGCTGGAAGTCGCGCGCTTCGCGGGCATCACTGCGGCGAAGAAGACTTCCGAGCTGATCCCCATGTGCCACCCGCTGATGCTCTCGCACGTCGATGTGGACTGTAAGATGGAATCGAAGGGAGTGCGGATTACGTCCACCGCCACCATTACCGGACCCACGGGCGTCGAGATGGAAGCGCTCACCGCAGCGGCCGTCGCCGCGTTGACAGTGTACGACATGACCAAGGCGCTCGACAAAGGCATCGAGATTCGGGACGTGTACCTGGTTTCGAAAACGGGCGGCAAAAGCGGGGACTATCGCCGAAAATGATCCGGACCGCCATCATCACGATTAGCGACGGCGTGGCCGCTGGCACGCGCGAGGACAAGTCCGGCGTGGCTCTGGCGAAGCGCATTGGCGAGCTCGGCTGGAAGGTGGAAGAGACGCACGTGATTCCGGATGGCGCCGAGGGGATCGCAACCATGTTCACCGCGCTCGAAGCCTCGGGCGGCATCGAAGTAATCGTGTCCACGGGAGGCACGGGAGTCGGCCCGCGCGATGTGACGCCGGAGGCCGCACGCTCCATCGCGGATCGTGACATTCCGGGCTTTGGCGAACTCATGCGCGCCGAAGGCCTGAAGCAGACGAAATTTGCGCCGCTTTCGCGTAGCGCGGCGTATACACGGGGAAAAACCTTGATTTTGACCCTACCCGGTTCACCGAAAGGTGCGGTAGAGTCATTGGATGCCGTGGCCTACCTGGTCGCGCATGTCGTCGATTTATTGCACGGACGGACGGAGCACCATGCTAACTTTGCCGCCGAAAACAAACTTGAATCCAAGTCAGATTCTTAGCCGGAGCTGGAAATTCGCGGCACTCGCTGCCATCGCCCTGCTTGCGGGAGGCGCGGCCGCAATCGCACTTCGGGCGCAGGAACTCCCGTCCGACTCGGGGCCGGTGATCCGCACGGAGGTCCGCATCGTCATGGCACCGGTCACGGTGACGACAAAAGACGGCTCCGTGGTCAACAACCTGAAACCCACCGATTTCCAACTGCTCGACAACAACAAGCCGCAGAAATTTACCGAAGATGTAACGGCGCATCCGTTGTCGGTGGTCGTCGTGGTGCAGGCGAATTCGCAGGTGGAAAAGATTCTGCCGCAGGTGCAGAAGATCGGATCGCTGTTGCAGGCACAGGTTTTGGGCGATGAAGGCGAAGCCGCGGTGATGATGTTCGACCACCGGATTCAGACGCTGCAAGACTTCACCTCCGATGTCGACAAGATCAACCTGGCGCTCAAGAAGCTAAAGCCCGGCAGCAGTTCTGCCCGCTTGAACGACGCCACCATCGAGGCGATCACCATGCTGAAGACGCGTCCGGCTTCGCGACGCCGCGCGCTCCTGCTGCTGAGTGAATCGCGCGATCAGGGCAGCGAGTTGCGCGCCCGCGAAGTACTGAGCGCGGCCGAGTTCGCCAACGTGGTGATCTATTCGGTGAACATGTCGCATCTGCTCGCGTCACTCACCGCTGCCCCGCCCGCCGGACGCACGGTGCTGGATAACCGCCCTCCGGGTGCGGTCCATCTGCCTGCCGGTCAGGTGGAAACGGAAACCTCACGTTCACAAACGGCCATGGGCGATTGGAGCCCGGTGATCAAGGAAATCTACATCGCCGCGAAGGCCGTGTTTGTGAAGAACCCGCTGGAGGTTTACACGACCTACTCCGGCGGCCGCGAATACAACTTCAAAACGCAACGCGACCTGGATCGCGCCATTTCCGATCTCGGCGAAGAGTTGCACAGCCAGTACCTGCTCACCTACACGCCGAACAATCAGGACGAGCCCGGTTATCACAACATCGTTGTGAAGGTGAACAAACCGGATATGAAGGTGCGTACGCGCGACGGATACTACCTGGCGGGAACGCCTGAGGGCGCGAAGAAGTAGCGGCAGCTCATACCGTTTCCGCTGGCTGGCCTTATTCCCTTGCTCACGCGCGGGGCTCTACCGCATTAGCTGGCGCGTTCGACAATGGCGCTCATCGATCCTTTGGAGCGCTCCATTCTCGGGTCGGCGCCATAGGCGTGAATCTGGTCGCGGCCAAACTCGGCGGCGTCACGGTCGCAGGTGAGAACAATGGTGCGGCCGGTGCTATCCACCTCAACGGCGTGCTGGAAGGCGCGCTGGGGCGAGATGAAGAAGGTGCTCGCCAACATCTCAATCACATACTCGTAGGTGTGATCGTCATCGTCGAGCAGAACGACGTTAAAGAGCGGGGTGAGATCGTTATGCTCGGAGCTGCCCGTCTCCGGCGTGGTGGACGGCCTTGCAGTGGACGGTGTTGCGGTGGTGGCCGTTATCGGCAAGGAAGTCATGGGCGGTAACGTCCGGGGCATGGATGATATTGGCCTCTCCTGCACCTTTCTCGAATCGAGAAAGGGCTGGGTATCATCAAAATGTTAGAATGAAGTGAAAGGGGGGCGCAACGGATTCGACGGGATTGCATTTAGCGTGGTGAGTCGTGCCGGGTTCCGAGCTCCCGTAAAACGATCGGAAAACAACAACTGCCAATACTCAGCAGTTTGCTTACGCTGCCTAATTAATTAGGTAGCCGCTCTGAGGCGATGGGCCTGCACTCGTTTTAAGAGCGTCATTTTGCAGGATGGGCCAGAGGCTTCTGCTCGTAGCCAAAGGGTCGAGATCAATCGGGCTAAGCCGTTTCCCTCTTGCCGGTTCCGCATGAGGCGGTCGAAAATTACCGAACCGGAAACGCACGTAGTCTTGCTGCTTTGAACTTTCTCGGACGCGGGTTCAACTCCCGCCGCCTCCACCAGTTCTTAACACGTACTCTTGATCAATCTCCCGACGTGGGAGATTAACGAACTCAAGCCGACAACCCTAATTTCAGAGAGAGACGGTAGGACTCGAGTCTCTCGATCAACAACCTCAAAACAAATCTCCCAAACCGGGCATCTTTCCGCCCTTACGAAGATTCTTATGTTTCTCAACGACACGCAAATTTCGAACAGAGTTGTCGCCGCCTCGTGAAAACGGTACGACGTGATCGATATGGTATTTCTTGGAATCCCACTTCAAACCTTTGCTAGTCAGATCCCGAGCTATCACCTGCTCGCGGATGGCTTTGGGTATGCGCCTAGACTGTTTCGGGGGATTGACCAATAACCATGCGGAGCCCAATCCCGCCAAGGCACTTAGCGTAACTGCTTCGATGGACGGTAAACCCTGCCGGAGCAAAACCGTAGCCGCACCGATGTAAAGCAGCAGGCCAACAATCATCCGACGGGCTTTGAATCGTATGATTTCGGTTTTTCGCGAGGCTATTTGATAGAGATACCAGACTAGAATTACCGCTCCCACAATGAGGGCGAAATTTAGACCGTTTGTTGGCTGATGCGACTGCATGGTGCCAGTAGTTTACCTCAAGAAAGGCGTGACCATAATCGGAGGGAATCCTATTGTGTAGCATTGTTCTATGAAAGAGCAACCATCCGAGGAATTAGAGAAACGGATAGATGAACTTCAACAACGGATTGATGAATTGGAGCAAGCGGTCGAGGACTTGACAAGCGATGAGTGTTCTTCTGAGCACGAAACAGAGGGCGACCGGGCAATTAAGACAGCCGTAGCAGACGTTCTAAAAGGCGAGCAGTTTGTTGCCGGGCTCGTAGGGCTTTGCAAGCTCCCAGAAAAATGGACATCGCTCAAAGAAAAAGAATTCGACGCGGAGAAGGAGTTGACGCACAAACTTTATCTCCTTGGCATCGTGTTTAGCGTCGTACTTTTATTGGTTGTTTCAACGTTGGCCTGGAACGATAAAATCTCAAAAGAAATCACTGCAGGGCTTCTCGGATCCCTCATCGGCTACTGGTACGGGAGGGAGCGCCCCAAGTAGTGCGCTGTGTAGGTGGACCGCCAAAATCCAACCATCCTTGACAACTTCTAATATTGGACTTATTCTATATATTAAATGCTGGCCGACGAGATCAAGCGCTCTTTGGAGGACGGCGGGCTTCGCTGCACTCCTCAGCGGTATGCCGTCATGGCGTTCCTGATGGAACATCGAGGACATCCGACGGCGACGGAAATTTTTGAAGCTGTGAACCGGATGGATCCGCGGTCTTCGCGGGCCACGACGTACAACAACTTGCGCGATCTGGTGCAGGCTGGCCTGGTGCGCGAAGTCGCCGTCGAGGGCCGTGCCGCGCGGTTCGATGCCAAAGGAATCCGGCATCACCATTTCATCTGTGACCAGTGCGGCAGCGTGGAGGATATGGAATGGTACGACGTACCCAAGCCTCCTTCGGACGCGCTCGGTACACGAACACTTCGCGAATGTGAATTGATTTTCCGGGGACTGTGCATGAAATGTTCGGCACAGCGCCGGTCTGGTTCGTAGTATCGCACTTAGGAAACAGCGGACATCCGCGAGCGGAGCAAGCTGATGTTGCGTGAAACGGCAAACCGGCGCGGTTTGTGTTCGCTGAGTTTTTTGGACTGATTCGAAAGCAGCGGGGCGATTGTCCCGGTAGAGAAATAAGGAGCAAAACTTGTCAACGGAAGCAAAGTGCCCATTCAGACATACCCAAGCGGCGGCCCCTGTGAACGCGAACTGGTGGCCGAATCAGCTGAACCTGAAGATTCTGCATCAGAACTCTTCTCTCTCTAACCCGATGGAAGAGGAGTTCAACTACGCGAAGGCGTTTAAGAGCCTGGACCTCAACGCTGTGGTCAAAGACCTGCATGCCTTGATGACGGATTCGCAGGACTGGTGGCCGGCCGACTTTGGCCATTACGGCGGACTCTTCATTCGTATGGCGTGGCACAGCGCCGGAACCTACCGCATCGCGGACGGCCGCGGTGGAGCGGGCGCCGGACAGCAGCGCTTTGCGCCTCTCAACAGCTGGCCCGATAACGCGAACCTCGACAAGGCTCGCCGCCTGCTGTGGCCGATCAAGCAGAAGTACGGCAAGAAGCTTTCGTGGGCCGATCTGATGATTCTGGCTGGCAACGTTGCTCTGGAATCGATGGGCTTCAAAACATTTGGCTTCGGCGGCGGCCGCGCGGATGTGTGGGAAGCGGACGAAACATATTGGGGTCCGGAAACCACGTGGCTCGGAGACAAACGCTACAAGGGCGATCGCGAGCTCGATAATCCGCTCGGCGCGGTTCAGATGGGCCTGATTTACGTGAATCCGGAAGGCCCGAATGGAAAGCCTGATCCGATTGCGGCCGCGCGCGATATCCGCGAAACGTTCGCGCGTATGGCGATGAACGACGAGGAGACCGTCGCACTGATTGCCGGCGGACACACGTTCGGTAAAACGCACGGCGCGGCGAATCCGGCGAAGTACGTTGGTCCGGAACCCGAAGGCGCGAGCATCGAACAACAGGGCTTGGGCTGGAAGAATACGTTCGGCAAAGGCAACGCCGGCGATACGATCACCAGCGGCCTGGAAGTCACCTGGACCACGACGCCGACCAAGTGGAGCAACAACTTCTTTGAAAACCTGTTCGGCTTTGAATGGGAACTGAGCAAGAGCCCGGCGGGCGCCCACCAATGGGTGCCGAAGGGCGGCGCGGGCGCAGGCACGGTGCCGGATGCGCACGATCCGGCGAAGAGCCACACGCCGAAGATGCTGACGACCGATCTTTCGCTCCGTTTCGACCCAGCATACGAAAAGATCTCCCGCCGTTTCCTCAAGAATCCGAAAGAATTCGCGAAGGCGTTCGCCAAGGCATGGTTCAAGCTGACGCATCGCGACATGGGTCCCATCGATCGCTATTTGGGCCCATTGGTTCCCAAGGAAGTTCTCATTTGGCAAGATCCGCTACCGGCGGTGGATCACAAGTTGATTGGTGCGTCGGATATCGCGGCACTCAAAGCGAAGATCATCGCTTCCGGCTTGTCGGTCTCGCAACTCGTTACGACGGCGTGGGCTTCGGCATCTTCCTTCCGCGGTTCGGATAAGCGTGGCGGCGCAAATGGCGCACGTATCCGCCTGGCTCCTCAGAAGGATTGGGAAGTGAATCAGCCGGCTGTGTTGGCCAAAGTGCTGAAAAAGCTGACAGCGATCCAGAAGGAGTTCAACGCTTCGCAGTCTGGCGCGAAAGGGAAGGTCAAGCAGGTTTCGCTGGCCGACCTCATCGTGCTCGGCGGCTGCGCGGCGGTGGAAGAAGCCGCGAAAAAGGCCGGAGTCAAGGTGAAGGTTCCGTTCACGCCGGGACGCGTGGATGCTTCGCAGAAGCAAACGGACGTGGAATCCTTCGCTGTGCTGGAACCGAAGGCCGACGGCTTCCGCAACTACGTGCAGAAGGGACAGACCATCCCGGCGGAAGAACTGCTGGTGGATCGCGCCCAGTTGCTGACGTTGACGGCTCCGGAAATGACGGTGCTGATCGGCGGCCTCCGAGCGCTGAACGCGAACACCGGTGGATCACAGCATGGCGTCCTTACTAACCGTCCGGGAACGTTGACGAACGATTTCTTCGTCAATCTGCTCGACATGGGAACCGCATGGGCACCGTCTTCGACCGAAGGTGTGTTCGAAGGCCGTGACCGTGCGACGGGCGACGTGAAGTGGACCGGAACTCGGGTCGATCTGGTTTTTGGATCGAACTCCCAGCTTCGCGCGCTGGCGGAAGTCTACGGAAGCAGCGACTCGAAGGAGTCGTTTGTGAAGGATTTCGTCGCAGCCTGGAATAAGGTGATGAATCTGGATCGCTTCGATCTGGCATAGTAGCCTCTCCGTCTGATCAGAAAACGGTCGGCTTGGCATTGATCCGGCACCCAGAGGGGACCCGGCGCTGCCAGGTTGACCGTTTTCTTTTGGTATCAGCAACCGGCTCATCCGCCGAATGGCCAACTGGCCAATGCGACCGCGCGGGAAGTTGCTGTAAACTAACCCGGAGAATTTCCCGTGGCCTCTTTCCTGTCATACCGAACCGCCTTGCTTGCGCTGTGCCTAGCTCCCTGGTGTGCGCTGTGGGGACAGGGCACTCTTTCCGACATTTCGGGCAACATCACCAGCCAGGATCAGGCTCCGCTTCCGGGCGTCGAGGTCTCCGCGGTGAACACTGCGACGGGGCAGGTGCGAAAAGCCTCCACCGATACCCACGGCAATTACACGATTTCTGCCCTTCCCGCTGGTACGTACACCGTTCGAGCGGAACTCATGGACTTCCGGACAATGGTGCGCGAAGGCGTAGTGCTTCGCGTGGCGGAGCCAGGCCGTGCGGATTTCGCGATGGAGATCGGCGAAATTCAGCAGTCGGTGACGGTGGTGGAATCGCAACAGCCGCTGCGAACGCAGAGCGCGGAGGTGGGCGAGGTAATGGCAAACCAACGCTTCATCGGCCTGCCGCTAAATGGACGCCGCTTCACGGATCTAATGCTGTTGAGCGACAACGTGGTGGCCGAACCTCGCGGAACTCGTGGTGCGGCACTGGGACAGACCGGGCCGACGGTCGCGATTGCGGGCCAGCGCGGCGGGCACAACATGTACTACCTCGACGGGGTCTCGGTCACCGACCAGTACTTCAATAACCTGACTGTATCTCTTTCAGTGGATGCGCTGCAGGAATTCAACATCCAGAAGTCGATTTATCCTGCGGAGTATGGCGGGAAAGCGTCCGCCGCTATCAGCGCGGCGACGCGTTCGGGCGGAAACGCGATGCACGGTTCGTTGTATGAATTCCTGCGAAATTCGGCGCTCGATTCGCGCAACTTTTTTGATGGTGCGACAAAGCCTCCGCTGCGGCAAAATCAGTTTGGGGGAACGTTCGGCGGCGCGGCGCGGAAAGACCGCACGTTCTATTTTCTGAGCACCGAAGCGGTGCGCGAACGCCGCTCGTTAACCAATACGTTTTCCCTGCCCTCCGCTGCCGTTCGCTCGGGCGATTTTTCCGGATTGCCGCAAATCTACGATCCGCTCACCGTTGATCCCGCCACTGGACGCCGGCAACCGTTCGCTAATAACCGGATTCCTCTCGATCGCATCGACCCCATTGCGCGCGCTTTCCTGCAAAAGATCCCGATGCCGACGTCCGTGGGAGAGGTGCAGAACTTCAGAGCCGCGCCAGGCTCGCGCAACGACAACACACAGGCGACGGTGCGCATCGATCACAGCATACGCGCATCGGACACCTTGTTTGCCCGCTATACGTGGTCCGATTCCGAAACACTTCGGCCGTTTGGAAGCTCCGATCTCAATGAGGTTTTGGTTCCCGGTTTCGGAACATTCATTACGACGGCATCCAAGAACCTTTCCGTTGGCCACACTCACCTCTTTAGGCCCAACCTGCTGCATGAGTTTCGTTTTGGTTGGCTGCAGGTGGCGGGCGGCCAGCGACTGGAAAATCAAGGCGCTCCGTTCGCCGCCAGCGCGGGCCTGCAGGGCGTGACGTCAGACCCGTCGCAGGCTGGTTATCCGGCGATCAACTTTGGTGGAGCCTACAGCAGTTTGGGCGACCCTGCGCGCGCCGTCCGCCGCGATAATACGAGTCTCGATTTCTTCAGCAATACGTCGTGGGTGTTGGGCAGCCACAAGGTGAAATTTGGCGGCTACTTCTATCGCTTGTATTTCCGTCCTCAGGATGCCCCCAACGTGCGAGGCGCATTCGGATTTACTCCGCGCTTCAGTTCCTCGGCCGCAGGGCTTTCCGATGGCAGTGCATTCGCCGATTTCCTGCTCGGCTATCCTTCGCAGGCGCAGACCGGGCTCGGACGCGGTTCCGAGGACGCGCGGACCAACTGGATTCACGCCTATTTGCAGGACGACTGGCACGCGACTCGCAATGTGACGATCAACGCGGGGCTTCGCTATGAGTTCAACAGACACATCACGGACGTCGGCAACAGATTGTCGAATCTCCAGCAAGACCGGCTGATCATCGCGAGCGATAATCAAGGCCGCATGTCACCGGACGCACAAGCACTACTGCCCTCCGTGACGGTGCCATATCTGACATCACAGGCCGCCGGGTACCATCGTTCGCTGCTGCGTCCTGGATTGGTGCGATTGGCTCCGCGCTTCGGGATCGCATGGTCGCCGCGAGGCTCGACCAAGACGGTACTCCGCGCCGGCTTTGGGCTTTTCTTCAACCAATGGGCCTACAGCGTGCAGACACTGTTGATGCAGAACCTGCCGTTTTTCTATAACAAGAGTGTGACCACGGCCGCGGATCAATTGCGCCCGACGCTTTCCACCGGAACAATTCTTCTATCGCCCGCCACCGGCACGATGAGCGGCGGCGGCATGGATCAGAATTATCGCAGCGAGTATGCGGAGTCCTGGAATCTGAGCGTACAGAGGCTCTTGCCCGGGAGTGTTTCGTTTGAGGCGAGCTACTTCGGCTCCAAGGTGGTTGGCGCCGATGATTCCACCTTTTACAACGTGCCTCTTCCCGGGCCAGGTTCGATCTCCGCGCGCCGCCCCAATCCGAATTTGAGCGCATTCCAGGTGATTCATTGGGGCGGATACTCCTGGTACCACGCGTTGAATCTGAAGCTCGAGCGCCGTTTGATGGCAGGCGTCGCGGTGAATGCGAATTACACTTGGTCGAAGGCGACAGACGTGGCATCCAGCCCCGGGCCGACGTTCTCGGAAACGAACTTCCCGCAGGACGTCTACAACCGCCGCGCGGAGTATGCACTTTCCAGCTTCGACCATCGCCACCGCCTGGCGACGAGCTTTACCTGGCAACTACCTAAAGGGTTTGCCCTGCAAGGCCTGGCCACGATGCAAACCGGCGCGCCGTTCACCGTGAATTTGCCGACCGATAATGCAAATATCGGAGCAGGCCCGGCGCAAAGGCCAGACGTACTGAGCGATCCAAACATCAGCACGAGAACACCCGGCCAGTGGTTCGACACCAGGGCCTTCGTTATGCCCAAGCAATTCACCTTCGGCAACGCGGGACGGAATCTTGTCTTCGGCGATGGCACGGTGAATCTGGATGTGTCGGCCCAGAAAATCTTCCGCCTGAACGAGAATGCCTCCCTGCAGTTGCGCGGAGAGATTTTCAATGTGTTGAACAACACAAACTTTGCGGATGCTCCGGGCCGGATCGCCTTCACGCCGAGCTTCGGACGCTACTTTTCCGCGGAGAACCCCCGGCAAGTTCAGATCGCACTGAAGTTGTTGTTCTAGGCCGGAGCGCCGTCAGCGCGAATCGATGGGGCGATTCGTGTGGAAGTACTTCTTATACGCCGCGATCCAATTCCCGGCAATTTCGGCCTGCGCGATCCCCAGTTCCAGGTCTCCCGAGCACACCATCTGACGGAGGCGGTCTTCCAGTTCATCCTTAACTCGCGCATTCCATTCCGCGGAGTAGGTCTGCGGCCACATATTGCGGATATCGTCGGCGCCACCCAATGCGGGAGTGATCAGATAGTCCACTTCGAAGTAGCGCGGCTCGACGTCACCGATGCCGTAAGCCGCCAAAACCTCGCGGCGCAGCGATGCGGGAACCTGACGGTTATTCTCCGACACAACACTGCACACCTGGTCGCGGTTGTATCGCACGGCCGCGCCAGGAGTGATACGCGAGTCCGGAGTAGTGAACGACGCCATTTGCAGCGGAATGGAACGCGGCAGCTTTTGATCATGGATCGCCACGGCGAGAGCAACCAGAACGCCGGCGCCTGCAACTGCTGCCAGCCAGCGGAGGCGGTTTGGCGTTCTACGCGCCTCTTCCATAGGCGCAGGCTCGCCGGAGGCCGTTGGCAACTGGCGGGGCGCGAACGGCGGTGATGCAGTCTGCCAGGGAAGATCGGCATCCGAGAACTCCTGATAGCCCTCGGTAAACAGAGCAATGGTTTCCTGGAACTGCTTCTGCCGTGCACGGCAAAGCCAACACGCCTCCAAATGCAGGCGCGTGCGGCGGGCATCCATGCCACGCATTTCGCCATCGGAAAAAAGCAGGAGTTGCTCATCGGACAGGTGCCGATGCACGTCGGCCAAATGCGTGCGCTCACGCCACCAGTCGATCCAGAACGAGCCCTCGATCCATTTCATAGCCGTAACTCCGCTCGAACTAGCGATGCCTCCGTGCAACCTGCGTCAAACGATCCACGGAACGAGCCAGGGACTGCGCGACTCCCCCGAGGGAAATATCCAAAACCGCTGCAATGTCGCGGTACCGAAGACCCTCCGCCCGTAATGCAAGGCAGCGGCGGTCCATTTCGGGCAGGGCTTTCCATGCCGAGAGGATGCGGCTCACGGCTTGTTGCTCCAATGCACCGGCTTCCGGATTGGGTCCAGGGTCCTCTGCATCGAAACCCGAAAGGGCTTTGCTTTCATCAAGCGAAACCTTGCGTGCGGCCACTTGCCGGCGTTTGAGTGCCAGATTGTGTGCAACCCGAAACAGCCATCCACGAATATTCCCGCGATCTCCACCCGAGCGCAAGTGCCTAAACAACGCCAGAAACGTATCCTGGGCGATCTCTTCTCCGTCTTCGGCAGGCAGCCCAAATGTACGGAGATACCGGAGCAGCGGCGGCCGGGTCTCTTCAAATAGCATGGAGACCTCTTCCGCTAACGCGGGAGATCCCGAAACCGATTCCGGTAAACCGCGAAGTACAAAAAGCCCAGTGGCGGCAGATACGGCGGTTCCCGCTGGAACACTATTTTCAACAACCGGCTTCATGGTTCTTTTCACTAATAGATTCCCCACCATGGAACTTTGTTCAAAGAAAATGTCCCCTTGCCATCCAAAAGAGTGAACAGACGGGGCTGTCAAAGGTTATCTTATTATGCCTTCTCGAATATACGCCGGGTTCCGTCGGCTCCCTGCCTGTGCTGCTTTGATTGCAACGGCGGCATTGGTTCCTTCCCTGTTGGGCCAGCAGTCCAGTAACGTCCGAATCAACGTGAATGATCCGTCGGGGGCCGCCGTGGTGGCGAGCGGCCGGCTGCAGGGTCCAGGTTATGACAGATCGTTCCAGACCGATGCGAAGGGAGAGGCCCTGCTTTCCAGCGTACCGGAGGGCCGTTACCGTTTGACGATTTCCAAAAGCGGATTTGCGACGGTGAATGACCTCCTGGCCGTTTCGGGCGAGCCTTCCATGGACCGTACCTACGCCCTCACGTTGAGCACCGCGGCGTTTGCGGTGGATGTGGCCGATACAACTCCTCTGGCCGGAGTGGACCTCGCTGCGAACGAAGTGGCCGCGCCGATACAGAGCCTGTCGGCGGGCGACATCGCATCAAGTAACGCGATTGATCTTTCCTCTTTGTTGAACCGGCGATTGAACGGCGTCTACATCAATGAATTGCAGGGGAACCCGGTGCAGCCCGACGTGAACTTTCGCGGCTACACGGCATCGCCACTGCTGGGGACGCCGCAGGGCGTTTCGGTGTATCTCGACGGCGTGCGAATGAATCAACCGTTTGGCGATGTGGTGAGTTGGGATCTGATCCCGCGCCTCGCGATCGCTGAGATCAGTTTGATCCCTGGGTCGAATCCCGTCTTCGGCCTGAACACGCTTGGCGGAGCCATTTCCGTCCGCACAAAAGACGGCTATAGTGCGCGCGGGACGTCACTGCAGATCGGTGGGGGCAGTTTTGGCCGCAAGACCGCCGATTTTGAGCATGGCGGATCAAACTCCAAAGGACTCGCCTGGTATCTGGCGGGAAATCTTCTCTTTGAGGACGGCTGGCGCCAAACTTCGCCATCCAACGTGCGGCAGACGTTCGGCAAGCTTAGCTGGCAGCATGCCAAGACGACACTTTCGCTTGCCGGATCGTTCGCAAACAACTCCCTGAACGGTAACGGGACGCAGGAATTTCGGATACTTGAGCAGGACTATAGCAGCGTGTATACGCGCCCCGATATCACGCGGAACCGTTCGCCATTTTTGAATCTTTCCGCGCAGCACGTCGCGACGCAGGCATGGACCCTGACCGGCAATGCTTACTATCGCCAGATCCGGAGCAGCACATTCAATGGGGACATCAATGAAGAGTCACTGGACCAATCGGTTTATCAACCAGGGGCCGCCGAACGCACCGCTTTAGCAGCAGCCGGGTACACGGGTGTTCCCGCCAGCGGCGCTACGGCCGCCAACACTCCATTCCCCTTCTGGCGCTGCATAGGGAACGTTTTGTTGAACGACGAACCTGGTGAAAAATGCAATGGCTTGATCAATCGGACCTTCACGAAGCAGCGCAACTTTGGCGTGTCCGGCCAAGCGACGTGGCGGACTTCGGGGTTCCATTCGAACCCGGTCAACCGGAATCAGCTCACGTTTGGCGCGGCTTTCGACCGCAGTAACTCCGATTTCAGCCAAACCTCCGAGTTGGGTTACCTCTTGCCGGATCGAACCATCCGGGGGCTGGGTGCGTTTGCCGACGGCGTTACCGGCGGCGTAGTGGATGACGTTCCTTTGGACACGCGCGTGAATCTGAACGGAAAGGTCACAACGGGCAGCGTTTATGCCACCGACACCCTCTCCGTCGGCGACGAGTTTAGCTTCACCTTTTCTGGCCGGTATAACCGTACAACGATCGACAACCTGGACCGCATCGTGCATCTGGATGGCAGCCGCTCTCTCAGCGGGAATCACGTTTTCTCGCGACTGAACCCCGCCGTCGGCATGACGTATCATCCGCGAAAATCATGGAATGCCTATGCAAGTTACAGCGAAGGCAGCCGCGCTCCGGCATCGATCGAATTAGGCTGCGCCGATCCCGCCGAACCCTGTAAGCTGCCCAATTCGATGACCAGCGATCCGCCGCTGAAGCAAGTGGTGACGCGCACCATTGAGGCCGGGCTGCGGGGAAACTCGGAAACGCGCCTGCATTGGAGCGTCGGTTGGTTCCGCTCAGCGAACCGCAACGATATTCTCTTTGTAGCCTCCCCGCAGACCGGTTTTGGCTACTTTAAGAATTTCGGCGAAACGCGGCGGCAGGGTGTCCAGATCGACGCCAATACACGTATCCGCAGGGTGACGGTGGGCTTAGGTTATACGTTCCTGGATGCCACGTTTCAGAGTCCGGAAAGCGTGATGGGTACTTCCAACAGCACGAACGTAGACGCACTGGCGGGCGTGAAAGGAATCGACAGCACCATCGCGGTTCAACCCGGCAATCAAATTCCGTTGATTCCGCAGCACACGATGAAGGCGTATGCGGATATACAGGTCTCCCGCAAGCTCGCCGTCCAAGCGAATGTGGTCGCGGCATCCAGTTCTTACGCTCGCGGAAATGAGAACAACCAGCACAAACCCGATGGCACTTACTATCTTGGTCAGGGCACCTCGCCGGCCTACGGCGTGGTGAACGTGGGCGCGCGCTATCAACTGCACAGCCGCGTGCAGTTCATCCTGCAAGTGAACAACCTGTTCAACACCCGATACTATTCGGGCGCACAGCTTGGGCCGACAGGCTTCACGAGCGCGAATACGTTCATTGCGCGGCCTCTTCCAGCGACGCCTGCAGGCGATTTCCCGGTGCAACAGAGCACGTTTTACGCTCCGGGCGCTCCCATCGGCGCTTGGGGCGGGTTACGTTTCTCGTTCTAACTGGGCGATCGTTGGACGCTACCTACTTCTTCGGCGCGGCTTTTGCGGGCGCGGTTCTTGCAGGTGCTTGCTTGGCTGGGGCCGGGGGCTTCACTTCCGTCGAACCGGGCGATCCGGCTTTCACCCACACCAGGCGCACATAAGCCGCCGCGGCACGGAGACGAACGGGGGCGCGCGAATCCGAAAGCAGGGGCGCAATATCCTCAATCAACGCCGGATCATTCCACAGCGCCAGGGAATGCACGGAAGCCGCGCGGACGGATGCGTCTTTATCGGTGAGCCCTTCGCGCAAGGCACGCAGAACATCATTACTCCTATCGCGCCCCATCAGCAGTGCCGCAGTCGCACGGCCGGACACGTTGGAATCGGAAAGCAAGTCCTGCAAAGAAGAAACGCCATCGCCTAAGCCAGGCACTGGTGCGAATCCAGCACCTTCTTTCAGTGCAAACAGGAACATGGTTTTTGGCGTGTGCAACATTCGAAGGCGGTCCCGCATTTGCAGCGTGAAGAAGCCGGACGATGTCTTTGCTTCACCGCTAAGCACGGCCATCATGGCTTTGCGGCCTTCCGGATCGTTGATCGCCCACAGCTGTTTCGCCGCGGCGTAGGTTACCTCTGGAGCTTCATCATAAAGAGCCTTCTGCAAAGCTCCCACTGTGCGGGTGCTTTTCAGATCGACCAGCGAAGCAATCGAAGCAAGGCGGACGTAGATATCCTTGTCCGTCAGCATTGATTCCACCAGTGAAATGAAGGGCTCCCGGGAACCAACCAGGCCCAAAGAAACCACGGCCTGTTTGCGTACGTCGGGATTTTTATCCGCAAGTGCGTCCACCATCATCTGGCGCGCGCGCATTTCGGTTTCCGAAGGCTGGGCTTGCACCGGGGCCGGTGTGGCCGCTTTTGGTGCGGCCTTGGTATTGGCAGGCGCCTGCGCGGCAAGCGTCACGGAACATACAATAGCGGCGATAGAAGCGGAAATGAGCGTGCGCATTGGCCCTCCTGCCAAAACGGCTCAGGAAAGCTGCAGCACTTCCCGAACCTTCTGAACCGGCAAATCTTTCCAGTAACGACCGATGTTTTCGATGGTAGCAAAGGTGCGGGTTTCCATCCGGTCAATGTAAAGCGTACCGTGCAGGTGGTCGATTTCGTGCTGCAAGATGCGGGCAAACCAGCCGGTTGCCTCGATGCGGCACTCTTTTCCGGATGCGTCCAAATACTCGACAGTCACGCTGTGCGAGCGCTTCACTAAAGCGCTAAAGCCCGCAACGCTGAGGCATCCTTCAAAGAACTCCGTTGTGTCATCCGAGTAGCGAACAATACGCGGGTTGATGAGCACCAGGAACTGCACGGGCCACCGTTCCCGTTCTGCAAGAATAGCGGGATCAATGGCTTTCAGATAATCGGCGCGGTCCTCGATGACGGCAAGTTGCAGCGGCAATCCGATCTGGGGCGCGGCAAGACCGACACCGGGAGCATCGTACATGGTTTCGCGCATGTGCTCGATCAACTGCTGAACCTCGGGGAGGGCAATCTCTTCCCTTGTGAGCGCACGAGCCTGCTGGCGGAGCACGGGTTCACCCGCCTGGACAATTTTGATCCGCATGAAACTCCTCTCCAAATGCGAACCCCGCTCCACTACCGCCGCGGTGATGGGCCGCGAGGACAGCGAGCGGGGTGCGCTCAAAAAATGGCGATAGCTCGCGCTTACCGTTCCCAAGGACGAGCGTGATGCGGTTCATCGCGTTCCTTCACGCGATCGTACATATGGGCATCCGCCGTGGTGCCGAGCGCCACGTTATACAGGCTGATCATGCCCAACCCTTCCCGTAAATCTTCATCGAAAGCATGCAGCGCTTTCAACTGGTCCGCCTGGGCTGGGAATTCCTTGCCGGACGGCGTCCGCAGAAACATTTGAAAACCGCCGTGGACCAGTGTGGCTATCTCGTCGCCCGCGAGCAAACCGGCCTTGCCGATGTTCACGTTCCTGCCGCCCATATCCTCGACAATCGCGCCAAAACCCGCACGAGTCACCCTGGCGCCACCGGACTGGCGGGAGACAGAAAACCCAAACGGGCTCAAATTCGACAAATGTTCGTCGAACGACAGATCTTTGACCTTAGGATTGCGAAAGAACATAGAATCTCCAGTATAAATTGAGCGGGACTAAGTCTGCTGAGGAATCCCCTCCCGGATGGGAGGGGCTCGAGGGCAGAGAGTAGCTATTCGCCAAGCTCCGCTTTAATGGCGTTGGCGATACTGTGGGCGAAGTGTTCCACGCGCTTTTGCTCGGGACCTTCCACCATCACGCGGGCCAAGGGCTCGGTTCCCGAGAAACGGACCAGGATGCGGCCGGCTTCGCCAAATTCGGCTTCGGCATGGCGGATTTCTTTGTTCGCGCGCTCCAGATCTTCAATGGGACGCTTGTTCTTCACCTTCACATTGACGAGGATCTGGGGGTACTTCACCACCTCCGCCGTCAGGTCGTCGAGCGTCGCGCCGGATTCCTGCATCTGGTTCATCACGCGCAACGCTGTCAACATACCGTCGCCCGTGGTGGAGTAATCGCGGTAAATAATGTGGCCGCTCTGCTCGCCGCCCAACGGGGCGTCGCGCTTGAGCATTTCCTGAATGACGTAACGGTCGCCGACGGAAGTGCGGATCAGTCCGATGCCGTGCTTCGCGAGGGCACGCTCCAGGCCAAGGTTCGACATCACGGTGGCCACCACTTCCTTCAGCTTGCCGGTTTTCTTCAACGGCAGAGCACTGAGGAAGAGCACGGCGTCGCCGTCAATAATCTTGCCGGTCTTGGAAACAAACAAGGCGCGGTCCGCATCGCCATCGAACGCGACGCCGAGATCGGCATTGGCCCCGCGGACGCGTTCCTGCAATCCTTCGAGATGCAAAGAACCGCAGTTCAAGTTGATGTTCTGCCCGTCCGGCTCGCACGCAAAAGTAATCACATCGGCGCCCAGGCGGCGGAAAAGCTCCGGCCCTAACTTGCTGGCGGAACCGTTTGCACCGTCCACGACAACGCGCAGTCCTTTGAGACTCTGCGTCATGGTTCCAGCGAGGTACTCGATGTATTCGCGATCCAGACCTTCGTCGACGGTTACCGGCATTGCGTAGCACGGCAAGCCGCAGTGGTTCATCACTTCGATGTCGGTGGCGATGAGGTCTTCCTGATCGTCGGCAAGCTTGAAGCCGGAGTGATCAATGATCTTGATCCCGTTATCGTGGTACGGATTGTGTGAGGCGGAGATCATGACGCCCGCGGCAAACGGTCCCACGCGCGTCGCGTGTGCGAGGCCAGGTGTGCTGATCAACCCGGCGAAACGGAACGGCACCTGCTGTGCCTTCAAGCCGCCGGCTAGGTGCTCGGCGATCCATTGGCCCGATTCACGGGTATCCACGCCGATGACCACTTCTGAATTTTCATGCCGTTCTTTCACCCATAGGGCCAGCGCGCAGCCGGTGGACCACATTGAGTGACGGTCGAGCGGAAATTTGCCCGCACGGCCGCGAATTCCATCTGTTCCAAAAAGCCTACTCATTATGATTTCGTTTTGTTCCTTTATTGACCGGTTCTTTCTATTGTGACGCGAACGGTCACCACCGGTGATGACTCAAACCTGACCTGGGGGTCGTTTACGAACGTATTCACCTTGTAGGAGCCCGTTTGCGTGATGCGATCCAGATCGATCGCGTCCGTCTCCACGGCGTCCACGGAATCCACGCGATTCTCCGCGCCGACCACGCGCAAGGCTTTTGGGTCGACGGATTGCTCCGACAAACGCAGGCCCGGGGGCAACGTGCCCATGTAACGGATTTCCACGGGTACTTCCTTGCTGGCAATTCTTGCGAACCGCAAGCGCAGTTGCGAAGGCACCGCGCGCAGGAAGCTGACCTCGCGCGGTAGATTCAGATTCCGGCCGCCGATCGTGATGGTGCGTTCACCCGGAGCGTCCACGTTCGACACATCCAGCAACACGACGGTATTGGCAAGGTTCGACGCGGTCAGTTGGTCCGCAGGACCACGGACCTCCACTTCAATACTGTTGGGAGAATCACCGGTGACCAAAAATTGCGCGGGTAAACCGCGATAAAGAATAGGCACAGTGTGCTCAGTGACAATGTCCGGCTCGGAGGCAAAGGCGAACCACAGAAGAATCGCCAGCAGCAGCGAACCCGCTTTCCAAGCGAAGTTCTTGGTGATAATGCTGAACTTCATGAACCGGCCTGCTTCCAACTCGGCTCGGATTGCGCTTCCCCCGCATTCGGCGTCCGCAACGAACGGTGCGTGAGCACTTCCCGTAACCGCCGCGGCCCAACGTCCGTCTCCATCTCACCGCGATAGGCGATCGCGATCTGCCCGGTCTCCTCGGAAACCGCAACAGCGATGGCGTCGGTTTCTTCCGTGACGCCGATGGCCGCGCGGTGACGGGTACCCATTCTGCGTAATATGGCGGGACTTGTGGAAAGAGGCAGGAAGCATGCGCCTGCTGCGATACGATCGCCCTGAATGATGACCGCACCATCGTGCATCGCGCCGCGCGGTTCAAAGATGGAACGAAGCAGGTCTCGCGAAACATAGGCATCCAGTCCGACACCGCTTTCCACAAAGGTCCGGAGCCCGATATCCCGCTCAATCACCACAAGAGCGCCAATATGCGCTTCCGACATCTGTTGGATCGCCAAGGCGATCTCCTCCGCAATTTCCCGGTTTTCCAACTGCCGTCCCAGAGCCAGCCATCGTCCACGGCCCAACCGCGCGAGCAAGCGGCGGAGTTCCGACTGGAACATCACGATTAGCGCAAAGGCCGAATATGGCGCGAGGGCGGCGAGCACTGTCCGCAATAACTCCAGATGTGCCCAAACGGAGATGAGATAGACGACAACAAGTGTGCAAAGCCCTGTGAGGATGTGCGCCGCGTGCCGGCCGCGAACCATCAACACCAGTTGATAGATCAGGATCGCAACGGCAAGGATATCCAACACCGTGAGCACGGTGAGCTTCGGCAACAGGGGAAGCATAATCTGCGGCATTGGACGGTTGTTCCCGGACAAGCCGCAGGCGCAAAACGGGAGACGGGGCCTGTACGGGGCTATCCTAAGTCTAGCAAAAACAGGGTTTTAGAGCCCTACCGAGTCCAAGGTACGGCGCCGCAGCCTGGGGGCAGCGGCGCGGGAGCTACTCGATGATCATCAAAAGCTCTTTGGGCTCAACAGTCTGGCCCGCGTGAGCCAATTTTTGCGTGACGCGGCCGTCGATGGGGGCATAGATGGTGGTTTGCATCTTCATAGCTTCCATGACGATGAGGCGGTCACCTTTCTTGACCATCTGATTCAACTCGACGGCGACGGCAGCCACCATTCCGGGCGTCGGCGCGCCGACGTGACCGGGCTGGCCGGGGTCTGCCATCTTCTTGGCGCTTTCGGTGGCGCGAATGGAGGCATCGCGCACGTTGACCTGGCGCGGCTGTCCGTTCAATTCAAAGAAGACCGTTCGATGTCCGTCCGAACGAGGCTCACTCACCGTCAGGAACTTCACCACCAGGATCTTACCGGGCTCTAACTCCACCGTCAGTTCATCACCCGTTTTCATACCGTAGAAGAACTGCGGCGTAGGAACGATATCGATATCGCCATACTTTTCCGACGCTTGCGCGAACTTCACGAAGACATCGGGATACATGATGTAGCTGAGGATTTCCTGTTGGCTGGGCTTGCGGCCGATCTTCTTGTGGATGGTTTCGGCAGTTGCCTTGAAATCGATTGGTTTCAGGTGCGCGCCCGGACGGCCTGATCCCGGCTTGCGTCCTTTGAGGATGGTTTTCTGCAGCTTCTTCGGCCAACCTCCCGCGGGAATACCCAGAGCGCCTTCGAACATTTCGATGACCGAGTTCGGGAGCGTGAGGCTGTGATTTTCATCCAGCAGTTCGAACTCATGCATCGTCATGCCATGAGTAACGAGGAAGATCGCCATATCGCCAACCACTTTGCTGGAGGGCGTCACTTTGACGATGTCGCCAAAACCGCGGTTGACGTCGGCATACGTTCGGGCGATTTCCGGCCAGCGCTCGCCGAGGCCCATCGCTTCGGCCTGTTCCCGCAGATTCGTATATTGGCCGCCAGGCATTTCGTGCAGGTAAACTTCGGCAGTACCGGAGTTTGGCGCGTTATCGAAGGGCAGATAATAGGTGCGCACCACTTCCCAGTAATCGGCGTACTGGTTCAGCGCATCCAGATCGAGCTTGGTATCGCGCGGAGTATTGCGCAGTGCGGCGACGATCGAGTTCAGGTTCGGCTGGCTAGTGGTACCGCTCAGCGACGAAACGGCGGCATCAGCAATGTCCACGCCGGCTTCAGAACCTTTCAAAATGGAGGCTGCGTTCAGGCCGCTGGTATCGTGCGTATGAAAATGGATCGGGATACCGATCTCCTGGCGCAGCGCTTTCACCAGCTTTTCGATGGCGTAGGGCTTGCACAGGCCGGCCATGTCTTTGATCGCGAGAATGTGGGCGCCCATGCGCTCCAATTCCTTCGCCATCTCGACGTAATACTGCAACGGATACTTGTCGCGTTTGGGATCAAGAATATCGCCCGTGTAACAGACAGCCGCTTCGCAAATGCTCTTGGTCTTGCGAGCGGCTTCCATCGCCACTTTCATGTTCGAAGGAATGTTCAACGAATCAAAGATGCGCAGAATATCGATGCCCGAGTTTGAGGCTTCTTTGACGAACTCACGGACAGCATTGTCGGGGTACGCCGTGTAACCGACGGCATTCGCACCGCGCAGCAGCATCTGGAAGCAGATGTTGGGGATCAGTTCGCGCAGACGCGCAAGGCGTTTCCACGGATCTTCGAGCAGGAAGCGCATGGAGACGTCAAACGTTGCGCCGCCCCACATTTCCATGCTGTAAAGATTCGGCAATTTGCGCGCGACGAATCCGGCAACGGCGGTCATGTCATTGGTGCGCGCACGTGTGGCGAACAAAGACTGATGCGCGTCGCGGAACGTTGTGTCCGTCAGTAGCAGTCGTTTTTGTTTGGAGGTCCACTCCGCGAACTTTTCCGGACCCAGTTCGAGTAGCAACTGACGCGTGCCGGGCGGAATGGGACCACTACCGGCGGAAGGGACCGGCGCGATTCGCAACTTACCGGGAAGCTTTTTGCCCTTCACTTCAGGATTGCCGTTAACGATCACTTCGGCGAAATAGGTGAGTAGCTTGGTGGCGCGGTCACGGCGGTGGACGAAGTGGAAAAGTTCCGGATTTTCTTCGAGGAACCGGGTTGTGACTGTTCCCTTCTGAAACTCGTCGTGATTCACCACGTTTTCCAGAAACGGGATGTTCGTCTTCACTCCACGCACGCGGAATTCACGCAGAGCGCGGTCCATGCGAGCGCACGCCTGCGGAAATGTTCCGGCCCATGCAGTCAGCTTCACCAGCAGCGAATCGTAATAAGGACTGATGACGGCGCCGCCATAGGCCGAGCCTCCATCCAACCGGATGCCGAAGCCAGCGGGCGAACGGTAGGTGTGAATCTTGCCGTAATCGGGCGAGAAATTGTTCTCGGGATCTTCGGTGGTCACGCGGCACTGCAGTGCATAGCCGTGCAGCGGCATCTGATCCTGGCGCGGCATGCCGATCTCGGCTCCGTGCAACTCGTTTCCTTGAGCGACCAAAATCTGGCTACGGACCAGATCAATTCCCGTGACCATTTCGGTGACGGTATGTTCCACCTGGATGCGCGGGTTCACTTCGATGAAGAACCAATCGTTGGTGCTGGTGTCGAGCAGGAACTCCACAGTGCCAGCGTTGTAGTAACCGGCGGTCTTGGCGATGCGCACGGCAGCTTCGCAAATTTCGTTGCGGACGCGCGGATCGAGCGAAACGGCCGGCGCCACTTCCACGGCTTTTTGATGACGGCGCTGCACAGAGCAATCGCGTTCATACAAATGCACGACGTTGCCGTGACGATCTCCAATCACCTGCACTTCAATGTGGCGGGGACGGCGAATAAAACGCTCGATAAACACAGCGCCATTACCGAAAGCAGCAGCGGCCTCGCGCGACGCCTCCCCATAGCGCGCTTCCAGTTGATCCGGCGAATCGACAACACGCATGCCGCGTCCACCGCCGCCGAATGCGGCTTTCAAGATGAGCGGATAGCCGATGCCGGCCGCGGCGTCCTTCACTTTGCGGATGTCATCAATCGCGTCTTGCGTGCCGGGGATAATCGGAACCTTGGCCTTTTCGGCAAGATGACGAGCAGCGGTTTTATCCCCCAACAGTTCCAGAAGATGGGCACTGGGTCCAACGAACGTGATTCCCGCTTTTTCGCAGGCGCGCGGCAGGGCGGGATTTTCGGATAGGAAGCCGTAGCCCGGGTGGATGAAATCGACACCCTTTTCTTTCGCCAGGGCAACGATACCTTCCACATCGAGATAGGCTTCCACGGGACCTTTACCGGGGCCCACCTCGTAGGCCTCGTCCGCTTTGAAGCGATGGAGCGCCAGACGATCCTCCTTTGAGAAGATCGCGACCGTGCGCAGGCCCAGTTCCGTGGCCGCGCGCATGATGCGGATGGCGATTTCGCCGCGGTTCAAAGCGAGAAGTTTTTTCATAGTTACACTCGTGGCGCTGCCCGTCGATGGCCTCAGGCCGGTTCACACATTTCCTTTGCAATGAACAGTGACAGAAGAGTCCGATGCCGAACAAGGGTATCGGGCTTCCAGGGCGCTATTCCGGGTCAACGTTGCCTATAACCATCCTAGCGTTCGTGCGGCATGCCGTCCATATCGGGATCGAACGCAGCGGGTGCCTCTTTGCCCGGCAGCGATGGCGAAAGCACCTGCAGGCCCTTCAAACGCTGCAAGCGAAGCCACAATTCGTGGTACCGTTCCTCCGGCAACGCTCGCTTCAACTGAAACCGGAATGCCGATGGTGAACCGTGGTGCCAAGCGACACGCTCCCACGTGACGATCGAAAAATCAAAGGGACCCGACGTACTGATATTGTCGATATCGTCATATCGCCACGTATGAGAGGCACCCTTCTCCGGTTCATAGACAATACGGTCCTCACCAACAGTTAAGATGCCTTGCGAACCGCCACGCCCTTGCGTGAGCTTCGCGGGCAAACTCCACAAAGGCTTTACCTCTATGTCGGCAACATTTGCGGAGAACCGCTGATCCATCTTCGTCCGCAGCATCGGGTACAACTGGAACACCATTTCTTTGGGGATTTCATCGAAGGAGTATTCGCGGTCGCGTCCGAACTGCCATTTCTGATCTTCGTACGTGATGATGCGCAACCCGCCAGAAGAGAGCGTCAGTTGCTGAATATCCTCATACTTCCATTCGCGCGAGTGCTCGGCCTTTTTGCCGGGCTCTTTAAAGGAGACGAGCGCATCTGTGAACTCAAGCGTCCCAGGCGCGCCTTTTCGCGCGTGCTTGTGGCGGACATCGAATGTCGCCGCCGGAACAACTGACGCAAGCAGGAATAGGCCAGCCAGAACTATGCGTTGATGTTTCGCTTCACTTCGGAATGCCATTTCCACACCTCATACACCGCGGGATAAACAATCAGTTCCAACAAAAAGGACGTAAAAATACCGCCGATCATGGGAGCGGCGATCCGCTTCATCACATCGGCGCCTGTCCCTGTGGACCACATGATGGGGACCAACCCCAGGAACATGCATGCCACCGTCATGACCTTGGGGCGGATGCGTTTCACGGCCCCGTGACGAATGGAGTCGCGCAACTGTTCCGTCGTCGTCAGCATTCCGTTCTTGCGCGCCTTCTCATACGCGAGATCCAGGTACAGCAGCATGAAGACGCCCGTTTCGGCATCCACTCCCATCAGGGCGATCAAACCAACCCAAACACCGATGCTCATGTTGTAGCCCAGCAAATACAGAAACCAGATGGCGCCCACCGCTGAGAACGGAACCGCCAGCATGACGATCAACGTCTTCGCGACGGATTTTGTGTTTATGTAGAGCAGCAGGAGAATCACCATCATCGTCAAGGGCAACACAATCTTCAGCCGCTCCTTGACGCGCTCCATCGATTCGTACTGGCCGCTCCAGGAGAGCGTGTAGCCCACCGGCAATGGAACCCGGCTACGAATCAGACGCTTCGCGTCCTCGACATAACTGCCCACGTCGCGGCCGGCGACATCGACATAGACATAACCGCTGAGCAGGCCGTTTTCATCGCGCAGCATAGACGGACCAGAGCGGACTTGAATCGCTGCCAGTTGCGAGAGCGGAATCTGCGCTTGCCCTCCCATCACCGGCACCAAGACATGATTGAGCTTGCCGATATCGCTGCGGTAGTCGCGCTGATAGCGGACATTCACGGGATACCGCTCGCGGCCCTCGACAGTGGTGGTGAGATTTTCGCCGCCCACCGCACTGGTAATCACGCCCTGCACATCCTCCATCGATAAACCGTAGCGTGCCATCGCTTCACGGTTCCAATCAAAATCGAGGAAATATCCACCGGAGGTACGCTCGGCAAAAACGTTCCGTGTGCCCTGCACCTGCGGCAACAGGCGCTCGATCTCCGAGCCCAGATATTCGATCGCGGTGGTGTCCGCGCCGTAGATCTTGATGCCGACCGGTGTGCGAATACCCGTGGTCAACATGTCAATGCGGCCCTTGACCGGCATGGTCCAAGAATTCGCGAAGCCCGGCATCTTGAGGGCGTTGTCCATCTGCTCAACCAACTGATCCGTAGTGATATGGTCCGGCGTGATTCGATTCAGCACCGGCAGCGTCCACTTTGGCACTTTGCCCGTGTACCAGACCGGCACTTTGCGCCATTCCGATGGCGGCTTCAGCACGACAACGGTTTCCATCATCGAAAGCGGTGCCGGATCAGTGGATGTCTCCGCGCGTCCCGACTTTCCAAGCACCGTTGCCACCTCGGGAAATTGCCGCAGCAAGCGATCCTGAACCTGCAATGCTTTTTGCGCTTCGGCAATGGAGATGCCGGGCAGCGTCGAAGGCATATAGAGCAGCGTGCCTTCATCCAAGGGAGGCATGAACTCGGAACCCAGCTTCCGGTAGGCGGGAACCGTGAGGGCCACGGCCGCAATCGCGCCAAGGATCACCACCCACTTCCACCGCAACGCCCAGGCGCATACAGGTTCATAGATGCGAATAAGGATCCTGCTGATCGGATGCTTTTCTTCCGGGCGAATCTTGCCGACAACCAGAGCATTAACGATGCTCGCAAGCCAGCGCGGACGGAAGGTGAAATCCTTCATGCGGCTGAGAGCGAGGCGCAACGCGGGATCGAGTGTGATCGCCAGCACCGCCGCGATGATCATGGAAAAATTCTTCGTGTAAGCCAACGGCTTGAACAGGCGGCCTTCTTGCGCTTCCAAAGTGAGGATGGGCAGAAACGCAACGGCAATTACGAGTAACGCGAAGAAGCCGGGTCCGCCAACCTCCTTGACGCCCTCAATAATCACGCGCGCGTAACTGCCCTGGCGGCCGCCCTGCTCCCACTCTTCCAGTTTTTTGTGTGTTTGCTCAGCCACCACAATTGCGGCGTCCACCAACGCACCCACGGCAATCGCGATGCCGCCGAGTGACATGATGTTTGTCGATAGCCCCATCGCCTTCATTGGAATGAAGGACAAAACAATAGCTACGGGAATGGTGACCACCGGGATGATGGCGCTGGGCACATGCCACAGAAAGACGAAGATGATGATCGATACAATGATCATTTCTTCGATCAGGGTGTGCTTCAAATTGTCGATGGAGCGCTGGATCAATTCCGACCGATCGTAAGCGCTCACGATACGAACACCTTGCGGCAGGCCCGGCTCCAGTTCGTGAAGCTTCGCTTTGACACGCTCAATCACCTGCATGGCGTTTTCGCCCTGCCGCATGACGACGATTCCCGCGACAGCGTCGCCATTGCCGTTCCAGTCCGCGATGCCGCGTCGAATATCGGGACCAAGTTCCACGGATGCGACGTCATCCACATGCACAGGCACGCCGTCTTTATTGCTGGCGAGTACAATGCGCCCGATGTCACCCGTAGATCTCGCATAGCCGCGGCCGCGCACCATGTATTCGGCGCCGCTGAACTCGACCAGCCTGCCCCCGACATCGTTGTTGCCTGCGCGAACGGCCTCCACCACTTTTGAAATCGGAATGTTATACGCCTGCAGCCGCGATGGATTCACATTCACCTGATATTGCCTGACGAATCCGCCGATAGGCGCGACCTCGGCAACCCCAGGCACAGCCTTCAATTGATAACGCAGGAACCAGTCCTGGAGCGAACGCAGTTCCGCAAGGCTGCGTTTCCCTGTTGTGTCTTCGAGCGCATATTGAAAAACCCAACCTACGCCAGTCGCATCCGGTCCCAGTTCGGTCTTCACATCGGGAGGCAATTTCGGCAACACGCTCGACAAGTATTCGAGCGTCCGCGAGCGAGCCCAATAGATGTCCGCTCCATCCTCAAACACAATGTAGACGAACGAGTAGCCAAAGTCGGAGAATCCGCGCACGGCTTTGACCCGCGGCGCGCCCAGCATGGAAGTGACGATGGGATACGTGACTTGGTCTTCCATGATGTCCGGCGAGCGGTCCCAACGCGAATACACGATCACCTGCGTGTCACTCAAATCGGGAATCGCATCCACCGGAATGTTGTTCATCGACCAGATGCCGATGGCAGTGGCAAAACCCACCAGCACGAAGACAATGAACCTGTTGTTCGCCGAAAATTCAATGAGACGGCTGATCATGGTGTTCATGCTCCGATGCGTTATGGCCGCTGTGATCCTGTACAGCCGGCGGCGTGACGTGTTGATGCTCAGTGGGTGCCGCACCATGTTGGCGGCCTGTCTGCTGGCCCGCGGCCTGACCCGGATTTCGGAGGCGGCTTTCCGAATCGATGAGGAACGTCCCGGAGGTAACGATGCGCTCGCCCGGACGGAGTCCACTTAGAACCTGGATAGACTCACCCGTGCGTTCGCCGGTCTGGACTTCGCGAGGCTCCAGATACCCGTTGCCGCGGTCGACAAAAACAGTCTTGACCAAACCCGAATCAAGAACAGCATCCGCGGGCACCGACATGCGCATCGGTGAGCCAGTGAAGAAATCGACATTGATAAACATGTCCGGCTTCAACTGTTGGTTCGGATTCATTGCATTCACGCGAACCTTCATCGTGCGGGTGGTGGCATCCACCTGCGGTTGAATGAAATTCACCGTGCCTGTAAAAGAGCGTGCATTTGTCCCGGGCATTGTAATCGTCGCCTTTTGTCCGATGCGGATTCTGTCCATGTCGGCCTCATAAACGTCCGCGATTATCCAGACACGATCGAGATTCGCGATGGAGTAGAGCTGTGTCTCCGGTGCAATGCGCTGACCGGGAAACGCCCCACGCTCGAGCACGGTTCCGTCTACTGGCGAAAAAATCGTGATGCTGCGGATCGGCGTGCTCGTCTGCTGCAGCTCTTCAATTTGTGCCGGCGTAAAGTCCCAAAGCTCCAGGCGCTTCTTCGCCGCCTCAATTAACTCCGCCGTGTTGATGGAAGCCTCTCGCACAGAACTGTGGTACATAATCTCGCGCGAGCGCAGCGCCAGGAGATACTCCTGCTGCGACGCCAGCATCTCCGGACTGTAGACGGTCATCAGGGGCTGCCCTGCCTTCACAACGGAGCCCGTGAAATCGACGTACACCTTATCGATCCAGCCTGTAATCTTCGAATGCACGCGCGCAACGCGGGTTTCATCCATCGCTACCTTGCCGACAGTGTGGAGCGTACTCGACGCCGACGCCATCTCCACTGTTCCGTAGCGAACGCCGATCAATTGTTGTTTCTCCGCGCTCACCTGGATCGCGTTCGGAGCCAGATCGGGAGGCGCGCCAAACTCCGCCGAAGATGACGCGACCGCACTTTGCTTCGCGGAATCCGCATAAACGGGCTCCAGCTTCATGCCGCAATCCGGCGCAATGCCCGGCTTGTCAGACTTATACGCCGGGTGCATCGGATCAACGTAATAGATCGGCTTGCGTTCCGCGGTTGCTGCTGGAGTCCGGAATCGCTCGTAGTAGAGTCCTCCGAAGAAGGCCGCCGAGAGCAAAATCAAAATGATAAAAGTACGTGCGATTTTCATACGTATCTCACTTCACCAGCAGCATGCCGGTAGCTTCTTCCAAACGGCCCAGCGCATCGCGATAGGCTTGACGCTGATCGTGATAGTTCAATTCGAAATCCGTGATCGCCATGTGATTGGTGAGCACAGAGAGATAATCCACCGCGCCGGTTTGGTACGAGGTCAGCGCCGATTCCAACGCGAGCTTTGCCTGCGGGATTGCCGTGTCGCGGTACAGCTTCATCAGTTGATACGCGGTTTGCGCAGCGGCGTAATCGGTGCGGATGCGCGCGTGAATCATTTGATCGGCCGCTTCAAATTCGCGACGGGCGGCCACAAGATTGGTGTACTGCTCGGTCATCGCGGGCCGCTGCTTGCGGAAAGCGAATGCGGGTAACGTGAAATCCAGCCGTGCGGCGTACATCGGCGGCAGCGAACCCATGTTGTAGTAGCCACCCGTGATGGTGTAGTCCGGATAAATCTCTTTGCGCGCCAAATTTAGGGCAACTTCCGATTTCTCGATCTTCTTTTGTTCAAGCTGCAACCGTGGAGCTTCAAGCGTCGCCCGTGCAAATAGCTCCTCAACACTCACGTTCGTCTCGATTGGGTCAGCGTCCGCGGGACGTTCCAGCAGTTCACCGGGCCCGCGATTCAGTGCGCTTAGGATCTCCGCCTCCGCCGCAAGCCGCTCCTGCTGCAGTTGCACGGTTTTGGCCTCAATCATCGTCAGTTGAATCTGCCCCTTGATGATGTCTTGCTGCGCGGCGCTGCCTGCGGCGTACCGCACTTCGCTAATGCGCAGCATCTGATTGAGCATTTCGCGGTTACGTCCAATGACTTCGATGCCGGCATAGGCGTGCTGTAGATGTGAATACGCGAGTTTCAGCCGCCGCACTACCCCGAGTTGCACAATCTGCAGTTGCTTGGCTTCGGCATCAGCTTCCTTCGCAGCAAGTGATTCCCGAAGTTGCCGTTTGCCTGGATAGGGAACCGGTTGCGTGACGCTGACGCCAATGTTGCTGGTGGACATGGAGCCGAGTCCTGCCCCAGGCAGAGGATTTCCGTTACTTTGATAGCCCACGGAAAACGTCGGATCGGGCAGCGCGCCCGCCTGGCGCGGACGCTGGCGCGCGGACTCATAACGCTTCTGCGCCGCAAGAATATCTCGATTGCTCCGCAGCGCCTCTTCCACCAAGGGCGTCAACTGAAGCCCCTGAGCCCGTACGAGCGTCGCAGCCGCGCCCAGCGCGAGACATGCGAAAACGCCTTTCATAGGAAATCCTTTCTCCAAGTCCAAACAGATCTCTCTTGTTGCTCGGCGGCAGACACAACTCCGCCGTTAGCAATTCAAGTGGGCCGTGGAATAGAGATCAGACGCGAAGGATGAGGTGCAGGAGCGGATCGCCAAGGCTGGCGTCCAGAAACGCAGGCGCCGGGACAAAAGAGACAACAGAGGGTTCCGCGAGATCAACGAAAGCATCTGGCTTCAACGTCGCGTTCGCAAGCGTGTCGTGCCGTTCCAGCGAAAGCAGATCGACCACGCTTAGGACGCAATCGCTCTGGGACGACGCGTGCGAATCTGATTTGCTGGATTTTTCGTGATGCGGGCAGCATTGATGCGCCGTTTGCGTTTGCGCCGAAAGGCAAGGCACACAACTGACGAGGAGCACGAGCGCCACGAACAGGCTGAACGCCGACCTCCATATCGGATTGTTACGCAACCGATGCATACTTCTAGCTCACTTATAACATGAATTACGGTCGAGAGCGTCCCGGCCCACGGCCCGCCGCGCTCGCCTTGGCATCTAAGTGTTGGCATTGTAGGATTTAGACATGACGACAATCCGCAAAGTTTTCGCCACGTTCGCATCACTAATGCTGATCGCCACACTCGCCGTCGCGCAGCCCGCGGGCAAGAAAGGCTACACGCTTCGGGGAAAGGTAGAAGGCGTGGACGGCGCCTCAAAGAGCCTGACGGTCAACCACGGCAAAGTGGAAGGCTGGATGGACGGCATGACCATGAAATACAAGGTGGACAACGCCGACCTCTTCCCCAATGTAAAGACGGGCGACACCATTGAGGCAACTGTTTACGATGGCGATTACACGCTTTACAAAGCGCATGTCGTGAAGGTAGACGAAAAGAAAAAGTAGCAAGAAGCCGCACACGCAGCAACGATCCTCGTTTCCACAAAAAAAAGGGACGGACACCGTGAGGTGCCTGTCCCTTTGGTTCTAGCACCCTGGTTCTAGAAGACGAACTTCAAAGCGAACTGCATCACGCGGGCCGGAGCGGTGGTTGCCGCGGCCGGAGTCGCATCCGATTGAATAACCCCAAAAGTGTTCGCGGCGCCGGTGGCCAGGCCGGGGCTACCCGGACGGAAACTGTTCGTGATGTTGAAACCTTCGAATCGAATTTCCAGCTTCTGCGCTTCCGTGAACGCGAATTGCCGGGAAAGGGAACCGTCCCATTGCCAGAATCCCGGCCCAAGAATCGCGCTCTGGCCCATGTTTCCGAATGTTCCTAAGGCCGGTGCCTGAAATGCAGCCGGGTTCAGCCACTGTACACAGAACGATCCTGCCGAACCGCACGAAGACCCTCTCGACGCCGACGCCGGTTCCGCCAAGACCTGATTTACGCGCTGCGTCCCAGGGGAATTTCCGCCGAAGCCGGTGGCGTTATCCGTGGCGCCAGTAACAATCGTCAGGTATGGTCCAGTTCGAGCGACCACCGCGGACGAGAACGTCCAGCCGCTTCCCGCCATTCTCGCGATCTTGTTTGAGAACTTCGGCGTGGAAGCAACCAGCGTAATATTGGCAACCTGACGGCGATCCTGCAAGCAATTGCCAACGTCCAGATTTCGATTCGCCGTCCCAATGTTTTGTCCATAGCCTTGATGGATGTAGTTGGCGCCCGGATTCAACAACGTGATCAGAGGCAATCCAATGCAATGCGACCAGGTATAGTTCGCGTTCACGCTCAGATTGCTCTTCATTCGCCAACTCGTGCTCAGCAAAAGCCCGTGATACCCCTGCGTGCCGCCGTCGTCATACTGCGTCACGTTGCCAAGCTGTGTACCGGGCGTCGAGAGATTCAGAGCTCGCCGAGCATTCAGAGTCGACGCCTGCGTGCAAAGTCCGGGAGCAGTGAGTCCGTATTGGCCAGCGACACAGCTTCCCGGAATGTAGACTCCTGGATTTAGCTCCACCGCGTTCCACAAGTGAATGATGTGCGTGCCCATGTAAGTTGCCGCGGCGAACCAGTTCGGCGTGATCTGCCGCTGGACACCCAGGTTCCACGAATACTGCATCGTGTTTCGCAGGTTCGGAGGCACCGGCAAATAGGTACCGAACGGCGCGAATACGGGATTCTTCGAATCGTAGTTGTACGGAAATGGCGTCCTGCCACCGGGATAGTTCGCGTAAGGATTATCCAGGTTTACACCGGACTGAATAACCGTCAGGCGGAATGGCGACGCCGTTTCGTTGTTGATCATCATATTCGCCGTCATGAAATCTTGCGCCATGGATCCGCCGACACGGATAACCGTCTTGCCATCGCCCATGGGATCCCAAGCAATACCGATGCGAGGATTAATATTGCCCCACCGCGATTCAATACCAGACTTGCCATTGAAGCCAGGGTCTCCGGGATAGGTAAATCCAGGAGGCGCGTTCGGGATCACCGTGCTCCGAGAACCGGCGATGAAGCGTCCAATGCCGAAATTAAACGTGTCCGCGTGAGGGAAAACTCCCGGAAAATAGGGAGCCCAATTGATGCCGTAGTTCAGCGTCAATCGCTGGTTGATCTTCCACGTATCCTGCAGGTAAAGAGCGAAGAAATTCTGACGCGTATTGAGGGGGTTGGGATTCGCTTGCCGCAGCGACAAAACACGTCCCAACATGAAGTCAGACATCGTCGTCCCCGAGGTGGTTCCGAACTGGAATTGCCCGTCGGCAAACGCTTGCGCCAAAAGCCAATTCGCCGCGCGCGTGTAGTACCCGCCAAAGACGATCGTATGGGCGCCCTTGACGATGCTGAAATCATCGTTGGCCCCAAAACTGGTTTGATAAGCAAATGCGTTCTTGGTGGTGCCGCCCAGCGTGAAGTTGCCGGTAACGACCATCTGAAGGTACTTCGGCTGGTAGGTGAACATATTGATCCCGACGTCCCCCGCACCGAAGAAATCGGCGCCCGGCTTCAAAGCCGCCACACGATTCACCGACGCGCGGAATGAATTCACCATGGTTGCGTTCAACACGTAGGTATCGCCCACCGAAAACGACTGGGAACGATCGTTAAAACCAGGGACGTTCGCTTCCAGCGCATTGTTGCTGAGGTTGTAGGGAACCTTCAGATCCTGCTGCGTAATCAGGTAGCGGGCAAAAAGCGTCTGTTTGTCGCTGAGTTGGTAATCCACTCGAACCGGAGCTTGATGACCGTTCTCACTATTGGCGGCGCCAAACAAAGTGCGTCCGCAACCGTCAGTTGTTGTCGGCAATCGCCTCGCGATGTTGATGGCCGCCGGGCTGAGCGAAGCGGGACTCGTGGTATTCGGAGCAAATCCGTTCGTTCCGAATGGCGCTCCCAGAGTTCGAGGCACGCCGTTCTGGCAGGCAGCCGAAGCGAAGGTTGTAAAATCGCCGGCGATCATCTGTGGAGTCGGTACAAAGCCGGTTTGGTTGATCGGCGTCTGGCGCACTGTGGTGCCCTGGTAGCCAAGAAAGAAAAATATCTTGTCCTTCTTGATCGGGCCGCCAATCACGCCACCGAACTGATTGCGTTTTAATCCGTCCAGTCCCCTCGCAAAGAAGCTACGCGCATTCACGTTGTAGTTCCGCAAGAACTCAAACGCATCCCCGTGGAATGAGTTCGTTCCTGATTTAGTCACGGCGTGAACCGCGGCACCGGAGTGCCCGCTGTTTGCGGCATCCTGTGTGCTGGTGGACAACTTGAATTCTTGAAGGGCGTCAGGAAATGGCAGTGGCAATCCCGTGCCGTCCAACATGTTGATGTTCGGTGCGCCGTCGAGATTGTACTGGACGCTCTCAATACCGCTTCCGGCGACGGAAATGAATACGCCGGTGCGCATTCCATATCCCGGCGAAGCTCCGGTCTGCACCGCCGCTCCATTCAGCGTGATGAGATCCGTGGGCTGGCGTCCGTTGAGAGGAAGTTCCAAAATTCGCTGGGTTTCAATCACCGTCCCAACGCCAATGCTGCGCGTTTCAATCTGGCTGGCGTTGGCCTCCACATTGACCGTTTCACTCACCTGCCCAACCCCAAGCGTGATGGGAATTTCCGGTGACGTCCCCACCTGCAGACTGATGCCGGTTTGCACGTAGGATCGGAAGCCCATCTTCATCGCTTCCAAACGATATGGTCCCAGCGGCAGGTTCAACAGTACGTAATTGCCGCTTTCATCGGTTTCCGCAGTGCGTCTGAATCCTGTCTCTGTTTGCGTAGCGGTCACTTGGACCAACGGCACCACAGCGCCCGACTCGTCCCTTACCGCTCCGCCGATCTGCGACACTGCCTGCCCATAGGCGGCCGCGCAGCAAACCGCGCACACCAACAGCAGTTTAACAAGTGATTTCACTCAAAACCTCCCCTGACGATGCTTCAAATAAACCCCATCGAAGCCGAGTGCCCCTCGAAACGGGGCACGGCTTCGACCAATGCTATGGCAGTTTGTCACTCCAATTTGGCCATGTCAAGGGTACCGCTTCCGCATATACGCACACATATTGTTCGGCATATCTGCCTTCTTGACTTTGTGGCACCGTTCCGACATAATCCTCAGCCATGGGTCACTTAGGAACACATCATCTCGGCATCGCTTGCAGTCTTGATTCGGAGAAAATCCACCGGCCAACGCGGCGGGACTTGCTTGCTGGACTTGCAGCACTCGGCGCAGGCGCTGTTGTCACGGGCAACCGTTTGTTCGCGCAAGCTCCCGGTGGCGCCACGCGCCGCATCGACGTGCATCATCACTTCGCGAACGCGGAGTTGATCAAGTTGATGAACGACAAGCGGACCTCCGGCTTCCAGACCTGGACCCCGTACACGCCCGCCAAAGCCATCGAGGACATGGACAAAGGCGGCGTACAGGCGTCCATGTTATCCATCACCACGCCGGGCATTTGGTTCGGCGCGGCTGAAGAGACGAAGCGTCTGGCTCGTGAACAGAATGAATACGGTGCGAAGATCGTGCGCGATTACCCCGGACGCTTCGGCCTGTTCGCGGTGCTGCCCTTCCCGAACGCGACCAACTGCTTGAAAGAAATTGAATACTCCTTCGATACGCTGAAGGCCGATGGCGTGGGCCTGCTCACCAGCTACGGCGATAAATGGCTGGGCGATGCCGCCTTCGCCGATGTCTTCCGCGAACTGAACCGCCGCAAAGCGATCGTCTATGTCCACGCGCAAGTGGCCGATTGCTGCCAGAGCCTGGTGACCGGCATCAGCGACACCACCGTCGAATACAACACCGATACCGCCCGCACCATCATCAGCCTGATCGCCAGCGGCCGCGCAGCGGAAACGCCAGACATCAAGTACGTCTTTTCGCACGCCGGAGGAACGATGCTTGCGCTGCCGGGCCGCTTCCTGGGACAGGAAGCCACCCGCGCGAACCTCGCCAAGCAAGCCGCGCCGAATTCAAAGCTCGGCCAGTTGCGGCGGTTCTTCTACGACACTGCGGGCTCAACGAATCCGATTCAGATGACCGCGCTGCGCCAGATGATCGGCATGTCGCAAATTTTGTTCGGCACGGATTTCCCCTTCGGCAGAAGCGCGAACATCGCGGCAGGCCTAGAAGAATGCGGCGTGTTTAACGCGGACGAACTGAAGTTGATCGATCGCGGGAATGCGTTGAAGATTCTGCCTAAGTGGGCCTAGTAGGGCGGACCACTAGAGCGCTATTTCTTTCTCTCGGGCACGCGCCAAAGGAAGAATCGCCGGCTAAGGAACGCGTCCGTGGGCGCGGGAATTGTGATGTCTTTTTCCGCAACCCAATCGCCCATATCGAACGTGTTTGAAACAATGCGCGTGCCCGGCTTCAGTTGTTCCATCAACCTGGGGCGCAGACGCATGTTGACGCTGTTCAGCAGGAAGAGCGTCACCACCGTCGCTTCGTGGAAATCGGCTTTGAACAGATCCTTTACTTCAAAACGAACTTTGTCGTCGACACCTGCGGCTTTCGCGTTGGCCTTGGCTTCCTTAATGCGCTCTGGATCAATGTCGTAGCCGACACCCTTCGCTCCATACGTCTTCGCCGCCGCAATCACAATGCGGCCATCGCCACAGCCAAGGTCGTAGACAACGTCGCTCTTCGATACCTCCGCCAGTTTGAGCATCGCCTCGACAGCTTCTTCGGTGGTTGGAACGTAAGGAACATCCGGCTCATGCTCCGGCTCCTGCCCGACGAGTTTCGTGGTAACCATGCTCGCCGCCAAAATGCGAGCGGCCTCGCGGCGGGAAATACCAACCATGGCGAAATCAAGTTTTTGAGAGGACATCGCAAACCTCTTGTAACCAAATAAAAAAGGGGACAGAGATTGCTCTGTCCCCTTGCAGTAAAATACTTAGCGCGCGGCCTTCAGTTCCTGATAGACCTGACGGACAACGCGTTCGACAGACGGCCCGGACTGCGGAATCTTCGCATCCCAATCAGCCGTGGGTTTGGCGGCGACAGCCTCGTCTTCGCTCTTGCCTTGCGCCACCAGAGGAGCAATCTTGTCGCGGATGCCGATGAGTGCATCGCGGTGCGCGATCACCGCGTCGCGGCCCACCGTGGGACCGTGCCCCGGTACGATCTTCGTATTCGGACCCGCAATTCCAATCACGCGCCCCAGGCCGTCAATCATTCCGTTCAACGAACCGCCGTTGGCGCGGTCAATGTTCGGGTACTGAATCGACCGGTAGAAATCGCCCGTCATCAAGACGTCATTGTTTTCGAAATAGACCAACGTGTCGCCATCCGTGTGCGCTCGTGGAATCGCGATCAGACGGATCGTCTCTCCGTTCATATTCATCACCATCTGCCCTTGGTACGTCACGATCGGCAGGCCAGCGTTTGGCATGACGGGAGCCGGTTGGCCATTGGCGAGCGGATTCGGGCGAACCAGGCGGTTGCGCAGTTCCGCGCGAGCAATGATCGTCGCACCCATCTTGCCGAAATTCTCATCCCCCCCAGTGTGATCACCGTGGACGTGCGTGTTCACCAGGAAGCGGATCGGCTTATCCGACACCGTCTTAATGGCTGCCGCGATTTTTTCGCTCAACGGAGCGAACTGGCTATCCACCATGAACACGCCGTCCGCGCCCGTCAGCACGCCAATCGTGCCGCCTTGGCCGTCGAGCGTATAAAAGTTGTTGCTGACCTTGTTGACTTTAATCTCGACCTTGCTGAAGTCCGGGGCTTGCGCGCTGACCGCGACGGTCATCATGCCAAGGGCCGCCGGAGCCAGCATGGCTCGCAGTAGAGTTTTTCTCATGTGTTGTTTTTCGCTCCTCTCCAACGAGATAGCATATCAATAATGCACACACACGAACGGCCTCCCGTGTCGGGTTCCGCGGCAAGCACAAATGTTCCGGAAACCGGCGGCGGTGTTGCGCGCCTGGGTATCGCGCTCGCCAACTGGAGCGAGAAGTGGTTTCCCGATCCGCTGATCTTCGCGTTTCTCGGCATCGTGGCGGTGTATCTCGGCGGACTGGCGGCAGGAGAGGATGCCAAGAACCTCGCTTATCTGGCGGGCAAGAACTTTTGGACCTTCGTTCCCTTCACCATGCAGATGTCGATGGTAATCATCGGCGGCTACGTCGTTGCGATGACTCCGCTGGCACAACGAGCCATTGGCTGGTTTGCCGGTATCCCCAAGACTCCGAAATCGGCCGTGGCGATGGTTGCATTCCTGGCCTGCACGACGTCGCTCATTTCCTGGGGACTGGCGCCGATCTTTTGCAGCTTTCTGGTGCGTGCGCTGGCAAAGCGTGTGAAAGGGATGGATTACCGTGCGGCATCGGCAGCCGCTTACCTCGGGGGAGGATCGGTTTGGGCGCTGGGACTTTCTTCTTCGGCCGCCATGCTGATGGCATCGAAAACCGCCATGCCCGCATCCCTTTTTGCGATCAGCGGCCTGATTCCCGTCACCCAAACGCTTTTTCTTTGGCAGAGCCTGTTGTGCGTCGTCGTGATTGTCGCGGCATCCACAACAACGGCGTACCTCTCCGCGCCGTCGGGTGCAAACTCGAAAACGATTGACGATTTCGGGATCCAGTTCGAGCCAGTGAAAAAGGATCTGGACCAGAGAAGCCGCCCCGGCGAGTGGCTCGAATACAGTCCGATTCTCACGCTCTGCATCGTCGCCATGCTCGGGTGGTTTCTAGCGGAAGAGTTTCGCGAATCACCACAAGGCCCGCTGGCCGCGCTGGAGCTGAATATCTACAACCTGATCTTCCTGACCGCGGCGCTTTTGCTGCATTGGCGCCCGCGGCGCTTTATGCGTGCCGTGTCGGAATCCATTCCAGCCGTGGGCGGCGTCCTCATCCAGTTCCCGTTCTACGCTATGACGTTCGGCATGATTGTCGGCACCGGCCTCTCAAAGAAGCTCGCAAACCTGTTCATCTCCATCAGCAATCACGACACGTTCGGCCTGTTCGCGGCCGTTTATTCGGCGGTGCTTGGTTTTTTTGTGCCCTCAGGCGGCACCAAATGGATCGTCGAAGCTCCCTATGTGATGGAGGCCGCCATTGCGCACCAGGTGCATTTGGGCTGGGTGGTGCAGATCTATAACATGGCAGAGGCCTTACCGAACCTAGTAAACCCTTTTTGGATGTTGCCGCTGCTCGGTATTCTGAAGTTGCGCGCGCGGGATCTCATCGGCTTCACGATGCTCCAGTTGATGGTGAACATGCCGATCGTGTTCTTTTTGTGCTGGTTCTTCGCGAAAAACCTGCCCTATCTTCCGCCAATGAAATAGCGAACCAGGACAAGCGCGCCGATTTCGGGAACTTTTTGAATTCCCTCTTCGTATCTGCCCATGACGGAGAAAACAACCATGTTTTGCACGCAGTGCGGAGTCCAAATACAAGACGCCGATAAATATTGCTCGCAATGTGCGACGCCGACACCGGGCGCACGGGCGGAGCGGGCCCAACAGGCCTACCAAAACCAGCCCAAGACGTTGCGCAGGTCAATGAAAGACAAGAAGTTGGGCGGCGTTTGCTCGGGAATAGCGGAGTTCGCTCACGTCGATATCGTTCTTGTTCGGGTGCTGGTTGTCGCCGCCGCACTTTTCAGCGGGGGCATGGGGCTGCTCGCCTATATTGCCGCTTGGATCATCATTCCTCTGGAGCCGGCACCGGAGTTCCGCACCGCCTCGCATCCGGTGGCATAAATCGGTGACGTAAAACTGACACCGGGCATGAAAAAGCCGTGAAGGCGGACCCGAATCTGTGTTCCAATAGAACAGAGGTTGATTCCCATTTGAATCGCCTCATTTGTCGGCCTTGGTCTTCGTTCCGCCCTCAAGCGGGAACCCCGTGGCCCCGTCAGCCAAATCCATTGCCGATCTAAGGCCATGTTCCGGTCTTAGACGAGCTTCCGCGAACAACCCGTGTGCGGCTTGTTTGCCCGGAGAAGACAATGACTCGACTGGAAGATCATTTCTCGAAGATCGCGGCGCAACTTCCTACCGATCCCGAAACCAACCTCACTTTGTGCGCCACCAACTGCCCGGTCCTGCCGGAAGAGTTGGAGACCGACAAGCTCCTGGTGCGTGCTTCGCCCTTAGGGCGCAACTATGGGGATTCGGCCCGCTACGATTTGTTCGATTTCTTCGCCGACAAACCGACATACCGCTCGCTGGGGTTAATGCTCTTCTCGTCGATGTTTCACGGGAACGACATCGTCACGCTGAACTTGACCCATGGGGAAACCAGTGTAAATAAAATCGTGGTGAAGAAGCAGGTTTCGGAGGCCGCAAACCCGGGCGTGTCAGAATTGGTCATGCTGCCTGTCTCTTACGGCTACTGGCCGGAAGAACTGAAGAGCCGGGATCCTTTGCATCGCTCCCAGCGCGCCAATCACGACGATCTGCCGTGGATGGAACTGACCAACGAGCACCTGATGTGCGTCAGCGATGCGGAATTCGCCAACCGGGCTGTGGCGCATGGCTTTGGTAATCCCATGCGGACCGCGACGCTCGCCGCGTTGTTCTTGGATATCGGCCTTCCCGGCACAACCCAGACGGAGTTTCACTTGGAGGGTCCATCGGGAAACCAAAGTGTGGCCATCGGCAGCGCTGAGGCGCGGATCTGGGTGGGATTCGATTACGCCCTGTAGCTGCTTCGTGCAAGAACTGGCTTAATCATGCTTCCAGTGGGTCGAGTACTCCGCCGCAAAGTCACGTAGATTTCGCGCCTGGCGGCCCAAGACGTCCGAAACCGTGGTGGCCACTTCGGATGCTCCGCCTTCCGCGGTCCAACTGCGCAGTTCCATCATGACATCGATCACCCACTCCGGCAGATTGTCGTCCATCATCTCCTGGCAGGCCTCGGAGTGCGAGATGTCCAAATAGCGAATCATTCGGCCGGTAGCGTCGCTGAGGATTTCCGCGACCTCTTTGTAAGTAAAGGCTTCCGGCCCCGTGAGGGTATATTCTTTGCCCTCGTGGCCACGTTGTGAAAGCGCCAGAGCGGCAACGGAAGCAATATCACGAGTATCCACAAACGCTGTTTTCGCATCACCCGCGGGCATGTGGATGTAATCGTCCTCGCGGGGGCCGGAGTTCTCCAGAAGATTCTGCATGAAACTGGTGGGCTTCAGGATGGTCCACGACATGCCTGACTTCTTCAGGTAATCGTCCACCGCACTGTGCCAGCGGCCGACGGTAATGTCTTTACATGTGTCGATGACGGACACCTTGACGACATTCCGGACTCCAGCGGCCTTGCAGGAGTCGATGAACACCTTCGCCTGTTCCACGCCCCACGGATGGAAGGGGGGGATGAGTAAAACGGAATCGACCCCCTTGAGCAACGGTTGATAGTCGTCGGGGCGGCCGAAATCGAACATCACGGTTTCCACGCCGGCGCGTCCGATCTTCGCGGCTTTCATGAAATCACGAATCGTCGCCCGGATATGGATTCCTGGCTTGCCTGCCAATTCCTGGATGACTTGCGAGCCAATGGTTCCCGTTGCGCCGGTGACAAAGATGATTTGCGGCATGGATTCTCTGAAATACCGAGCGGGGCGGATCGGAAATCCGCAGCGGAGTGGACCTCCGCGAGCGATGAACGCAGCGAACGCAATTTTTGAGCGAATGCCATTCGCGCGCGGGTGCCAACCCGCCCCACGGTAAACTACTCTTCGGTAATGACGAGGCTCTTCAGTTCGTCGCCCTGCTTGGTGCCATTGACGATGTCCTGTCCTTTCAGCACCTTCCCGAAGACGGTATGCTTGCCGTCGAGCCAATCGGTCACGATATGCGTGATGAAGAACTGGCTGCCGTTAGTGCCAGGACCGGCGTTGGCCATCGAGAGCGAGCCGACCTGATGACGGTTCGGATTGCCCTTGAATTCGTCCTCAAAACGATAACCCGGGCCGCCGCGACCGGTGCCAGTGGGGTCGCCACCCTGGATCATGAAGTCAGCGATAACACGGTGGAAGACGGTGCCGTCGTAGAATTTTTCTTTGGCAAGGAAAACAAAGTTGTTAACCGTCTTGGGTGCGTCTTTCGCGAATAGCTCACAAACGATTTCACCGCGCGAGGTGGTAAACGTCGCCGTGTATTTTTTATTGGGGTCGATCGCCATTGCTGGCGGGGCAGAGTATTGTTTGGACATTCGTTTCTAGTTTAGCGCGAGGGTCAGCAAGGATGATTCCTCACCTCGCTCCCACATGAGTCGCAATAAACCACCGGTTCCCCGCCGGATCCTGCACACCGGAGCTGCGATCGCCGTAATCGGTGTCGTGTGGCGCCTGGATGGAAACTGCACCGGCGGCGAGAGCGCGCTGATAAGTGGCATCGGCGTCAGGAACATAAAAGTGCAAACTCGCGTGCCCTGCCTTCCATGCCTCACTCGCTTGGCCGAGTTCGATAATGGAATCGCCAACCTGCAATTCCGCATGCATCACACCACCGTTCGGACTGGGCACGCGAAGGATTTCATGGGCACCAAATGCGGACTTCAAAAAGTCGATTAACTGAGCTGCGTCGGCGGCTATTAAGTACGGCGTCAGGCTGCGGAAGCCAGGACGGAAGTAGTTTTTTGCGGACGTGCGGCTAGCCACCGAGAACATGTACTTATTCGCCATGCGGTAGGAGCCATCGGCCCGCCGGAACGGCGCCAGCGCCGCGGTGACCGACTGGATCACTTTCTGTTCGCCGGAATGGTCGATGGCGCGCACCGCTGGCCCGGCGGAAAGTAGACCCCGGAGCGCCGTTTCCAGGTTCGGATACTCGACCGGCGAATCCACCTCCTGGAAGCTTTCCGGATGCAGGCCGGCCTCGCGAATCGCCGCATCGAGTGCCCCTCGATTGGAGAGCGCGAACGCGTCTGGTGCGGCCGCGAGAGGAGGCAAAAGGGAACGTAACGCGTCCAAGTACGCCCCGGTTTGGCAATCCTCGCGGCGCCCCCAGGTCGCGATCACCACAGTTCCCCTGGGCTTCACCACCCGGCTGGCCTCGGCCAGCGCCCGCACCGGATTGGCGGCATATTGGAACGAGTTGACGCCGGTGACCAGATCGAAGGAGTTGTCGGCGAACGGCAGTTCCTCCATATCGCCGATGCGGAAGTCACCTCCGGGAACTCGGGCACGGGCAACGGAAATCATAGGTTCGGCAGCGTCGAAGCCAGAAACGGAAGCCCCTAAATTTACCGCCAGTTGGCAGAAGAGACCGGCTCCGCAACCGACGTCTAGCATGGAGACGCCCGGTCCCACACCCGTGGCACCGAGGATCGCTTCAAACAGCAGGTGGGCGGTAGGCTCCTGAATCTCGGCCCAGTCATTGACGCGCGCGCCCCACAATGGAGCCTGGATGGAAGCAGAACCGGACGGCACAGGCGGCTGAGTCATGCCACATTATACGTCCAGATCGAAAATGGGCCTGCAGAAATGCGGTCAAACCGTCGATACGTGTAGCTACTGGGGCAAAATGATCATCGGAGCCGCCATCGCTGGGTTTTTCATCATCGCGCTGTTGCTGCAGACGATCGCCTCGCCGCCCAAAGACTAGCCGCATTTCTCCCTCGACGGCCGCCAGTCACGTTTTCTCCACGCCATTTTCACCGAAACAGCACGAATCTTGATGCGCCCTTGGTGCATCCTTATACGCGTAGGCAGTTGTAAGGCAGTTGAGAAGTTGACGCGAATGCCTTCCGCCAGTGGCGGGAGGTTGGACAGACGAACAAACAAGGCCCCAGAGAGGTCCATATGATTATCGGAGCAGCAGTTACCGGGTTCGTGATCGTTTCCATGCTGATGTCGGCGCTGACATCGCCGCCAACCGCGGCGCAGCCGGTCTGGGTAGAACGGGAAGCGAAGAAGAAGCGCTAAGGCCGCTGGTCTGGCGCCGGCCAGAGCGCGATTCCTTTCCAGCCGTAATCTTGGGTCCCCCCGGGGTGACAACCTCCGGGGCGAACCATTTCTTCGGAGGCCGCGCGGAAGCGTGTGGAAGCATCGGGATGGTCTTCAGATTGCTTCCTTGAAGTTGGGAGAACGTCATGTTAGTGGCGACGATCATCGCAGGCTTTCTGATCGCGGCTCTGGGGCTGGACGCGCTAACCTCGTCACCGCGCTCGAACGACGTTAACCCAGAGGACAAGGAACGATAGAGAGTTCCGGTGCCTCGCACAGCGATTCTGCTCTACTCCTTAGAGCATCACCACAACATCACCACAAATAGTACCTGTCGGCATCGTTCCAGCCTGAGGCACAACGCACAAGTACGCCCATGGCTGGGCGTTCTAAGTAGTTCTGTTTTTTCGCACAAAGCGCGCTGGTGACTGGGTCTCCGATTCCGGTTACTGGTACCATATAATTTCCTTTCCATGCTTAGGTTTGAGACAGCAGGCGAGTCGCACGGGGAGTGCCTCGTCGCCACTCTGACCGGACTTCCATCCGGCGTTCCCATCTCCCTTGAAAAAATCGACCGCGAACTTTGGCGGCGTCAGCAAGGCTTCGGCCGTGGCGGGCGGATGAAGATTGAGACCGACCGCGCCCATATTGTCAGCGGCGTGCGGCACTCGATCACCATCGGCGCGCCCATCGCTGTACTGCTCGAAAACAAAGACTGGAAGAATTGGACCGAGATTCTGCCCGTCGAGCAGATCGAGGACGGCGAATCGAAAAAGAAGACCGTCACGCGTCCCCGCCCGGGACATGCCGACCTTGCCGGATCCATCAAGTACGATTTTCACGACGCCCGCTACATTCTGGAACGCGCCAGCGCGCGCGAAACCACGGCTCGCGTAGCCGTGGGTGCTCTCGCGAAGGCGTATCTGGCGGAATTCGGCATCGAAGTTCTGAGTCACGTGATCGCCGTTGGCGACGCCCGTTTGGAGCGTCAGGCGACGTGGGAAGAATTAGTCGAACTGAGCAAGAAGGATGAAGTCCTGCTTGGCTGCGTCGATCCCGAAGCCGAACAGCGCATGAAAGCGGTGGTCGACACCGCTTATAAGACAGGCGATACGGTTGGCGGCGTTTTCGAAGTGGTCGCGCGCGGCGTGCCGGTGGGACTCGGTTCCCACATCGCTTGGGATACGCGCCTCGATGGCAAACTCGCGCAAGCAATCGTTTCCATGCAGGCGGTGAAGGGCGTGGAAGTCGGTTTTGCCGCCGAGGGCGCGGCAGCGTTCGGCTCGAAAGTTCAGGATACGATCCACTACGACAAAGAGGGCCACAAGTTCACTCGCGGGGCCAATCGCGCGGGCGGCCTCGAAGGCGGCATCACCAACGGCCAGGACATCCTGGTGCGCGGCATGCTGAAGCCGATATCGACGCTTCGCAAGCCGCTCGAGAGCGTCGATATCGAAACGCGCGAGCCGGCACTGGCCGCTTATGAGCGCAGCGACGTGGCCGTGGTTCCCGCGGCCGGCGTCATCGGCGAGGCCATGGTGGCCATCGTGCTCGCCGGCGCGATGATTGAAAAATTCGGAGGCGACTCCATCCGCGAGGCCAAACGCAATTACCAGGGCTACCTGGATCAGGTGAGAGACTTCTGATGATTTATCCGATCGTGAAATATGGGCAACCGGTGCTCGAACAGGTGGGCGATATTATTACGGAGTTCGACACTCCGGAGTTGAACAAACTGATCGAGGACATGTTCGAGTCGATGTACGCGGCAAAAGGCGTTGGCTTGGCCGCGCCGCAGATCGGCCTGGCAAAGAAGATCGCGGTGATCGATATCACCTGCGGCGAAGACACATCGCAAAAACTGGTACTGATCAATCCGGAGATCATCGGCCGCGAAGGCTCACAGCGCGGCGAAGAGGGCTGCCTCAGTCTGCCGACATTCCGCGAAGACGTGACCCGTCCGCGCCTGGTCACCGTTCGCGCAATGGACGTCAAGGGCAAACAGTTTGAGATGACCGGCGAAGATCTTCTGGCTCGCGCATTCTTGCACGAGACGGATCATCTAAACGGTAAACTCTACATCAGCCACGTGAGTCCGCTGAAGCGTGACTTGATCCGCCGCAAAGTGCGGAAGTTGCAAAAAGCGGGCGAGTGGGATTAAGAAGCCGGAAAAATGGGGACTGACACCTTTTTTCGCGCGGCCATGCTGGTCGTTTTCGATCCGGTTGCGGCGAAAAAAGGCTGTCTGTCCCCATTTTTCCCTTCCATCGGTTGAGTGCAAAAGTAGATGAAACTCATCTTCATGGGCACACCGCAGTTCGCGGTTCCGACTCTCGAACGCATTGTCGAAAAGGGTCATCAGGTGACCGCTGTGTTCACGCAACCCGATCGTCCCAAGGGCCGCGGACAAAAAGACGCGATGCCTCCGGTGAAGGAAGCCGCGCTCCGGCTTGGTTTGCCTGTGCTGCAACCGGAACGAGTGAAGCGTCCCGAAGTGGTCGAGCAGATTCGCGAGATGGCTCCCGAGGTCATCGTCGTGGTCGGCTACGGGCAGATCATTCCCAAGTCGATCCTCGACATTCCTCCGCACGGCATCATCAACGTGCACGCTTCGCTCCTGCCCAAGTATCGCGGCGCCGCGCCCATTCAGTGGGCCATCGCCAACGGCGAATCGCACACCGGCGTCACCACGATGAAGATCAATGAGGGACTCGACACGGGCGACATGCTGCTCAAGTCCGAGACCGAGATCCGCGCTGACGAAAACGCCGTGGAACTCGGCGCGCGGCTCGCAATCGACGGTGCGACTCTCTTGATCGAAACGCTCGACCGGCTTTCGAGCATCACTCCAGAGCCGCAGGATTCCACGCAGGCATCGCTTGCGCCTATTCTGAAAAAAGAGGATGGCAAGATTTCGTGGGATCGTCCGGCGCGGGAAATTCTCAACCGGATTCGCGGCTTTGAGCCATGGCCCGGCGGCTACGGTTTTCTGCGCGGCCAGCGGTTTCAGATTTGGAAAGCCGTGAAGGGCGCGCCGTCGCTTGCTCCCGGAGCGCTGCGCGTCATCGCCAAGAAGTTGTACGCAGGCTGCGGCTCGGGCGAATCGATCGAGTTGCTGGAAATACAAATGGAAGGCAAAAAGAGAATGCCCGCCGCGGCGTTTTTGAACGGCTTTCCCATTTCGCAGGATGAGCTTTTGCAGTAAGCCGTGTCATGTATTTTGCAATCGGTTTTGTCATTAAATGAGGTGTTCGAGTGAGTGTTCAACTGCCGCAGGGATTTCGCTACGCCACGACGTATGCAGGCATCCGGAAGGTCGCTAAAGACGACCTCGCGTTGATTGTTTCCGATAAACCGGCCGTGGCCGCATCCGTGTTCACACAGAATCGCGTGGCCGCCGCGCCGGTGGTGATCGCAAAGGCGAATCTGAAAGCGTCGAAGTGTAAGGCCGTGGCGATCATGGTGAACGCGGGCAACGCGAATTGCGCCACGCGCACCGGCGAAAAGGTCGCGCTCGAAACCATCCGCGCCGCAGCGAAGGCTCTTAACGTGAAACCCGAACAGGTGCTGCCCGCATCCACCGGCGTCATCGGCGTGGAGATGGATGGCAGCAAGATCGTGAAGGCGCTGCCCGGTCTGGTGGCCTCCCTTGATGTCTCGAAGTTCGATGCCGCCGCAAACGCGATCATGACCACGGACACGGTGCCGAAGACGGCATACGCCGAAATCAAAGTGGGACGAAAAATCGTGCGCGTTGCGGGCATGACGAAAGGCGCGGGCATGATTCAGCCGAACATGGCGACCACGCTCGGCTTCGTCACAACAGACGCCGACGTTTCCGCCGCAGTGCTGCGCACGGCACTGAAGAATGCCATCAACCGCAGCTACAACCGCATTTCCGTGGATGGCGACACCTCCACCAACGATATGGTGGCGGTGCTCGCCAACGGAGCCTCAGGCGCGAAGCCTTCGGCCAAAGCATTCGAAGGCGCGTTGACGCAGGTGCTGGAATCGCTCGCCATGCAGATCGCGCGCGATGGCGAAGGCGCGAAGAAACTGGTCACCATTCACATCTCCGGCGCGCAGACCGAAGCCGCGGCGGAGAAGATCGCAAGATCCATCGCGAATTCGCCGCTGGTGAAAACAGCGATCGCCGGCTCCGATCCCAACTGGGGCCGCATCATCGCAGCGGCCGGTTATTCGGGCGCGGCCTTCGATCCGCGGAAAGTCGATATCGACATGCAAGGCGTGCCCGTGTGTCGCGGCGGCCTGGCTGCGGACTTCGACGAAGCAACGCTAACCAAGAAGCTCGATGACAAAGAGTGCCACATTCGATTTACCATCCGTGGCAGTGGTCGTGGAAAAGCCCGCTTCTGGACGTGCGATTTCACCGAAGAGTACATTCGCATCAACGGCAGCTACCGGACATAAGTTTCATCGCAAATGATCGGGACTAACGCCAATTTCGCTTCACCAGCACCAGCGGCGACGAAAGCGCCGCGCGAAATTGGATATCCGTCCCCATTTTTCGGCCCCCACACATCAAACCGCCGCAACTTTCTGCGCACCGCAGCACTACTGGCTCTGAGTACTTCCATCGCCCGTGCCGATGCCGCCGCCGACGCGCTGACCGCGATCTCCGACGCAGCCGCAGCGTTAGTCAATGACGACGCGCAAAGCTTCTTCGATTCCTTCGACCGCGAGATGCCCAACTATTCCACATTGCGCGCAAACATCGAAGCCCTGCTAAGCGCCAACAGCGTCGCCTCCGCCGTGGACGTTGTCACGAATGAGGGCAGCGAAACCAAACGCACGCTGAGCCTTGACTGGGTGCTCTCACTGAGTCCGAAATCCGCAAACACCGGCGGCAAAGAAACCCGCCGCGGCGTTATCCAATGCCAGATCGAACGGCGCGGACGCTCTTGGAAAATAACCGCCATCGAGCCCGTAGAGTTTTTCAAACCCTAGGCTCGACCTCCGCTACAATACCCCCATGCGGGGTTTGACTTTCCTTCTGGCCGCGATCGCGTTGCCCGCGGCGCTCTCCGCGCAAACCACCTTCGATGCCGCCGTTAAGGCAGGCGAAAAGCTCCCGCGTCTGCACAGCCTGCTCGTCAGCCGCCATGGCGAGATCGTGCTGGAACATTATTACCGGGGCACGCGCGCCACCAGCTATGAAAATGTGAAGTCAGCATCGAAGAGCGTGATCTCTGCGCTTATCGGCATCGCGATTGACCGCAAGCTGTTGCCGGGAGTGACCACTCCGATTTCGTCGTACTTTCCCGAACTGGCGGCGGCCAAGGACACGCGCAAGAGCAAGGTCACCATCGAAGATTTGCTGACCATGCGGTCGGGCCTTGTCGAAACCAATCGCGGCTACGGCGTATGGGTGGGCAGTCCAAACTGGGTGCAGTATCTGCTGACGCGGCCGATGCAGCAATCGCCCGGCGAGCCGATGAATTACAACACGGGCAACACGCATCTGCTTTCCGCGATTCTCACCAAAGTGAGCGGCGCCGATACATGGAGCTTCGCGCAAAACGCGCTGGGAGCACCGCTCGGCACCACGCTCGCGAAATGGCCGCGCGATCCGCAGGGCGTATACTTCGGCGGCAATGACATGCTGTTGACGCCGCGCCAGATGGTGAAGTTCGGCGAGTTGTATCTGCACCAGGGCCGCACCGGCAGCAAGCAAGTGGTTTCGTCAAAGTGGGTGGAGACGTCCTGGGAGCCGCGCACGCGCTCCCTGCGCAGCGGCCACCAATACGGCTACGGCTGGTGGATCACGGAGTTCGCGGGCCACTCCACAAAATTCGCCTGGGGCTTCGGCGGGCAATACATCTTCGTTGTACCGGATCTGGATCTGGTGGTGGTGACGACATCGTCCGTAGCACTAGGCAATGACCGTCGCGAATATCGGGCGGAGCTGTTTGAGATTGTGGAGAATTTGATCGTCAGCAAGCTTGCGGGGGTATAGCGTTACACACCCACCGGCTCCGCCGCCAATTCCCGCTCAAAGAACGCATCCACCAAACTCAAGATCCCCTCGGGATCATGCGCATGGTAGATATCCGCGCGTAGCTTCGCTCCATTGCGCACGCCGTGGGTGAAGTACGTCGCAAACTGCTTCATTTTGCCGACAGCGTCCATCGCTTTGTGCTCGTGCAGCATCGTGTAATAGCGGCGCATGATCTCGTAGCGCGCGCTTTCCGGAGGCGTATCGTAGCGGCCCGTGGTGACGTACTGCTCGATTTGTTGAAAGATCCAGGGATTCGAGGAAGCCGCACGGCCCACCATAATGGCGTCGCAATTCGTTTCGCGCACCATGCGGACGGCATCTTCCGGCGTAACGATGTCGCCGTTGCCGATCACCGGAATCTTCACCGCGGCCTTCACTTCACCGATGCGCGTCCAATCGGCCTTGCCACTGTAGCCTTGTTCACGCGTCCGCGGATGCAGCGCGATGGCCTGTAGGCCGCAATCTTCCGCGAGCTTGGCCATTCGCACGGCCACCAGTTCGCGGTCATTCCATCCGGCGCGGAACTTCATCGTCAGCGGAATGGAGATCGCCGCGCGCACCTGCGTCAGAATCTTTTCCACCAAAGGCAGATCGCGCAGAAGGCCCGAGCCTCCGTTGCACGTCACCACTTTCTTCACCGGGCAGCCGAAATTGATATCGACGATGTCGAAACCCAGGTCCTGACAGTGCCGCGCGGCGTCGGCCATCACGGCGGGGTCGGATCCGAAAAGCTGGGCGGAGATGGGGCGCTCGCCCGGTTCGAAGTATAAGTAACGGAAGGAGCGTCCGGGCTTCCCTCCCTTGGCGGCGGACTTCGCATTCGCAACGATGCCGTGGGAACTGGTGAACTCCGTCATGATCAGCCCACACCCGCCCTGGCTGCGAATCAGGCGGCGGAAAACCGTGTCGGTTACGCCCGCCATGGGGGCAAGCACGGTTGCCGGAGCAATCCGTATGGGGCCGACCATGTATTCGCGGGGGACCATGTACTTTCTATTTTACCGGACAGTCCACGCCATCACGCGGTGGAATAGGCCGACGGTCACCAAAGAAAAGGCGCGGCAAGCGCCGCGCCCATTCTGACTTCTGGCTGCTGACTTCCGGTGAATTAGCTCGCCAACTGCCGCAACACGAACGGCAGGATGCCGCCGTTGCGGTAGTAATCGGCTTCCACCGGGGTATCGACGCGCACCTTCGCTTCGAAGGTGGTTACCTTGCCGTCCTCCGCCGTTGCGGTCACTTTGGCCAGCGTCTTGCCCGCCGAATTCACCGCGGCCGGAACGCCTTCAATCGAGTACGTTTCATATCCGGTCAGGCCTAACGATTCGCGGTTCTGGCCATTGATGAACTGCAGCGGCAGCACGCCCATGCCTACGAGATTCGCGCGGTGGATGCGTTCGAAGCTTTCCGCGATCACAGCCTTTGCGCCCAACAGCAACGTGCCCTTCGCCGCCCAATCGCGCGAAGAGCCCGTGCCGTATTCCTTGCCCGCGATGACCAGCAGCGGAGTGCCTTCCGCCTGATACTTCACCGAGGCGTCATAGATTGCCATCACTTCGCCCGAAGGGACATGCTTCGTCCAACCGCCTTCCGTGCCTGGAGCCATCAGGTTCCGCAGACGGATATTGGCGAACGTACCGCGCACCATCACTTCATGGTTGCCGCGGCGCGCGCCGTAGCTGTTAAAGTCCACCGGCTTCACCCCCAGCGAGACAAGGTACTTCGCCGCCGGCGAATCCTTCGCGATGTTGCCCGCCGGAGAGATGTGATCGGTGGTCACCGAATCGCCCAGCACGGCCAGCGCGCGCAGACCGGTCAGGTCCTTCACGCTGGTCTTCGGGTCGGCCATCGAATCGAAGTACGGAGCCTTCTTAATGTAGGTGGAAGCGTCGCTCCAAACATACTGATCGCCCGCCGGAACTTTGATACCACTCCAGTTGGCGTCGCCCTGGAACACTGCCGAGTATTCCTTTTCGAAAAATTCGCGGCGCACGCTCTGCTTCACCGCGTTCTGCACTTCCTCGTTCGACGGCCAGATCTCGCGCAGGAAGACGTCTTTGCCCGAAGAATCCTTACCAATCGGCTCGTTCACCAGATCCATATCCACGCGGCCCGCGATCGCGTAAGCAACCACCAACGGCGGCGACGCCAAGTAGTTCGCCTTCACCAGCGGATTCACGCGGCCTTCGAAGTTACGGTTGCCCGAAAGCACCGCGGCCACCGTCAGTTTACCCGAGTTCACACCGGCAGCCACCTCATCCGGCAGCGGACCGCTGTTTCCGATACACGTGGTGCAACCGTAGCCCACCAGGTGGAAGTTCAACGCTTCTAGAGCGTCCACCAATCCGGCATCGGCCAGGTAGTCCATCACCACCTTCGATCCCGGAGCGAGGCTGGTCTTCACCCACGGCTTCGCCGTCAACCCGCGCGCTACGGCTTTCTTGGCGACCAGACCCGCAGCGATCAGCACTGACGGATTCGAGGTATTGGTGCAGCTTGTGATCGCGGCGATCACCACGCTGCCGTCCTGAATCTCGGCTTTTGCGCCGCTCTTCGTCGTGATCTCGGCGGTCTTCGGCGCAGCGCCGAGCACGTCGAGGAAATTCTTCTTCACATCCGGCAGGTTGATGCGATCCTGGGGACGCTTCGGACCGGCTAGCGACGGGACTACCGTCGCAAGATTCAACGACAGCGCTTCCGTGAATACCGGCGCCGGCGCACCCTTCACGCGGAACAAGCCCTGTTCCTTCGCGTAGGCTTCCACCAGATCGATAGTTGCCTGGGGACGGTTCGTCATGCGGAGATAGTCGAGCGCCTGCTCGTCGATCGGGAACACACCGATCGTCGCGCCGTACTCGGGAGCCATGTTCGCTATGGTCGCGCGATCCGCTAGGCTGAGGTTGTCGAGACCGTCGCCGTAGAATTCGACGAACTTGCCCACCACGCCCTTCTTGCGGAGAATCTGCGTCACGGTCAACACGAGGTCGGTTGCCGTTGCGCCTTCCGGCAGCTTGCCCGAAAGTTCAAAGCCGATCACTTCCGGCAGCAACATCGTCGCCGGCTGGCCCAGCATGCAGGCCTCGGCTTCAATACCGCCGACGCCCCATCCGACTACACCCAAACCGTTGATCATCGTGGTGTGGGAGTCCGTGCCCACAACCGTGTCGGGATACGCTTCCCCGCCGATCGACATGACTACCGGGGCCAAATACTCCAGGTTCACCTGGTGCACAATGCCAGTGTCCGGCGGCACCGCGCGGAAATTTTGGAATGCGGATTGGCCCCAGCGCAGGAACTCATAGCGCTCCTGGTTGCGCTGGAACTCAAGCAACGCGTTCGCCTCGAAGGCCTTCGGCGTGCCGAATTCGTCCACCTGCACCGAGTGGTCAATGACGAGGTCCACGGGCACCAGCGGGTTGGCTTTCTTCGGGTCGGCGCCCATCGACTGCAGCGCGTCGCGCATCGCGGCCAGATCGACCACGCAAGGCACGCCGGTGAAATCCTGCAACACGACGCGAGCCGGGCGGAAGTTGATTTCCTGCGCTTCGGCCTTGGTGTCCCACTTGGCGACGTATTCGATGTCGGACTTCTTGACGGTGAGCCCGTCTTCAAAGCGCAACAGGTTTTCGAGAACAATCTTGATCGAATAGGGTATGCGCTTCAAATCGAAGCCAGCCTTTTCGAGGGCAGAGAGACGGTAGATCTTGTATGTTTGGCCGCCCGAGCGAAGCTCGCCCGCGGCACCGAATGAGTTCTGGCTAGGCATGGATCTTTCTATTTTATCCCGGACGTGATGGTGGGGGTCAATTCCACTTTTGGCCTGTTGGCGGGATGGTAGCTAGGTTGTGGACGCATCCCCCGGCCCACGCCGGGGGTTCGAGGGCGCTGGCACCGGATATAGCGCGCACTCCTGCGTGCCGCATCGCGACTGCTCGCTATTCTGGCCAATGGACAGAGCGGCCCACGCAGACACAAATCCGGGGCCGAACTCGCTGTTTTTTCGGGGAAGCTGCCTTTTTGGGAAAAAGAGGAGAGCGCGCCCTCAGGCCGCGCCTACTGGCCGCACTTGCCGGTGCAAACGGTTTCGGAGACCTTGCGGGCCACTCCCAGGCGGCTCGGGTCGCCCGGCGATGTCTCACGCACCGAGAGCGTCTCAACGATGCCGTCGCCGCCCGTCTTTGACCGCACCAAAATCTCCTGGGCGCGCAGGCGCTGGCCGCTGTCGCTGGAGACCGCGGCGCCGTCCGTGGTGCGGCGATAAATGTTGCGCTCAGTGACGCTCGATCCGTCGGGCTTTTCCTGGGTCTTGATTACTTCCTGCGCCATCAGCTCCAGCCGCCCGGTGTTGCCGGGCGTGTAGCTCTGCTTTGTGGTGGAGGCACCACTGGCATCTTTCTTGGTATCGCGGACTTCCCGCTCTGCCGCAGCAAAGCCGGTGTTCTGCACGGGACGGAACACGGTTTCGTCCTCGTGGATGTTCTTCTCATCCGTGACCGCCGTCAACTTACGCTTCTCCACGGTTTCGAAAGTACCCGTTGGTCCAGGACGTGCGATGCTCACATCCGTGGTGGTCGTGCTGCCTAGCTTTACCGATTCGACTATCCGCCGCTCTCCTTCTTGCATGCGTCCGTTTACATCGCTCACGTAGACGGTGGAGCGCAGCGTGGTCGTGTTGCCCGTCACTTGTGATTCCGTCACCGTGCGGGTCACCAGTCCAGGCTGTCCAGTGGGGTCGTATTTGCGCGTGATCGTTTCCGTCACGCGTCCGGACGGTCCGTCGCTGATGATGCGAGTCTCGGTCACTTCGCGCGGCACTTTGCGCCCGTTCATCGAATCGCTCAGTTCCGTCCGGTCGCCTTTGGGGCCAACCGCGACGCGATTGCCCTCCACCAGGCGCCCGTTGAGATCCGGCTGATAATTCGTAGAAGCGGCCTGCGAAAACGCAAGCGCTGCCGAAACCATTGTGAGCAAACAGTACTTCACGCTCCCAGCCTAAGCGGAACCCCGCCGCGCGGCAATCAGGAGAACCCCTTAGATGACCGCGTCAAAATGGGGGCAAGACGGGACGTCATTTCCTCAGCAGCACGGAAAGGCAGACCGAGTCCAGCACCAAGGCCATAACCCACAACATAGTTCATTAAGATCGCCGACAGCGAGTTGGCTGCCGGACCGGTGTCCGGCGTTCCGTCCGATACAATAGCCTTTAGTGAAGAAGTTTTACATCGAAACCTTCGGCTGCCAGATGAATGCGCATGACTCCGAAAAGGTCATCGGCACTCTGCTCAGTGAAGGCTATGAACAAGTCGAGACGCCTGAGGCGGCCGATCTGGTCTTCTACAACACCTGCAGCATCCGGGACAAAGCGGAGCAAAAGGTCTTCCATCGTCTGGACCTGTTCAAGCGCGACGGCAAGGGCAAAACCTTCGCCGTGCTCGGCTGCGTCGCACAGCAGGAGGGCGAAAAAATTTTCGAGAAAGCCCCGCATGTCAGCATGGTGTGCGGCTCCGCCAGCTATAACAAGCTGCCGCAGATGTTGGTGCAACTCGAAACCGGCAACCGCCGCGTCACCGGCTTGAGCCTCGATACAGAGGAAACCTTCGACACTCCGTTGACGCGCCGCGACAATCCGCACCGCGCCTATATCACTATCATCGAAGGATGCGACAAAGCCTGCGCCTATTGCGTGGTCCCCTACACGCGTGGACCCGAGCGCAGCCGCACCTCGCAATCCGTCATCGACGAAGCGCGCCAACTCACGGCCATGGGTTACACGGAAGTGCAGTTGCTCGGCCAGAACGTGAACAGCTATCACGATCCTTCGCCCGCAGGCTGGGACTTCGCGCGGTTGCTCGATGAAGTGGGCAAAGTGGCCGGCATACGCCGCGTGCGTTTCACCACATCGCACCCGCGCGATTTCGTGAAGCCGATCATCGATGCCATCGATACGAACCCCGCTGTCTGCAATCACGTGCATCTGCCGGTGCAGAGCGGGTCCTCGAAAGTGCTGGCCGCGATGCAGCGCCTCTACACGCGCGAACAGTACATGGAGCGTATCGCGTGGATGAAAGCGGCGAAGCGCGACATCGCGATCACCACCGACATCATCGTCGGCTTCCCCGGCGAGACGGAAACGGATTTCGAAGAGACGCTCGCGCTGCTCGATGCCGTCGAATACGACAGCATCTTCGCCTTCAAGTATTCGCGCCGCCCCAATACACCGGCGCTCCAGTTGGACGATCAGATTCCCGAAGAAGAAAAGAGCCGCCGCCTCGCGATCGCACAAGCGCGCCAGCGCGATATTCAAATCCGCCGTAACGAGCGTTACGTGGGCGCGGTGGAGGAATGTCTGATCGAAGGCTTCAACAAAGCCACCGGCCAGTGGATCGGCCGCACGTCGCAGTACAAATTGTTGAATTTCATTTACCCCGGCCGCTCACCCGAAACGCACGGCGATCTGATAGGCCGGTATTTGAACGTGAAAGTGACGCGTTCCGGTCCAAACTCCCTTGCCGGAGAATGTGTACAGTAAAAACAGGGAGACGCGCAATGGAAGTCGAAATGAAAATCCGGGGGTTGATGGTGGACCCCGTCACCAACATGCCGATTGTCGTTTTGAAAGACATCAACGGCACCGCGATTCTTCCGATCTGGGTGGGAGTCTACGAAGCCAACGCAATCGCGCTCGAAATTGAAAAAGTTTCCACCCCGCGCCCGATGACGCATGACCTGATCCGCAATTTGCTCTTCGGCTTGGAAACGGGCGTGAAGAAAGTTGTGGTGAACGATCTCAAAGACGACACCTTCTATGCCGTAATTTGGCTGGAGCGTGGCGGCGAGATGATCTCGATCGACTCCCGCCCCAGCGACGCTCTGGCCGTAGCCCTGCGCCTCGATTGCCCGATCTACGTGGAAGAGACGGTGCTGAAGACGTCGAAGACCGTGGCGTCGGTGGCCGAAGTCGGCAACAACGAAGAGTTGCGCCGGTGGCTAGAGAACCTCAACGACGAGGACCTGGGCCGCTATAAGATGTAAGCCGCTTCCGCGCAAACGTCCTCAACAAGAAAAACAAATCGCGTGCCCCCGTGGGGCGGGGCTCCGCCCGGCTGCCGCCCGGTTGGGCCGCCCCACGTCGGGCACCACTTGCGCAGTCAGTTTCCTGACCAGCCCTCCAAATCGGACGGAGAAACCGTGAACGTCAGTGTATACGGTGACTTTGTAACCTCCACCAGGACGCCGGAAAAACGAAGATCAGTTCCCACTGGCATTCTTCCGCGCAGAGGTGTTTTGAGTTTGATTCTTGCCTCGGGCTTATCGCCATCCACGGCGAGGATCAATTCAACGGGATTCACTTCGGGCGTGGCGGAAACAAGTTTGGCCGTAAAACGTCTTCTGGCCGTTGACCCCACCCGGCGCGGATGCTCCCTCTAGCGCCCGCCAGTAATTGCCTGTGGAATCGGAAGTCAAGGTGTCGCGAAGATCGACCCATAAATCGGGGTTGCGTCGAGGACGGTCGTCAGGAACAGCAACGAAGTCTATATTCGCAGCAATCCGAAAGCCTTCTGGGGGCAGAGCCGTCTGCTTCGCGAGAGCAATCAGTTCAGCCAGTCCTTCGGCGGATCCGTGGTAGACGTTGTACGCTTTCCCGATGAACGTTCTAGTCCGCTCTAATTTCTGGGAAGGCAGCATCCCGGGTCCCTCGTAATAGGCCGCCCGCGCATACGCAAAAAGTGCCCGTGGCAATTTTTGGGGATTGGGTGCCTGCTGCTCCAACAGGGCGGCGCCGAGTTCGAAAGCCGCCAGCGAATTCGTCGGGTCGCGTTGTAATTCGCCGACAAGGCCATCTTCGGCCTTTTGGTAATCGCCGGAGAATCGCGGAGCACCGGCCATCACTGTGCGGGCCCACTGCACCAGTTGGCTCTTAGCCGCGATCCATGCCTCATTCGAAATGTCTTGAGGTTTATGGTTGGTGTTGGAAAATGCGAGATCCTCGAAAACGTGTTTTGCCGTGGCTTGAATCGCTTCAATGTCGGTGGCGCGGTCTGCAGTTTGGTCCTTTGTCCAAAACTTTTGAATGCTGCCGAAGTCGTAATCGAACAACTTCTGGAACTGCGCGGGTTTCCAAGTATTCGCTTGCAGACTCTGAATGATTTCGAAAAACGTCGCGCGGTCCGGAGTTTGCGCAACTACTGCCTGGGTATAAGCAAGAAAGTGAACGCACAGGAAAACGAAACGACTGTGGATTCGCGTCCGGTCCCCGTTCATGTTCTGGATTCTAGAGGAAACAAGCGGGAAAGAAAAGCGTGGAAGCGCACCCGTGGGGCGGGGCTTCGCCCGGCAACCGCGCATCAGCGCGGCTATTGAAAAAAATAAGCGGGGCGAAGCCCGGCTGCCGCCCGGATGGGCCGTCCCCTCTCGGGGCACCACGCAGACTTACCCAAAAGCAAAAAGCGCTCCGGAAGGCTTTCGCCTCGCGGAGCGCTTTCTTTTTCTTCGAACGGCTTACTGTTTCTTCTTGGTTGCCGGAGCAGCGGCCGGAGCGCCCTTCTTGGCAGCGCCACCGCGACCGGCCGGGGCTTTGCCCGTCCAGCCTTCGATGTCGGTCGCTTCGGAATCGAAGGTTAGCACGTAGGGATCCTTGCTGAATTCCTTCGCCGTGCCGGAGAATGAGATCTCACCACCCGGATCCATCTTGCCCTTCAGGCCCTCTTCGATGACGATCTTCGCGTCGCCGGCTTCACCCGCAACGGCGACCATCAGTTCCTTGGGGTTGGTTTCCGGTGTGGCCGAAACGAGTTTACCCTTGAACTTCATCACGCCGTTGACGCCGCCCGGAACCGCGGAGTCCTTCAACGCTTCCCAGTACATCGCGGAACCGTCGCCCGTCAGGTTTTCCTTGATGTCGTTCCAGAAGCCAACCACTGGGTTGTCCTTCAACGCAGCCTGGCGCTTCTCTTCCTGTTCCTTCGCGATGTCCACCGTGCTCTTGATGCTGAAATCAGCCGGTGGCAGCGCGGACGCCTTTGCGGCAGTCTTCACATCATTCAATCCCTGCGCGCTGCCGTGATAGGTGGCGTACGCCTTGGCGAGGAAGCCATCCACCTGTGTGCGGGTGGCGGCAGGCAATGCGCCCTGGCCGTCATAGGAAGCGGCGCGGGCGTAGAAGAAGATCGCCTTCGGCATCTTCTCGGGGTGATCTTTCTGCTGGCCGAGCAACAGACCGGCGAGCATGTAGGCGGCCTGCGTGTTCGTGGCGTCGCCTTCCAGCGTCTTGGTCAGAGCGGCTTCCGCCTTCTCGGTATCCTTTGCGATCACATAGGCGCGAGCCATCGTGAACTGCGCAAACTTCGCCATCGCGGGCTTCGCGGCGGCCCACTGGTCATCCGTCATACCCTGAGGAGGCTTCTTGTCGGCTGCATAAATGGCGTCAAGGTTGCCGGTCACATAAGCAGCGGTCTTTTCCACGGTCTCCAGATCCGCTTTATTCGCGGCGGAGAGAGTCGCCTTCGGATCGGCCGGAACCAGCGACAGACCAAAACCCACGATCTCGGTCAGAGCCGCCAGGTCATTCGGCTCCGCCTTCAGGATCTCGACGGCCGTATCCACTGCGGCGCGATGGTTGTTCATCTGCTGGTAGGTAACCAGGTAGATCTTCAGCCGCACATCGGCGTATTCGCTCTGTGCATAACCGGCCTTCCATTTTTCCAGGTTCTGGAGGCGCGCCTGAGGCGTGGCGTCAGGCTTGGTGATCTCGGTGTACAGATCGTATTCAGCGCGGTCTTTCCAATTCTTCTGCGCCGGCGCCTGAGCGTGAAGACCGATGGCTAAGCCAGCCATCACAAAGCTTGAAATAAAAATATTCTTGAGTCTCACCACGAACCTCCAGTTGCGAATTCGAGCTTGTCGCCCTTTCTTTTCATCGATTCGCACTTTGCGAAGTATAGCGGAACCAAATGTTGACCCGCAACCGCTAATCGTACGAATTCCCCGGACTGCACCATGTTCCGTACAGACAAGCCTACACCCATCTCAGGGTCGTTTGCACGGCTCCCGTTCCAGCCTCTTTCGCCGGACCGGACAGACTACCCAGCATCTTGGACACCACCGCTACCAAGTTGGTTCCACGGAACCACGCAAATCGTGAAGTTTCCTTAAGGAAATCGCGATTCGCCCGTGAAACAAGAGTGCGCCGCGCACGCGTTGCCGCGTCACAAGCTATCCTGTCGCTAATACCATGCGCTGGGTGGATCTTGCTGTTCTCGTCCTTTATCTCGCCGGAATCACGTGGTTCGGCGTGCGATTTCAGAAATCGCAAAGGACATTGAAGGATTACTTTCTCGGGGGGAAAACCACGCCGTGGTGGGCAATCGCGCTGTCGATCGTCTCGGCGGAGACGAGCACGCTCACTATTATTGGCACGCCCGTACTCGCGTTTCAAGGTGATTACGGATTTTTACAGCTTGTCCTCGGCTATCTGTTAGCGCGGATCGTGATCTCAGCGCTCTTCCTGCCCGCCTACTTCCGAGGCGAAATGTTCACGGCGTACGAGTTGATGCGTGTGCGTTTCGGAGAACGGATTCGCAAACTGACCGCTGCGACGTTTTTGGTCTTGCGCGCGCTGGCTGAAGGTGTCCGCGTATTCGCGATTTCGCTGGTGATTTCCGTCATCTTCGGCTCGGGCGAGGCGGTTTCGATTCTTATCATCTTGTGCTTGACGCTGATCTACACCTATGAAGGCGGACTGACCGCGGTGATCTGGACCGACGTAGTGCAGATGATCCTTTACGTGGCGGGCGCGCTGGTTAGCCTTTTCGTGCTGCTGAATCATATCCCTGGGGGATGGCAACATGTTGTGGAAGTTGCCAGGCCGCTCGGGAAGCTGCATGTGTTCGACTTCAGCTTGGGGCCGCCCTACTTCACGAAAACATACACATTTTGGGCAGGCATCATCGGCGGATGCTTCCTGACCACCGCGAGCCACGGAACGGAGCAGCTACTCGTTCAACGTTTGCTTGCAGCCAAAGATCTACGTCAAAGCCGGGCCGCGCTGCTGGCGAGTTGGGTGGTGATCTTCGTCCAGTTCACGCTGTTTCTTGCCGTGGGCACATGCCTTTTTGTGCTCTACAAAGAGAGTGGTATCACACCGCCCTCGGTGGCAGACCGGCTCTATCCCACGTACGTGTGGCAGCAGTTGCCTGTGGGAATAGCGGGCCTGGTGATGGCTGCGATTCTCGCGGCCTCCATGTCGAACTTGAGCGCCGCTCTGAACGCGCTCGCATCAACAACGGTCCTCGACTTATGGAAGCCGCTGGCGACCCAACGATCGAGACAAATCGAGGAAAGTGTATGGCTTTCATACGCGCGTTGGGCGACGGTGGCATGGGGCGCAATCCTTTTCGGCATCGCGATGCTGGCGCGGCAGTGGGGGAGCGTGCTACAAGCGGGGCTTTCGATCGCTTCCGTCGTGTATGGATCTTTGCTCGGCGTCTTTCTCCTGGGTCTTTTGACAAAACGCGTCCAGGAACGCGCGGCGATGACGGGCATGGTCGCGGGACTCGTGGTCATGCTGTATATCCGCTTCGCCACCCACATCCCGTTTACCTGGTGGGTACTGATTGGCTCCGCTATCACGTTCGGGGCTGGATTGCTTTCGTCTGTCGTCCTGAAAGAAGCTCCATCGGGAGAAGCCACGCATGAGTAAATTGGAGAACAGCGACCGGCTGCGGCGTGTCCTGGGATTCTGGCCCGCGTTTTCCCTGGTGCTGGGCACCATCATCGGTAGCGGCATATTTCTGGTAACAAATGACATGATCCGGGCAGTTGGCTCGCCTGGGATGGTGTTCTTCATCTGGATCTTTGGTGGAGTCTTGTCCCTATTGGGGGCCCTGAGCTACGGTGAGTTGGCCGCCGCGATGCCCGAAGCCGGCGGTGAGTATGTTTATCTTAGGGCTGCATACGGTCCGGCACTCGGATTCCTGCAGGGTTGGGCCAATGCGCTCGTTATGTTTCCGGCTTCCGTGGCAGCCAAGGGCGCTGGTTTTATTACCTTCCTTGCGGTATTTTTCCCGGCTTTAAACGGTATTGTCCTATCAATCCCCCTACCGATTGGTCCTGGCGGCGGTCCACTCGACATACAATATGGGCAGTTGGTTGGCATCGGAATCATCCTTTGCCTATTTGGAATCAATTATATAGGGGTGCGCGCAGGCGGTCGGGTGCAAGTCTTCACCACGGCTCTGAAGATGGGCTTGATCGCCGCGATTATCGCCGCCGGCATCTTTTGGGGCAAAGGAAATAGCTCGCACTTTACATCCGTGATTCCGGCATCTCCAGGCGGAGTGGCCGGATTTTTCACCGCGCTGGTGGCCGCTTTGTGGGCCTATGACGGGTGGAATAACGCAGCATCCATCGGCGCGGATGTGGAGCGTCCCGGGCAAAATCTACCCCGGGTAATGATTCTGGGAACCGGTGCCGTCATCGCCGTGTATCTTTTGATCAACGCCGCGTATTTCTGGGTCCTGGCACCCGAGGAAATCGCTGGAAACAATCGGGTTGCGGCGGAAATGATGCAGCGCGTGCTCGGTGGTTCCGGAGCCAACGTAGTCAGTATCGCGGCAATGATTTCGATCTTTGCCTCCATGAACGGATCATTCTTGGCGGGCACTCGTCCCGGATACGCGATGGCGCGCGATGGCGTCTTTTTCCGTCCGATTGCGAAATTGCATCCCAAATTTCACACCCCGGGAGCGAGCCTGGTCCTCTTGTCGGCGCTTTCCTGTGTTCTTCTTTTGAGCGGACGTTTTGAGGATTTGTACCGCACGGTGATCTTCACCAGTTGGGTATTTTACGCTCTGACCGCGATCTCGGTATTGATTCTACGCCGAAAGAAACCCGCTCTCGACAGACCATACCGGGTTCACGGATATCCGCTGGTGCCAATACTATTCGTACTGGTCGCCGCTGGCCTGCTTTATTCCACCCTTCTCACCTATCCGCGCGAGTCGGGCATCGGATTAGGCATGATTCTTGCCGGATTACCCTTTTATTTTCTTTGGAAACGCAATCCTGGACCGTCCCCGGAAAATTAGAATTCGCCCCGGGGGAGTCGGCCGCCTCAATTCAGGCCGCGAACGGGGCAATTGTGGACTTTTCGTTCTGAAATCAGAACAACACCCTTGAATCGCATAAAAAATAGAGATAGTATCGAGAGGTGACTCGGGAATTATGTCCAGGTCCTGTTCGGAATTCAGAACAGAGTCCAGCCGGTCAAAACACCCTTCGGGGCTGATGGAGAGTTAAATGGACGTTTTGAAAATGTTGTCGGATTTGCGCCAAGAGCGGGCTCAAATCGAAGAAGCCATCGTCACTTTAGAGCGCTTGGCAGCAGGGCGTGGGCGTCGCCGTGGCCGTCCGCCGGCCTGGATGTCCGCGATCAAGCGTCGCGGCCGTCCTCCGGGCAGCAAGAACAAGCCGAAGGAAGCCTCCGCTTAGGTATTGGGAATGCTGCCCGCAGCATTCCTGTTAGAATTTTGAGGAGTGGCAGTTGGCGATGTCCAACTGCCGAACTCCTCGAACATGTCTTCCTCTACTTCATCCGTCTCTGAATCTCCCCTTATTGTTGCTTTGGATGTAGAATCCGCCGCCGAAGCGCGCGAACTGGTCGCCCGGCTGGGCACAAGCGCATCCTTCTACAAGGTCGGGCTGGAACTGTACACTGCTGCAGGCATGGACCTTGTCCGTGAATTGAAAAGCCAAGGCCACCGGGTATTCGTCGATCTGAAACTCTACGACATCGGTGAAACGGTAAAGCGTGCGGTCGCGCGTGTGGCCAGTAGCGGTGCCGATTTCCTGACGATACATGCAAGCCGTGCGGTGATGAAAGCGGCCGTGGCGGGCAAGGGCGACACTACATTGAAGCTGCTTGCAGTGACCGTTCTCACCAGCGTGGATGACAACGACCTTCGCGACGACGGGTACGCGACGAACGTCAGTGATCTAGTGGCGTTGCGCGTGCGTAATGCCATGCAAGATGGCGTGGAAGGGATCGTTTGCTCGGCGCTGGAAGTGTCGAAAGTCCGAGCGATCGCTGGTCCGAAAGCCATTTTGGTCACGCCGGGCGTGCGTTCGGCGGGCGCGGCAGTGGGCGACCAAAAGCGGATCGCAACTCCAGCCGAGGCGATGGCGAACGGCGCGAGTTACCTGGTTATTGGGCGTCAGGTGACGCGGGCGCAGGATCCGAAGTCGGAGATGGATCGGATTCTGGCTGAGATTGGGCGCTAGCGTCGTCAGTGGACGATGAATCCGGCGCGGCGTCCGTCAGTGCTGCTGCGGCTTGATCGGCGCCGGTCAACTCCGCGTTCGCTACATTTCCACCGGCGGAGTCGCCCTCCGTCAAAGAATTACTAAGCGCCGCCAACTCCGGGAAGCGCATCCCCAAGATAAATCCATCCGTACTGCCCGCCGGCGTTTCGTGAACCGGTTGCCCGGCCGGGAAAATATCGGCGGTGGCGGAACCTGCCGCGTAGGCGACGCCGCCAGGGACTGCATCCACCGCGTAGACAATCTGGCTTCCAAGCCCGGTGACGTAGCTTGAATAAATCAAGCCGTTCGTTCCCTTGGTGCGATCGATGATGGCGAAGAAACCATCCACACCACCGCCGGCGGAAACCTGATTCAATGCGTCGGTAGAAATCGGGAAGTGATCTTCCGAGTACAGATTCTGAGAGAGCGTGTAACCGCCTATGTAGTAGCGTCCACCGGAATCACGAGCCATATCATAGAGAACTTCGCCCTGTGCGCCGCCAAAAACGGTTGAGTACAACAAACCCGATGGACCGGCCTGAGTTAGATCAAACACGGCGACGAAGGCGTCGGATGAGCCCTGCGGCAACGGCTGATACGCGTTCTGCGTGGTTGGAAATTCGCTGGATAGCGTGTATCCGGCAACCGCGACGCGCGTGGGTGTTTCAATTACCACACGTCGAATCTCGTCGATGCCCGAACCGCCAATGTAGGTGCCGTAAAGAATCTGCTTGTTCGCCAGATCCACCTTCAGCAGGAAGCCGTCGCCATTGCCGCTATTGACTGTCTGGTACGAAGCGCCCGGCGTCGGGATGTCCGGCGAGTAAGAGACACCGGCGACATAGATCATACCGGAAGCGTCAATCGCCATGGAGCGAGGATAATCGCTGGCGGACGCGTCGATATAGGTGCTGGCTACCAGGGTGGCGGTGCCACTTTTGGTGATATCGAATCCAGAGATAAAAATTTCCGTGCCTGCACGTGAGGAAGCGTCAATCGGATTGACCGTGGGCAAGTCCGAGGACGGGGTCGAGCCTGCGATATAAACAACGCCGCCGAAGGTGGCGATCGCTCGTGCATCTTCCACGGCCGTGCCGCCGAAGTATGTGGCAAACGTAAGGCTGCCCGAACCGGCGCCCACCTTCGGATCGAAAACCGCGATGAACGCATCGGTTGCGCCCTTGTTGGTGGCCGCGTATGCGCCGGACGTGGTGGGAAGATCGGTGGAGGTGGTGGTGCCTGTGATGTAAATGCGGCCGTTACCATCCAAAGCAATCGCCTTCGCAATGTCATTCGCAGCACCGCCGTAGTAGGTGGTGTAGGGCACGTAATTGCCGTCCGACGCGCTGGGAACGATCTTTTGAACCCACGCATCCTGACCACCGCGGTTGCCGATGTTGTAATAGTCGCCCTGAATGTAGAAATCCGTGGAGAACGTGTAGCCAGCGATGTAAACGTTTCCATTCGCATCGTGCGTGATGGCATTCACCACATCGGATTTGGCACCAAACAGGTAGCGGGCGTAGGTGATGACGGGATCGACCACCAGCGCCCGCGATTTGTCGTAAGCGCCCAGTTTCAAAGTCACGTTGCCGTTCGCGGCGATCTGATAGGACGAAGCCACGGGGACACGCTCACCGTTGGCGTTGATCTGATAGGACACCGGAGCGCGCTGCGTGACGTCGCGCGAACCGAGGGTCAACTGCAGGTCACCGGAAGAAGTGAGACGAAGGTGATCTGCGCCATCAAAGTGGATACGGATTTTGGATGCATCCGCGCCTGGCGCGATCTTGAAATCGTATTCCAACTGCTGGCCGTTGCCATAGTAGGTGACGTCAATGCCCGGATAAACGCCGGTGCGGGTGAGGCGGTGAAACGCCGTTACCGGACCACGGTACGACGAGCTGAAGTATTCAATCTTTCCTGCATCCGCCTGCTCGCCATGGTATGTCGCGTTGCGATCCGAACCCACAAGCGTCGCGCGGACGGCGCGGTCGCCGAGCGCCAGCACGGAGGCTTTCGATGTGAACAGGAAGGCGTAGTCGAGCCCGCGTGCCGACCACAGCACCGGGTCCGTGGCGCTGCTCGCCAACTGGCCGCGATTAGGTTCAAACCGCAAAGGAGCGGAGACCGGGGTGGCCGTGGGCGCCGCGAGAGCGGACACACCGACGCATACACCAATGAGAAATAAGGCAAATGGGCGCATGAAGCTATTTAGACGTACTCTCAAGTTTAACAGGTTGCAGGGAAATGCAGGCGGCAGTTTCGGGGCGCGGACCTTCGCCGAATGGGCAGAGCCGGGGAACGATGAATGCGGCTCGTTCTGCCGACTACTTCGGCGTGAAATACCCGCGGCTTTGGCACATCGGTTACGTCGGCAGAGCCGGCGCGAAGGCCGGCTTGCGGGGACGAAGCCCCGCCCCCCTCTCCCTGGGGCGTTTTGGGGTCATGGTACAGCGCTATTTTTTCTTGGCGGCGCTTAGGTCCTGGTAGACGGCTTCGAGGAACATGGCGGTGGTCCAGGAGCCTTTATCGGAGCCGTAGCGGGCGTCGTAATCGGCACTGATTTTGGCGGCCTTGACCTGATCAAGCGTCATGCCCTTGTTCACCATATCCTGCACGCGGTCACGAATGATGGTGAGCATGTCGCGATACTCAACGACATCGGCCTCATCACAGAGACGGCCCTTACCTGGAATGATGTACGTGCCGCCTTCCTGGTGTTCACCGGGGATGGCGAGTTCGATGATCTGATTCAGCGCGGCGATGATGCCGTTGATATTGCCGCCGTTCTTGTGATCGATGATCGGGTAGCTCTCCGTGGAAAAGACATCGCCAGTGGCGATGACATCGGAGCGGCGGAAGTAGACGACGCTATCGCCATCGGTGTGTGCCGGGGGCTGATGGAAAATTTGGATGGATTCGCCGTTCACGTAGATCTGATCTTCTTCGGATGGATAGGTTTCGGTAGGCCACGCGGCGAAGGGGATGGCGGGGCTGCCGGGCGTGGGTTCGCTCATGCGCTTGTAAACGTTTTCATGCGCAACAACGGCGGCGCCCACTTTGGCGGAATCGCCCAGGATCTTGATACCGTCAATATTGTTGCCGCCAATGGACCGGCCCGAGGACGCAATCGCTTCATTGCTGCCGGTGGATTCCGGATGCACGTGCGTGTTGATGATGTAGCGCAGAGGCTTGTTCGAGATCTGGCGAAGGGCAGCGATGACTTTGGCACTGAGCGCGGGCACCTGGGTATCGACCAAAACCATGGCTTCGGAACCCGCTTCGACGGCGAGATTGCCGTTGGGCGTCACCAGCATATAGACGTTGCCCTGCACCGGAAGCACGTGGATTTCGCCGTCATTGGTTGCCGATACCGGAACCGGCGGCACCGTATTCGGCGAGATGGGAGGACGGCTCATGGTTCCGCCCGCGAGTTTGGCGCGGTACTCGGGATAGGTGATTTCCACTCCGCCGCGCGCGGCCTCTGGCGGAACTTTGAAGCGGCGCGTGGAGGCATCGAGGCTGGGGTTCGTTCCGGGCAGGTAGTGCGGGACGAAACCCTTGGGGCGATTTGCGATCTCCATCGCCGGGCGGCACGGATATCCGCCCATCTGCTGGCGCGGCGCGACAACGTAATTACGGCTGCGAATGAAGGGCTCCGTGAGATAGACGGGGTCGGTCACGATCTGCACGATGGTGATGACATCGCCGTAGCGCATGAAGTGCTCGACCATCGTCGCTTTATCGCTACGCGGGACGCCGTTGCGTTCCACCTGCGCCATCTTGAGGTGCGTGGTGGTCACGGTGAGCACGTCGCCTTCCCACTTCCCGGTGGAGAAACCTTGCCAGGTGTGCGGCGCCCAGGCGGGCGGGTGCGGGCGGCCGTCCATCCAAATGGTGCGGAGCTGGGCCTGGTACTCCATGTAGGTGTGCCAGGCGACGGTTTCCTGCGTGGCGGGATCGACGTCTTTCCAGATGCGCATGCCGCCCACGGTGAGACCGTGATCGGCGGCGAAGGGGATGCACTGGCGCTCGGGCAGCGTAAAGACGGAGCCCATCCAGCTATCGGCCTTCATGCGCGCGCCGTCGGTGATGGGGAGCCCGAGGTATTCGCCGACTTCGGGTCCACCGCCGCGGTAGGGTTGATCCTCATGCATGCGTCCGCCCCACTCGCCGGAGAGATCTACTTCAGCAAACGCGGGGACAGCGGCGAGGGCGATTCCTAAGACTAAAACCAACCGGGGGAAAGCAGCGATCTTCATCCGTGAGGCTCCTTCGACGCGGCCACTTTCAAATTTGGCCAGGGTACAGGATAGCCGAAGGAAGCGTTTTGCACATCTGCCTGTTCAATTAATTGCTTAGCGAATTGGCAGGAAAATTTCTGTGCCGAGTGTCGACCGGGAGCGGTGATCACCGCGCGCTAACCGCCGCGTTCGGCAAGGGATTCCGTGGTGCGGGCGAGGACGGTGCGGGCACAGCGGTGGGGAGAAAGTTCGCGGCGGGCGACGCGTGCGAGGTCGGCGAGGATGGGGTCATTCGCTCCGTGGAGCGGATGGCGGATGGCGTCGGCAACCAGTTCCTGGGCGAGTTTGGCGACGCGGGCTTCGGCGATGCGGCGGAGGCGCGTTTCGAGCTCGCCGCTTTTCTTGAGATGAGCGAAGTGGGCGTCGAGTTCGTCGAGCAGCTTCGATGCACCTTCGCTTTTCGTCGCGACGGTGGGGACGACAGGGATCTCCCAAGCACCTTCGGGAATCATCTGCATGGCGAGCAGAGCGCGGAGTTCGTTGATGGTGCGCTCGGCTCCGTCGCGATCGGCTTTGTTGACAACGTGGATATCGGCGATCTCCATAATGCCGGCTTTGAGCGCCTGGATATCGTCGCCCATGCCAGGGACGTTGACGACGATGGTGGAGTGCGCGAGGCGCATGATGTCCACTTCGTCCTGTCCGACGCCGACGGTTTCGACGATGACGAGCGGGAAGCCCGCCGCGCAGAGGAGATCGACGCCATCGGCCGCGGCGCGGGAGAGTCCGCCGAGTGCTCCGCGCGTGGCCATGCTGCGAATGAAGACGCCGGGGTCGCCGGAAAGTTCGTGCATGCGGATGCGATCGCCCAAGATGGCTCCGCCGGTGTAGGGGGAGGAGGGATCGACGGCGAGGATCGCGACGCGGATGCCGCGTTTGCGGGCTTCTTTGGCCAGCGCGGTGACGAGAGTGCTTTTGCCTGCTCCGGAGGCGCCCGTAACGCCGACGACGTGCGCGGCGCGGGTGTGTGGATAGAGAATTTCGATGAGAGCTTCGGCGCGGTCGCCCCCGGATTCGATCCAGGTGAGTCCGCGGGGAAGCGCGCGGGGGCTGCCTTCAAGGATGGAGGCGGCGAGGACGGCGGCTTCAGCGGTGGCGGACATGAGCGTGCACCATTTTCGCATGAGCGAATGGAGATGCCGCTGGCGCGCTGTGTGGAATCAACTTCGACATAATACAGACATGGCGAAGACGGATGCTGCAGCGGATGCTGTTCGCACGCACACGATGGGCGGAATTCCGCTGAAGACGGTGTATACGGCGGCGGATGCGCCCGCGGCTGCGGCGGCTCCGGGCGAGTTTCCTTATACACGCGGCATTCACAAGACGATGTACCAGGGTCGCTTGTGGACCATGCGGCAATTTTCAGGTTTCGCGACGCCGGAGGAAACGAACCAGCGCTATTTGTATTTGCTGAGCCAGGGGCAGACGGGGCTGAGCGTGGCGTTCGATTTGCCGACGCTGATGGGCTTTGATGCGGATCACGAAACGTCGCTCGGCGAAGTGGGCAAGTGCGGTGTGGGGATCTCATCGCTCGCCGATATGGAGATTTTGTTCCAGGGCATTCCGCTGGATCAGGTGACGGTATCGATGACGATCAACTCGCCCGCGCCGGTGATCTGGGCGATGTATCTGGCGGTGGCGGAGAAGCAGGGCGTGAGTTGGGAGAAGATCTCCGGCACGCTGCAGAACGACATCTTAAAGGAGTACATCGCGCAGAAGGAATACATTTATCCTCCGGTGCCATCGATGCGGCTGGTGACGGATGTGATCGAGTATTCAACGAAACACGTTCCGCGATTTAATCCGATTTCGATTAGCGGATATCACATTCGTGAGGCAGGATCGACGGCAGTGCAGGAACTGGCGTTCACGCTGCGCGATGGGATCGAATATGTGGAGTGGGCGATGGAGCGCGGGCTTCCGGTGGATAGCTTCGCTCCGCGGCTGAGTTTCTTCTTTAATTCGCACAGCGATTTCTTCGAGGAGATCGCGAAGTTCCGCGCGGCGCGGTTCATCTGGGCAGATGTCATGCGCAACCGCTTCGGCGCGCGGAGCGAGCGGAGTTGGATGCTGCGCACGCACGCGCAGACGGCAGGGTGTTCGCTCACCTGGCAGCAGCCGTACAACAACATCGTGCGCACGGCGCTGCAAGGGTTGGCCGCGGTGCTGGGCGGGACGCAATCGCTGCACACCAATTCACTGGATGAAGCGTATGCGCTGCCGAGCCAGGAGGCCGCAACGATTGCGCTGCGCACGCAGCAGATCATCGCGCATGAAAGCGGCGTGCCGAATGTGGCCGATCCGCTGGGCGGCAGTTATTTCGTTGAAAGCCTGACCGAAGAAATGCGCCAGCGGGCGAACGATTACATCCGCCGCATTGATGAGATGGGCGGCATGATTCCGGCGATTGAACGTGGCTTTCCGCAGACGGAGATTGCGAACGCGAGCTACCAATACCAGACGGAAGTGGAATCGGGCGCACGAACCATTGTGGGCGTGAACGAATTTCAGTCCGAGCAGGAAAAGCCGATTGAACTATTGCAGATCGGCGAAGAGGCGGCGCGTGCGCAGTGCGAGCGGCTGAAGAACGTGCGAGCTACGCGCGATCAAGCTCGCGTGGCACAGGCGCTGGATGAATTGAAGCGCTGCGCGGAGGGTTCCGGGAACACGATGCCGCACATTATGGAAGCTGTGCGCGCGTATGCGACGGTGGGCGAGATTTGCGATGCGTTCCGCGGGGTGTTTGGGACTTATACGGAGACGGGGAACTGGTAGAGAAACCTCATCGTTCACCACCCATTTATTCGCAGTGAGCGACCGGTTTCTCCGGTCGCAAACGCGAGTCGCAGCTTCCTGAAGGGCACTTTTCGAGGTAGGTCGGATGGTAAACGGACTCGATACCTTCCTCTATGGCGTAACCGCTTTCCTCCAGGAGATAGTAGCCTGTGCGGGTCACTTGAATTGTTCGATTGCCGCCGGAACCTGAGAAGGTAAAGCCACCGAGCGCATCGGTCTTCGTCCGACCGCATGCTCTTCCGAATTCGCAGAGCAAGGTTACATTCGCGCTGGCAACAGGCCAGCGTAGCCCTCCGGTAGACGGGGACACCTTCAAGATACGCCCCTTTAGTAAGCCTGTTTTCGGATTCTCCTTCAATAATCGCCTCTTGTCTAAGAACCCGTGCCCAGCGCAATCAGATACCAAACCGACATCAAGGTGTAAATTCGGCAGTTCGCGGGTTTGGCCGTCAGCGATCGAGACTTGTGTCAGCCTTAAGGTGTGGAATCCAGGCCAGGAGAAATGCAAGATGTACTTGCCTGCCGGAAGACCCGAAATACGATAGGTTCCGCTAGCATCGGCCGTCGAATTGAATTTCCGGCTTGAATTGGATTGCAGTGAAAGCTCAACTATCGCAGGAACGGGGGAATCTGTGCGATCCAGAATTTTACCCGTCAAACTTCCAGTTTCCCCTTGTGAAAAGAGACGTGCTGTCAGGCACACCCAGAAGAATACTGGAAGGAATCGGAGCATCCGCCGCAGTTTATCGCAAACGCGTGAGGAAGTAATGCCTCGGTGGAGTTGCAACATCCGCAACCAACTCGGGCACCTATTTCGGCGCCCGAGTTGAAACACCGCCCTACGATGTCTTCGTTAACGTAGAACCCCAATGTTTCCAGACTTCGGCGCCCAGGGCATCGCGGAGTTCGATGCTGGTTCTGCCGTCGGAGACTACGCGGGCGAGAATGGTGCTGCCTGCGCCGGACGAAACTTGCGACCCGATCACGTCGAGTTCATCGCCCACGGCGATATTCACTCGCAGAAAGTTTAGAAAATCGCGGGGTGCGAGGTACACCTCCACAGTGCCGGTCTTGGTTCGCAGGGTTACATGCATTCCGTCCATACCCTGTCCCGATGAGATGTCGGATATTGCGGCAATCACGCCGGAAACAGATGTCACGGTGGAGGGGTTATAGGCAGGTTCCGTCGCTGCCAAGGTTGCGGCGGAAAGTGTCAAGGTCAAAATCGCAAGTGCGGACACACTTCGGGCGCGTGCTTGAAAATTCATTTTCTTCTCCAGTTGCGGAACGATTCGCGGTTTTCGTCAGCCGTCTGTGTTCCCGTTTTTGTCTCTCACATCCCAAGACGAGCACCCTTGGAAAAGGGTTACGTGATCCGCGGGACGAAAACTGAGTGGTGCCGTGCTAGGATTGGATTTCCGCGAGGCCGTTCCGATCTAGCGCTCGTTTTCTCCTATGCCCTCTAACGCCGCCAAGTTTGTGCTCGCCGTTATCGAAGATCTGTTTTTCACCGTGAAAATTAATGAGGCCGCGAAACGCGCGGGGTTGCCGGCCACGTTCGTGAAGAGCGAGACGGATGCGTTAGTGAAGGCGGCCGAGCAGCCCACGGTGATCATCATTGACCTCAACTGCGCGTCAACCGATGTGCTCGGGTTGATCCGGAAATTGAAGGGCGATGAGGCGACGAAGAAGATCAGTTTGATCGGCTACGTGTCGCACGTTCAAGGCGAACTGAAGCAGCAGGCGCAGGAAGCGGGCTGCGATATGGTGCTGGCGCGCTCGGCGTTTTCGCAGAACCTGCCGCAGATTTTGAATCGCCACGCTTAATTGGAACGCTGGAGCTACTTCCCTACTTTTCTTACCTTTTCCAAATCGCCCAACAGCTGCCGCGTGATTTTGTCGGCGACGTCGGCGCTGGCTCCGCGGAACTTCGCGCCGTTGCTTTCCTGCGTGGTGGACCAAATCACATCGCCGTCTTTGTTGACAATACGCACGGTGGCGATGGCTTCGTGTTTGCGTTCCTTGACGTTGGTGGACTCGTTCTCCGCGCCCGCCAATCCGAGCGCCGCAGCGGCTCGATTCCGTCCGGTTCCCGATGATTCACTCGCACGGCTGCTGGATCGAGTCCCCTCCGACGTCGCGAACTGATCGGTATAGACCAGATCCTCCGCCGCGCCGCGGAGAAATGCGTCGGCACGCTCGGCGTTTTCGGTGACAACAAAAAGCTTGGCGTTCTGCAGACTGCTGATGATGAGGTCCCGCATCTGTGCCGCAGTCTCGCCTCCAGTTAAGCGATCGACAAATACTCGCTTGATTTGCGGAAGCTGGCCACCTAACTCTTCGGGCGTTTGACCCCAGGCGTAGGCAGCGACGAAGAGAGCGAGTGCAATCCTCATCCCTTCCCTGCCTTCCTCGCTTCCAGGTCTTGATACTGCACCTTGAGCCCCGTGCGCGCTTCCAGGCTCGACAGCACCGGCCGGATCGCGGTTTTATCCACCCGGAACACCAATGCCTGTTGATGCCCCATGTCGTCGGTGTAGCCCAGCGTCAGAAAATGTTTCCGCGATTTCGAAAGCAGGAACATGGGTGAGATAACAACCGCCAATGCCAAGCGCCGATCTACCTTTTGTCCGTATTCCACCAGGTTGATCTGGTCATAGGAGACGCGCACCTGGCGGTCTTTCGAATAGAAGGCGAAGTACTTGGCGTCGCTCAGATCCAGGCTTCCGCCAGTGCCGCTGGCCAGCATTTCCGTGGTGCCTCCAACGTATTCGGCATGCGTCTGCGCCGAGGCCAGAACGGCGACGCTAGGCACCAGCATCATAAAGGTGGATACCAGAGTTGTCCGCACATAGATTAGTGCGGGGAGGCGGCGGGAATTCTCCGTGGAATACGATGGAAGAGATGGAATCGACACAAAATCCCGTAGCACCGAAACCCGAACCCTACATTGAACCCTGGATGCGAGGCCCGATTGAGGGCGTCAACCCATTGATTGCCCCGGCCTTGTATGCCTTCGACCATGCCCGCGATGATCTGGCGAAGTGGACGGAAGGCCTGACGCAGGAACAACTTTGGGCCACTCCGCATGGATTTGGCTCAGTGGGTTTCCACTTGCGGCACCTGGCGGGCGCAACCGACCGCCTGCTGAGCTACGCCGAAGGCACCCAGCTTTCGCCGGAACAACTTGCCTATCTCAAGGCTGAACACAATCCCGGCGCGACGCGCGAGGAACTGCTGGCAGGCATGGATACGGCTTTCAAAAAGGTAGAGGCCTTCGTCAAGACGCTGGACCCCGCGAAGTACACCGAGTTCCGGGGCATTGGACGCAAGCAGCTGCCGACGACGGTGATCGGCGTTCTCTTCCACATTGCTGAACACGTGCAGCGGCACATCGGCCAGGCGATCAGCGCGGCGAAGCTTGCCAAAGTGAGCTAGGCATCGCCTCGGCAAACGTATGAGTACTGGCCCCAAAGCGGCAGGAGCGGCACAATCGGAGAGCGGGGCGGGTGCCCTGCTCTTTCGTTTATGGGATCCGCGCCTCGTGCTGGGCATTTATCTTTTGGCCGCCGCCGTTGTGACGTTAATCAAAATCGCCCCCGGTGATTTCGTCGAAAACGGCCACCTCTACCAACCGCTGCAAAACTTTGCGATTTTCCGCAATTCGTTTCTTCATCTGATTCACGGGCAGGACCTTTACGCGGCGTATCCGGAGGAACAGTGGGATCTGTACCGCTATAGTCCTGCTTTCGGACTTCTGTTTGCGCCCTTCGCCGTGTTGCCTTACGCGGCCGGAGCTATCTTATGGAACATCGTTAATGCCGCCGTGCTATTCGCTGCAGTGTGGGCGCTGCCGTGGCTCGATACACGTCGGCCCGCGCAGGTTCTGTGGTTTGCGCTTTTGGCTTTACTCACGTCACTGGGCAATGCTCAGAGCAACGCGTTGATTGCAGGATTGATGATCGGCGCCTTTGCAGCGGCGGAACGGCGGCGGCCGGGCGTCTCCGCACTTCTAATCGTGTTGGCTGTATGCGTGAAACCGTTCGGCGTATTCGCGCTGCTTCCGTGCGTCTTCATTGCCGGGCGAGAAAAATTGATCGCGTGGACGGCAGCGTGGGGCTCAGCGCTGGCGCTATTGCCCCTGGCCGTGGTGTCGCCTGGCCAACTGTTGCGGTTGTACGAAAACTGGTTCGCGACGATGAACGCCTTCAACAAATCGCGTCCGGGGATGTCCGTCATGGGATTGCTCAGCACGTGGTTCGGGTGGAATCCGCCAAATAATGTAGTGATCGCGTGCGGGATCCTGCTACTTTTCGCCGGCGCGCTGGCAGTGTGGCTGCGCGGCCTGCACGGCGACGCAAACATGCGCCTGCGGATCGCAGCTTCGGCCATCATCTTCGTGACCATCTTTAACTACGGCGCGGAATCGCCCAGCTATGTCATCGCTGTATCCGGCGTGGCGCTTTGGTACTTCGCTCAGGAAGCGACGCGGCCCAATACGATTCTGCTCGGCATCGTGTTTCTCCTCTCTGAACTTTCCTCGTCGAGCATTTTTCCCCGCGGCCTCCGGCATGACGTTTTTGAACCGTACGTCGTCAAGGCCGTGCCGTGCATCTTGGTGTGGGCGAAGCTGCAGTTTGATTTGCTGGCCTCGCCGAAAGCGTCGCGGTGGCCCTAGTCGGTCCAGGAGAACAGGGCCTAAGCTCATCACTTTACAGCATTTTTCGTGCCGGCAGCGTACTCATTCCTTTCACTGAGTCCCCTCGGCCAGGCGGATTCCACTCTGCTCACGCTATCCTGATAGTTACCCATGCACCAGGAAGTTGTTGAGGCCGAAGGCCACCTAATCGATTCCCACCTGATGGAACAGATCTTCGACACCGTTG
>JBEBGM010000066.1:0-13927 GCA_040081455.1 Bryobacteraceae bacterium
ACCCAGCGCCACCGCCATGGGCGACGTCCTGGCGATGCCGGCGGCGAAATCCGCCGAGCCCTCTCAGGCGGTTCCCGCACTCGAGGACCTAGAACCGATCCTGCCGACACTGGACGCTTTTGCGACCCGCTCGGCGCTCGATTCAATGGTGGCGGCTATGGGCCTGATGCCTGAGGGCGAGACCCTGTCCGACGTGCCCGAACCACCCGACCCGCCCATGCAGGGCGCGGTGCCTTTGGCTGGAGTGCGTTCTGTTCCACCCGCGGTGAACTCATTAATTCAGGCGTTGCGCCCGCACCTTGCCGACACAAGCGGGAAGCCTTCGCTGGTTCAGTCTCCCCAGGAGACAAAAGCTCCGTGGGCACCGCCGATGCAGACGAGGGTGGAGATGATCCTGCGTCCGGCGCGTCCGAGCTTGGCCGCGATGGCCGTGGGTGTGCGTCCAGGCCGGATCGCTCAAGGCGCGATCATTCCGCCAAAGACTCCGAAGGCGTATGCCGCGCCGCCGCTCGGTCGCATGAAGAAGTACTCGCCGTTTGCGAAGAACCCGATGCAGCCCAGAGTTCCGTCGAAGGTTCAGTTGCAGGCGGATGCCGATTTCCGCATGACTCTGGCGGGGCCGATGCTTACGCAAAGACTGGTCAATTTCTCTGAGCGCGAACTGACGGCTGTTTTTCCGGAAGCGAAGCGGTATCAGAAGAGGAGCCTGCCGGCGTGGCTGTTGGCGGCCGCTCTGGGAGGCAGTGCGATCTTTGCGGGCTACAGCGGAGTCTTTTCAGTGTTCATCCCACGCTCGAACGCCGATACCCGAGTGGAGGCCCCGGTGGAAGCCGCCACAACTCGCACCACGGGAACAAACGCCATGGCCCGAAGCGTCGAAGTGACTGGATTCCGCGTTCTCATGGACCCGTCGAAGAAGGCTGAGATTCAGTATCTGGTGGTGAACCACTCCGGCCAGAAGTTCTCCGACGCCGTCGTGTACGTCACGCTGTTCGCCACGAACGCAAAGCCGGGTGAAGCGCCCCTCTGCAAGTTCAACTTTGTGGCTCCCGATCTGGGTCCGTATCAATCGCGCGAAATGAGCAGCTCGATTGAGCGCGTCAATCGTCCTGTCAACGTCCCCGATTGGCAAAACCTGCGCGCTGAAGTGGAAGTTCGCCCGTAAACGGCCCGATCAGCGCCAGGCCTTCCAAATCAGCACAGCCAGCGCGGCCAGGAATCCCAGCGAGGCCTGATACTCTTCGTTCTTCTTGTAGATCGCCCAGCGAAAATGCTTTTTGCCGGGTTGCTTCGGTGGACTCGGCAGAAGTTTGGACACGCGGCGTTCATATTCGGCGAAGTCTGGAAAAATCTTACGGAGGTGCTGTTCTTCCAGCTCCACCACCGGAAGATAGATCAACAAAAAGACGGCTGCGAAAAGAATTCCGAGCTCCCAACGCCTTGCGGCGACAACCAGTCCCGCCGCCGTGGTGAGTGTACCCAGATAGAGGGGATTGCGCACCCACGCGTACGGCCCGCTATCGGTGAGCGTGGTGTTCTTCTCCAAATGCCCCGCGGCCCAACCGCGCAGCAGGAGCCCCAGCATCGAGAGGGGCAGGCCGATACCCATGGACGCCGCGGCGGGCGCGGAAAGCCACAGGAATCCGGCAAGCAGCAGGAATCCGCTGGGCACACGGAGCTTGGCGACGGCGTCGGCGTAGGGCTTGGGGAAACTCACGCGTGTTGTTTTACCTTTCCTGTCCGGGCGAGAATTTCGTCGAGCGCCTCAGCGGCCAACTGCGTGGAAATGGCGCGCATACTGTCGGCGGGCTGGACTCCGCGGCTGTAGTCGGTGGTGGCGAAGGGCGCGCGCAACACTCGCAGGGATCCGCCGTACGGACCGTTGCGTACTGGGTCAGTGGGTCCGAAGATAGCAATGCCGGGTTTACCGAGCGCCGCCGCAAGATGCATGGGACCGCTATCGAGGCCGATCACGGCTCGGGCGCGCCGAGTGGCGTGGATCAGTCCAGGGATCCCGGATAGATGTGTGAGCGTACCCTTAACGGCCTTCAGCTCCTCGAGCGCCGATGGAGGACCATTCAGCACCAGTGGGAGCGCCAGCTTTTGCGCGAGTTGGGACCAATACTCCACGGGCCATTGCTTCGCACCCCAGCCAGCCTGTGGGCTCGCGAGGATGAAATCGCCATCGGGCAGGGTACTGTGTGGCCCGGCAGGTTCCGGCGCTCCTTGCGGAAGCGGGAAGTCGCGCAGAATGACCGTGGCTCCGGCGGCAGCGGCAAGCTTCAAGTTGCGCTCGACGACATGGCCCTCGGTGGCTTCGGTGGTTTCGGAATAAAGCAGCGCGGCTGGCTTTTCGCGGATTGTATTCCTGCCAAAGCCGAAGAGCTTCCTGGGCCGCACCGCGGCGGCAACCAACGCGGATTGAATCAAACCCTGAAAATCGACAACGATATCGAACCTACGCAGGCGCAGTTTGGAAGCCATCTGCATGGCGGCAGGCACGGAGCGCTGCAACGGAATCACTTCATCCAGGTAAGGGTTGTCCTCCAGCAGAGCGGCCCAACGCGGACGCACCAGCCAACTGACCTCGGCCTCCGGGTAGCTGGACTTCAGACTACAAGCGGCAGGCAGCGTGTGGATGACATCGCCCATCGAACTGAGCTTGACGATCAGAATGCGCATGGCGGCCACGCTCTTAAGAGGCGGCTTTCCGGCGCGCGGAGGTGCTCATCGGCACGGACCGCGGAATCGCCTTGAGAAGTGGGCAGAAAGAAACCAAGAGTCTATTTCAGCACGTATCGGACGGGATGCCAACGGCGTTTCGGCGTAGCGCCGGTGCTAACGGAAAAGCTGCAGCGCTTCATTCGCCACACGCTGGGCGGAGACGCGTGTCATGCAGCGATGGTCTATGGGGCATTCGCGCTTGAGGCAGGGAGCGCATTCGACCGTTTCTCGAACGACGCGGGCGAGGGGGCCAGTGGGTCCGGTGGTGATGTGATTGGTGGCGCCGAAAATGGCGACGGTAGGAACGCCCAACGCCGAGGCGATGTGCATGCCGCCGGAGTCATTGGTCAAATAGAGCCGGCATGCCGCAGCGAGGTCGACGAACTCGGCAAGCGATGTTTCCCCCGCGAAGTTGCGTACGGGAGCCTGGATGAGCGAGGCAATTCTGGTGGCGAGCTCACGTTCGTCCTTCGATCCGAAGATGGCGATGGAAGCACCCGTTTGCGCCGCGATGATATTGGCGGCCTCTGCAAAGTGCTCCGGAATCCACTGCTTGGCGGTGCCGTAGGCAGCCCCGGGACTCATCCCGATCACGGAGGGGCCGAACTGAAGTTGGCGATAACGCTCGGTCCCGCGCTCACGTGCGGAGGCCGCGCCATCGAGGCGAATGGCGTCGCTCTCCGGCAGTTTGTCGATGATGCCCGCCCGCCGCAGAAGCTCCAAGTAGTAAAAGCGTTCGTGCGGAGGAATGGTTCCGCGCCCGGGGACGGGAATCGCTTTGGTCAACAGGAGACTGCGGCCATCACGAGCGTAGCCGATGCGTTCGGGAATACCAGCCGCGAAGGCGACCATGGCGGCTTCAAAGGCGTTCTGTAGCAGGATGGCGCAATCGAAGTTTTCCTTCGCCAGAGCGCGGCCAGCGGCCCACTTTTCGCTGAGCGTTTGGGGAGTGTAAGGGATCATGCGGTCGCAAAATGGCTCGCGTCCATAGAGATCGGCCACCCAGGGCTTGGCGAGGATGCAGATTTCGGAGGCGGGGAACTGTTCCCGAAGGGCACGCAGGGCGGGCAGCGACATCACGGCATCGCCCACCCAATTGGTGGCTCGGACGAGGATCTTGCGATAGGTGCCCAAGTTTCTAGAGTAGCGGTTGAACGTTCGATAATGAAGTGGTGAAGGACGCCATCCTGCTTGCGATTTCGCAACCTGCTATCGCGGCGGCGTTGTTTGTAGCCGGTTGGAGTGGCGTTGTCCTCGAGTTCCTGTTTCCCGCAAAGGTGATTCCCGGCGCGCTGGGGGGCGTGCTTCTGTTGCTCGCCCTGTGGTCGCTCTTGCCGGAGCACGCGGGTTTGTGTGGGTCGCTGCTTGGGGGCATGGCCATGATCACGGCTCCACTGCTGTGGATCGCCTGGAGAGCACGGCGGAATAAGCTGGCGCGATGAGCGGGAAAGCTACGCCAAATTCATTTTCGCGAGCAGCGCGGGGTAGCGAGGATCGTCGCGAAGCGTTTTGTAGACGGGGCTGGTCTTGAAGCTGAGGATTTGGTTATCTCGCTCCTCGATGGCGCGTTCGGCCCACGCGAAAGAATCGTCTTTGTCGCCCAACGCGGCGTAGACAATCGAAAGAATCGCCGAGCACGGATTGGTTTCCGTCCGTGCCTTCAATTCGTCGATCACCGCCAGCGCCTTTTGTCTGTTTCCCAAAACAGCGTGTACGGTTCCCAGCACGAGAAGCGACATCGGCCACCGGCCGTGCTCGGCAACCATGCGGTCGGCTAGTTCCACGGCTTCGTGCGTGCGGCCTTGCAGGGCACGAATGTAGGCCAGCACAAAGATTGCTAGAAAGTAGGTCGGATCCAGCTCAAACGCCCGTTGCGCGAGTTCCGCGGAACGCTCCAGGTTTCCAGTGAACAGAGTCACGAACGATTTGCCAAAGCGGTAATACGCGGACAGCGGGTCGAGTTCCAAGGCCCGGTCAATCTCGGCGAGCGCTTCCTGCAATCGTCCGGTTGGGCGCAGACACCAGTAGGCTCGGTCGAAGTGCGCATCGGCGGATGCGGGGTTCAGCTCTAACGCGCGGAGGAAATGGCGATCCGACGCCGCCCAATCGTAACGCAGTTCCGCATTCACGAGGCCCAGCACCAGGTGCGCGTCCACCGAATGTGGATCCAATTCCAAGGCGCGCAAAGCGGTTACTTCCGCGCGTTCCAGCGAATCCCGATGCGGATGCGTGCCGACAGCCGCACGATGGACGTAATACTCGGCAAGCACCGCGTGCGCGTAGGCATAGTTCGGATCGAGCGCAATACCGTGCTGCAAATGCTGGTAGGCACGCTCCAGATTCGCGGGCGTGAATTTGCAGATGGCGTGACGCGCGGCCAGTACGGACTCAAAGGCATCGATACTCGACGTCTGGCGGGCCGCCGGGGCCTGGGAAATCGTCAGCGTCAACTTGAGTTGTTCGGCGATGGCCTGCGAAATCTCGTCTTGAATCTCAAAGACGTCGTTCATCTCACGGTCAAAACGTTGCGACCATTGCTGCGAGCCATCGTCGGCCAGGATCAACTGCGCGGTTATGCGGACGCGCTTGCCGGAGCGGCGCACGCTGCCTTCCAGAACATTACGAACACCAAGCGCATCGGCGATCTGGCGCACATCCTGGTTCTTGCCCTTGAAGGCGAACGCGGAGGTGCGCGCAATCACTTTCAGGCCCTTGATCTGCGAAAGCGCGCTGATGAGGTCTTCGGCAAGCCCGTCGGAGAAATATTCGTTTTCCGAATCGCCGCTCATATTCGCGAAGGGAAGCACGGCGATGGAAGGTTGTCTGGATTCCGCGCTATTCGACCGCCCGGCCGCCTGTTCGCGCATTGTATGAACGGCGGAACGGGTGGCCGAGAAAGACGCCGTGACGGCCGCGGCCATCGAGTTCCACGACGAACTGGCTTGCTCCAGCGCTGCCCGGAGTTCCTTGGCCGTCTGAAAGCGATCCTCCGCACGTTTTTGCAGGCATCGCACCACAATGGTCTGGAGCGCGGGCGGGGCTTGCAGGGGTTCCGGATCGCGAAACAAAATGGCTCCCATGGTTGCGGCGGCCGAACCGCCGCTGAAGGCTCGTTTTCCCGCGAGCATTTCGTAGAGCACGGCGCCGAAAGCGAAGATATCGGAGCGCGCATCGACGGGTTTGCCGTCCGCCTGTTCGGGCGACATGTAGGCGGCAGTGCCCACGATTGTGCCGCTCTCGGTGTGGCCCAGGGTGACGGTGGCCTCGCCAGCCTCCGAGGGGGTGTCCACCTTAGCCAAACCGAAATCGAGGAGCTTCACCCCGGACGTCGTCACCAAGATGTTGGCGGGTTTCAAGTCGCGGTGCGTAATGCCTTTGGCGTGCGCGGCTTCGAGAGCGGATGCGATCTGGACGGCGTAGCGCGTCGCGACATCCAGCGGCATGGACTGCCCGCGGGAATCGCCCACCAGCGGGGCGCCGTCGATATACTCCATCACCAAGTAGTCGGCGCCGACGTCATAGAGCTGACAAATATGAGGATGATTGAGCGCGGCGATGGCGCGGGCTTCCCGCTCGAAGCGTTCCATGTGATCGGCGTTCAGCGTTTTAATCGCCACGCTGCGCCCTAGGCGGGTGTCGATGGCCCGGTAAACCTCGCCCATGCCGCCGGAGCCAAGCTGCGAGGCGATTTCGTATGGTCCGAGGCGGGTGCCGGGTACGAGAGGCATGGACACCAAAATTGTAGCAACTGGGACATGCGGAGTAGTTCCAAAAATGCGCACACCCAAGGCCGGCGAAGCCGACTCCAAGGGGTGCGCTACGTACGCGGCTATGTTACATTACGGCGCATGACTACGCGTGGGATGTTTCGAACATTGTGTGCGGCCGCGGCCTTCGCGGCGTTTTCTTGTGTGGCGTTCGGGCAGGGTGGGGGTGCACGGGGAAACGCCGGGCAGACTCCGCCGGCGGCGCCGAAGCTGACGAAGGTGACCGATGACATCTACATCATCGAAAACCAGGACGTGACGCCAGAGGCGCTTCGCTACTGGGGCGGCAATATCACGCTGCAACTGACGAACGACGGCGTCGTCATGGTGGACGCCAAGTATGCGCGGGCGCATGACGAGGTGGTGGCGAAGATCAAGTCGCTGACCGATAAGCCGGTGAAGTATGTGGTGCTGACGCACAACCACGGCGATCATGCCGAGGGCGCGGCGGCGATGGAGGCGATGGGCGCGAAGGTGATCATCTCCGATGGCGACCGCTTCAACCTGCTGCAACCCGCGGTGCCGGGCGGCAAGATGCCGTGGACGCCGGAGGTGACGTACATCGGGCAGGCTCGGCTGCATCTGGGCGGCAAGGAACTGCAGTTGCATGAATGGCGCGGCCACACGCGCGGCGATACGACGGTGTACTTTCCAGCCGCGAAGGTGATCGTGCTGGGCGATCTGCTGACCACGCACGAACTGATGCCACCCATCGTCAACTACGGCGACGCGGGCAGCTGGTCGGAATGGCTGCGGTCCATCGATCAAATTCTAACGATGGATTGGGACCGCGCGATTCCGGGCCACGGGCCGATGGTGACGAAAGCGCAAGTAGTGGAGATCCGCAGCCGCTTCGCGACGATTCTACAGCGCGTCCGCGAGTTGAACCGCGCGAAGAAGACGCAAGAAGAAATTTCCGCGGCACTGATGGCGGAGTTTAAATGGGCTCCGGCGAATAATATTCCGGGGATGGTGCAGGAGTTACGGTAGGAGTATATCGGTGCTGGCCCCGCGCAGAACGGATCGAAATTAGCGGTACGTGATTGTCTGGCGCCAAACCTTCGTCACCTTTGTGACGCCGGAATTAGTGGCGAGGAGTTGGCAAGCCGTCCAATTTCCTTGGCTATCGTATTTGTAATCGAGTTTGGTGCTGAGTGATCTCCCGGCCGTGGTGATCGATTGACTCACTGGTGTACCGTCGACCGCGTGAACTACCGTGGACGAAATCGCTCCAAGTTTTCCGGAATAGGTGGTTGTTTTTGTGTGCTTGTCGTCATCGTATGCGATCGTCACCGTTCCGGGTGGCAATGAGTTTTCGCTGCCGGCTGGCTCGAACTCAGGATCGACGGTGATTTGTTCGACCAATCTTCGGCGCGCGTCGTGCCGGAGGTTGACTGTGATGGGTTTTTCTAATGTTTTCGTTTTCCAATTACGTTGCTGGAGCACGACGCGCACAACATCGCCGTTCTTGTCTAACGAGTAGGTCGTGATCGAAAGGGTGTCTCCCGAGCTATCCGTTTCGGTTTTTGAATACGTAGCACCGTCTGCTGAATAGCTAAATTGGGTGGTCCGGAACAGGGAGTCCGTCGCGCCTTGACGATATTCATATCCCAGGAGGCGCCCTTCCGCATCCCGCTTGAAATTTAGCTCATGATTCTGAATCTCATCGCCCTGCCCGCGCTTGTACTCCCCAAGCTTTCCGGAAGAATTGTACGTGAAATAGTCCCAATATTTCGGCCCGTCCTTTTTTGCTGGAATGGTCGCTTCCCGACTCATGAGCTTGTCGCCGTCGTACCTAATCACCGTAACGGTCTTAGCGCCGTAGTCTTGAATTTCCTCGGTGGGCCGTCCCTCGCCGTCGTAGGTGGTCTCCTTTGATTGAATCACTGATCCAGCAGGGCCGCCGGGGTTTGCTTCGGGCCGCAACTCCTCAAACAGGACCTTGGCCACCTTGCCCTTCAACGGCAGCGTTAGATCTGGCCCCATCGCTCCAGGTGCGGTGATGCCGAGCAATGTAATTAGTCGAGGACGAGGAGGTACACCCAGTTCCTTATCCGGTACGAAAGTGGATACCATTTGGGCCGATAATGTCGGCGAAATGGAAAATATCGCTAGGACGCAGATTCGTACCCTGAGGAACATGGACTACAGTTTACTGCAACTAATTTGGATTCGCGAACAAAGGGTGGGTTGAGGGGATAGAGTCAGGCGGTGGGGTGATTGTGGCGCACGCTGGTAAGCACACCATGCCTCGCGATGAGTCGCGAGGCGGCACGCAGGAGTGCGTGCGCCACGTAAGGACTACAGCAATTCGCTGCTAGCGAAGAAGAAGGGAATTTCCACCGCTGCCGTTTCCGGGGCATCCGAGCCGTGGACGCAGTTGCGTTCGATGGACGTGGCGAAGCGTTTGCGGATGGTGCCTTCGGCGGCGTTCGCCGGGTTGGTGGCTCCCATGGTGTCGCGCCACTTCTTGATGGCGTCTTCGGCTTCGAGCGCCAGCACGACCACGGGGCCTTCGGTCATGAACTTCACCAAGGAACCGAAGAACGGGCGTTCGCGGTGCACGCCGTAGAAGTTTTCCGCCTCCACCTGGCTGATGCGGCGCTGCTTCATGCCGACGATGCGGAAGCCGGCTTTCTGAATGATGGCGAGGATCTCGCCGGATTGCCCCGCCGCAACGGCGTCGGGCTTGATGATGGCAAAGGTGCGTTCCATTTGAGTCTCTTTTTCCTGGGTTAAAAATCTATGGGCGGTGAAGTGTGGGGCGGGCCATTCGGCCGGCAGCCGTGCTTGGCGCGGCTTGTAGGCAAAGTCGCTTCTTCCGAAAGCCGGGCAATGCCCGGCTGCCGCGCTGAAGCGCCGCCCCACGTTTTACTAGCTCTTCAACGCCTTTTGGATGCGCGCGCCGATTTCGGCGGGGGTTGCGCAGACGCTGATGCCGGCGGCTTCCATGGCGGCCATCTTGTCGGAGGCCTTGCCGCTGCCGCCCGAGATGATGGCGCCCGCGTGGCCCATGCGGCGTCCCGGAGGCGCCGTCTGGCCCGCGATGAAGCCAACCACCGGCTTCTTCACATGTGCCTTGATGTATTCGGCCGCGATCTCTTCGTTGTTGCCGCCGATTTCACCGATCATCACGATGGCGTGCGTGTCGGGGTCTTCGTTGAACAACTTGATCGCGTCGATGTGCGTGGTGCCGATGATCGGGTCGCCACCGATGCCGATGCAGGTGGATTGACCGATGCCAAGCGCGCTCAGCTGGCCCACGGCTTCGTAGGTCAACGTGCCCGAGCGCGAAACCACGCCGACATGGCCCGGCTTGTGAATGTGATACGGCATGATACCGATCTTGCACTCGCCCGGCGTGATGATGCCGGGGCAGTTCGGACCGATCAGGCGCGTCTTGGGGAACTTCTTCAGGTATTCCCAGGCAACGATCATGTCATTCGCCGGGATGCCTTCGGTGATGCAGACCACCACTTCGATGCCCGCTTCGGCGGCTTCCATGATGGCGTCGGCCGCAAACGGAGGCGGCACGAAGATCACCGAGGCGTTCGCGCCGGTGGCCTTCACGCCATCGGCAACGGTGTTGAACACTGGACGGTCCAGATGCGTCTGGCCGCCCTTGCCGGGAGTGGTTCCGCCCACAACGTTGGTTCCCGCGGCAATCGCTTGCGTCGCGTGGAAGGTGCCTTCTTTTCCAGTGAAGCCTTGCACCAGGAGGCGTGTATTTTTATTTACGAGTACGCTCATTTTGCCAGGCTCCTATTTCGCTAATGCGACTACTTTCTTCGCGCCGTCCAGCATGCCGTCGGCAACGGTGAAGTTGAAGCCGGAATCCTTCAGGATCTGACGGCCGGCATCCACGTTCGTGCCTTCCATGCGGACCACGATGGGGTGCTTCACGTTCAATTCACGAGCCGCGGCAACCACGCCGGTGGCCAACGTATCGCAGCGCAAAATGCCGCCGAAGATGTTGATGAACACGGCCTTCACCGCAGTGTCGGAGAGCAGGATGCGGAAGGCGTTCTTGATCTGCTCGGCGTTGGCGCCGCCGCCCACGTCGAGGAAGTTCGCAGGGCTGCCGCCCGCGTACTTGATGATGTCCATGGTGGCCATCGCGAGACCGGCGCCGTTGACCATGCAGGCCACGTTGCCGTCCAGCTTGATGTAGTTCAGACCGAACTTGGAGGCTTCCACTTCCAGCGGATCTTCTTCGTTCAAGTCGCGCAGTTCCACAAGGTCTTTGTGGCGGAACAGAGCGTTGTCGTCAATGTTGAACTTGGCGTCCAGCGCGAAGACATTGCCGTCTTTGGTAAGAATGAACGGGTTGATTTCGGCAAGCGAACCGTCGAGCGCGTCGTTGGCCTTGGCCAGCGCCATCATCGCGGCAGCGGCTTTACCGGCCAGGGCGCCAGGGACGCCGATTCCGAAGGCCAGTTTGCGGGCCTGGAAGGGCTGCAGGCCCATGCCCGGCTCGATCGTTTCCTTCAGGATGCGCTCGGGCGTCTTGGCGGCAACTTCTTCGATATCCATGCCGCCGTCGGCCGATGCCATGAAAGTGTTCTTTCCAGTGGCGCGGTCGAGCACGATGCCCAAGTACAATTCTTTTTCGATCGGCAGCGTTTCTTCAATGAGGAGACGCTTCACGACGCGGCCTTCGGGGCCGGTCTGGTGCGTGATGAGGGTCATGCCGAGGATCTTTTCGGCAAGCGCTCGCGCTTCCGTTGCGTCCTTGGCGACCTTCACGCCGCCACCCTTTCCGCGTCCGCCAGCGTGAATCTGCGCCTTGACGACAACGCTTCCGCCCAGCTTTTTCGCTGCGGCTTCCGCTTCCTCAACGGTGTATGCCACCTCGCCCCGTGGAACAGGCACGTTGTAACGTGCAAGCAGGGCTTTGGCCTGATATTCATGGATTTTCATTGTTGTATGTGTGGAACGAGAAATTTCATGATAGCGCAGGCGGCAGGTGGGACGCGACGGTGGAAAGGCAGGGTTTTGAGCCGGAAAGACCCTTGGAAGGGGCTAGGCCGGCAGGAAGAGGGAGCCGCTACAATGGCCCCATGCCTCGCGCTGCACTGCCTCGGGTTCGCCTGTTTCACTGGAAGGCGGAGGAAGCTAAGGTGTTGATCGCACAACTCAAAGAAGCCGGGTTTGAGGCGATTTACTCGGAGCGGACGCAATCGCCGTCGGTGGTGCGGATCAAGAAGGAAGCACCGGTGGCGATTGTCATCGATTTGTCGCGGATGCCCTCGCACGGCAGGTATGTGGGAGCGTGGGTGCGTGGGTCGAAAAGTACGCGAGAGATTCCGCTGGTGTTTGTGGGCGGAGATCCGGGAAAAGTCGAGCGCATCCAGGCGGAGATCCCGGATGCGGTCTACACCTCGCACGCGAAGCTGGCGCAGGTGCTGAGGAAGGTGAAGCCGGTGAAGAATCCGGTGGTTCCCAAACAGATCATGGAAGGTGATCCGGGGCGGACGAATGCGCAAAAGATGGGGATCACCAAGGCAATGCGTGTGGGCGTGATCGATGCACCTATCGGGTACGAGAGAGTGCTGGGGCCCTTGCCGGACGGCGTAGAAGTGGAGGAAGACCCGTTCAAGCCGGGCACGGTGACCGTTTGGTTCGTATACGATCCGGGTGAATATGAAGCCGCTTTGCCGGAGCGCCGGAGGCTCGCCGCGAAGACGCGTTTGTGGATCGCCTGGCAGAAGGGCCGCAGAGATGGACTGAATGGCAACTTCATCCGCGAGCGGGCGATCGGGATGGGGTTGGTGGATTACAAAATCTGTTCGCTCGACGCGCAGTGGAGCGCAATGGTGTTTACGGTGAAGAAATAGCGCAGCTAATACCCTCGCGGCAGAGGCAGCATTCACGTTGCGATATTATCCGAAACGGAATACTATGGAATCAGATGATCCGCGGTTTCCGGTGTTTGGATACGAAAGCGATCTTCGAAGCTCGTGGAAGCCGCAAGTTCCGCAACATCGAGGCCGCGGCAAAGCGCAGGCTCGACGTCCTTCATGCCGCCGTGAGTCTGAACGGTTTGGCGGCTCTTCGAAGTAATCACTTGGAAGCGCTTGAAGGTGACCGGAAAGGCCAGCACAGCATACGAATCAACCTGCAATGGCGGATCTGCTTCGTCTGGCAAGAAGGCCATGCGTGGGATGTAGAGATCGTGGATTATCACTAGGAGGTTTCCATGGCGAAGAGACTCATAGCAACGCACCCCGGAGAAATTTTACGTGAAGAATTGGAGGAGCGGGGCATCAGCCTGAACCGGCTCTCCCGCGATATCAGGGTGCCTCTCAGCCGAATCAGTATGATCGTGAACGGTAAGCGTGCGATGACTCCTGATACCGCGCTGCGGCTGGAGCGTTACTTTGGTGCCGAGGCGCAGTTTTGGATGAATCTCCAAACGCAATATGACTTGGGTATTGCCAGTCAGTCAGCCGCCCAGATTAAGCGCGAGGTTATTCCGGCAGACCGGAACGCGGCGTAGGCCGAATTGATCCCAAAATGTCACTAGTCCCTTTTCTCCATCACGTCGCCTCTGGCGAAAACCTGAGTTCGTCGCAGGCGCATGAAGCGATGAGCGTTTTGCTCGAGGGCGGCGCGCCCGAGGCGGTTATCGCCGGCTTCCTGGTAGCGCTCCGCATGAAGGGCGAAACCGCGAGCGAGCTTGCTGGATTCGCGCGTGCCATGCGGGAGAAATCGGTGTTTGTCGATGCCGGTTCGGACGTTGTCGATATCGTCGGCACCGGCGGCGACGGGGCAGGGACCTTCAATATCTCTACTGTGGCCGCCATGGTGCTTGCCGGAGCGGGCGTGCATGTGGCCAAGCACGGGAATCGCGCGATTTCGGGCAAGGTGGGCAGCGCGGATGTGCTGGAAGCTCTGGGAATCCGCATCGCGATGAAGCCGGAGGAAGCCGTGCAGGCGATTCGCGAGATTGGCCTGGGTTTTCTGTTTGCTCCGCATCTGCACCCGGCCATGAAGTACGCGCAACCCGTGCGCCGGGAACTGAAGATGCGGACCGTGTTCAACTTGCTTGGGCCGCTGGCGAACCCTGCGCGGGCGCAGGTTCAGTTGATCGGCGCGCCCTCCGCACCGGCCGCGAGGATCATGGCACAGGCGCTTGCCGAGCTCGGCACGCGGCACTCGTTCGTCGCCCACGGGCGGGTGGGGCTCGACGAAATTAGTACGGTGAGTCCCACGGATGTCTATGAGGTACAGGGTTCCACAGTAACCGAACACGTCTGGCACCCGGAGGATTTTGGCGTCCGGCCGGGTTCCCTGGACGCCATTCAGGGCGGGTCGGCTGACGATAACGCAAAGATAACGTTAGAGATCCTTTCCGGGGAACAGGGCCAGAGAAGGGATATCGTGCTGGTAAACGCGGCGGCGGGGCTGCTTGCGGCGGGCAAGGCGTCCAATAG
>JBEBGM010000067.1:0-13900 GCA_040081455.1 Bryobacteraceae bacterium
TTACCGGATTCCTTCCCCCTTCAAATCCGGCTTCGGCAAAACGTTGCTTGGCGGATGGGGCGTTGAGAGTTTGTTGACCGCCCGGACCGGTATGCCCGTGAACCTGATCGGGTCCACCGTAACGATTGACGGACTGATCTTCACCAGCCGGCCTGACGTAGTTTACGGCGTGCCTCAGCGTTTGTACGGACCCCAGTATCCCGGAGGAATGGCGTTCAACAAAGCGGCCTTCGTGAGCGCGGGCACAACGCGGCAAGGTACGATGGGCCGCGGCGTTCTGCGCGGCTTCGGACTGGTGCAGGAAAACTTCACTATTCAGCGCCAGTTCCGCGTCACCGAACGAGTGGGCCTGCAGTTCCGGACCGAATTTTTCAATATTTTTAACCATCCGAACTTCGGACCTCCCGGCAGCCAGCTCACCAGCGCGCTGTTTGGGCTTTCGACGCAGGCACTGGCCACCAGCATGGGCGGGCTGAATGCTCTCTACCAGACGGGCGGACCCCGCTCGATACAGTTCGCCATGCGTCTGCAATTCTGAGAAGGAAAATTCCGATGAAACGCGTTCGCCACATTCTCTATCTAGGACACCGGTATGTCGGACTTGCCATGGCGGTCTTCCTCACCGTCGCAGCTTTGACCGGCAGCCTGCTTGCATTCCGCGAGCCAATTGAACGGCTTGTCGCGCCTCAGTTGTACGCCCAGCCGCGGCCGGGAGTGGCTCCGCTCGACCTGCCCACGCTAGTGGCGCGCGCACAGGAACAACTCCCGCACGCAAGAGTGGATGGAGTGACCCTGATGCATCCGGATCAGGCGGTGGTGATCCCCACTCCCAAGACGGACCCTTCCACGGGTAAGCCGTACAACCTTGGATTCAGCCAGTTCTACATCGATCCGTGGACGGGCAAGGAACTGGCGCACCGAAATAGAAACGACATTTCGGACGGCCTGATCAACCTCATGCCCTTTATGCTGCAGTTGCACGACAAGCTGGTGCTCGGGCCTGGCGGCTATATTTTCATGGGGATTGTCGCGCTTTTCTGGACCATCGATTGCTTCGTCGCGCTCTATCTGACCATGCCGCCGGTGGCGGCCCATTTCTTCCGGCACTGGAAGCCTTCCTGGCTCATCAAGACCAACGCGGGACCCTACCGCCTGAACCTGGATCTCCATCGCGCGTTCGGGCTTTGGCTCTGGCCGATGTTTTTGGTTTTTGCATGGTCCGGCGTCATGTACAATCTTCGGCCTTGGGTCTACGAGCCTGTGACTAAGGCACTGTTTGGCCTGAATGACCGTTCCGTGGCGCAGGACTTTGCAGCGTTGCGAAATAGTCGCAAGGGAGCGAAGCCAATGGACAAGGTTGATTGGAACCACGCTTTGGCAGAAGGCCGCCGCTTGCTGGCCGACAAGGCGGCGCAGGAAGGCACGATGCTCGGCGAGCCGCGGTCGCTGGCCTATATGGCACCGTTCAACAGCTATTCCTACGGTGCCACCGTCGGCCACGGCGATGAAATGCGTATGGTGATGTTCGACCCGGCAACCAGTGAGACGCTTTTTTATCTCAATCCAAACCCGAAGAAAATGGGCCGTGGGGAGACGATCTCCAGATGGCTCAGCCGGCTTCACACCGCGCACAGCATTGGCCCGATCTACCAAACGTTCGTCGCCTTCCTCGGCTTGGTCATCGCTATGTTTTCGGTGACGGGCGTTTACTTGTGGTGGAAGAAACGCTCTGTACGCGTATTCAAGAAGTCGGCAGCCGCTGAATTGCAGCAAGAGAGCGTAGGCGCGCCGGTATAGGAATGATCTATCCGTAGGCTTGATACCGCGCCACAAACGCTGGGCATAGTGGACGACGTGCGGCAAATTGCCGCACGTCAACGGAGTCCGGGACACAGCACTGAATGATACACTGAACCAGCGTGAACCGGTGGCGTGCAACCGTTTTGATTGACGAGCGAAAGAAGCGTTCCGGGGTGGTTGCCATGGCGGGTTTGACCGCGATCGTGTTGCAGGGCTGTTGGAGCGACATTCCGACGCTCGACGCCGGACGCGAATTATACCAGTCAAGCGGCTGCGCTTCTTGCCACGGGAACAAAGGGCATGGGGACGGCCCCGCAGCGAAAAATTTGCTCATTCCGCCGACGGATTTTCGCGAAGCGTCCCACTTTCTGGTGGGCGCCGATGAAGCAGCCATCGCGAGAACAATTCTACTGGGCGTCATGAGAGATCCAACGGGTGCGCTGACAACGCAAGAGCAGATGGCGAGTGTCGATGGAGATCAGAGGAACTCGCACCACCAAATGGCGATGCCGAGCTTTGAGCATCTGACAGAGACAGAGCGGCGATCGATTGCGCAATACGTGGTATCGATCCGAACGACGAAGCACTGAGAGGGGAATAAAGGATGAACAAGTTTTCTTTCACAACGCGTTTCACGAAGACGGCTCTATTGATCGCGGTGTCGCTGGCGCCGGCGCTACTGACGGCGCAGAGTGCGGCGGTAACCGTTCAAGACGCGTGGGCGCGCATACCGGCTCCTTCGAAATCGGATACGGCGATGTTTCTGGTACTGGAGAATCACAGCGCCCAAGCGAAGTCCGTTGTGGCGGTATCGAGCACGGCCGCGGAGAAGACCGAGATGCACGAGATGAAGATGACAGAATCCAAATCGGGCATGCCGGGAATGGAAAAACAGCAGATGATGCGGATGTCGCCGGTGGAGAAGATCGCAATTCCCGCGAACGGGAAAGCGACGCTTGCGCCCGGCGGCCTGCACATCATGATTTTTGGATTGAAATCGAAGGTTGCCGAAGGCGATAAAATCACAGTGAACCTGAAGCTCGATGATGGCAGTACAATTCCGGTAAATGCCACGTTCCGCAAATAAACACAGCCGCGGCACCGTCATGAACCGAAGAAGTTTCGCACAACTGTGTATTACCGGAGCATGCTGTGTTGGCTCGACAGGATGCGGCAGCAAAGAACTGCCGATTCTTCCCATCGGCGGAAATTTCCGGCTGACGGATCATGACGGGAAGCTCTTTGAGCTGGCGTCGCTCAAAGGCAACGCAGTGCTGATCTTCTTCGGCTACACCTCCTGCCCTGACGCGTGTCCCACGACGTTGTCCAAGCTTTCTTCGGTCTACCGGAAACTGGGTGACGAAGCGAAGAGGGTCAAGACCGTTTATATCTCTGTGGACCCGCAGCGTGACACGCCCGATGTACTCAAGGCCGATCTGAGTGCATTTCGCATTGATTCACGCGGATTAACAGGGTCAAAGGAAGAGATCGACAACGTAGTGAACCTATATGGCGCATCGTATGAGATCGTGCCGACCCCGAACTCCGCGGCAAAGTACACCGTGGCGCACACAACGGCGCTTTACGGATTGGACCGCGCCGGACGCACCCGGATTCTTTTCCGGTACGAGGCGACGGTGGAAGAAGTAGTCGCGGGTGTGAAGGATTTGCTTGCGGCGAGCTAAGCGCCCGAGACCCTTTCCAACTTTCAAACATCTTCAGTAGTGGCGCAAGCATCCTGCAAAATACATGGCGATACTGACGGATGAATTCCCCGCCCTCATTCGCTGGGTTCGAAGGAACGCTGAGGCGATACTTTGGCAGCGTAGATCCAGCGGTCCGCAAGCAGGAAATTCGCGACGGAGCATGCGGCGATGGCCGCGACTGCGGAGGGGATGAGAGGCAGTTGCAGGCGCTGGACGAAAGTGTAGAGCAGAATCGTGTTGCCCGTGATCGAGATCAGGCCATTGGCGATGTGGAATCTCCACAAGCGGGTCGCTCGCTCGTGAAGGCCAGCGGCGAGACGATCGTTCCAGGTATAGCACTGGTGCCAAACGAAATTGTGCAGGACTGTAATCTCGACGGCGAGTGGGCTGGCGATGGCTATTGCCACGCCCAATCGGTTCCTGAAGACATGGAGCAACATTAACTGCAGGATCGCGCCAAAAACGCCAACCAATCCGAAACGGATCAGGTGAACGAGACGGGGCCGACCTATCCGGTGACTCAAACAATCAGCCCGCATTACGGTTCGTTTCTTCGCGATAGAGATGTACGGTTTGTTTGACCACCGCGGCCAAAGCCATCGCGGTCATGCCGACGACGGCAACCGCGCCGCCGATATCGAAGAGAAGATACTGCCCGCCGGCAATGGTGACTTTCGGGCGCGTGAATAGAAAGACGTTGCCGATGGCGATAAGGATGCGGAGTTCGGTGGGGCCGAAGGCTCCGTGCGAGAGGCGGAAATAGCCGGTAGTGTAGGTGGACAGAAAACTTTCGATCGAAAGCACGTAAAAGCCGATCAGCATCGCGACAGCGATCTGCCAGTGTACGAAGCCCGAGAGGGCGAGGCCGGTCATCAAAGCGAGCGCACCGAAAGTGTCGGCGATGTGGTCCACATAGAAGCCGTAGCGTGGGCGCTGCTGGTTGCGGACGCGCGCGAGGGTGCCGTCCAGGCTGTCGCCGAACCAATTCAAAGCAAGAAACAGATTCACGAACCAGAGGAAGCGGTTGTCTTCGGCGGCAAGGGCGTAGGCGGCTCCGGCAAGGACTTGCGACGCGAGAGCCAGAGTGGTGAGGTGATCGGGCGAGACGGCGCGGGGCATGCGCTGGGCAAGCCAGATCAGAATGCGTTTCTCCACTTTCGCGGTAAGAGATTCGTGGACTCGTACCGCGTTCACGAAGCCGCCCTTTTTGAGCGCTGCCGTGTTGTGCGAAGACACTTCCAGTTGTGTGTGCATCTTTTCTCCGTCTTTACCTTTGCGCTGAGGGCGTTTGAAGCGCCTTGATGGTTGCTTGCATGGTGAATTCAAGCGCTTCCTTGGGAAAATCGCGAATGATGGGGATGATCAGCCAGCCGAGGCCGCGAGGGACGTCGCGGGTGAGCGAAATGGCTTCGCACTGGATACGCACACCGTCGACGGTACCTTCGTTGGTCGCTTGAAAGCTCCAATAGGAGTTGAGTCGCCAGAGGAAGCCGTCCTCATGGCCGAGGTCGAGGGGCCGTTCGTTAGCAGAGCCCGCATTTTCGATCTGGCGGATACGATTACTTCGCGAATTGCTATAGCCGCGCCTGGACTCTTCGAGCTTTGATTCCAGCGAATATTCACCATCGAGCACGATGGTGATAACGCGATGTTCCTGAATACGCATAGCGATGCGGGCCGCACCGCTGGACTGCGAGATTACGCGCGCGGATACGACCTGGGGTGCATAATTTTCTGGGAGACGATTGTAATCACGCAAAAGGGCGAGCATCTGCTGGGGGGTCGCACCCGGAACGAACGCGGTAGCCCGCCAGTGATGGAGGAGCGCTTGCTCGACGGACCATGTTCCGCCGTTCATGGACTCAACTTGAAATTTGGAGCCAGCAGAGCCGACGCCCGATGAGACCGCGAGGTACGTTGACGTGGTTGAGTGCTGAGCGTTGAGGCGAGATTCCACTCCAGAAACGTACTTCTGGAAAGCGTTCTCCGCCGCAGGTGTCAGCCACGCCGCGGAGCAATTGGGCGCGGCGAAAAGCAGCCCGATTGCTACAAGTGCGTGCATGTTTGCCGTCGTCATCGAGTTGCCCGCCACGTCCAGATGATGCCATTCCAAGGTGCGGTGGGCAAGAGATAGCGAATAAAACGACCGTCGTATTCACCTCAACACGCAAAGAGTTGATTCTACGCTGGTTGCTAATGCGCCTCCAGCGGATCGGGAATGACTTTTGCGGGCAAACCCGAAGGAAAGCTCCGGTGAGAGGCTACACTGGTTTTGCGTGTCTGGCGAAACACCACATCGCGTCTTCCGGTTCGGAATCTTTGAGGCGAATGAGCGGACGGGAGAGCTGCGCAAGGCTGGCATCCGGCTGAAGCTGCATTCGCAGCCATTCCAGGTTCTCCTGATGCTGCTCGAGAGGCCGGCGGAGATCGTCGCCCGGCAGGAGATGCGCGAGCGTCTATGGGGAAAAGAGACGTTTGTCGATTTCGATCATGGTCTGAACACTGCGGTCAATAGGATACGCGAGGCTCTGACGGATTCCGCAAGTACGCCTCGGTATGTGGAAACGGTACCGGGCAAGGGATACCGGTTTGTGGCTCCAGTGACGGCGCAACTGTTGGGAGATACGGCGGAAAAGGGCGAAGCTGCGGCCGTTGCGGTGGCTATGCCGGAAACGCCTGAGAAAACTCCAGGGGCATTCGATCGGATCGCCGAAACGATGTTGACCACGCCGGAGGAATTGCCGGTAATTCCGCGCAAAACCGTGCGGATTTTGCTGGTTCTGATCCAGGTGATGTACCTCGCGTTTTATGTGAGTGCGCTGGCGAACCTTGGCGAGGTCCACGAGATTTTCCTGGAAGCCGCGGTGGCGGATCCGGGCGCGCTGCTCACTCTTGTGATCGCGACGGGGACAGCGCTCATACCGATACGGCTGTTCTTGATAGTCGCCGTGGTGTTGGCGTTCCGGAATCTGCCGGCGAAGTTCGCCAAGTTGTTTCCTTTGTTGCTGGTGCTGGATCTTTTATGGGCGGTGTCGCCATTCTTGTTGATTCACCACGTCGACATTGGCGTTGCGCTCGCGCTTTGCGCTCCACTGGTCTATGTGCCATTTGCGCAGAGGTCGTTGGTACTCATGTATGGGAGCTCAACGTAAAGTGAATCGCTTCTCGATAAGGAAGCTTGGCACAAAAGGCGCCAAAGGGTTATTCGCTCGCATGTATCCTTCGATCCAAGGGATGAATTCAATGACCGGCCAGGCGCAACGAATTTCCTTGCGTTTTTCTCACACTGTGCGAATATGGGGCTGGAGCTAGCTTTGAAACGCTACCTCACACAGATCGTCGCGGTGATCCTTCTGATTTTGGGGGCTGCGGAGACCGTATTTTGCGACACCGTCTCGCACTACGCAACGCAATCGAGTGCGAGTTCAAGCTCAACGACTCAGGGCGACGAGGAATGTGGATGCTCGGATGGCTGCATTTGCTGCTGCCGGCATGCGCTGCCGGTAACCCTGCCGGTTCCCGAGGCCGTGGAAGCCGCGGCTCCGATCTCCGAAGTTGTTCTCCCTTCGATGCCCGTCGCTGAACCCTTGGGCATTTATCACCCTCCCCGATTCTAGGACCTCTTCTTTCCCAAATCGTCTCCTTTGCGGCATTTCACGTGCAGAGGAAGGTTCAGCTCGAATCAGGGAGAGCCATATGCAAGCGACAAGATGCGCGGTTCCCGCGGCACTAGTGTGCGCGCTGGTTGCGCCGCTGTGCGCACAGACAAACGCAACTAAAGAGTTAGAAGCACTGGTGCAAAGCGCACTGGAACGCAACCGTGAGATTCAAGCGACCCGGCAACGCCTGACCGAAGCGCAGGCATTGGTTCGCCAAGCTGGGATGCGGCCGAATCCGACGCTGGACATGCAGGGAGGAACGGGGCGTCCACTGGCGACTAAAGGCGAGGAGGAGTTTGCCACGGGATTCTCACAGGCAATTGAACTGGGCGGCAAGCGCGACAAACGAGTGAAGGTGGCGGAGACGACCATCGAACTGGCGAGGGCCGAGGTGGACGAACGTGGCCGCGCGCTGGGGTTCGATGTGCGGAACCGCGCGATTGAGGCGCTTTCGAAGCGCGAGAAAACACAAGTGCTGGCAAAGCTGGCGCAATTGAACGAGCAAACGTTGAGGCTGACGCAGGCGCGGGCGCAAGAAGGCGATATCCCCCGGTTGGATGTGCAGCTATTGCAGGTGGAACAGACTCGCAATGAGGCACAGAGGACGTCAATCTCCGGGCAGCTGGATGCGGATCTGAGCGATCTGCGCCGATTGTTGACACTGGATGCCACCACTGAGTTGACTCTGGGAGAGGCGCTGCCAGTCAACGAGCACGAAATCGTGCTGGAGGAAGTGAAGGCCTTGGCGCTGAAAGAACGGCCCGATCTTCGGATCGCTCGCGTGCTCGAGTTGCAGGGCACCGCCGAGGTGACGTTGGCGCAGGCGCAATCGAAACCGAATGTGACGCTTTCAATGCGGTACTCGCATAAGAACTCGGCATTCGATCAGCTGGCGTTGTCGTCCACTGGGGCACCCATTCCAATTCGCGACAAAGATGACGTGGTGCTGTTCGGCGCTTCCCTTCCCCTGTTCACGGGCCGGAGGAATCAAGGCAACATCGATGCCGCCGCGGCGCGGGCGAGCGCAACGTCATTACGTGTGGAGCATTTGGCATCGGCAATTCCGCTGGAAGTGGAGACGGCCTACAAACGTTGGCGGGCGGCGAAGAATACGTTGGCAGTGTTTGGACGCGGTGTGGTGCAGCAATCCGAACAAAATTTGGAAGTGATCCGGCAGGCGTATCAATTAGGTCAATTGCGGCTGCTGGATGTGCTGAATGAACAGCGACGGTTGACGGAGACCGAATTGGCATACATAGACGCAAAAACAGATCTGGCTCGCGCGGTTGCGGAGCTGGAACGGGCCGCGGGAGCCCCACTGCCATGAAGCGATTCTCAGCAGTCCTCATCTCACTGGCAGTATTGACGGCGTGCAGCAAGAAGCCGGAACAAACGGTCGAGGAGCCGCAAGAAAAGGGTCCTGTGATCGTTGATATGACGATTGAAGCACAGGATCACGTGGGCCTCACAGTGGCGGAAGCGCGAAAGACCCAACTGACCGAATACCTGCAGGTGACGGGCACGGTGCAACCCAGCGATAGCCGCGTGTCGCAGGTACGATCGCTCGCCCTCGGGCGTGTGCTTGAAGTTTTGGTACGCGTGGGAGACCGCGTGATATCGGGGCAGGATTTGACGCGCATCGACAACATTGAAGCGGGCGAGTTGCTCTCCGACGAAGAAGCGGCGCGCGCGGAGCTTCAACGCCGTCAAGTGCAATTGACAACACAGACGAAACAGTATGAGCGAGTACGAAGGCTTGTGGATATTGGCGCTGCTGCTCCCAAGGATTTGGAACTGGCTGAATCCGAGCAGCAGGAATTGCGGCAAAGCATACGTTCGCAAGAGAGCGTGATCGCCGGCATCGGGTCACGGTTGCGGCGGTTTGGCGTGGAGCCTGGAACAAGCCGCGCGCCAGTGACGACAATAGTTCGCGCGCCATTCGGAGGTGTGATCACACGAGTGCAGACGGCGTCGGGCGAGTTGATCGACACTACACACGATTTATTCACGGTTGCCGATCTTTCGCATGTGTGGGTACAAGCGGAAGTGTATGAAAAGGATCTGGGCCGAGTGCGCCTGGGGCAGAATGCGGTCATCACCGTGGATACGTATCCGCGTGAGCGCTTCCTGGGGCGCGTTTCTTACATCAGCGACGTTCTCGATCCGCAAACACGCACCGCGAAGGTACGGTGCGAACTCGCGAATCCGGGGCTGAAGCTAAAGCTCGATATGTTCGCGACAATCCGCGTGCCGACTAGCTTCAGCAGAATGGCTCTTTCGGTTCCCGACTCGGCGCTCCAACAGGTGGATAGCGAAAACGTAGTTTTCATTCGCAAGGCGGGCACGAGTTTCGAAATGCGCCATGTGCAGGCAGGCAACTCCGTGAACGGACAAATGGAGATTCTCTCCGGCTTGAGAGAAGGCGAACGGGTGGTGACCGACGGAGCGTTTCATTTGAAGTCGATCTTGGCTGGCAAGTCGTTGGGAGAAGAATAGGCGATGGGGAAGATTGCCGAAATCGCGCTCCGTTACCACTTGCTGGTGCTGCTGGCGGTGGCGTTAATCGCGCTGTTGGGCGTGCAGTCCTTGCAGGAGTTACCGATCGACGCGGTGCCGGATGTAACACCGAATCAAGTACTTGTCTTGACGCGCGCGCCCAGTCTGTCGCCCGTGGAGGTAGAGCAGTTTCTTTCGTTCCCGGTTGAGACCTCGATGAGCGGACTGCCGGGCATTGAGCGCATTCAATCCATCTCGAAGTACGGGCTTTCGTACGTCGCGATCTATTTCAAAGAAGATATGGATCCGTACTTTTGCCGTCGCTTGGTGCTGGAGCGATTGCCTTTAGCGCGTGCGGCAGTGCCGGCGGGAATGGGCGAGCCGGAGATGGGACCGATCTCGACCGGGCTTGGGGAGATTTACCAATTCAAAGTGTCTGGCAAGGGGAGGCCGCTGATGGAACTGCGGAGTATCCTCGATTGGGATATCGCACCAAGGCTTCGCAGCGTGCCGGGCATCGTCGAGGTGAACAGTCACGGCGGCGAGTTGAAAACGTATGAAGTGCAGGTGGATAACGACAAGCTGACGTCTTATCACATCCCGCTGGCCAGAGTGATCGACGCGCTGGAACGCAATAACGCGAACGCGGGTGGGGCGTCGCTCGAACGCTATGAGCAGCAGTCGCTGATTCGGGGTGAGGGTTTGATTCAAAGCCTGGCGGACATCGAAAACATCGTCGTCGGTGCATCGCCATCGGGAACACCCATCCTGATCCGCAATATCGCACAGGTGCAGTTTGCGCCAATGGTGAGACAGGGGTTTGCGACGCAGGATGCCCAAGGGGAGATCGTGATTGGCGTCGCCATGATGTTGATTGGCGAGAACTCACGCGTGGTAGTGGATCGCGTTAAGGAAAAATTGATGGCGATTCAAAAGTCGCTGCCCGAGGGCGTCACAGTGGACCCGCTTTACGACCGCACAGACCTGGTCAGGCGCACGATTCAAACCGTTGCCAGGAATCTCACGGAGGGCGGGATTCTTGTGATCGCGGTGCTTCTTCTACTGCTCGGTAGCTTGCGGGGCGGGTTGATCGTGTCGCTGGCAATCCCGCTATCGATGTTGGTGGCGTTCACCGGGATGCTGTATTCGGGAATCTCCGGAAACCTGATGAGCCTTGGGGCGATCGATTTCGGGTTGATCGTCGATGGCTCCGTGGTGATGGTGGAGAACATACTCCGGCGGCTGACTGTGCATCGTGCGGATCACGATGTCAAGACGTCGATAAAGCTGGCTGCGAGCGAAGTGTCGAAGCCGATCTTCTTCGGCGTGGGCATCATTTTCGTTGTTTACATTCCCCTCCTGACGCTGACCGGCGTGGAGGGGAAGATGTTCAGACCAATGGCGATCACGGTACTGCTTGCCTTGTTCGCTTCGTTGGCGATAGCCCTAGTTCTGATGCCAGTGCTCAGTTGGTATGCGTTCCGGCGAGGAGCGAAAGAAGAACACACATGGGTGATGCGGAAACTGCATGAAATGTACAAGCCGCTCTTGCATGAAGCCTTACGCATACCGAAGTTGACGGCGGCGATTGCGGTAGGCGTGTTCGTACTGTCTCTGGCGGGCATTCCATTTCTGGGAGCAGAGTTCATCCCCACGCTCGATGAAGGCTCCATCGTCACCATGATGTACCGAGTGCCAGGAATTTCGATTGATGAATCGCTGCATGGAAACTTGATTATTGAATCGGTCTTGCGTGAGTTCCCTGAAGTGGAGCGCGTGGTGTGCCGAACGGGACGGCCAGAGGTGGCCACCGATCCAATGGCAATCGATCAGAGCGATGTCTACGTCACGCTGAGGCCCTTGGATCAGTGGCCGAAGAAGCGAACAAAAGATGCCCTGATCGCTGAAATGAAGGAGCTGCTGCAGCATGAGGCTCCTGGAGCGGCGTACAGTTTTTCCCAGCCGATTCAAATGCGCATGCAGGAATTGATGGAAGCGGGCGTACGCAGCGACATCGCAGTGAAGATCTATGGCAACGATCTGGAGACGTTGCGGCGGAAATCGGAACAGATCGCGGCGATCGTCGAAAAAGTGCCGGGGTCAGCAGATGTGCGGGCAGAGCGGGTGGCGGGGCTCCCCTACCTGCGCATCCACATCCGGCGCGATGCGATCGCGCGTCATGGTCTGGATGCAGCCGACGTGCTCGATACCGTTGAAACATTAGGTGGCAAGCCCGTCGGGCAGATCATCGAGGGCAACAAGCGGTTCACGCTTCAAGTGCGTTTTCCTGAAGAGCAACGCAACACGGCGGAATCCATCGGCAATCTGAAGGTGGCGGACAAGGAAGGCCACTTCATCCCCATCGCGCAGTTGGCGGATGTGCAGGATGAACAGGGTCCCGCGCAGATCAGTCGCGAGAATACGCAGCGGCGCATCAGCGTGGAGATGAATGTACGAGGTCGTGACCTTGCTGGATTTGTGCTGGATGCTCAACGCGCGGTGCAGCAGCAGGTGTCGCTGCCGGAGGGCTACACGATGGAATGGGGCGGCCAGTTCGAACAACTGCAAAGCGCCAGCCGCCGCCTTACAGTTGTGGTTCCTCTGGCATTGCTGTTCATCTTCGTCCTGTTGTACTTGAATTTTGAGTCGGTGACGCCCGCCGCATTGATCTTCCTCAACATTCCCTTGGCTGCAACGGGCGGCATTGTGGCGTTGTTGAGCCGCGGGATGCCGTTCAGCATCTCAGCGGCAGTCGGGTTCATCGCGTTATTCGGAATCGCGGTGTTGAATGGAATCGTCTTGCTGACGCACATTCGCGAACTGGAAAAGTTCGGTATCAGCGTGGAATCGGCCGTGATGCAGGGCGCGAGTACCCGGTTACGTCCGGTGCTGATGACTGCCCTTGTGGCTGGTTTGGGATTCCTCCCGATGGCGATTTCGCACGGCGCGGGAGCCGAAGTGCAAAGGCCGTTGGCGACGGTCGTCATTGGCGGATTGGTCACCTCGACGTTGTTGACGCTGTTGGTGCTGCCGAGTGTCTACCTGTGGGTGGCGGGAAAGAAGGCGTCGGAATGAGGAGTTAGGAGTCGCAAGTTCCCACCCTTCGCGACCCCAGCAGGTGAGAGGCGCGAAGGGGCATAGACATTTTGGCTACTAGAACAACAGCTTGAGCGCGAACTGAATCAAGCGCGGCGGGCCGGCTTCAAGCACACGGCCGAAGTTGGGAGAGGCCAGATCGTTCACCGGAAGCCCAAAGTTTGCGTGATTCATCACGTTGAAACCTTCCACGCGGAGTTGCAGGCGCATCCGGTCGTTGATTTGGAAACCGCGGATCAAGGAAAGATCCACGTTGACGATGCCGGCGCCACGGCATGTGTTGCGGCCCGCATTTCCAAAGCGGCCGGCATCAGTGACCGCATTCAAGCGCGAAAAACTACTACCGGAGATCCACTGTTCCGTTGTGTGTGGACCCGAGGTGCAACTCGCGATTTGATCAGGACGGCTGGCGAACGTTCCGGCCACCGGCGGGAGGGGTGCCTGCATCGATACGTTTCGGGAATCGTAGACCGTGAACGGCGTGGCCGAAGATACGTTGGCAATGCCGTTCACCTGCCAGCCATCCAGCAGCGCTTTGACAAAAGGATGCGAGCGACGGAACCAACGGATCTCGTACATGCCATTGAGAACCAAACGATGACGCACGTCGAATAAAGACGGGCCGTGCTCGGCGCGAAGATCGAACGGGTTCTGGGCAAGGTCCATTTCGCCGGAAACAAGAATGGGGGCGGGACCGGCAATGTGGAGGCTCGATACATAATCCAGTGTCTTCGAAAACGTGTACGCGGCTGTGTAACCGAGGCCGTTGCGCAGGCGGCGGGAGAGACTCACTTGAGCGGCGTGATAGGTGGAGTTCGTCGAATCCGTCACGAGCGCGACGTAGCCAAGGGAACATGGGCCGCTGGAGGCGGGACAGTTTGCATAGATCCGGCGGCGGCCTGCGTTGGCGGCCGTAGCTCCAGGGGCGTAGACCGCGGGATTCGCTTCGATAAACCGAGGCAGGCGTGTTCCCTTGGTGCCGACATAGCGGACTTCAACAACTTGCTGACCGAGTCGTCGCTCGACCGAGAAGTTCCAATCCTGTGCGTAGGGCGGGCGCAAGTTCGAGTCGATGGTGAACAGGTTCGTCGGCGACGTGTAGACGCCCGAGGTGAAAGCGGATGTGCCGAGCGGCAGCGCCAT